>NZ_CP077093.1:0-600000 GCF_014268755.2 Pseudomonas vanderleydeniana | reverse complement strand
GTCGCGACGCCGCCGTGCTGCTGGGCTGGGGCCGCAACACCTTGACCCGCAAGATCAAGGAGCTGGGCATGAAGGTCGATGGCGGGGATGACGAGGACAGCGAAGAAGCCTGATCCCCCCGCGTCGAACGAAGCCCTCGGTAGCCCGGCTACCGAGGGCTTTTTATTAGCACTCTGATCGTTCCCACGCTCTGCGTAGGAATGCAGCCAGTGACGCTCCGCGTCACAAGGGCCGCCGAGCGTCCGGGGAGGCATTCCCACGCAAAGCATGGGAACAATCTGAGGGCTTTCCACCGCAGGCAACCATCGACCAACGCACCATGAGAATGCGCCCTGACCCGTGATCGGGCAGCCCCCAAGGCCCAGCAGTTGGCAGGCTCTTGCGCGCTCTTGCGTGAAACGTCCCGGATTCCGGGGCCTGCAGCCACTTCAGAAAAAAATCGCACACAACCTGAAGCACTTTCCCAAAGCTGGCACGCCCTCTGCAATAACCCTGGCAAGACCCAGTTTTGGGGGCCTTGGTACAGGCAGGCCAAGGAATCCCCTTCTTTACATCCGGGACTCATACCGCTCAGAGCGACGAGTCCCACACGTTTTGGGGACCCTGGTACAGGCAGGCCGGGAATCCCCATCTTTGATCCGGGACTCACCCCACACAAAGTGGCGAGTCCCAGCTGTTTCGGGGACCTCGGTACAGGCAGGCCGAGAATCCCCTCTTTAACACCCGGGGCTCACACCGCTGGTAGCGACGAGCCCCAGACCGTTTCGGGAGCCCTGGTACAGGCAGGCCAGGGATTCCCTCTTTAATCGCCGGAACTCGCACCGTGTCGAGTCCCGAACCCTTCAGGGAGCTTTGGTACAGGCAGGCCGGAGATTCCCTTTTTTATTCCTCGCGCAGGTTGATCGCCAATCTCCAGCGACCCTCGACCTTGGCTCCGGCCCAATCCCCCTGCAGGGGACGCGCGGCCACCAGCGTCAGCAATACTCCCTTGTCCGTCAGGCGCAGCCGCCAATTGGCGTCCTTGCCGGCGACCTTCAGGCGGCCAGCCTGCGCCTTGCCCTCGGCATCGAACAGCAGCGCCACGGTGCCATCCACCTGCTCACCATGGACCTTCGGCTCGCTGGAAAACCACACCACCAGCGCATCGTCCGCCGCGTCGACCTGCTGCAACTGCGCGGGCTCGGGATTGGTCAGGCGACCTATCATCAACCCCACCATCACCCCGAAAATCGCCAGGGACCCCATCACCCGCAGCATTACCTTCGGCCGCGGGTCCTCATCGGGGGTAGAATGCTGCCCATCTTCATCTTCGGAGCCGTGCATGTTTCACGTCATCCTTTTCCAACCAGAAATTCCGCCGAATACCGGCAACGTTATCAGGCTGTGCGCCAACAGCGGTTGCCACCTGCACTTGATCGAGCCTATCGGCTTCGAACTGGATGACAAGCGCCTGCGTCGCGCCGGCCTGGACTACCACGAATACGCCACGCTCAAGGTCCACCCGGACCTGGCCAGCTGCCTGGAAAGCCTCGGCCAGCCACGCCTGTTCGCCTTCACCACCAAGGGCTCGCGGTTGTTCCACGATACCCAATTCGCCGAAGGCGATGCCTTTCTTTTCGGCCCGGAGAGCCGCGGCCTGCCCGCCGAGGTGCTCGACAGCCTGCCTGGCGAGCAACGCCTGCGCCTGCCGATGCGTGAAGGCTGCCGCAGCCTGAACCTGTCCAACACCGTGGCCGTGGCGGTCTACGAGGGCTGGCGCCAGTTGGGCTTTGCCGGGGCCGTATAAACCCGCACCGCATAAAAAAAAGCGCCGCAAGGCGCTTTTTTCATCTGTGGCCGACCAAAAGGCCAACCACAACGACCCTGCCCTTACTGGACGGTCGGCGAACCTTCCTGCTGCAGGCGCTGCAGTTCCTGCGCGTACAGCGCATCGAAGTTCACTGGAGCCAGCATCAGTGCCGGGAACGAGCCACGGGTCACCAGGCTGTCCAGCGCTTCACGCGCGTACGGGAACAGGATGTTCGGGCAGAACGCGCCCAGGGTGTGGTTCATCGAAGCCGGGTCGAGGTTCTTGATCAGGAAGATACCCGCCTGCTGGACTTCAGCGATGAAGGCCACTTCTTCACCGTTCTTGACGGTAACCGACAGGGTCAGCACCACTTCGTGGAAGTCGGCTTCCAGGGCTTTCTGACGGGTGTTCAGGTCCAGGCCAACGCTCGGCTCCCACTGCTGGCGGAAGATCGCCGGGCTTTTCGGGGCTTCGAAGGACAGGTCACGCACGTAGATGCGCTGCAGGGAGAATTGCGGTTGGCTTTCTTCGTCGGCAGCGGTGTTCTGTTGGTCAGTCATGGCAGATCCTTCTTGATCTTCAGGTCTTTAGGGTTTCAGAGTCAGACGTTGAGCAATGCGTCGAGTTTACCGGCGCGCTCGAGGGCGTACAGGTCATCGCAACCACCGATGTGCTGGCTGCCGATCCAGATCTGCGGCACGGACGTACGCCCGGCCTTGTTCGCCATCTCGGCACGCACCTGTGGCTTGCCATCGACCTTGATTTCCTGGAAGGCAACCTGCTTGCTCGCCAGCAGTTGCTTGGCGCGCGAGCAGTACGGGCAGTAATCACTGGAGTAGACGACAACCTGGGTCATATCACTTCACCAATGGCAGGTTGTCGGCTTTCCAGCTGGAAATGCCGCCGGACAGCTTGGCTGCGGTGAAGCCGGCCTTGAGCAGTTCGCGGGCATGAGTGCCGGAATGCTGGCCCTGGGCGTCGACCAGGATCAGGGTCTTGGCCTTGTGCTTCTCCAGCTCGCCGACGCGCGCCATCAGCTTGTCCTGGGGAATGTTCAGCGAACCGACGATATGGCCGGCGGCAAAATCCTTGCTCGGGCGCAGGTCGATCACCACGGCCTGGTCCTTGTTGACCAGCGCAGTCAGCTGCGCCGTGCTCAGGCTCGCGCCACCGCGGCTCGCCTCGTGGGCGATCAGCAGGGCCAGCAGCAGTACGAAGGCGCCGGTCAGCAGGTAGTGGTTAGTGGCAAATGCAATCAGATGATCGACCATCAGGAGGTTCCAGGGCGTTAAAATGTCGGCCAGTATACACAGCCGTCAAGGTGGGCCAAACCCCGCCCGGCGGTGACTGCGTTTGAACTTGCCATTAAACTGCGACTCTTTTTCCATGTTCCTTCAATCCAGCCGCGAGTGGGATCTATGACTGCCACGCCTAAACCTTTGGTCCTGATCATCCTGGATGGCTTCGGTCACAGCGAGAGCCAGGACTACAACGCCGTCTACTCGGCGAAGAAACCGGTGCTCGACCGCCTCACCGCAAGCATGCCCAACGGCCTGATCTCGGGCTCCGGCATGGATGTCGGCCTGCCCGACGGGCAAATGGGCAACTCGGAAGTCGGCCATATGAACCTCGGCGCCGGCCGCGTGGTGTACCAGGATTTCACCCGCGTCACCAAGGCGATCCGCGATGGCGAGTTCTTCGAGAACCCGACCATCTGCAAGGCCGTGGACCAGGCCGTGGCCGCCGACAAGGCGGTACACATCCTCGGCCTGCTGTCCGAGGGCGGCGTGCACAGCCACCAGGACCACCTGGTCGCCATGGCCGAACTGGCCTTCAAGCGTGGTGCGCAGAAGATCTACCTGCACGCCTTCCTCGACGGCCGCGACACGCCACCCAAGAGCGCCCAGTCGTCCATCGAGCTGCTGGATGAAACCTTCCGCACCCTGGGCAAGGGCCGCATCGCCAGCCTGGTTGGCCGCTATTTCGCCATGGACCGCGACAACCGCTGGGACCGCGTGGCCCAGGCCTACAACCTGATCGTCGACGGTCAGGCCGAATTCCAGGCCGCCACCGCCCAGGAAGGCCTGCAGGCCGCCTACGAGCGCGGTGAAAGCGACGAATTCGTCAAGGCCACCCGCATCGGCGAACAGGTCAAGGTCGAAGACGGCGACGCCGTGGTGTTCATGAACTTCCGCGCCGACCGCGCCCGCGAGCTGACCCGGGTGTTCGTCGAGGACGACTTCAAGGACTTCGAACGCGCCCGCCAGCCCAAGCTGGCCGGCTTCGTCATGCTGACCCAGTATGCCGCCAGCATTCCCGCCCCCTCGGCCTTCGCACCGGGCAGCCTGGAAAACGTGCTGGGCGACTACCTGGCGAAAAACGGCAAGACCCAGCTGCGTATCGCCGAGACCGAAAAATACGCCCACGTGACCTTCTTCTTCTCCGGCGGCCGCGAAGAGCCGTTCCCGGGCGAAGAGCGCATCCTGATCCCGTCGCCGAAAGTCGCCACCTACGACCTGCAGCCGGAGATGAGTGCGCCGGAAGTCACCGACCGTATCGTCGATGCCATCGAGAACCTGCGTTATGACGTGATCGTGGTGAACTACGCCAACGGCGACATGGTCGGCCACAGCGGCGTGTTCGAGGCGGCCGTCAAGGCCGTGGAATGCCTGGATTTGTGTGTAGGACGTATCGTCGACGCACTGGAAAAGGTCGGCGGCGAAGCGCTGATCACCGCCGACCACGGCAACGTCGAGCAGATGGAAGACGAGTGCACCGGCCAGGCCCACACCGCCCACACCACCGAGCCAGTACCGTTCATCTACTACGGCAAGCGCGACCTGAAGGTCCGTGAAGGCGGCGTACTGGCGGACGTGGCACCGACCATGCTCAAGCTGCTGGGCCTGAAACAGCCCGAAGAGATGACCGGTACTTCGATCCTGACTGACCGTTAAAAGCTGAAAATCCGGCCGACAGCGTGCTGTCGGCCTACCTCTTTATCGGAAACGCCTGAAAGCAACCGCTTTTGGACGTTTTTTTTACAACGTATGGCGGGCATACTAGGCCGTCTCGTTTCCAGGTGCTGCCCGCCCCATGCTTCGCGCCCTTATCGCCCTAGCCCTGATCTGCCTGCTCCAACCGGCCTTCGCCGACGAGCGCGCGCAAACCCAACAGCAGTTGGAGTCCACGCGCCAGGACATTGCCGAACTGAAGAAACTGCTGGGCAAGCTGCAGGAAGAAAAATCCGGCGTGCAGAAAGACCTGCGCGGCACCGAAACCGAGATGGGCAAGCTGGAGAAGCAGGTCGACGCCCTGCAGAAAGAGCTGAAGAAGAGCGAGAGCGAACTGCAGCGGCTCGATGGGGAGAAAAAAAAACTCCAGAGCGCGCGCACTGAACAGCAGCGACTGATCGCCATCCAGGCCCGGGCCGCCTACCAGAGCGGTCGCCAGGAGTATCTCAAGCTGCTGCTCAACCAGCAGAACCCGGAAAAATTCGCCCGCACCCTCACCTACTACGACTACCTGAGCCAGGCCCGCCTGGAGCAGCTGAAGAACTTCAATGAAACCCTGCGCCAGCTGGCCAATGTCGAAAAGGACATCAACCTGCAGCAGGCGCAATTGCTGGTGCAGAAAGGCAACCTCGACAGCCAGCGCGAAGAGCTCGAGAAGGTTCGCCAGGAACGCCAGGCCGCCCTGGCCAAGCTCAACCAGGACGTGAAGGACCGCGACCAGAAGCTCGCCGCCCGCGAACAGGACCAGGCCGACCTGTCGAAAGTCCTGAAAACCATCGAGGAAACCCTGGCACGCCAGGCCCGAGAGGCGGAGGAAGCGCGTCAGAAAGCGCTGCTCGCCCAGCAGGAAGCCGAAAAAAAGCGCCAGCGTGAGGCCCAGGCCCTGGCCGATCGTGACGACGACAGCCCGCGTAAACCGCCGCGCTCGACCCCTGGTCCGCTGGTTTCCAGCGCTGGCGAGTCCTTCGGCGGCCCTTTTGCTTCAGCACGCGGCAAACTTCCATGGCCAGTTGATGGTCGATTGTTGGCGCGCTTCGGAGAAACCCGCGGCGATGACTCCCGTAGCAAGTGGGACGGCGTGATGATCGGTGCTGCCGCCGGCAGCCAGGTGCATGCCGTGCATGGAGGCCGCGTGGTGTTCGCCGACTGGCTGCGCGGTGCCGGTTTGCTGGTGATCCTCGATCACGGCAACGGCTACCTGAGCCTGTATGGCCACAACCAGACCCTGCTTAAATCGGCAGGGGATGTGGTAAAAGCCGGTGAGTCGATCTCTACTGTAGGCAACAGTGGCGGTCAGGACGCACCCGCGTTGTATTTCGCTATACGTCAGCAGGGTCACCCGAGTGATCCGGCCCAATGGTGTCGCGCGCAAGGATAGGCGCCGTACCTTATTTAGGAGTTCGTTCGACATGCTGCATTTGTCCCGCCTCACCTCGCTGGCCCTGACGATCGCCCTCGTGATCGGTGCGCCCCACGCGTTCGCTGCGCAACCTGCCCAGCCCGCTCCGGCGGCCGCGCCTGTCGTCACTGCCAAGGCCCCGCTGCCGCTCGACGAGCTGCGCACCTTTGCCGAGGTCATGGACCGGATCAAGGCCGCCTATGTCGAGCCGGTGGACGACAAGACCCTGCTGGAAAACGCCATCAAGGGCATGCTCAGCAACCTTGACCCGCACTCCGCCTACCTGGGTCCGGAAGACTTCGCCCAGCTGCAGGAAGACACCAGCGGCGAATTCGGCGGCCTGGGCATCGAGGTCGGCATGGAGGACAACTTCGTCAAGGTGGTGTCGCCGATCGACGACACCCCGGCGTCCAAGGCCGGTATCGAGGCCGGCGACCTGATCGTCAAGATCAACGGCCAGCCGACCCGCGGCCAGACCATGACCGAAGCCGTCGACAAGATGCGCGGCAAGGTCGGCCAGAAGATCACCCTGACCCTGGTCCGCAACGGCGGCACGCCGTTCGACGTGACCCTGACCCGGGCGATCATCCGCACCAAGAGCGTACGCAGCCAGATGCTGGAGAACGGCTACGGCTACATCCGCATCACCCAGTTCCAGGTCAAGACCGGCGAAGAGGTCTCCAAGGCCCTGACCACGCTGCGCAAGGAAAACGGCAACAAGAAGCTCAACGGCATCGTCCTCGACCTGCGCAACAACCCCGGCGGCGTGCTGCAGGCCGCGGTGGAAGTGGTTGACCACTTCATCACCAAGGGCCTGATCGTCTACACCAAGGGCCGCATCGCCAACTCCGAGCTGCGCTTCTCGGCCACCGGCCACGACGAAAGCGATGCCTCGCCAATGGTCGTGCTGATCAACGGCGGCAGCGCCTCGGCCTCGGAAATCGTCGCCGGCGCCCTGCAGGACCAGAAGCGCGCGGTACTGATGGGCACCACCAGCTTCGGCAAGGGCTCGGTACAGACCGTGTTGCCACTGAGCAACGACCGTGCGCTGAAGCTCACCACGGCGCTGTACTTCACGCCGAACGGGCGCTCCATCCAGGCCCAGGGCATCATCCCGGACATCGAGGTCCGCCAGGCCAAGGTCACCGGCGCCCAGGACGACGAAACCTTCAAGGAAGCCGACCTGCAGGGTCACCTGGGCAACGGCAACGGCGGCGCCGACCGGCCAAGCGTCAAGTCGGCCAAGGGCAAGGCCCGCCTGCAGGACGATGACTATCAGCTGGGGCAGGCGCTGAGCCTGCTCAAGGGCCTGAGCGTCACGCGCGGCAACTGATATGCGGCGCTGGACCCTGCTGGCGCTGTTCGGCTGCCTGATCGGCGTTGCCCAGGCAACGCCGGTCGAAACACCGGCACCGGCGAAAGCCTACCTGACACTGATCATCGATGACCTGGGGCAGAACCTGCCTCGGGATCGTCGTGTGCTGGCCCTGCCCGGGCCAATCACCCCGTCGATCATGCCCGACACGCCCCACGCCGCCGAACTGGCCCGCGAGGCGCACCAGGCCGGCAAGATCGTCATGCTGCACATGCCCATGGACCCAGCCACCGGGCCTTTTGCCTGGCACCCCGACCTGCCCTTGGAAGAGCTGCAGAAACGCCTGGCGGCCGCCTTCCTGGCCGTGCCTTTCACCAGTGGCATCAACAACCACGAGGGCAGCCGCATGACCGCCGAACCGGTGGCCATGGCCTGGCTGATGGGCGAGCTGCAGCGGCGCAACAAGTTCTTCGTCGACAGCCGCACCAGCGCGAAGACGGTCGGCGCCGCCGAGGCGCAGAAGATCGGCCTGGCCAGCGTGTCGCGGGATGTGTTCCTGGACAACGAACGCACGGAGCCGGCGATCACCACACAGTTGCAGACCGCAATCAGATTGGCGCGCAAGCAGGGCACCGTGGTGGTCATCGGCCATCCCTACCCGCAGACACTGGCGGTGCTGGAACGCGAGTTGCCCAGGCTCAAGGAGCAGGGCATCGAGTGGATCGACATCCGTTCGATGATTGCCCTGCGTGGCAACCAGGCCACTACGGGGCATGGCAAGGACGGCGTCTACCGCTGAAGCTGACTCGCCATGGAGAGCGCGCTTGCGGGGTGGGCGACCAATGTGGCGAGCGGGCTTGCCCGCGCTCGGCTGCAACGCAGCCGCAGAAACAGGCGACCTGGTTGATCAGGCATATTGAGTTGTCCGGGTTTGGGGCCGCTTCGCAGCCCAGCGCGGGCAAGCCCGCTCACCACAAAAAACCATCCACTACACAATCCCGCTCACCACAAGGGCTGCACCCGCCCACGCACGCTACAGATAGCGCGCCATGATCTCGTCGATCTTGCCTTCCTTGCGCAACTGATCCAGCGCCGCCTGCAACCGGGCAACCACCTCGTCCGGCACCTCCCGGTTCAGCGCCAGGTACAGCTCGGCACTGTTGAAGCGCAGCACGGTCTTGAGCCCGGTCACGCCCTCCTGGCGCGCGAGGAAGCGCCCTGCCGGGTCACCGGTGGCCCACAGGTCGATCTGCCCGCCCACCAGCTTCCTGGCATTGTCCTGGTCACGCAGCACCAGCACCGGCTCCAACCCCTGGCGAGCCAGGCTCAGCGCAATGGCATCGCCCTTGTAGGCACCGACCTTGTACTTGCGCGCCTGCGCCAATGTCGTCAATGCCAGCTTGCTGTCGGCCCGGGCGAGCATTACCCAGTCATCCGGCCCGATCGGCCCGACCCACTTGAACAGGGGTTCGCGCTCCGGCAGGCGCGCCAGCACGAACACCCCGTAACCGGGCTGTTCCAGCGCGAGCTTGTAGATGCGCTCCCAGGGAAAGCGCAGGGTCAGGCTGTAGCGGATCTCGGCACGCTTGAAGGTTTCACGGACGATATCCACGGCAATGCCTTCGATATTCTCGTCCTGGGCGAAGTTCTTGCCGTTCTTCGCCATGTTGTACGGCGGGAAGTTCTCGGTCAGCAGGACCAGCGACGTGTCGGCACTTTCCTGCGCATGAGCGGCCCCGGTCAGCAGCAGCGAAGTGCTGGCGACGGCCAGTAGAAGACGTTTGAGCATGCTGTACTACCGAAATCCATGGCGTGCCCAAGAGTGACCCGGGCCCGCCATGCTGTCCAGTGATCCGTGTATTCAGCGGACCACGATACCGCGTTGCGCCATGTAGGCCTTGGCTTCGGGGACGGTGTATTCGCCGAAGTGGAAGATGCTGGCGGCCAGCACCGCACTGGCATGCCCTTCGAGGATACCGTCGGCCAGGTGCTGGAGATTGCCGACGCCGCCGGAGGCAATCACCGGAATGCCCAGGGCATCGCTGATGGCGCGGGTCACGCCAAGGTCGAAGCCGCTTTTCATGCCGTCCTGGTCCATGCTGGTGAGCAGGATCTCACCGGCTCCCAGGCCTTCCATTTTCTTCGCCCACTCGACCGCGTCCAGCCCGGTCGGCTTGCGCCCGCCGTGGGTGAAGATTTCCCAGCGCGGCGCTTCGCCCGGCTGCGAGACCTTCTTGGCGTCGATGGCGACGACGATGCACTGCGAACCGAAGCGATCGGCGGCCTCGCCGACGAACTCGGGATTGAACACCGCCGCGGTGTTGATCGATACCTTGTCGGCACCGGCGTTGAGCAGGTTGCGGATGTCCTGAACGGTACGCACGCCGCCGCCCACGGTCAGCGGGATGAACACCTGGCTGGCCATGCGCTCGACGGTATGCAACGTGGTGTCACGGCCATCGACGCTGGCGGTGATGTCGAGGAAGGTGATCTCGTCCGCACCCTGCTCGTCGTAGCGACGGGCGATTTCCACCGGGTCACCGGCGTCGCGGATGTTCTCGAACTTGACGCCCTTGACCACGCGACCGTTGTCGACGTCCAGGCAAGGGATGATGCGTTTGGCCAGCGCCATGGTCAGTCCTCAGCCAGTGTACGAATCGCAGAAGGCTTGCGCCTCGGCGACATCGAGAGTGCCTTCGTAGATTGCCCGGCCGGTGATCGCGCCGATGATGCCCGGCGCCTTGGCGTCCAGCAGGGTCTTGATGTCACCCAGGTTGTGGATACCACCGGAGGCGATCACCGGGATGCTGGTGGCGGCAGCCAGGGCAGCGGTGAACGGTACGTTGCAGCCCTGCATCATGCCGTCCTTGGCGATGTCGGTGTAGACGATCGCCGACACGCCATCGGCCTCGAAACGCTTGGCCAGGTCGATCACCTGCACCGAGCTGACCTCGGCCCAACCGTCGGTGGCGACGAAACCATCCTTGGCGTCCAGGCCGACGATCACCTTGCCAGGGAACGCGCGGCAGGCCTCGGCCACGAACTCGGGCTGCTTGACCGCCTTGGTGCCGATGATCACGTAGCTCACGCCGGCCTTCACGTAGTGCTCGATGGTTTCCAGCGAGCGAATGCCACCGCCGATCTGGATCGGCAGGTGCGGGTAGCGCTTGGCGATGGCGGTAACCACCTCGCCATTGACCGGCTGGCCTTCGAAGGCGCCGTTCAGGTCGACCAGATGCAGACGGCGGCAGCCGCCCTCCACCCACTTGGCAGCCATGCTCACCGGGTCATCGGAGAACACCGTGGAATCTTCCATGCGGCCCTGGCGCAGACGTACGCAGGCACCGTCTTTGAGATCGATAGCGGGGATAATCAGCATCTGGCAAACCTTAAAGTCGTTTTTTCAGCTTCACTCGAGAATCAGTCTTTCTCGAGCGCCCACAGGTCGCTTTCGATGCTCTCGAACCTTTCCTTAAGGTGCGTCTGCACATCGAAAATCGCCCTGTTGTAATAGTGCGGAGCAATTTCGCGGGTAAACAGCTCGAGGATTTCCGCCGCTTCGAACGAACCCAGGTCCAGTTCGAAGCGGTCCTCCATGAACCGCTTGATCTTGTGGCAAGCCTCGCTCTCCTGCTCGGCAGTGAGCGCCATGAACGGCGGCTTGCCCTTCTTCGCGGCCATTACCAGCGGCCGTCCCAGGCGGCGAAGTTCTGCAGCAGCTGCAGGCCATGGGTATGGCTCTTCTCCGGGTGGAACTGCACGGCGAAACGCGAACCCTCGGCCAGCGCGGCGGCGAAGTCGACGCCGTAGTGGCCGCTGCCCACCACCTGCCGCGGATTGCCGGCGGTGATGTAGTAGCTGTGCACGAAATAGAACCGCGCCAGGTCCGGGATGTTGTGCCACAGGGGATGGTCCACCGCCTGCTTCACCTCGTTCCAGCCCATGTGCGGGACCTTCAGGTGCGCGCCATCTTCCTGCAGGTCCTTGCCGAAGAACTTCACCTGGCCGGGGAACAGGCCGATGCAGTCGACGCCGTCGTTCTCCTCGCTGCGCTCGAGCAGGGCCTGCATGCCCACGCAAATGCCGAGGAACGGCCGGTCCTGGCTGACTTCATGTACCAGCGAGTCGAAGCCCAGGCGCCGAATCTCCGCCATGCAATCGCGAATCGCACCGACACCGGGGAATACCACCCGGTCCGCCTCGCGAATCACCGCGGCGTCGCTGGTGATCAGTACCTTGCCGGCACCGACGTGCTCGAGGGCCTTGCCCACCGAGTGCAGGTTGCCCATGCCGTAATCGATAACCGCAACTGTCTGCATCAGAGCACGCCCTTGGTCGAGGGCATCTGCCCGGCCATGCGGTCATCGAGTTCGACGGCCATGCGCAGGGCGCGACCGAAGGCCTTGAAGACGGTCTCGATCTGGTGGTGGGTGTTGTGCCCACGCAGGTTGTCGATATGCAGGGTGACGTTGGCGTGGTTGACGAAGCCCTGGAAGAATTCCTGGAACAGGTCGACGTCGAAACCACCGACGGTGGCGCGGGTGAACGGCACGTGCATCTGCAGGCCGGGACGACCGGAGAAGTCGATGACCACGCGCGACAGCGCTTCGTCCAGCGGCACATAGGCATGGCCGTAGCGGCGAATGCCCTTCTTGTCGCCGATGGCCTTGGTGAAAGCCTGGCCGAGCGTGATACCGACGTCTTCCACGGTGTGGTGATCGTCGATATGCAGGTCGCCCTTGCTTTCGATATCCAGGTCGATCAGCCCGTGACGGGCGATCTGGTCGAGCATGTGTTCAAGAAAAGGTACACCGATATCGAATCGGGCCTTTCCGGTGCCATCCAGGTTGATCGAGGCTTTGATCTGGGTTTCCAGGGTGTCGCGCTCGACGGACGCCTTACGTTCGGCCATCACCAGCTCCGCAAAATCATTGGGCGAAAAAGGCAACCATTATAGGCGTGCGGACGACAAACAGAAACACGGAAGGTGAGTTCCCTGACGGGCTGGAACCAGCACCGTCAGGGCTATACCTGTCAGGACAACCGCCTAGTGGCCTGTGTGGCTAATTCGCCGACTCAACTTCAGGTCCAGGGATTCGCCAGACTGCGTTGCCATTCCTCGCCGTAGCCCTGCTACGACTCTTCATGGCGCCTTGCCTGGCAAACCCCTGAACCCGAATTTGAGTGTGCGGATTAACCGTACAGGCAACTAGTGGAACAGTACGGCGGTCTTTTGCAGGGTGACCCAGACACCCCAGGCCAACGGAATGCCCACCACCAGCCAGGCGGCGATCGCCAGCGGCTTGCTGCCCGGCGCGGCTTTCCACTCCAGCACGGTACTGCCGTCGGCGCCCTTGTCATGACCCAGCGCCTGTTCGGCGGCCAGTTCGGCATCGGTCATGAAGTACTTGTCGGCCACCGGACGCACCAGCAGGTTGCAGATGAAGCCCAGCACCAGCAGGCCGGCGAGGATGTACAGGGTGATGTCGTAGGCAGCGGCCCGCGGCACGCCCAGGCTCAGCTGGTACTCACGCAGGTAGTTCACCAGCACCGGGCCGAGCACGCCAGCAGCGGCCCAGGCGGTCAGCAGGCGACCGTGGATCGCACCGACCATCTGCGTACCGAACAGGTCCGCCAGGTAGGCCGGGACCGTGGCGAAGCCACCACCGTACATCGACAGGACCACGCAGAACGCCGCCACGAACAGCGCGACGCTGCCTAGGTGACCGAGGCTCGGTACCGAGGCGTAGAGCGCGAAGCCCAGGGCGAAGAACACGAAGTAGGTCGCCTTGCGGCCGATGTAGTCCGAGAACGAGGCCCAGAAGAACCGGCCACCGATGTTGAACAGGCTCAGCAGGCCGGTGAAACCGGCGGCGATCGCGGCGATCTGCGCCAGTTGTCCGGCGTCCAGCTGACCGAAGGTCAGGCCGTTGCCCAGCAGCTTGCCAGCGAACACTTCCTGCAGCAGCGGCGAGGCCATGCCGAGGATGCCGATACCGGCGGAAACGTTCAGGCACAGCACCAGCCACACCAGGCGGAACTGCGGGGTTTTCCAGGCCACGTTCACATGCACGTGACGGTTGGTGATCATCGCGTTGCTGGCCTTCTTCACCGGCGCGGTCCAGCCCTCGGGCTTCCAGCCGGTCGGCGGCACGCGGTAGGCCAATGCGCCACCGATCATGAAGACGAAGTAGATCGCCGCCATGGCGACGAAGCTCTGCCACACGCCGACGCTGGTCGGCGAAGCGAAGTGGCCCATCAGTGCGGTCGCCAGCGGCGCACCGACCATCGCACCACCACCGAAGCCCATGATCGCCATGCCGGTGGCCATGCCCCGCTTGTCCGGGAACCACTTGATCAGGGTCGATACCGGCGAGATGTAGCCCAGGCCCAGGCCGATACCACCGATCACGCCCGAACCGAGCCACATCAGCCAGATCTGGTGGGTATGGATACCCAGTGCGGAGATCAGCAGGCCACCGCACCAGCACAGCGCCGAAACCACACCGGCCTTGCGCGGTCCGGCGTGTTCCAGCCAGCCGCCCCAGATCGCCGCGGAGCAGCCCAGGAAGATGAAGAACAGGGTGTAGATCCAGCCAAGCATCGAGATCGGCCAGTCGCACTGCGACGAGAACACCTGTTCGAAGAAACCGATATCCGGCGCGCAGGCGACCGGTGCGGTGATACCCAGGGCCTTGGACAGTGGCAGCCAGAACACCGAGAAGCCATAGGCCATGCCGATGCACAGGTGGATGGCCAAGGCGGCCGGTGGAACCAGCCAGCGGTTGAAACCGGGCTTGGCGATGATGCGTTCCTTGGACAGGAACGCCGGCTCGGCGGCAACGCTGCCCGCCGTAATGCTAGTGCTCATTGGTGTTTTCCCCCATTGGAATTGTGGTTCGCCGGACACACCTCATTCCCAACCTTCATGCACGCAGGCGTGGTCGTTTTATCGAAATGAAGCTCCAGAACGCGACAAAAAGCCGCAGAAAGGCAGACGAACTGCGAGAGATTACCACTTGCGCGTTACAGATAAAGCAAACTGATATCGTCTTTTGTAATCAAACTGCACCGCAGTGCCACTTCCCCTCTGCGGGAGCGGCCCGCCCCTCTCCCGGTGGGAGCCGGCTGGCTGGCGATGACGCATTTGCGGCAACACCGCTACACCGGTCGATTCACAATCGCCAACAACCTAGCGCCAACCGACCGTCCTCGTAGCGTTATACTCGCCAGCTGACTCCAAATTCGACTCAACACAAGGATTCGCCCATGAAAGCGTTCGGCAAAATCCTGGGGCTGGTACTTCTCGGACTGTTGCTGATCATCGTGGCACTGGGCTTCGCGCTCACCCACTGGTTCGATCCCAACGACTACAAGGACGAGATCCGCCAGATAGCCCGCGACAAGGCCCACATCGAGCTGACCCTCAATGGCGACATCGGCTGGAGCCTTTTCCCGTGGCTGGGCCTGGAACTGCATGACGCCAGCGTGGCGACCCTGACCAACCCGACCAAGCCGTTCGCCGACCTGCAGATGCTCGGCCTGTCGGTGCGCGTCCTGCCGCTGCTGCGCCGCCAGGTGCAGATGAGCGACGTGCGCGTCGAAGGCCTGAACCTGATGCTCAACCGCGACAAGGACGGCCACGGCAACTGGGAAGACATCGGCCAGCCGCTGCCGAGCAAGACCGCCAGCGCCACCGGACAGCCGGCTGACACGCCACCGGGCAGCGCAACCGCCGAGACCGAAAAGCCCTCGCAGCCGATCCGCCTGGACATCGACAGCCTGACGGTGAACAACGCGCGGGTCGAATTCAACGATGAGAAGACCGGCCGCCAGATCACCTCGGAAAGCATCCAGCTGAGCACCGGCCCGGTTCACGAAGGCAAGGAGATCGCGGTCAAGCTGACAGCCTTCTTCGGCACCAACCAGCCGGTCCTGCGAGCCCGTACCGAGCTGGGCGGCAACCTGCGCTTCGACCGCGCGCTCAAGCGCTACCAGTTCGAAGACATGCGCCTGACCGGCGAGGCCTCGGGCGATCCCTTGCAAGGCAAGAGCCTGACCTTCTCGATGCAGGGACAGTTGCTGGTGGACATGGCGGCCAACATCGCCGAATGGACCGGCCTCAAACTGTCGGCCAACCAGCTGCGCGCGATCGGCGAGCTCAAGGCTCGCGACCTCGACAAGACCCCGCAGTTCAGCGGCGGCCTGTCGATTGCCCAGTTCGACCTGATGAAGTTCCTCGCCAGCGTCGGCCAGCCGCTGCCACCCGTGGCCGACGGCAGCCTGACCAACGTCGAGCTGGTGACCCGCCTGAGCGGCACGCCGACCAGCCTGGCACTGGACAACATCAACCTGAAACTCGACGACAGCAATTTCAGCGGCCGCATCGCCATCGAGGACTTCGCCAAGCAGGCCCTGCGCGTACAGCTCAAGGGCGACACGTTCAACGCCGACCGCTACCTGCCGCCGAAGTCGGCCGATGCCGACAGCGCCTCGAAGGTGCGCCAGGCCGAAGTCATGAGCAGCGAGGCGAACGCCGTCGCCGGCACCACGCCGCTGCCCGACTCACCGACCAAGGGGGCCTGGAGCAACGACCGGCTGCTGCCAATCGAGCGCCTGCGCAGCCTCGACGTGGACGCCGACCTGAACTTCGACCAGTTGACCCTGAAGAAGCTGCCGATCGACAACGCCGCCCTCAAGGCCACCGGCCAAGGCGGCCTGCTGACCCTCGGCAGCCTGCGCGGCGAGCTCTACAACGGCAGTTTCGAGAGCAAGGGCAGCCTTGACGTGCGCAACGACCAACCGCGCCTGAACCTGCAGACCCGGCTGAACCGGGTGCCGGTCGAGCGCGTGCTGCAGGCCCAGGGCCAGAAGCCGCCGATCAAGGGCGCGGTGACCCTCGACAGCAACCTGAGCGGCACCGGCAACAGTGAAAAGGCGCTGATCGACAGCCTCAACGGCACCGCCAGCTTCGTCCTCAACAACGGCGTGCTGCTCAACGCCAACCTGGAACAGCAACTGTGCACCGGCATCGCCCTGCTCAACCGCAAGACCCTGAGCAGCGAACCACGAGGCAAGGACACCCCGTTCCAGGAACTCAAGGGCAGCCTGAACATCCGCAACGGCGTCGCCAGCAACCCTGACATGAAGGTCCGCATCCCCGGCCTGACCGTCAACGGCAACGGCGACATCGACCTGCGCGTGCTGGGCATGGACTACCGCATCGGCGTCATCGTCGAAGGCGACAAGAGCGACATGCCGGACCCGGCCTGCCAGGTTGGCGAGCACTTTGCCGACATCGAATGGCCGCTGCGCTGTCGCGGCCCGCTGGAACTGGGCGCCAAGGCCTGCCGCATCGACAAGGACGGGCTCGGCCAGGTGGCCGCACGCGCGGCCGGCAACAAGCTGAGCGAGAAGATCGACGAGAAACTCGGCGACAAGGTCAGCCCGGAATTGAAGAACGCACTCAAGGGCCTGTTCAAACGATGAAAGCCGAGCAGTTTTCCACGGCGGTGCTGGAATGGTACGACCGCCATGGCCGTCACGACCTGCCCTGGCAGCAGGACATCAACCCGTACCGGGTGTGGGTATCGGAAATCATGTTGCAGCAGACCCAGGTCAGCACCGTGCTGAACTATTTCGACCGGTTCATGGCATCGCTGCCAACCGTCGAGGCCCTGGCTGCCGCACCGGAAGATGAAGTACTGCACCTGTGGACCGGGCTGGGCTACTACACCCGGGCGCGCAACCTGCAGAAGACCGCGAAAATCGTCGTCGCCGAACATGGCGGCGAGTTTCCGCGAGATGTCGAGAAGCTGACCGAGCTGCCGGGCATCGGCCGCTCCACGGCCGGCGCCATCGCCAGCATCAGCATGGGCATCCGCGCCCCGATCCTGGACGGCAACGTCAAGCGCGTGCTGGCCCGCTACACCGCCCAGGAAGGTTATCCGGGCGAACCCAAGGTGGCCAGGCAACTGTGGGCCAACGCCGAGCTGTTCACGCCCCACACGCGGGTCAACCACTACACCCAGGCGATGATGGACCTCGGCGCGACGCTCTGCACCCGCAGCAGGCCCAGCTGCCTGCTGTGCCCGCTGGAAAGTGGTTGTGAAGCCCACAAGTACAGCCTGGAAACCCGCTACCCGATTCCCAAGCCGCGCAAGAGCGTGCCCCAGAAGCGCACGCTGATGCCGCTGCTGGCCAATCGCGAGGGCGCCATCCTGCTTTACCGCAGGCCTTCCAGCGGCCTCTGGGGAGGCCTGTGGAGCCTGCCGGAGCTCGATGACCTCGATGACCTGCCACACCTGGCCCTGCAGCACTCGCTGGAGTTGGGACAGCAGCAGGAACTGCCGGGGCTGACCCACACCTTCAGCCATTTCCAGTTGGATATCGAGCCGTGGCTGGTGCGGGTCGAGGAGTCCGCCCATCACGTGGCCGAGGCCGACTGGCTCTGGTATAACCTCGCCACCCCGCCGCGCCTGGGGCTCGCCGCCCCGGTGAAAAAGCTGCTCAAGCGCGCCGCCGACGTATTGAACGCAGGAGAGTCGTCATGACCCGCACCGTAATGTGCCGCAAGTACCACGAAGAACTGCCAGGCCTGGACCGCCCTCCGTATCCGGGCGCCAAGGGCCAGGACATTTTCGATCACGTTTCGCAGAAGGCCTGGAGCGACTGGCTGAAACACCAGACCCTGCTGATCAACGAAAAGCGCCTGAACATGATGAACGGTGAAGACCGCAAGTACATCCAGGGCGAGATGGACAAGTTCTTTTCCGGCGAGGATTACGCCAAGGCCGAAGGCTACGTTCCACCCGCCGAATGATCCCGTGTTTTCGAGGCTTGAGTCGTAAGCGACGGTAATAATTAAAAAAATTTTGAAATCTTGCTTGACGCATCCTCGAAAAACGCTTTTAATGCGCCCCGTTGCCCAGATAGCTCAGTCGGTAGAGCAGGGGATTGAAAATCCCCGTGTCGGCGGTTCGATTCCGTCTCTGGGCACCACTAATTACTTCAGGTGGTGTCAACGCCAGCTGAAACTAAAAAACCCGCCCAGTGCGGGTTTTTTATTGCCTGGAATTTGCTAGCGTCGACGCCTGACAAGAGCGCTGACGAAACCTGCGCGCAGGCTTCGAGGCAAACGCCAGGAACCCCTCCCATGACAGCCAGCGAGTGCCCTGCGGCCCTATCCACTGTTGACCGCATCGCCGTCCCCTTCGTCGAACCCGCAGCCGACGGCTACGCCCTGGGCGGCTTCCAGTGGCGCCATGGCGAACGCCAGGCCGAGCGTCCAGTGGTGATCATCAATGCCGCCACTTCGTTGCGCTGTCGCTATTACTCGCGATTCGCCGACTACCTGTTCGCCAACGGCCTCGACGTGATCACCTACGACTATCGCGGCATCGGCGAATCGCGTCCGGCCTCGATGGGCGGGTTCAGGGCCTCCTGGAGCGACTGGGGCATGCTGGATTTCGAAGCCATGCTACAGCGGGCCCGCCGCGAGTTCCCTGGCCAGCCGATCGACGTGGTGGGTCACAGCTTCGGCGGCTGTGCGGCGGGGCTGGCGAGTTCGGGGCAGCTGATCCGACGCCTGGTGACCGTCGGCGCACAGTTCGCCTACTGGCGCGACTACGCCCCGGCCATGCGCTGGAAGATGTTCGCCAAGTGGCACCTGCTGATGCCACTGGTGACCGGCCTGTACGGCTACTTCCCCGGCAAACGCCTTGGCTGGCTGGAAGACACGCCCAAGGGTGTAGTAGCCGACTGGAGCACCCCGACCAAACGCTACGAGAAGCGCCCCAGCGCACGCAGGAGAGGCCCCCTGCCCTTCCCCCAAGTCCAGGCGCAACTCCTCGCCATTAGCCTTACGGACGACCCGTTCGGCACTCGCGCGGCCATCGAACGCCTGCTGTGTTACTTCACCGGCAGCGAACGCAGCCACCTGCGTATCGAACCTGAGGACATCGGCGAAACAGAGGTAGGGCATTTCGCATTCTTCCATAGCCGATTCCAGGAGAAGCTTTGGCCCATTGCGCTGCAATGGCTCAGAAAAGCGGAACTGACTGGCGAGCTCCCCGGGCAGCTCAGCAAACTCCAAGGCGGACCTCAGACAAAGTAGAAACGGCCTACAAAGCCTGAGACTACGTTTTTTTACCGTGAAACCTGATGAAGCAGCTGCTGCCATCCTCTTGCGTACAAACCACTCACACAAGAGGCCCCCACGAACCCTTCCATCACCGCCAGCGAGCAGGACAGACAGCTTGCCCCTCTACTCGAAAACCTCGGCGACCTGATTCGCCAAGCCCCTCAACGCGCCTTGCGCGCCGTGGATACGATTCAGGTGCAAACCTGCTGGCAGATCGGCCGGCATATCGTTGAGTTCGAACAGGCAGACGCAGCTCGCGCAGCCTATGGAAAACGCTTGCCGCCAGCCCTTGCCAAGACGCTGACCCGAGACTTCGGCAAGGGGTTCGACGAACGCAACCTACGCCACATGCGCGGCTTCTATCAGCACTTCCCAATTTGGAACGCAGTGCGTACCGAATTGAGCTGATCCCACTACCGCCACCTCCTGCGCGTGGATGAGGAAGCTGCTCGTCATTGGTACATGCATGAAGCAGCCAACCAGAACTGGACCACCCGCGCCCTGGAGCGCCAGATCGGTACGCTTTACTACGAACGCCTGCTCGCCAGCCAGGACCGCGAAGCCGTGCAGCACGAGGCCGCCTCGCACATCGACACCCACCAGGCCAGCCCGAGGGAATTCGTCCGCGACCCGGTTCTGCTCGAGTTCCTTGGCTTGCCATCTCGACAAAATGCTCTTTGGCATTCCTCCGGTTCACTGGGATAATCCGCGCTTGTTCCCTTTTTCAAAGCACCGCAAGCCCATGGCATCCCAGAACAAGCAACACAAGCGCGCACAACGGGCGAAAACCAAGGCCAAGCAGAACCGCGTCCGCCGCGCCAGCGAGCCGGTCGAGTCGCTGCCGATCGATGACGACCGGATCGACCTCGAGTCGGTCGACCTGACGGATCTGTTCAAGAGAATGCGCGACGCCGAGGCCACCAGCCAGCAGGCCATGTGCCGCGTCTTCCTGGAAGACCCGCTGCTGGAGTTGGTCGTAGAACAGGAAGGCGAAGAGGATGCGACAGACTTCATCCTGTCCGCATTGATCGAGTACCGCCAGTGGTCCACCGAGGGCACCGAGGAGGCCGCACTGGCCTGGATCGAGAGCCCGGCCTTCCAGGCAGACTATGTAGCGGCTTCGCAGGCTCTGCAGGACGCTGGAGCATAAAGAAAAAGCGCCCCGCAGGGCGCTTGAGACATCGCCGACAGATCAACTGCCGGTACCAGGCCCCTGGCGGTGAGCAAGGGGCCCTGGCAGGTGCCTAGTTCAGCACTGCACGCCCGGCCTTCTCCAGCCGACGCCGACGCGAGACCAGCAGACCCGCTGCCACCACCAGAATGCTCAGCAGACCCGTCGCCAGCACTTCCACGCGGTGGGCATCCTGGAACAGCATCACGGTCAGCACCGCGACGATGAAGACGATCACCGCCCAGGTCAGGCCCGGGAACAGCCACATCCTGAAGTCGATTTTCTCGCCCTTGGCCATCCGCTGACGACGCATGCGCAGTTGCGACACGGCGATCACCAGGTACACCAGCAGTGCGATCGCGCCGGAGCTGGCGAGCAGGAACTCGAACACCGCAGCCGGGGCCACGTAGTTGGCGAATACCGCCAGGAACGCCGCCCCGGTCGACAACATCACCGCCCAGTAAGGCGTGCCGCTGGCGTTGGTGCGCTTGGACATCGCCGGCGCATCGCCGCGCTTGCCCAGGGAGAACAGCATCCGCGAAGCGGTGTACAGCGCCGAGTTCAGGCAGCTGGTCACGGCAACGAGCACCACCAGGTCGACGATCAGCTTGGCGTTCGGGATACCCATCCGATCCAGCACGGTCTGGTAGGAACCGACGGCCGCCAGGCTCGGGTCATTCCAGGGCACCAGCGACACCACGATGAAGATCGACACCAGGTAGAACAGGCCGATCCGCCAGATCACCGAGTTGGTGGCCTTGGTGATCTGCTTGCCCGGATCCTTCGATTCGGCAGCAGCGATGGTCACGATCTCTGTCCCCATGAACGAGAACATGGTGGTCAGCATGGCCGCCAGCACAGCGCCCAGGCCGTTCGGCATGAAGCCCACGGTATCGACCAGGTGCGACACACCGCTGACCTGGCTGGTCGGCAGCAGGCCGAGGATCGCCAGGATCCCCAGCGCGACGAAGCCGATGATCGCCACCACCTTGATCAGGGCGAACCAGAACTCGAATTCACCGTAGTTCTTCACGCTGAACAGGTTGGTCGCCGTCAGCAGCAAGGTGATGATCAGGGTGAAGGCCCAGATCGCCACATTGGGGAACCAGGCATGCAGGATCGTCGCGGCGGCGTTGGCCTCCAGCGGGATCACCAGCACCCAGAACCACCAGTACAGCCAACCGATGGTGAAACCGGCCCAGTGCCCGATGGCACGGTCGGCGTAGGTCGAAAAGGAACCGGTATCGGGAGAAGCCACGGCCATCTCGGCGAGCATGCGCATCACCAGCACCACCAGGGTACCCGCTGCGGCATAGGCCATCAGCACCGCTGGACCCGCTTCGGCAATCGCATGCCCGGAACCGACGAACAGCCCGGCGCCGATCACCCCGGCGATCGACAACATCGTCACGTGCCGGGGCTTGAGCCCTTGCTCCAGATTGTTGGAATTATGCGTACCGCTCATTGGGAGATTACCTGTGCAATGAAGAGCTATTCACTCCGCCCGGCGTTACCGAGCACCTTGTAAAAGGAACTCAACGGGGCGTGTTTTATTTTTTACGCAAATTTTGCGCCAAAATATTACAGCGCCCCGGCTCCCGGGGCCTGGACACCCGACCGGAGGACGATCGCAAGTCATTGAGATTAATGGCAATTAGCCAGAACGTTACCGAGCCACCCAGATTCAAACCCATCGGTCGCACCGGAAACAGGCAAAAATTGTCAGGCCGCCCCATTTAAGGGCGACACATTGTCCGTTGAGCCGGTTTACCCTTCCAACCCTCGGCCAAAGCTGGCAACATCGCGCCCTTTTTGACGCGACGGTCAAGGTAAAGACGGATCAAACGGGTGTTCGGTTGTTGATGGGGCGACAGTCTGCTGTGCCGATGCGACAACCTGCCACGGCACCGACCTACCCCGTTCGAACCCTATGCTAGCTTGGCGCTCGCCAGGAAGGCAGCCAACAGCAGGAGCGCAACGAACAATGAGGAACGCACATGGCTGAGGCCACGCCCGCGCTAGAAATCCGCAACTTGCACAAACGCTATGGTGAGCTGGAGGTACTCAAGGGTATCTCGCTGACCGCCCGTGACGGTGATGTGATCTCGATCCTCGGTTCCTCCGGTTCCGGCAAGTCCACGTTCCTGCGCTGCATCAACCTGCTGGAAAACCCGCACCAGGGCCAGATCCTGGTCAACGGCGAAGAACTCAAGCTCAAGGCCGCGAAGAACGGCGAACTGGTGGCCGCCGACGGCCGGCAGATCAACCGCCTGCGCAGCGAAATCGGTTTCGTGTTCCAGAACTTCAACCTCTGGCCGCACATGACCATCCTCGACAACATCATCGAGGCCCCGCGCCGCGTGCTCGGCCAGAGCAAGGCCGAAGCCATCGAGATCGCCGAAGCACTGCTGGCCAAGGTCGGTATCGCCGACAAGCGCCACGCCTACCCCGCCCAGCTTTCTGGCGGCCAGCAACAACGCGCGGCCATCGCCCGCACGCTGGCCATGCAACCGAAGGTCATCCTGTTCGACGAGCCGACCTCGGCCCTCGACCCCGAGATGGTCCAGGAAGTCCTCAACGTGATCCGCGCCCTGGCCGAAGAAGGCCGCACCATGCTGCTGGTCACCCATGAAATGGGCTTCGCCCGCCAGGTTTCCAGTGAAGTGGTGTTCCTCCACCAGGGCCTGGTGGAAGAACAGGGCACGCCGCAGCAGGTTTTCGAGAACCCGCAGTCGGCGCGCTGCAAACAATTCATGTCCAGCAACCGCTAACGGAGCAACACGCATGCAGACCTACAAAAAAATCCTCCTGGCCGCTGCCGTCTCCATGGCCTTCAGCGCCAGCGCCCTGGCCGAGACCCTGAAGATGGGTATCGAGGCCGCCTACCCACCGTTCAACAACAAGGACGCCAGTGGTCAGGTCGTAGGCTTCGACAAGGACATCGGCGACGCTCTGTGCGCCAAGATGAAAGTCGAGTGCACCGTGGTCACCTCCGACTGGGACGGCATCATCCCGGCCCTGCAGACCAAGAAGTTCGATTTCCTGATCTCGTCCATGTCGATCACCGACGAGCGCAAGCAGGCGGTCAACTTCACCGACCCGTACTACTCCAACAAGCTGCAGTTCATCGCCGCCAAGAAAGACGCCGAGTTCAAGACCGACAAGGCCTCGCTCAAGGGCAAGATCATCGGCGCGCAGCGTTCGACCCTGGCCGGCAGCTGGCTGGAAGACCACCTGGGCAGCGATGTCACCATCAAGCTCTATGACACCCAGGAAAACGCCTACCTCGACCTGCAGGCCGGCCGCCTGGACGCCATCCTGGCGGACAAGTACGTCAACTACGAGTGGCTGAAAAGCGATGCCGGCAAGGCCTACGAGTTCAAGGGCGAGCCCGTGGAAGAAAGCGACAAGATCGGCATCGCCGTACGCAAGAAGGACGACGCCCTGCGTGAACGCCTGAACGCCGCGCTGAAGGAAATCATCGCCGACGGCACCTACAAGAAGATCAACGACAAGTACTTCCCGTTCAGCATCCTCTGACCCGTCCCGATGGCCGGCACCCCGAAGGGCCATAGGCTGTGTACGAAATTGTTTGAAACGCAGGTTAGGCAAGGCAAAAACCGGCGAGGAACGCCCGGGGTCGCGCCCGACTTGACTGGTTGTCAATGAGCATTCCGAGCCGGTTTTTAACGCCGCATAAACAAGTTTCAAGCGATTTCGTGCATAGCCTAGAGCCCGACGGGTGCCGCTCGTCCCCAAGCAAAGCCTGCCTTGCCCATGAATATTGATCTCTACGGATTCGGCCCGGTGCTTGCCGCCGGTGCGCTGATGACCGTCAAGCTCGCGCTCTCGGCCCTGTGCCTGGGACTGGTGCTCGGGCTACTCGGTGCATTGGCCAAGACTTCCCCCTACAAGCCGCTGCAATGGCTGGGAGGCACCTATTCGACCCTGGTCCGCGGCGTCCCGGAATTGCTCTGGGTGCTGCTGATCTATTACGGCACCGTCAACCTGATGAGCGCCCTGGGTGACCTGTTCGGCAACCCCGACCTGGCCCTGAGCCCCTTCGCCGCCGGTGTCATCGCCCTGGGCCTGTGCTTCGGCGCCTACGCCACGGAAGTGTTCCGCGGGGCGATCCTGGCGATTCCCAAGGGCCATCGTGAAGCCGGCGTCGCGCTGGGCATGTCCCGGCCGCGGATCTTCACCCGGCTGATCCTGCCGCAGATGTGGCGCATCGCCCTGCCCGGGCTGGGCAACCTGTTCATGATCCTGATGAAGGACACCGCCCTGGTGTCGGTCATCAGCCTGGAAGAAATCATGCGCCAGGCACAGAACGCCGTGCAGTTCACCAAGCTGCCCTTCACCTTCTACCTGGTGGCAGCCTTCATGTACCTGGGCCTGACCATCCTCTCGATGATCGGCATGCACTTCCTGGAAAAACGTGCCGCTCGCGGTTTTGTGAGGACCACATAATGGAATGGGAAGTCATCATCAAATGGCTGCCGAAGTTCTTCCAGGGCGCGGCCTTGACGCTTGAGCTGCTGGGCATCGCCGTGGTGCTGGGACTGATCCTCGCCGTGCCGCTGGGCATCGCCCGGGCGTCGAAGCTGCGCTACGTGCAGGCCCTGCCCTACTGCTACATCTTCTTCTTCCGCGGCACGCCGCTGCTGGTGCAGCTGTTCCTGGTGTACTACGGCCTGGCGCAGTTCGACGTGGTCCGCGACAGCTTCATGTGGCCGTACCTGCGTGACCCGTTCTGGTGCGCGGCGGCGACCATGACCCTGCATACCACCGCCTACATCGCCGAGATCCTGCGCGGCGCCATCCAGGCCATACCGCCGGGCGAGATCGAGGCGGCGCGGGCACTGGGCATGTCGCGACCCAAGGCACTGTTCTACATCATCCTGCCACGGGCGGCGCGCATCGGCCTGCCGGCCTACAGCAACGAAGTGATCCTGATGCTCAAGGCCAGCTCGCTGGCGAGTACCGTGACCCTGCTGGAACTGACCGGCATGACCCGGACCATCATCGCGCGCAACTACCTGACGGTGGACATGTTCTTCACCGCCGGGGTGTTCTACCTGGCGATTTCGTTCCTGCTGGTGCAGGCGTTCAAGCTGCTGGAACGCTGGATGCGAGTCGACGCCTGCCAGGGGCGCTGATGCGAATCGCGCGGGGGTTTCAAATCACCTGCGCGACAGAAGATTTCTGTCGACTTGAGGGGCCTCTTCGCGGATAAACCGGGACGCCGGACCGCCGGCTCCCACAAGATGCTCGCGCCGTGCATGAATCCTGCGAACGACGCCGACACTGTGGGAGCCGGATTCATCCGCGAAGAAGCCGCCCCGACAACCCGGACCCCAGCATGCACCCCATCCTCCAAGGCCACACCCTGCAAACTCGCTTCCAGGCCCTGGACACCTTCCTGTCGGCTCACCAGCACCTCTGGAGCCCACGGCCCTTCACCCACCTGCAACTGCCGTGGGAAACCGAACATCCGCAACTCGCCACCTGGCTCCGCCAGCGCAGCCTCGAAGAGGCCGAAAACAGTCACAACCATCCCGAGCAACTTGGCGCCCCAGCGCCGTTCCCGGCACTGGCTGCCGAGTCCGCAGCCCTGGCCAGCGTCGGCAACCTCCCGGACAAATCGCTGCCGGCCGCCAGCCCACGCCTCAACGTCGATGTCCCCGGTCGCAAATGGCAGCAGATCGAAGCCTTCGCCGCCTGCCTCGATTTCACCCACACTCCCGGCCACTGGCTCGACTGGTGCTCGGGCAAGGGCCACCTCGGTCGTCGACTGCTGCAACCCGGCCAGCAACTGACCTGCCTGGAATACGACCCGGCCCTGGTCGCCAGCGGCGCCCGCCTGAGCCAGCATCACCACCTGTCTGCCCAGCATGTCCAGCAGGACGTCATGGCCACCGAAGCCGCCCAGCGCCTGGATGCCGGCCACACACCAGTGGCCCTGCACGCCTGCGGCGACCTGCACGTGCGCCTGATGCAACTCGCCAGCCGCGCCGGCTGTGGACAACTGGCCATCGCCCCATGCTGCTACAACCGCATCAGCGCCAGCCACTACCAACCCTTATCCATCGCCGCCAAGGCCTCCGGGCTGCAATTGTCGCTGGAGGACCTGGCCCTGCCCCTGAGTGAAACCGTCACTGCGGGCAATCGGGTACGCCGCCAGCGCGACCACTCCATGGCTCGTCGCCTGGCCTTCGACCTGCTGCAACGCCAGTTGCGCGATAGCGACGACTACCTGCCCACGCCCTCGCTGCCCAGCGCCTGGCTGGACAAGCCCTTCGCCGACTACTGCCGCGACCTGGCCGCGCTCAAGGAGTTATCCACAGTCGGCGAGCAGGATTGGGCGCAACTGGAAGCCGCCGGCTGGCAACGATTGGCCGAAGTGCGCAACCTGGAACTGCTGCGCGGCCTGTTCCGCCGCCCACTGGAGCTCTGGCTGGTGCTTGATCGGGCGCTGTATCTGGAAGAACAGGGCTACCGCGTACGCCTCGGTCAGTTCTGCGAAAGCCCACTGACACCACGCAACCTGATGCTGCTGGCCGAACGCGACTAACTGTCACATTGCCATGCACAGCCTGTGGATAACTCTGTTGATGCTTTTAGCACATAGCCGCTGAAAACAACGCCTGCATCGCCGACAGACGGTTGGTCATTTTTTGTTCACGAAATAAATCGACGGAAAAACAGACAGTTGCAACATGCTGAGAACGCGTTCACAAATCCTTCCGTTTGCTGCTCCGCCGACCAACCACTTGTGCATAAGCACGCGAGCCAACGGCAATAACCCCTTTCTGAAGACACGCCAATCCTTGTGGGAGACTCTATGGTTGTGGGCAAGACTTGACGGCCTATTCGCGGGCAAGCCACGCGCCTACAGAGGGCCGCGGTCATTGTGGGAGACGGCCGGGCGGCGCTCCGCTTGCTGGCGATCCGCCGCAGGCGGCCATCCACCTCAACCCACCACCGCCAACACCCCCTCAAGAAACAATCTCCTGGCCTCGACCATCTCCAGGCGCACCGCCTCATCCCCACGCACGGATCCCTGCAGATAGATAAACCTCACCTGCCGAATCCCCACGCAATCCAGCTGCGCCGTCAGGCAAGGGGTCAGGAAATCCGGCTGGTTGGCCTTCTCGCCCTGGATGAAACCACCGGAACTGACCAGCACGAAGGTTGGCCGGTCCCTAAGCAGCCCGACTTTCCGCCCTGCCCCATCGCCGCCGAAACTGCGCTGAATCCGCACCACATGATCGACCCACAGCTTCAACGCTGCCGGCAGCGTGAAGTTGTGTAGCGGCGTACACAGCACCAACAGATCGCTGTTCTCCAGCTCGACGATCTGCTGCTCGGAGACCTCGACAGCCGCAGCCTGGCGATCCAGCGTGGTGACGGCCGTCGCGTAGGCACCGCTCACCAGCGGCAGTGGCTCGCTCCCCAACTGCCGCTCGACCAGCGCCGAGACACCCGGCAGACCCTGCAACACATCGGCGGCCAACTGATAGCCACGAGCCGCCTTGCCGTGGGGACTGAAATTCAGCAACAACACTCGACTCATACGGCGGGCTCCAGGTCCTGAAAGAAGTGCATCCCCTTGGCCAGCATCCCCTGCCGGAAGTAGAAACGCTGCGCCAACGGCATGTGCAGGCCAGTATCGAGCACCAGGTAACGATAGCCCAGCGCCCGAGTGTGCCGTCGTACCGCCTCCAGCAGCCCGGCTCCCAGCTCACGCCGCTGCTGCGCGGCGCTCACCACCAGATCATCGACATAGACGAAGCGCCCATAGAGAAAATTCTCCGTCACCCGGAAGCCGGCCAGCCCGATCACCCATCCCCGCTCACGCAGCGCCAGCAGGCGATAACCTTGCTCGCCCTGGCGGAACACCTGTTCGGCGAAGGACTGCTCGTCGCCCAGGTGCGGGCGCAACTCGCGCATCACGGCAAAGCACTCGCGGCAATCGGCTTCGCTTTCGATCAGTTGATACTCCAGATCACTGTCCACGGGCGACCTCCTCATGCTCACGAACACCGGGCGGCACCAGGCGAAAGCCGACGCCGACACGGTTCAGGGCATTCATCAGACCGATCGCCAAGGTCAGGTCAGCCAGTTCCTTCTCGCCGAACACCGCCGCAACGGCCTGGTAGTCCGCATCCGGAATCGCGGTCTGGTGCACCAGGGTCACCCTCTCGGCCCAGGCCAGGGCAGCACGTTCACGCGTCTCGAACAACGACTCGGCCTCGCGCCACACCGGCACCAGTTGTACCTTGTCGGCGCTGACGCCCAGCTTGAGCAGATCCCGCGAGTGCTGGTTGATGCAGTAGGCGCAGCCATTGATCTGCGAAACCCGCAGGTACACCAGGTCGATCAGCTGGGGTGACAGCCCGCAGCCCTGTACATAACTTTTCACGCCGCCCAGCGCCTTGTAGCCCTGGGGTGCGGCGGCAAAATAATCGAGACGTTGTGTCATGGTCGGTTTTCCTGTGGGTCGATGAAGATCTGACCTCCAGTCTGCTGACCACTGCCCTGCACCGACAGGGCCAAGATCGGACAAGCCATTTGGGACATGTCCCACCGCTGCGATGGGTTTAGACTGGACCGCCCTGCCCATTCCCGGAAAAAGCCCATGCCCCCAGCCAGTGCCGCTGTCGCCGAACCGGGTGTACCGAAGTACCTGGTGGTCTATCGACGCATTCGCGGGGCGATCGCCGACGGCCAGTTGCGGCCCGGCGACCGGGTACCCTCGGTACGCGCCCTCGCCGCCGAACTCAACCTGGCACGAGGCACCGTCGAGGCCGCCTATGCGCTGCTGGTCAGCGAAGGCTACCTGACGGCCCGTGGCCAGGCTGGCACCATCATCGCCCTGGACCTGCCCAGCGCTCCGGGCAAGCCGGCTGCCAACAGCACGTCGACCGAACAGGAGCAACCGCTGCCACTGCAACTGGGCATGCCGGCCCTGGACGCCTTCCCGCGCAAGCTCTGGGCCCGCCTGATCACCCAACGCGCCCGCCAGACCGACAGCGCCAGCCTCGGCTTCAGCGACCCGCGTGGCTACGCGCCCCTGCGCGCAGCCATCGCCCAGTACCTGGGCCTGTACCGAGGCGTGCAATGCACGCCGGACCAGGTGTTCATCTGCAGCGGCTACAACGCCGTACTCGAACGGGTTTGCGAGAGCCTGGAAATGGCCGGCCAGGACTGCTGGTTCGAAGATCCCGGCTACCTGCATGCGCGGCAGATCCTGCTCAATCGTGGCGTGAAACTGATCCCGGTGGCGGTCGACAGCGACGGCCTGCAGGTGCAGCAAGGCATCCGCCAAGCACCGGCGGCACGGCTGGCGATCGTCAGCCCGGCCCACCAGAGCCCGCTGGGCGTCGCCTTGAGCCCGGCGCGCCGCCAGGCCCTGCTCGACTGGGCACGAGAGCACTCCAGCTGGGTACTGGAAGACGACTACGACAGCGAATTCCGCTACCGCGGCCGGCCCCTGCCCGCCCTGAAGAGCCAGGACCAGCACGACCGCGTGCTGTATGCCGGCACCTTCAGCAAGATGCTGTTCCCCGGCCTGCGCCTGGCCTACCTGGTGGTGCCACGAGCCCAGGTCGAACGCTTCGAACAGCTCGCCCGGCTGCTGCGCAACCGCTGCCCGGAACTGCTGCAGGCGACAGTCAGCGACTTCCTCAACCAAGGCCATTTCACCCGTCACCTGAAGAAAATGCGCCAGCTGTACAGCGTGCGCCGGGCGCTGCTGGTCAAGGCGCTGGAAGACGTGTGCGGCGGCAGGCTCAAGGTCGATCCGCAGGCGGGCGGGATCAACCTGCTGGTGCGGCTACTGGTCGATGTGCCGGATACCCAGGTCGCCCGGCGCGCACGGGCGGCGGGGCTGGCCATCGAGGCCCTGTCGCACTGGCAACTGACGGCCGGCAAGGAAGGCGGCCTGCTGATGGGCTTTACCAACGTGGCCTCGGCCGAACAAGCGCGCGAAGTGGCTGCCAGACTGCTGGCGGTGATCCTGGAAGCGCGCCCAGACGGCGGATAGCCGGCGATCCACCACCATTGGGCCCGCAAAAATAGTCAAATATCAGGGGTTTACAGAACCCCGCCAATCGCTATAATCGTCGCCCTGACATGCCGGTATAGCTCAGATGGTAGAGCAACTGACTTGTAATCAGTAGGTCCCGGGTTCGATTCCTGGTGCCGGCACCATTCAAGGTTCCATAGAAAGCTTTCAAAATCTCTGGAACCCCCGAAAAACCCGCCTTCTGGCGGGTTTTTTCGTTTTGGCGTTCCGTCGGATTCCGAGGGTATCCAGCGCTAATAAGGGTAGTTTTAAGGATAGAGGTCCGTTTCGATATCGGAGACTACCCTTATGGCCCGCACCACCGCCCCGCTTACCGACACCGCCTGTCGCACGGCAAAGCCCAGAGAGCGCGAGTACAAGCTCTTCGACGGCGACGGTCTCTACCTGCTTGTGCAACCCAACGGCCGCAAAGGCTGGCGGCTCAGGTACGTGAAACCCGATGGCCGCGAAGGCCTGACGGCCCTCGGCAGCTATCCGGTGGTCGGGCTGGGTGACGCACGCCGCAAGCGCTTCACGATCAGGCAGCAGCTTGCCAACGGCATAGACCCCATCCAATCCAAGCAACAAGCCAAGACCCAGGCCGTGATCAACGGCCGCACCTTCGAAAGCGTTGCGCTCGACTGGCATGCGAGCATGGTGCCCAAGTGGGCGCCCGGCCACGCCAAGACTGTGCTCAGCCGATTGAAGACCTACGTGTTCCCTTTAATCGGTGCCAGAGCAATCGTTGAGCTGGACACCCACGACCTCATGCAGCCACTGGAAGCCGTGACGAAGCGCGGCACCATCGACGTGGCGCTCAGGATCAAGAACTACCTGCAAAGCATCATGCGCGAGGCCAAACGGCTGCGACTGATTACCGCGAACCCGGCTCACGATCTCGATGGCTCGATCAAGACACCACGGGTAACTCACAGACCCGCACTACCCCTATCGCGGCTGCCAGAGCTACTGGCATGTATCGAGGACTACAGAGGTCGCCCGCTCACGCGCCTCACGGTGATGCTGTCGTTGCATGTATTCGTACGTTCCAGCGAACTGCGCTTCGCCCGTTGGAACGAGTTCGACCTCAAGCGCGGAATCTGGGAAATCCCCGACACCCGCCCGGCACTCGACGGCGTACCGTTTTCCACAAGGGGTACGAAAATGGCTGGAGACATTCACGTTGTACCCTTATCGCCGCAAGCAGTGGGCTTGCTTGAGCAGATCCACGCGATCACCGGCAAATTCGACCTGGTGTTCGCGGGGGATGCCAAACCTTGGAAGCCGATGTCCGAGAACACAGTGAATGCCGCGCTCAGGACGATGGGCTACGACACCAAGGTGGATATCTGCGGCCACGGGTTCCGAGCCATGGCGTGCAGTGCGCTGGTCGAGTCCGGGCTGTGGTCAGAGATAGCGATCGAGCGCCAGATGAGCCACAAGGAACGCAACAACGTGCGCGCCGCCTATACCCACAAGGCCGAGTTCCTCGAAGAGCGCCGGATGATCATGACCTGGTGGAGCAGGTTTCTGAAGGCGAACCGCGAGGATCATGTGACACCGCATGAGTTTGCCAAGCAAACGGGCGAGAACGTCACGCGCCTTCGCAGTGCCAAGAGGACCGAGTAGCCCGCCGCACCACCACCTCAAACTCGCTGTGAAGTTACCCACAGCACCGTATGAAGCTCCTCCGCGCGGGTCCATTGAAACGAGGCGGCAAAGCCGCCCCGTTTCAATGGACCTAACCTTATTAAAATCGACTGGCACAGTAATCGTCTGTGGAAAACCACTGATGTCCACCGGGGGATAGTTTTATCCACAGGTGCTAACCACCTGAAATCGCTTTGCTTGACGAATATTGTCCACAGGCGTAGACCAGTAGGTGCAAGCGCTGCCGATGCAGCCGAATGTGGCCAGAAACCTGAAAGGTCACGCCGCAACCGCGGTGGTTCAACCCCCAAGTACGATTCGCGTCCGGCAGCTCGTACGGTCACTACCCATGTGATGGATGCCAACTCAATATCGTTGCCCCTGCGGCAGCCACCCTACCCTCCTGCCCAGCAGCAACCTATCCGCTTGGCCATTTCGTAGGCGCCAACCTGCGCCCGTCTCTTTCTCTGGAAAGAGACGGGCGCTCCTACCACTGCTGCAGCCCACGTCGCACATGGCTTTGCGGCAATTCCCCTCGTGAGAATTGGCGTGACAAACACTGATATCACCAGCAACAGCGCTGCAGATGATGGTGCCGCAGACCAGGGAATGGACTGCACCTGACTGACAGTCAGGCATGCCCCGGTCATCGCATCGCTGCGTTCACCCGGCTCAGGATCTTCAGGCGCTGGTCTCGTCAGCCAGTGCTGCCTCCACCCGCCCACCGGTAACGGTGTTCAGGAGGCCAGATCATGAAATGCCCTTGCTCCCGGTCGTAAGGAGCCGCCAGTCCCGCGTAGTGGACAACCCTCACAGGTCGCAGGGGCCTTGATCCCTGATAACACTCAGCATTCTTGGCGGGATGACGTGGGGACGATCCAAAATGATATTCGGGAGTGTTTTGATCAGCGGATTGATCGAGAGGAAAACGGCACATCGACAATTGAGCTCTGCAAGGCACCGGCGTTTGCGCAACGGAGAAGCCCTACGAACGGAGCGGTATCAATGATTACTGGTGACGGCAGAAATCTGACCTCATGACCTAGAGTGAAAAATCTCACCTTGTTCTTGAAAATTTCTTGGCCCCCATCACATTCTCCCGGCCCTGCGGCTTCTCTGGTAGCCCAAAGACTAGGCAGGCTGTGAGCGTCGATCCTCCTGCTGAAAAAAACGTTATCAGATCAGTGCTCGCCCAACGTGGAAATCTGGTACTGCGTGGCGTAAAATTCAACCTTGCGGCCCCCCAGACAACGGCTCATTACTGCTACGAACTCTGGTCTTTACCTTTCTTTGCACATGACATGAAGAGTCGTACCCAATGAAGTCTCATTCGACCTCTTTCGACAATATAGCGATTTCTAATCCAAAGCTTTACAAAGCCCCTAAGGCATCGCAAGAGTCTAGAGTTTTTCCTTACTACGCCGGCTACTCCAGCGAGTTCTCTAGCAATATATTGTCTACATTGAAGCCGACTCGAAACGCTTTGGTATTTGACCCATGGAATGGTAGTGGAACAACTACAACTTCTGCGTATTCGCAGGGTTTCGACTGCATTGGCTTTGACTTAAACCCTGCAATGGTTCTAGTCGCCAAGGCACGCCTACTATCTCCACTAGAGCGCCCCAGCCTGATTTCAATTGCTAAATCATTAATTGATCAGTCGCAACTTAGCATAGGGGCGCTCACGATAAGCGATGGCGAGCCTCTACTAAAATGGTTTAACACCGGAAGTACTGTTGCTCTCCGAAACTTAGAAACCAGAATTAACAATCTGTTAATATCGAACGGAACATATATCCAGCTAAACAACAATAAGGCCATGGATCAAGTCTCGTCGCTAGCCGCTTTTTTTTACGTAGCACTGTTCCGTACCACGCGAAAGCTGCTTCTAGACTTTATACCTTCAAACCCAACCTGGGTAAAGCAACCTAAAACAAAGTTGAACCGCAAGCGCCCATCTCAAAGCACTATTTATACGGTATTTTTAGACGAAATCAGAAGCTTGAGTTTGCTCTATGGACTTAACGACTTTAAGTCTCGCGAGGCTGATTCAACTGTATGCTTAAAAATTGGGAACGCAGAAAACATTGCACTCAATAATGAGTCAGTCGATGCAATTATATCGTCCCCGCCATACTGCACTCGAATAGATTACGCAGTATCTACCGCCATAGAACTTGCGGTTATCCGATGCGAACAGTCCGATTTTGACACACTCCGCAGAGGACTTACTGGAACATCTACAGTGCAACGTATTGCACCAACCCTTGAGAGCAAATGGGGCTCTACTTGCGCTCTATTCTTAGAAAGACTGTATAACCACCAGTCGCACGCCTCGAAAGGTTACTACTTCAAAAATCATTTGCAATATTTTTCCTCATTATCTCGATCAATCGAAGAAATTTCTAGAATCTTGAAGCATGGAAGTCCCTGTTTTTTAGTGGTGCAAGACTCTCACTATAAAGAAGTCCATAACGATGTACCCACGATAGTTACCGAAATGGCAAGCCATTCAGGACTAACCATTGTGCGAAGAGATGATTTTAAGGCTTCAAGATCAATGGTTGATGTAAACCTTAAGTCCAAGAAATATCTCAACACCAGGAACACTACTGAGAGTGTTCTATGCTTTCAAAAAAACTAGAAATATACCGTTATTTTTTTTACAAGCAGATTAACCATCGAATATCGTGACAGGGAGTAAGTAGATGAACGATTCAAATACTGCGGACGTCGATATTGTCGAAATGGAACCAGAGGGAGAAGGACTTTCTGGCTTCGAGAAAAAGTACAAGGCGCAAATGCGCCAAATTGTTACACAGAAGCTTGATATCCCGATATCCACACTTCCTGCAATGCTTGATGATAACATTAAAATTAATCCTGAGTTTCAACGTCGTGATCGCTGGGATGAAGAAAGACAATCACGTTTAATCGAATCTCTTTTGATGAACGTCCCTGTCCCACCAGTATTTTTAGGCGAGGATGATTACGGTTTTTATGTTGTCTTAGATGGCAGACAACGCCTCACCGCAATCCAGAACTTTCTAAATAACACTTTAGCCTTGAAGGGGCTAGTAGTCTGGGACGACTTGAATGGACTTAGATTCAATGACCTTGTCAAAAGAGGTCTGGATAAGCACCTAACTAGACGCTTCCTTTCAGCAATTGCTCTACTTAAAGAATCTTCCCCGGCCATTAAATATGATGTCTTTGATCGTCTCAACACAGGCGGCGTCAAAGCTAATGAAATGGAAGTTCGCAATGCTGTCTTCCGAGGGCCTTTTACGGATGCATTGCATAAACTGTCACGCCACCCAGATTTTTGTAAAGCATGGGAAATACCTGTAGACCCGATTGAGGCTCAATCCAATCCGATCTACCAGAAGATGATCGACCTTTCCATTGTTTTGCGCTTCTTCGCTCTTTCTGATCCAGAAAAGATTGATACCACTTTCAAAGACTTTCTCGGAGAGTTCATGGAGGAGCGTAACAAGCTATATATTGCAGATCCAAAACTTGAAAAAATGGATGCAGAACGCTTTGAGCGCGCAGTAGTAAATAGCCTTGCTGTATTTGGTACGAATTCTTTCAGAAACCCTTCAAAGATGATGAAGGGTCCACCGTCACTCCCAATTGCTGAAGCAATTATGATCGGCTTGTCAGAGTACGACCCGGCGTTAATAACAGAAGAAATTGCAGCACAAATAAAGGCTGATTTCACGACGCTTTGTAGCGACCCAGATTTCCTCAAGTCTGTATCAAGCGGCACCAATGGAAAAGGCGCCATTAAAACCAGGATAAACAAAGCGAGGGATATGTTTAGCTCGCACCTCAAAAAGAAACCTTGAGCTATGGACAACAATTTTATAGCCACGGATGACTTTTTAAGCTCTCTTGAAACGATTGAAGAAGTAGCACTATCGCTATCAACTCCAGCAGCGCTAAAACCTAACCAACTCGCCTGCACAAATGCAATAAGCTGCTCGGTTATAGTACTACTTAGCGGGTACTTTGAAAGCTACCTCAAGAATATAGTAAAAGACTATATAGAAGCCATCAACAACTTAAACAAACCTATAAGCCAAATTCCGGTCACTATGCGACTTAAGCATTACTCTGGCGGTGCGGACGCCTTAGTAAACGCTAGCAAAAAAGACAAAAAACTTAAATCAACAAATATATCAGAAGACCTAGCCAGACGACTAGGATCTTTAGATCAACCAAAATACTATCTCGCCTGGGAGTCATTTGCCAATACAAAATCGAATCCTGGTACAGAAACTGTTACAACACTACTGTCTGGTCTTGAAATCGAAAAGGCTTGGAATTCGATTGATGACCTAAACAAGTCTCATGGGCGATTAGACCTATTTCTTACGTCTTTCATAGAGATGCGTAATGTGTGCGCCCATACAGGTCGTCATCACACACCCCCTTCTGGAGCTGATCTAATAGACTATGTTGAAAAATTTAAAAGCCTGGCTGAATGCATCGACATGGTGATAGGTTTACGACTAGCAAATTTTGCATAGCTCTTTTCTAGGCAGTGAAAGGGTAGATATTGAGATAGAGTTGAATTATGCACCAGGAAAACCCTATGCTTATCAAGTAATTATATATAGATTCGATTCCTGGTGCCGCCACCTTTCGGCTATCGTCAATCGATCAGCCGCCTTATTGATCAGCCTGCTCGCTTATCCAAAGCAACCACGAGCACCACGACCTCTTGGTCAATAATTTGATAAACCAGACGATACCCGCTGCTACGCAGCTTGATCCTGTAGCAATCAGCCAAGCTGTGCAGTCAATTCGCCTCAACACGGGGATTGAGCAAGATTTCAGCAAGTTTCTTCTTGAACTACTGGCGAACTGTGTCACCCAGCTTGTGCCATTCCTTCAGAGCCAGCGCATCAATTCAAGGCAACAGGTCATTCATCGAAACCTTCACTCGCTGAGGTGCAGCCAGTAGCTCGCGCACGGTTGCAAGTAGAGTCTCGTCTTCTTCAGTCATCAAGACCGGCTTGAAAGGTAGCTGCCCACGCTCGACTACATACTGCAAAACCTGGCGCATCAGCTCGGAAGGCGTGACTCCCAGCTTCTCAAGCTCGCGATAGGCTCGCGTTTTGAGATCGTCATCGATACGGACATTGATGGATGCCATGGTGCTGACCTCGGCGTAATGACAGTAATCTTTACACTTACCCAAAACATCAACCTGAGCAAGCGTGCTGGAAGATCTACTGACGAAGCATCGCCTGCTTGTCCGGCTCCAACCCCTGCCCTGCCAGCGCTGAATTCTTTGGTTGCAAAAACGGCACTTTGCCTTCGTTTCGCACCATCTAACGCCCGCCTATAGTCCCTGGGTCGTCGCAAAATCGGCGACTCGATCTTAGCCGGTCGAAACAGAAAGTAGCCGCACAGGCGCCGCTAACCAATGCTGGCGTTTTTTGCTGTCTGGAGTTTTCATGTCCATGGCGGCTGTGCGCGGGACACCCTATGGGTGTGCCGGGTTTTCTACTTCTGTCCCGGTTCGGCTAACCCGCGTATAGCTGCCACCCTAACTTGTTTAGCCGCAGGTAGTGGTAGCTCCTATGGAAACTACAGGAGTTACTTCGATGCCCAAGTTCAAGCCGCTCCAAAGCAACCTCTGCCAAACCCCCGTCTTCTACTACGACGCCGACGCCCCGCTGACCGACCTGCACGAATGCGCCACCCAGCGCTGCAACGCCGCTCGCGACCTCATGTACAGCATCACCTGCCTCGGCTTCAGCCAGATCGATGACAAGGACCTGCGGCACTTCTCCACCGCCGCCTGGCTGCTGCTCCAGGATGGCTGCGATGTACTGGCCGCCATCGGCTGGAAGATGGAACGCGCCGCTTCGCACTAGAACAGCCACCTCCCGCCCGATGCCCACTGGCGGGAGGACTTTCCACCTGACCCACTTCACAGATCCAACCTTTCACCCGCGCCAGCAATTTACTCCCGCATCCGAAAATGAGAAAAGCTACCCAGCCTTTCCCTGGATACGGACCTCCCATGCCTCGCCTGAAGCTGCTCATCAAACTGCCGGTCATACTGATCGTCGCCATCGCACTGTGGTACATGTGGGTCATTCTCAGCGCCAAGCTCGAATGGGGCGGCAGCAGCCCGGATCAACAGACCCTGGGCGCGGTGCAGGACATCCGGCAACGGGCGATGACCCAGTTCTGCACCGGCGTCGTCGTGACCCCGCAAGGCACCTGGCTGGTCGGTCGCGTGGAGACCGAGGCCAAGGATCTGCAACCTGCCGCCAACGTGGTGGACCTGGACGCCGTGCTTTACGGCAAACCGGCGCAGACCGAGGATAAGGACGCGGAAGAATCCGGCACCTTCTCCAGTTTCCTCTCCCCGCGCCAGAAGGAAACCACCTTCATCTCGCGCTTGAATGCCGAGGGCCGTTTCGAGTTGGTGGCCCATATCACCGATCCCGCCTGCCTGGTGGCGAGCCCGGATGGCAGCCGGGTCTTCCTGCTGAGCGGCCTTGACCGCCCCGAAACCGATACGCCACCCGACGATGGCAAGCCGCAGGTGCTGTTTGCCGGAACACAAAGCGCGGTCTTTCGTACCGACGACCAGGGCAAGCACTGGAGCTGGTTGCCCAAGGGCTTTTTCTCCGAGGCCGATCACATTGCCTGGAACATCAAGCCGTACTTCCATGGCCAGAACGAGATCTGGGCCTGGAGTTCGCCGAGTCAAGAATCGATGGGTTATGGCGACATACCTGACGGCATCTCTACCGGGGTGTTCTACTCGGCCGACGGCGGTGCGACCAACACCGAGATCTTTGCCTCCCAGCCGCTGCTGGTGACCCAGGAATATGCCCAGGGCAAGCGCCCGGACGTTGCCGAGTGGTACAAGGATGCCAGCGACACCGGTGACCTGCAGACCCATGTCACGCAGTTGGACGCACAGCACGCGGTCATCTGGGTCTCGCAACGTTTCTGGGGGCGCAATCCGGGCGAAGGGGACCGCAACCTGTCGGTCAGCCTGACCACCCGCGCGCAGCTCAAGCGGGAGGCCGGCCAGTGGCGTGTGGAGTCCGTGCAACATGATGACGGGCTGTTCATCGATGCTCTGGTGGACAACGGCAATGGACGAGTCATCGGCCTGATCGACCAGGGTGAGCAGGGGCAGAACAGGATCGGCGAACTGGACACCGCCAAGCTGAGCTGGAGTGTGGTCGGCGAACTGCCCAGTGTGTTCGGGCCACTGGGCTCCGATAGCCAACTGCGCGAGGGACATTTCTGGATGGGGCAGAACAGTCTGCTGATCAATACCTCCAGCAACCACCACCCGCCGCGCTGGCTGTACTGGTGGTCGAAAGCCACGATTTCCGCAGACGGGGTGTTCTATTCCACGGACTGGGGACGCTCCTGGACGCGGCTGGCGATCGACGGCTACCTGGGCATTCTCGGCTTCCAGGAAGCACAGGACCGGGTGTTCTGGGCCAAGGGCAACTGGTACAACAGCCGTGATCTGGGGGTTTACTCGTACGGGCTACGCTGAAGATTGAACAAAGGGGCACCCATGGATCATATCGTAGGCTGCCCCTGGGTTAATGATCTGCCGGCTCCTCGATCAATCCGCTTCCAGTCCGCTATAAAGCCCACGCAGAAAACTCTCCAAAGCCTGCTCCTCGACAGCCCATCGGCCATGCCCAAGGTTGGCGACCAGACCCCGTTTGCGCAGGCGCTCCAACCCAGCCTGAACTTGTTGGGTGCTAGGCACTTGGCCGCTCGGTAACTCATCGGCCAAGGAGCGTCGGTATTCATCGGCATACAGCGATGATCCGGCGACAATCCCCCTGAGCAACAATTGATCCAGAGGTGGTAGCTCTTGCAGCAAAGTGGTGAATTGCCCTTCATCCACCATCCCTGCCCAAACAATCTTGTCGGCTTCCTTGACGGATATGAGTTGAGTCAAGCTGATCGTGAACAAGGTACGCAGGTAGTGGGGTGTCATGCCTCGGGCTACGTACAGGCGATAAGCTTGCTCCACTTCCCACTGCAAACCCGTCGTTTCCCGATAGAGCCGACCGAAATGCTCCGAGAACTCCCGCCCCAGATCAGGGAAACTCAATTGCGAACCAAACTGATAGAACGGTGCCTTGCTGCGCCGGAACATGCTCGTCAGACCATCCTGGGATGAGCCGGTAAACACTGCAAAAACGCTCCCCTGGCTAGTCGTAAGCAGGGACCGAAGCATGGCGGTGAAGTTCTCGAACGCCGGGCGCGTGGCCAAATGCTGCACCTCATCGACGATCAGCAACGCCTTACCCTTGCCCGCCATCCTGAAGCGCTCGAACAACTCATGAATCGAGGGAATCCCGGCCTCGTTCAGTTCGGCTTCGGCAGAAGCGGAGTCCATCCCCAAGCCGACCTTCACGCCCTTGAGGGAGCGCTTCGGCCTGGCCCACCAGGTTTCAATCCGGGTCAGCAGGCTGGTCTCATGCAGCGCCTTGGCGAGGGCGGCACAGATCACGCGTTCAGGGTCTTCCTTGTTGGACCACAGATCCGCATAGGCGACCACAAAGCCCTGCGACTCCGCCATCGGCGCAAGATCTCTCAGCAGGAACTGTGTCTTACCCTTGCGACGTGGCGCAAACAGGGTCGTGGCCTGCTGAAGCTGGTTCTCGAAACCCATCAATATCTGCTGGGCAAGAGCCGCGCGCGGAAAGTAAAGGCGATCAGGCGTCATGAATATGTCAATTTATGCAAAAAAACATAATTATGATTATTGGCATATTTATACATATTGCAAGGCCGCAAATATTACCGTTTCTGCCCAGAGGGGATTCCCACAAGCAGACCCTGCCTTAACGATCAACCGTGCTTTTCCCTGCGAGATCACTGACTGCCGTCGAAGGAAAACCGGCAAAGGCCTGGCGCAACGCCTTGGCGTATTCGCGGCTGCCGAGAATCATGCTGTTGATATGGTTGCCGCCCTTGATCAGCAGCAGGTGCTTGGGCTGCGCGGCAGCTTCATATAGCGTCTTGCTGAAGCGCGACGGAACGTAGGGGTCGTCGGTACCGTGGACGATCAGTACGGGAATGCCGATCTGGCTGATCTTGTCGATGGAGTCGAATTTCTCCGAGAGGATCCAGCGCACCGGCAACGAGGTTGGAATCGCGGCCCGGGCCGCGTCGCCCAGGTCGGTGAAGGTCGACTCGATGATCAGCCCGGCAGCCTTGGGCGACTGCTTGTCGGCGGCCAGGCGACCGGCCAGGTCCACCGCCACCGCACCGCCCAGGGAATGACCATAGATGTAGCGTTTGCGGGCATCCGGCTGCAGTTGCACCAGGCGCTTCCAGGCATTGCCGGCGTCCTGGTAGACGCTGCGCTCGGACGGTAGCCCACCGGGGCTGTCGCCGAAGCCGCGATAGTCGATGGCCAGCACCGAGAACCCCAGTTCACGCAGTTGGGTGATCCGCCCAACCTGTGCCGTCAGGTTCCAGCGGGTACCGTGCAGGTAGAGAATGGTGGGCGCATCGGCGCGGCTCGATGGCCACCACCAGGCATGCAGGTAGTCACTGCCGGCCAGGCCGTCGCTGACCGGGATCTGCATTTCCCGCACCCCGCCCGGCAGGCCGTTGAACCAGCCCGCGGTGCCCGGCTGGATATTGAACAGCAGTTCGCGCTCCTTGTAGGCCAGCCGGGAACAACCGTAGGGCAGGCCAACAGCAAGGAACAGCGCCAGCAATCCCAGGGACAGCCAGCGGCGACGGGCGATAAAGGTTCTGACGGTCATGGCGCCCGGCTCTCAATCCTGGGGAAGCATCCACTCACAAGCCCCACAGATTACCCGCAACCGGCACAAACAAAAACGCCCCGAACCAGTCGGGGCGTTTGTTCAACCTGGGATCAGGTCGCTACAACATTGTCGCGTCGATCAGAACACGTTGATCGGGTAGTCGACGAATACACGGACTTCGTTGCCGCCGACGTTGTACTCGCTGGACTTCTGCGACACGCGCAGGATCGAGCTGCGTACTTTCACGCTCAGGTCCTTGGCCGGGCCGCTCTGGACCACGTACTTGACCTGGTTGAAGATCTCGCGCTCGTTGCCACCGGTGCTGGTGGAGGTGGTGATGTTGTCACCACGGACGTAGGCGAAGTTGTAGCTCAGGCCCGGTACACCGAAGGTGCTGAAGTCCAGGCCATAGCCCAGCTGCCAGGAGCGCTCGTCCGCGGCGTTGAAGTCGGACCAGTAGGAGTTGGCCAGGTAGATGGAGTTGCCGCCATCACCCACGCGCCCCTGGCCACGCTGGTAGCCACCGTACGGGTAGCCCAGGAGGCTGTCGCCGGTGCTGCGCTGGTGCGCGACGGTGAAGGAGTGGGCACCCAGGGCGTAGGTGGCCGCCAGGCTCCAGATCTTGTTGTCACGGCCGTCGGCGTCGTGATCAGCCGCGTAGTCCTTGTCCAGCTTGGTGCGGTAGCCGTTGAAGTCCAGGGTCAGGGACTGGTCCTGGGCAATCGGGAACACGTAGTTCAGGTTCACGTACTGCTTCTTCAGCACGTCTTCGACGTCGGAGGCGTAGAGGGCCGCCTTGAAGTTGTCGGTGAACTGGTAGCTGCCGCCCAGCACGTTGATGCTCTTCAGACCACCGCTGTCACGGCCTTCATCGCTCTTGCGCGACTCTTCAGTGAAGTGACCGGCGTCCAGTTGCAGGCCCTTGATCTCCTTGGAGGTGATCAGGGTACCGGTGTAGCTTTCCGGCAGCAGGCGGCCGTTGTCGTAGCTCAGTACCGGCAGGACCGGCATCTGGTCGCCGTAGGTCAGTACAGTGTTGGACAGACGGAACTTCACCGCGGCACCGGCCTTGGCGATATCACGGGCCGGGTCGCCGTTGTTGTCCCTGGCGAAGAAGTCGATGCCCTGGGCACCGGTCGTGCCCTTGCCACCGTCCAGACGCACGCCGTACAGGCCGAATGCGTCGACGCCGACACCGACGGTGCCCTGGGTGAAGCCGGACTTGAAGGTACCGATGGCAGCCTGGCCCCACTCGGCCTTGTCCTTGTTGCCGTCCTTGTAGTCACGGTTGATGTAGGCGTTGCGCAGCAGCACGTTCAAGTGGCTGTCTTCGACGAAACCCTTGGCGTCCGATTGATCGCTTGCCATGGCCTGGGTAGCGCTGAGAATGCTCAGTGCGAGCAGACCGATCCGTTTGTTCAACATGTTGTTTTCCTTATAGCTTGATGAAACGCCCTGCAGCTCCCGAGCTGAACCTGTGTGTTGGTATTTTCACGCAGAAAAAAAAAGGCCCGCCTGCAGGTGAATGCAGCGGGCCTCTTATTATTTTGGGTATATGGCTTATAGCCACAGGCGTGCCGCGAATCCTATCCGCGACACGACTAAAGTGTCAATTTCGTGAATCCTCGGCAATTAGACAAGAATTTTTGGCCAACCTCGAAAAAAGGCATATCAGCCAGCGGCACGGCGGTTTTGCATGAGCGACCAGGGTGTTTCAACTCGCGCAACCGTCCAGCCCGCAAGACGGTGCCGTCCCGCCCTGCACGGATAATCCGGCCGACTCGCGCAGAGACTGGGCGAACGCTTCCGGCTTGCCCAGGTAGGGACCGATATCGACCAGGCTGAAGCGCCCCTCGCGCTCCAGCACCAGGGTCGGGAATCCCTGCCCGCCAACGCGCGACAGCAGTACCCGGCTGTTCTTGAAGTGCTCGACCGCCACCGCGCCGGTGTTGCGCTCGAACGCCGCCTGGAAAGCCTGAGGTTCCAGACCCAGCTCGCTCGCCAGTTCCAGCAGCACATCGACATCGGCGATGCGCCGCCCCTCCAGGTAGTGCGCAGTCTGCAACCTGCCGAGCAGTTCAAGCCCGCGTCCGGCCAGTTCCTCGGCTGCCAGCACCGCACTCGTCGGCGGGGCGGAATCGAAGACTGCCGAGCTGTCACGCAGCAGTCCCTCGAAGTAGGCCTGGCCGAACGGCTGGCCGGTGTACTCGGCAATGCGCCGGTCATGGGGCATGACGTAGTCACGCAGGTTCGGACTGACGAACTGCCGGCTGTTGCCGGCCATCATGCCACCGCCGTGCAAGGTCACGGGCAGCAGCTGGCTGGCCGCCTGCACCAGTGGCTTGGCGCCGTAGCACCAACCACAAAGAGGGTCGTAAATATAGTGAAGCGTCACGGGAGCGGTCATGGCGATTTCCAGGAAAGTGATCAACAGGCAATAGCGATAGGTTAGCGCCGGGCAACTGTTCGAAAAACGCCGATATGACTGCTGGTTTGTTGCAGGAACCGGTCATATGCCAGTCACGTAACAGATCAGACATATTTAGATACATACCAGGCATGCGCGTTATTGGTAATTGTTATCAATTAACAATAATACTCGATAACATTCACGCACATTTCCCAACCCCTCACACCCTCACGGATACATCCCCGTCATGCCTGCCCCCTACCGCCTGGCGCCCGCTACGTTCGGGCTTTGCGTTCTGCTGTCCGCCGGATTCACCCAAGCCACGACCACCCTGCCGGAGTTGACGATCAACGCCGAGGCCGACCCGGACGATCCGCGTGTCAAGGATGTCAGCACCGCGACCCGCACCACCACGCCGGTGCGCTACGTACCCCAGGCCATCGACTCGCTGAAGACCGCAAACGTACTCGACTACGGAACCAACGACCTGGGCAAGGCACTGAGCGGCATTCCCAACGTCAGCAGCGGCGCGGACACCCGTTTCGACAGCCTGCGAATCCGCGGTTTCGATGCCAGCAACGACTTCTACCTGGACGGTGTCCGCGACGACAGCCAGTACATTCGCGACCTGCACAATATCGAACGCATCGAGGTACTCAAGGGCCCCGCCGCAGTCCTCTACGGTCGTGGCAGCCAGGGCGGGATCGTCAATCGGGTCAGCAAGCTGCCGCAATTCGGGCGCCGCTCCACGGTCGAGGTGCAGGGCGGCAGCGATGACCTGCGCAGCCTCTACACCGACCTCAGCGTCGATCCCACGCAGGACCTCAGCCTGCGCCTGAATCTGGGCAACCAGGACCACAACAGCTTCCGCGACGGCGTCAGCGGCAACCGCCAATTGTTCGCACCGTCGATGAGCTGGCAACTGACGCCGGACCTGAACTGGCTGGTGCAGTACGAATACAGCCGCTACAACCGTACGCCGGATCGCGGTATCCCGGGGATCAACGGTCGCCCGGCCGATGTCGGTCGCGATACCAGCTACGGCGACCCACGCGACTACATCGACGACAAGGCGCAGTCGCTGCGCTCGAAGCTCACCTATGCACTGAACGACAACTGGCAACTGCGCCACACCCTCGGGATGTTCAAGCTCGACAGCGACTTCGACAACACCTACCTGACCGGCTACAACGCCACGACCCGCCAGGTCGCGCGCCAGCGCTGGCAACAGGACCTCAACACCCGCAACCTCTTCAGCAACCTGGAAGCCGAGGGCAGCGTCGACACCTTCGGCTTCGAGCATCGCCTGCTGACCGGCCTGGAGTTGGGCAGCCAGCGCCGAGATCCGAAGCTCTACACCTCGCTCGCCGCCAACCGTGGTGGCCAGGCAGTGCCCGCACTTGACCTGTTCAAACCAAACCACAATCTCAGCCACACCGGCGCCATGATGGTATCCAGCGACAACCACACCGAAGTGGAAAGCCGTGCGCTCTACGTGCAGGACCAACTGCGCCTGAACGATCAATGGCAACTGCTCGCCGGACTGCGCCATGACCGTTTCGAGGTCGAGACCACCAACAACCTGACCCACATCAAGGACGGCCGCGACAGTCACAGCACCAGCCCACGCCTGGGCGTGGTCTGGACGCCGCTGCAGGATCATTCGTTCTACGCATCCTGGAGCAAGAGCTTCTCGCCCGTGGGCGGCGGCCTGATCGGTATCACCCCGAATGCCGCCGGCAACGGCAACGACCTGAGCCCCGAATTGACCCGGCAAAAGGAAGTCGGCGTAAAAAGCGACTGGCTCGGCGAGAACCTGAGCACCACCCTGGCCGTGTATGAGCTGGAACTCTACAACCGCCGTACCAGCGACCCGCAGAACCCGGGGTTCACCCTGCTCAGCGGCCTGCAGCGCTCACGCGGCGTCGAATTGACCGGCACCGGCCGGATCACCGGCAACTGGTACCTGCGCGGCGGCATCGGTCTGCAGGACGCCACCATCGTCAAGGACAACAACGGCTTCGAGGGCAAGCGCGTCGGTAACGTCGCCAAGCGCAACGGCAGCCTGTTCCTGACCTGGAAACCGGAAATGGGCTGGTATGCCGAAACCGGCCTGACGCTGGTCGGCGACCGCTACGCCGACAACGCCAACACCGTGGTCCTGCCGGGCTACGGCACCTGGGATGCACTGGCCGGGTTCCGCACCCGCGACTGGGACCTGCGTGCCGCGTTGAGCAACATCAGCGACCGCACCTACTACACCTCGGCCACCAGTGCCTTCCAGATCCAGCCCGGCGCCCCGCGCAACCTGGTCGTCACCGGTACCTACAGTTTCTGACGCGCATAAAAAACGCCGCTGTCCGGATCGCTCCGGGCAGCGGCGTTTTCGTTTAAATCCATTTAACCCTGCAAAACCCCCAACAAGGCTTCCAGTTCAGCTTCGCTGAACAGGCCCGCGGGGTAGCGGTCGGTAATCATCCGACGAGGATCCTGAGCACGGGTTGCACGCGTTCCATTGCTTTTCAACCACTGAGCCAGAATTTGAAGCGATTCGCTCGTCACCGACAGGGGATGCGAAACTCGCTCGCTGGCTACGTTCATCTCGGCGCTCTCCTGGTTCATGAGCGGCTAAGTTACTCAAGGTTTATGACAAAACGTCGCAGTCCGAAGACGCTTCGTCTGTATCCCAGGCAGATACAAGAGCTATGCCAAAATGCCATTTCTGTGCACCAGCGCACATAAAAAAAACCGCGCCCCATAAGGGCTGCGGGTTTCATGAAGAAAAATTTAAGATGATGCAAAAGTGCCATCATTTGTACGGGTGACACCAGATGTTACAGCCTCACTCACCCACGGTGCGGCGCAGGCTGCTGTTGGGTAAGGCAATGGATATTCCCGCCCCCCAGTAACAATTCCCGCCCCGGTACCATCACCACCTCATGCTGCGGGAACAGCTTCTGCAGGATTTCCCGGGCAATGGCGTCCTTCGGATCATCGAAGCTTGGCGCAATGATCCCGCCGTTGACGATCAGGAAATTCACGTAGGAACCGGCCAGGCGCACCGACGGGTTGCGCTCCTGGCTCCCAGCCACGGCATCGACGCCAGCGCATTCTTCCTCGGTGGCGTACAGCGGGCCCGGAATCGGCATCTTGTGCACCACGAAGGCGCGGCCCTTGGCATCACGGGCGTTTTCCAGGACGTTCATCGCAGCCTGGCAACGCGGGTAGTTCGGGTCCTGCGGGTCGTCGGTCCAGGCCAGCAACACCTCGCCCGGGCGCACGTAGCAGCAGAAGTTATCCACATGGCCGTCGGTTTCGTCGTTGAACAGGCCATCCGGCAGCCAGATCACCTTTTCCACCGCCAGGTGCTCGCCGAGGACCTTCTCGATCTCCTCGCGGCCCAGGTGAGGGTTGCGGTTGCGATTGAGCAGGCACTCCTCGGTGGTGATCACCGTGCCCTCGCCATCGACATGGATCGAACCGCCTTCGAGCACGAAGCCTTCCGTACGGTACTCCTGGCAGCGCTCGATCTCGAGGATCTTGCCACCCACCTGTTCGTCACGGTTCCACGGGAAATACAGGCCGCCGTCAAAACCACCCCAGGCGTTGAAGCCCCAGTGCACACCACGAACCTCGCCCTGGTCATTGATGACGAAGGTGGGGCCACTGTCGCGGACCCAGGCGTCGTCGCTGGACATTTCCACCACGCGGATGTTCGGCACGTCCAGACGCGCCCGGGCGTTTTCGTACTGGCTGGCGGAGACCGCGACCGTCACCGGCTGAAAGCGGGCAATGGCCTTGGCCACTGCGGCATGCGCTGCCTGCGCCGGCTTGCCGCCCAGGCGCCAGTTGTCCGGGCGCTCGGGCCAGATCATCCAGACCTGGGTCTGGGGCGCCCATTCGGCAGGCATGTGGAAGCCATCGGCGCGAGGGGTGCTGTGCAGGATACTCATGGGGATCAGGACTCCAGTGAACCGTCGAGGGTGTTCAACGTAGGTAATGTCGACTTTATAGCCGATAAAAATCGGCTTTTAAAGCTAATAAATTATTACTCGTTCTCGTCGAGGCATAATTTACCGATAACAATCGGCTTTATATTTCAAAGCCCCTCGTCCAGTACCTTCGACAGCATGTCAACGAAGAAGTCCACGCTACGCCGCGTGGTGCACATCGGCGGCTTGATCTTGAGGATGTTCAGGTGATCGCCGGTCGGCTGCATGAAGATCCCCAACTCGCGCAAGCGGTCGCACAACAGCGCGGTTTCCTCGGTTGCCGGCTCCAGGGTCTCGCGATTGCGGATCAACTCCGCCCCCAGGTAGAAACCGGAACCGTGCACAGCCCCCATCAGGGGATGGCGGTCAATCAGGGCCTCCAGGCGCTCCTTGAAATAACTGCCGACGACCTGGGCATTCTCCCAGAGCTTTTCCTCGGCCATCACGTCCAGCACGGCCATGCCGATCCGGCAACTGACCGGGCTGCCACCCGATGACGAGAAGAAGTAGCCTTCGGCCTCCAGTGCCTCGGCGATCTCCCGCCGGGTGATCACCGCCCCCAGCGGCTGACCATTGCCCATGCCCTTGGCCATGGTGATGATGTCCGGCACCACGCCCTGCTCCTCGAAGCCCCAGAAGAACTTGCCCATGCGCCCGTAGCCGACCTGCACCTCATCGGCGATGCACACCCCGCCCTGCGCCCGCACCAGGGCATAGACCTGCTGCAGGTAGCGCGGCGGCAACGCGATCCCGCCCGCATTGCCATAGACCGGTTCACAGATGAACCCCGCCAGTTGGCGGTTCTGCCCAGCCAGCTTGGCCAGCTGTTGCTCGACACTGCGCAGGTAGTCCGGCGTGCTGTCGCTGCCGCGGAACGCTCCACGATAGGTATTCGGAGCGGTCACCGGATGAACCCAATCCGGGCGGCTTTCCAGGGCCTGGGGATTGTCGGCGATGGAAGTGGACACCGCGTCGGCGGCCACCGACCAGCCGTGATAGGCCTCCAGCACGCTGAGCATGTCGCGCCCGCCGCTGTAGGCCCAGGCCAGGCGGATCGCCAGGTCGTTGGCCTCGGTCCCGCTGTTGACCAGGAACACCCGGTCCATGGAGTCCGGCGCCAGGGCCAGCAGCCGCTCGGAGAACTCGGTCACCGCGGCGTAGTGGAAACGCGAGTTGGTATTGACCAGCGACCACTGCCGCGCCGCCTCGGCGGCCATCCGTGGATGGCCGTGGCCGAGCACCGCGACGTTGTTCAGCATGTCCAGGTAGGAACGCCCCTGCATGTCGATCAGGTGGTTGCGCCAGCCACGCTCGATACGCGGCGGGTCGACGTAGTAGTGCTTCTGCGTACGCGCGAAGCTGGCATCGCGCCGAGCCAGCAGCTCGGCCGCGCCCAACTCCGGTTCGGCATCGCAGGCCAACCCCAGCAGCGCTGCCGGTGACGGGCAGAGCGCCTGCCAGGCCGCCGCGCGCGAGGGCGTACAGAATAACGGCGCGTCCAGATCGGCATGCCGGCACAGCTGGACCCGCAACGCCCCCCCCACCTCACCCAGCACCTGCCCCTTGACCACTGCGGCCCCTGGCTTGAGGGACGCGCAGACACCCCACAGGCGCAGGCTCAGCGGCTTGCCCACCAACTGCAACGCACCGTCGTCCAGGATGTGCAGCGTGCCGGCAAACGGAGCCTCCACCGTCGTACCCGCCGGAACCTGCAAATCGACGTGCAGCGGGCAGGTATCCGGCTCCTGCGCGCTGTCCGGGCGCGTGCGTGACAGACGGTACTGTCCATAGCGACTGGCCGCCAGGCCATGCAAGGCTGCGGCCTCGGCCAGCAGGCGCTGGTCGATGCCGGCCTGCTCCCAGTTGCCGGCCTCGAAATGCGGGCTGAGCACACCCAGGTCGATCAGGGCGAACTCGCGCCCGACCAGCCCTGGCAGCAGCGGTGCAAAACCTTCGCTGGCGACCGGCTCCAGGGACTGGTCGAGTGCGGTGAGGATGGCTGCCTCCATCAACTCGAACGGCACCGAGGTCGCCACCTCGAAGATTTCCCACTCATGGGCCAGGTTGTCGCGGCTGTAGCGATTGTCCGGATCGATGCTGACCTGCTGCTCGCCACTGAGCACCAGCACGGCGGCCCGGGCGACGACCAGCGGCCACAGGGCCAGCAGTTCCTCACGTTGCAGCGGGTTGACCGCATGGTAGGCCTGGATCGCCGGCAGGATCGCGAAAGGATCGTCCTCGGCATGGTGCAGCAGTGCCGCGCAGGTGACCGACAGGTCGGCGATGCGCCAGGTACGGCTCAGGTCACCGAAGTCGATCACCCCCTGCAATTGCCAGTGGCGCTGCGCATCGCGGCGCCAGACCACGTTGTCATCGGTGATATCCAGGTGAATGGCCTGCACCGGCAGCCGGTCGACCAGCGGTTGCAGGCGCCGCGCCGCCTGGGCCGCAGCCTCGCGGATGACCGCCTGTTGCTGCGGATCGCGGATCACCGGCAGCAGGTGCTCGATCAACGCAGCGGCGTGCCGTGGGTCCCACTGCAGGGTGCGCTCCAGGCCAGGGTGCTGGAAATCCGCCAGCGCCCGGTCCATCTCGCCACACAGGTGACCGAGAGCGGCCACCAGTTCACGGCCGAGGTGCTTGAGATGGGTCAGCGACTGGCCCTCGATGTACTCCAGCAGGCGCACATGCAGCGACTGGCCGGCCAGCTCGACGGACAGCAGGTCCTGGCCATTGTTCGCCGTGATCACCCGCGGTACCCGCAAGCCATCGCGGCCGGCCAGATGCGCAAGGCCCGCGTGCTGGGCCTGCAGCTCGAGGCTGGCGTAGTCGCCATGGCAGATTTTCAGGACGAAGCGTCCCTCGTCGCAGTCGACCCTGTAATTGAGGTCTTGCTGGCTGCCCAGCGCCTGCAGGGTTCCAGAGAGTCCGTAGTGTTCCTCGAGCAGTTGCAACGCTTGTGGCACCGAGACATTCGGGCCCGGCAGGCTGGCACGGCGGATCAACGTGGCGAGCAACATGTAACGACTCCCTGGAGTTTTTATCGGGTGTCTATATCGCCATCGGCGCCGTCAATACGCAAGTGCGAAGTAAAGTAGGAAGAATCGGCACCGATACAGGAGCGATCGCACTTGCACCCCTGTCTGCCTAGCCACAAGCTATGCTGCATCAATTGAATGTCCGTCCTAAGGAAAAGGCACACCGACATGCGTATTCTAGTCACCGGCGGCGCCGGCTTTATCGGCTCCGCCCTGATTCGGCACCTGATCCGCAACACTGAACATGAAGTGCTCAACCTCGACAAGCTGACCTATGCCGGTAACCTCGAGTCGCTGACCAGTATCGCGACCGATACCCGCTACGAGTTCGTCCAGGCCGATATCGTCGACCAGGCCACCGTCAGCGCCGTGCTGGCCCGTTTCCAGCCCCATGCGATCATGCACCTGGCCGCCGAGTCCCACGTCGACCGCTCCATCGACGGTCCATCGGATTTCATCCAGACCAATATCGTCGGCACCTACAGCCTGCTGGAAGCCGCCCGTGGCTACTGGTCGAAACTTGCCGAACCGGAAAAGAGCGCCTTCCGCTTCCACCATATTTCCACCGACGAAGTGTACGGCGACCTGCATGGTGTCGACGACCTGTTCACCGAGACCACTCCATATGCCCCCAGCTCGCCCTATTCGGCGAGCAAGGCGGCATCCGACCACCTGGTCCGCGCCTGGCACCGCACCTACGGCCTGCCGGTGCTGCTGACCAACTGCTCGAACAACTACGGCCCGTTCCATTTTCCGGAAAAACTGATCCCGCTGGTGATTCTCAATGCACTGGCCGGCAAGCCGCTGCCGGTCTATGGCGATGGCCAGCAGGTTCGCGACTGGCTGTTCGTCGAGGACCACGCCCGCGCCTTGTTCAAGGTGGTGACCGACGGCGTGGTCGGTGAGACCTACAATATCGGCGGGCATAACGAGCAGAAGAACATCGACGTGGTGCGTGGCATCTGCACGCTGCTGGAAGAACTGGCACCCTCGCGTCCGGCCGGCGTGGCCCGATTCGCCGACCTGATCACCTTCGTCAAGGACCGCCCGGGCCACGACCTGCGCTATGCCATCGATGCTGGCAAGATCGAGCGCGAACTGGGTTGGACTCCTGAGGAAACCTTCGAAAGCGGTCTGCGCAAGACCGTGCAGTGGTACCTGGAAAATCTGGAATGGTGCCGCCGGGTACAGGACGGCAGCTACCAGGGCGAGCGCCTGGGCTCCCTCGACCACAAGGAACTGTTGGCATGATGAAAGGTATCGTACTGGCCGGTGGCTCCGGCACCCGCCTGCACCCGATTACCCTCGGCGTGTCCAAGCAACTGCTGCCGATCTACGACAAGCCGATGATCTACTACCCGATCTCGGTGCTGATGCTGGCTGGTATCCGCGAGATCCTGATCATTTCCACCCCACAGGACCTGCCGCAATACCGCAACCTGCTGGGCGACGGCAGCCAGTTCGGGGTGCATTTCAGCTATGCCGAGCAACCGTCCCCGGATGGGCTGGCCCAGGCGTTCCTGATCGGCGAGGAGTTCATCGGCAATGATCCGGTGTGTCTGATCCTCGGTGACAACATCTTCCATGGACAGTCCTTCAGCACCCAGTTGCAGCGAGCTGCCCATCAGACCACGGGTGCAACGGTTTTCGGCTACTGGGTCAAGGACCCGGAGCGTTTCGGCGTCATCGACTTCGATGACGAGGGCCGTGCCCTGTCCATCGAAGAAAAACCGGCCAAGCCCAAATCCAGCTATGCGGTCACGGGCCTGTATTTCTACGACAACGACGTCATCGCGATCGCCAAGGCGGTCAAGCCATCGCCACGCGGCGAACTGGAAATCACCGACGTCAACAACGCCTATCTCAAGCGCGGCGATCTGCGGGTCGAGCGTTTTGGCCGGGGCTTCGCCTGGCTCGACACCGGCACCCACGACAGTCTGCTCGAAGCGTCGCAGTACGTGCAGACCATCGAGCACCGCCAGGGCCTGAAAGTCGCCTGCCTCGAGGAAATCGCCTACCAGCATGGCTGGATCGACCGCGAGCACCTGCTCGAACGAGCCAAGTATTTTGGCAAGACCGGCTATGGCCAATACCTGTTCACCCTCGCCGGAGAGAAACGATGAAGGCCACTCCAACACGCCTGCCAGGCGTAGTGATCCTTGAACCCAAGGTGTTTGGCGACGAGCGCGGCTACTTCTACGAAAGCTTCAATGCGCGGGCCTTTCAGGAAGCCACGGGATTGGACCTGAACTTCGTGCAGGACAACCACTCACGCTCGCAGAAAGGCGTCCTGCGCGGCCTGCATTACCAGATGGAAAACACCCAGGGCAAGCTGGTGCGGGTGATCGCCGGGGAAGTCCTCGACGTGGCTGTCGACATTCGTCGCAGCTCGGCACATTTTGGCCAGTGGGTGGGCGTGCGCCTGTCCGGTGAAAACCATCGTCAACTGTGGGTACCCGAGGGCTTCGCCCACGGTTTCGTAGTGCTCAGCGACTACGCCGAGTTCCTCTACAAGACCACCGACTACTACACCCCCAGCGCCGAACGTACCATTCGCTGGGACGACCCGACCCTGGCCATCGACTGGGAATTCGACGGAGTGCCACAGCTCTCGGCCAAGGATCAGAACGGCAAATCCCTGCACGAGGCCGATCTGTTCGAATGAGCACATCTCCCCTGAAAATTCTTATCAATGGCCAGAATGGCCAGGTTTCCCGCGAGTTGCACAAACGCCTGGGCGACCTCGGCCAACTGATCGTACTGGGGCGCGACCAGCTCGACCTGGCGCATCCCGAGCAGATCCGCCAGCAGGTTCGCGCCCATCGTCCGGACCTGATCATCAACGCCGCGGCCCACACCGCCGTCGACCAGGCGGAATCCGAACCGGACCTGGCCTTCGCGATCAACGCCACGGCACCCGGCGTGCTCGCCCAGGAAGCCGCCGACCTCGGCATCCCGCTGATCCACTACTCCACCGACTATGTGTTCGACGGCAGCAAGGCCACCCCCTACACCGAAGACGATGAAACCAACCCACTGAGTGTCTATGGCCGCAGCAAGCTGACCGGCGAGCGGGCCATTGCCGCCGCTCACGACCAGCACCTGATCCTGCGCACCAGTTGGGTCTACTCCAGTCACGGGCGCAACTTCCTGCTGACCATGCAACGGCTGCTGCAGGAGAAACCGGAACTGCGCATCGTCGCCGACCAGGTCGGCGCACCGACCTGGGCCGGGACCATCGCCAACAGCACCCGCGCCCTGATCGAGCGCTGGCAAGCCGGCCAGGCCGGTGCCTGGGGTACCTACCACCTGACCGCCAGCGGCGAAACCTCCTGGTTCGGCTTCGCCCAGGCAATTGGCGAACAACTGCTGGCCCTGAACAAGCCCTGTGCGATCCTCGAGGCGATCCCGTCGAGCGCCTACCCGACGCCCGCCACCCGTCCGCTGAACTCGCGCCTGGACTGCAGCCGCCTGCTGCACGAATGGCGGGTCAGCCAGCCGGACTGGCACACGGCATTGCGCGAGTGCCTCGCCGAACAGGGCTGAGGCCGGCGAAACGTCGTTTATTGATTGCGCGCCCTCCCCCATAATGCGTCGGACTAAACCGGCGCATTCTCGATGATCACAACTCCACCCATTCCCCGCAGACCCCGCTGGCGCAGCCTGGCCCTGCTGTTCCTCTGCCTGGCGCCGCTGCTGTGGCCACTGGAGCATCTCGCCGAGCGCTACTACCGTAGCGAACTGGTGAGCCAGAACCGCCAGACCCTCGACCTCTACGTCGCCAACCTGCTGGGTACCCTGCACCGCTACGAGGTCCTGCCGCAGATCCTCGGTGACCTGCCGGCCCTGCGCGCCGCCCTCGCCGAGCCGGGGCAAGGACTGCGCCAGGAAAGCGCCAACAGCCTGCTGCGTGATATCTGCAACCAGACCGGCGCCGAAGTCATGTACCTGATGGACACCAGCGGCAAGACGCTCGCCGCTTCCAACTGGGACAAGCACGACAGCTTCGTCGGGCGCAATTTCGCCTTCCGCCCGTATTTCAGCGAGGCCATGGCCGGCCGCCTCGGACGCTTCTTCGGCCTCGGCACCACCTCGGGCAAGCGCGGTTACTTCTTCGCCGCCGCAGTACGCGATGGCGACAAGGTGATCGGCGTACTGGTGGTCAAGGTCGACCTGGACCACACCGAAAGCCTCTGGGGCAAGACCCCGGAACAACTGGTGGTGACCGACCACAACGGCGTGGTGATCCTGACCTCGCGCGCGGAATGGCGCTTTCGGGCAACCCGTACCCTGGACGGCAACGAGCGCGACGCGATCACCGCGATCCAGCCGTACCCGACACGCAACCCACAGCCGCTCAACCTCAATCCCAATGCCTGGCTGACCCAGACCCAGCAGATCGGCGAGACCGGCTGGAGCGTCAGCATCCTCGCCCCGCGAACCCTGATCGACCGGCCCGTACGGACCGTGGTCGCGGTCGGCGGCGCCACCCTGCTGGTGCTGATGCTGCTGCTCGGGCTGATGATGCAACGCCGGCGCCACTACCTGGAGCGGATCGCCTTCGAGGCCAAGGCCCGACGCGAGCTGGAAATGCGCGTCGCCGAGCGTACCAGCGACCTGGAGGGCCTCAACCGCCGGCTCAAGCAGGAAGTGCTGGAGCGCGAGCACGCCCAGCAGGAGCTGGTGCGCGCCCAGGACGACCTGGTCCAGGCCGGCAAGCTGTCGGCCTTGGGTACCATGTCGGCGAGCATCAGCCACGAACTCAACCAGCCGCTGGCGGCGATCCGCAGCTACGCGGAGAACGCCGAAGTGCTGCTCGACCACCAGCGCACCGACGACGCGCGCGGCAACCTCAAGCTGATCAGCGAACTGACCGGGCGCATGGCCTCGATCATCGCCCACCTGCGCGCTTTCGCCCGCCGCGACCGGCATGCCCCGGAAAGCGTGGCCCTGCAACCGGCGCTCGACGATGCGCTGGCCCTGCTGGCCAAGCGCCGGCGGGCCATGGAAGTCGAGCTGATCCGCGACCTGCCGGCCGCCGCCCTGTGGGTCGAAGCCGGCGAGACACGCCTGCGCCAGGTGCTCGGCAACCTGCTGGCGAACGCTCTCGATGCGCTGACCGAGAAGGGCCCTCCACGCAAGATCTGGCTCAGTGCCCAGGAATCCTCGGAAGGCGTCACCCTGACGATTCGCGATAACGGGCCGGGGTTCTGCCTGGAAGCGCTGGGCCGCGCCGGCGAGCCGTTCTACACCACCAAGACGCGCACCCAGGGCCTGGGCCTGGGCCTGGCGATCTGTGACTCCCTGATGCGTGCCTTCGGCGGCGAACTGCTGTTCGCCAACCATCGCGAAGGTGGCGCCCTGATCACCCTGCGGATGCGCGCCGGCGCGCCCGGGGTCAGCCTGCAACCGGCCGAGGACTCGAGTGTATGAACATCGACCATCAGATCCAGGTGGTACTGATCGACGATGATCCCCACCTGCGCCAGGCCCTGAGCCAGACCCTCGACCTCGCCGGCCTGAAGATCCTGCCGCTGGCCGAGGCCAGTGGCCTCTCCGGGCGCATCGAGCGCGACTGGCCCGGGGTGGTGGTCAGCGATATCCGCATGCCCGGCATGGACGGCATCGAGCTGCTCAACGAACTGCATGCCCAGGATCCGGAACTGCCGGTGCTGCTGATCACCGGCCATGGCGACGTGCCGCTGGCGGTCCAGGCGATGCGCGCCGGTGCCTATGACTTCCTGGAAAAACCCTTTGCCAGCGACGCCCTGCTCGACAGCGTGCGCCGCGCCCTGGCCTGGCGCCGCCTGGTGCTGGACAACCGCAGCCTGCGCCTGGCCCTGAGCGATCGCCAGCAACTGGCGACCCGGCTGCTCGGCCAGTCGCCGCAGATGCAGCGCCTGCGTGAACAGATCGGCGCCCTCGCGGCGACCAGGGCCGACGTGCTGATCCTCGGCGAAACCGGCGCCGGCAAGGAAGTCGTCGCCCGTGCCCTGCACGACCTGTCGAGCCGACGCAACGGCCCCTTCGTGGCGATCAACGCCGGTGCCCTGGCCGAGTCGGTGGTCGAAAGCGAACTGTTCGGCCATGAACCGGGCGCCTTCACCGGCGCGCAGAAACGCCGGATCGGTAAGTTCGAATTCGCCAACGGCGGCACGCTGTTCCTCGATGAAATCGAAAGCATGAGCCTGGATGTCCAGGTCAAGCTGCTGCGCCTGTTGCAGGAGCGCGTGGTCGAGCGCCTGGGCGGCAACCAGCAGATCCCGCTGGATATCCGCGTCATCGCCGCGACCAAGGAAGACCTGCGCCAGTCCGCCGACCAGGGGCGCTTCCGCGCCGACCTGTACTACCGGCTCAATGTCGCTCCGCTGCGCATCCCGCCGCTGCGCGAGCGAGGGGAAGATGCGCTGATCCTGTTCCAGCACTTCGCCGATGAAGCCAGCAGCCGCCACGGCCTGCCGCCCCACAGCCTGCAGCCGGCGCAACGCGCGCTGCTGCTGCGCCACGGCTGGCCGGGCAACGTGCGTGAACTGCAGAACGCCGCCGAACGCTTCGCCCTCGGTCTGGAACTTGCGCTGGACAACAACACCCCGGAAAACCTCGACGTGCAGATCGCCGGCGGCAGCAGCCAGGGCGGCCTGAGCGATCAGGTCGAGCAGTTCGAAAAATCGCTGATCGCCGCTGAACTGGCGCGCTCCCACAGCTCCCTGCGCAGCCTGGCCGAAGCCCTTGGCATTCCGCGCAAGACCCTGCACGACAAGCTGCGCAAGCACGGACTGAGCTTCGACAGCGGCAGTCAGAGCAGCAGCGAGGAGCTCGAATGAATACCACCACAGAGGTCACTGCATGAACCGCGACAGCCGCTACCTGGAATCCATCCTGCACCACGACATCCCCCTGACGCGCGAGATGGGCCTGAAGGTCAGTGGCTGGGAAGCCGGGCAACTGCGCCTGAGTCTGCCGCTGGAGCCCAACGTCAATCACAAGAGCACCATGTTCGGCGGCAGCCTTTACTGCGGCGCGGTCCTGGCCGGCTGGGGCTGGCTGCACCTGAGCCTGCACGAGGCGGGCATCGAGGATGGGCACATCGTCATCCAGGAAGGCCAGATCAGCTATCCGCTACCGGTCACCGGCGACGCCGAGGCCCGCTGCGCGGCACCGGAGGAGAAGGTCTGGAAGAAGTTCCTGGCCACCTACCAGCGTTATGGCCGGGCGCGGCTGACCCTGGACACCCAAGTGCTGAATGTCGGCAGCGAGGACGAGGCCGTGCGTTTCAGCGGCCAGTACGTGCTGCACCGCTGAAATCCCCTACGCGGGAACACCACCATCCTGTGGGAGCCGGCTTGCTGGCGATCGCGATTGTGCAGGCGCCATAGTCAGTGGGAGATGGCCGCCTTTGGCGGATCGCCAGCAAGCTGGCGCCCACAGTCGGTACTCCCCTGGATCAGAAGCACAACCATGTGCTCAGGCCCGTGGCAGCTTCGGCAGTTGGGCGCGCCAGGGCGCCTGCTCAGGCAACGCCAGGAAAAACGGATTGAGCAGCGATTCACGCGCCGGGTAGCTGAAACGCTCGCCGCCCAATTCCAGCACTTCGCCGCCAGCACCCTCCAGCACCCCTTGGGCCGCCGCCGTGTCCCACTGGGAAGTCGGAGCCAGGCGCGGGTAGAAATCCGCCGCCCCCTCGGCCAGCAGGCAGAACTTCAGCGAACTGCCGATATTCGCCAACTCCAGCTCACCCAGGCTGGCACTCAGGCCGGACAGCAGCTGTTCCTGCTCAGGGCTGGAATGTCGACGGCTGGCGACCACGGTGAACGAACCATCGGCCGGCGGCTGCGTACGCACCCGAATCGGCTCGGGCGCCAGGCCGCTGTCCGCACGCCAGGCACCCAGGCCACGGCCACCGAAATAGCAGCGGCCACTGGTCGGCATCGACACCACGCCAAATACCACCTGGCCCTGCTCGACCAGGGCAATGTTCACGGTGAACTCCTCACTGCCGGAAATGAATTCCTTGGTCCCGTCCAGCGGGTCCACCAGCCACCAACGCTGCCAGCTGGCGCGAACGTCACGGGGAATGTCGGCGTCCTCTTCGGACAACACCGGAATATCCGGCGCCAGCGCGGTCAGGCCTGCCACGATCAGATGATGGGCAGCCAGGTCCGCTGCCGTCACCGGCGAGGCATCGGCCTTGTCCATCACTTCGACATCAGCCCGCCAGAACGGCAGGATCACCGTACCGGCCTGGCGCGCCAGCTCGATCACCGGGGCCAGGAGCGGATGCGGCAGGTTCACGAACGAATCACTCATGGTTGAAACACTCCACGCTGGGTCAACAGGTCACGGGCCAGGTACAGCGCCGCCAGCGCACGCCCCTCGGTGAACTGCGGGTTCTGCGCCAGGCTGGCCAGCTCACGCAGGTTCACCCGGTCGACTCGCATCGGCTCCGGCTCGTCACCTTCAAGACGTTCTTCATACAGGTCGCTGGCCAGGACCACCTGGATCTTCTGACTCATGTAGCCCGGCGACAACGACAATTCGGTCAGGTGCTCCAGCTGCCGGGCACCAAAACCGGCCTCTTCCTTCAACTCCCGCTCGGCCGCCGCCAACACGTCCTCGCCCGGCTCGATCAGGCCCTTGGGCAACGACAGCTCGTACTCGTCGGTACCGCCGCAATACTCCTCGACCAGTACGGCATGCTCGGCGTCGAGCATCGCCACGATCATCACCGCCCCATGGCCCGTTCCCTTGCCCACCAGCCGCTCATAGGTGCGCTCGACACCGTTGGAGAAACGCAACTGAAGCTGTTCGACACGGAACAGCCGGCTGCTGGCGACGATTTCACGGGCAAGTACAGTGGGTTTCTGGCGCATGGCGGCTCCTGGGCATTAACGGGTTACTATACCGTGGCTTTTCCGATTGTCTGTGTCGGATATCCTTTTATCGGTCGAGAAGTTTTCCATGCCCTCATTACCCTGGCGCGACATCGATACCGTTCTGCTGGACATGGACGGCACCCTGCTCGACCTGCATTACGACAACCATTTCTGGATGGAGCACCTGCCCCGGCGCTACGCCGAGCTGCACGGGGTCAGCCTGGGCCTGGCCGAGGCGGAGCTGGGCGCCCTGTTCCGGGACAACGCCGGCCAGTTGCAATGGTACTGCCTGGACTTCTGGAGCCAGGAGCTCAAGCTACCGGTGCGCGAGCTGAAGCTGGAAACCGCACACCTGATCGCCCTGCGCCCGGATGCCGACACCTTCCTGGCAGCGATCCGCCAGGCGGGCAAGCGGGTGATCCTGATCACCAATGCCCACCGCGATTCGCTGTCGCTGAAGCTGGAGCGGATCGAACTGGCGCCCTACTTCGAACGCCTGATCAGTTCCCACGACTATGGTTTTGCCAAGGAAGCCCCGCAGTTCTGGGACGCCCTGCAGGCCGATATCGGTTTCGACCCGGCCCGCAGCCTGTTCATCGACGACACCCTGCCGATCCTGCGCAGTGCCGGGCGCTTCGGTGTCGCGCACCTGCTGGCGGTACGCGAGCCGGATAGCCGCAAGGGACCGAAGGACACCGAGGAATTCGCCGCGGTCGACGGCTACCGGGAATTGCTCGAGGGCCTGTAGCGATGGACATCAAGCAACTGAAGTTCCTGATTGCCCTGGACGAGACACGCCACTTCGGCCAGGCCGCGGCGCGCTGCCACATCACCCAGCCGACGCTGTCCATGCGCCTGCGCAGCCTGGAAGAAGAGCTCGACCTGCAACTGGTCAACCGCGGCCAGCGCTTCGAGGGCTTCACCGCTCCCGGCGAACGCGTACTGGCCTGGGCCCGTACCGTACTGGCGGCCTACGACGGCCTGCAGGCCGAGGCCGCCGCCTGTCGTGGCAACCTGATCGGCACCCTGCGCCTGGGCGTGGTGCCGCTGTCGAATTTCGATCCGCTGCACCTGATGCAGCGCCTGCATGCCGAACACCCGGACCTGCGCTTCGAGCTGTCCTCGCTCAGTTCCGAGCAGATCCTCGAACAGTTGGCGAGCAACCGCCTCGACCTCGGGGTGTCCTACCTCGACCGCCTGGACACCGAGCGCTTCGACGCCCTGCCCCTGAGCGAAACCGCCATGGGCCTGCTCTATGACCAGCGCTTCTTCCAGTTCGGCGAGCAGCCGCTGAGCTGGGAAGCGCTGATCGAACTGCCACTGGGCATGCTCACCAGCGGCATGCACTTTCGCCAGTCCATCGACCACAACTTCCACAGCCGCGGCCTGAGCCCACAACCGCTGCTGCAGACCGATGCCGTTCATCAATTGTTGCAAGCCGTGAATGGAGGTCTGTGCTGCGCGATCATGCCGCTCAACAGCGGCCTCGAAACCCTGACCGACCACCTGTGCCTGCAACCGATAGAAAATGCACGAACCCTGGCCAACCTGGGCCTGATCATGCGCCGTGGGGCCCCGCGCTCGGCCCTGGCCGAAGCCTGCTTCATGCTCTATCAGAAATCGCCAGCCGGACTTTGATCGACGTCATCTATCGGTGGATCAGTACTAGCGATTAGACGTGACCTTTTGCCGCGCCTAGTCTTAGCACTGTACAGACCGCCGGTAATCCCCCATGCACGCCAAGCCCGCCGGCTGCGCGATTCCTGCCACCTCGGCAGCCGCGCCGGCCGCCAGCCAGAGCTACCAGTACAGCGACCTCGCTCAGCACGAAGCCGCTGGGACCTCACTCGCCGAAGAAGTCGCGCTGGCCATCGCCTACAACGGCATCAGCCAGGCGGTGATGCTGGTCACGCCCACCGACCTGGAAGACTTCATCGTCGGTTTCAGCCTCGGCAGCGGCATCATCCATGACGCCACCGAACTCTACGACCTGAAACTGACCAGCAACGGTTCGGCGCATTACGCCGAAGTGGAGATTTCCAGTCGCGCGTTCTGGAGCCTCAAGCAGCAGCGCCGACAGTTGGCCGGCACCAGCGGCTGTGGCCTGTGCGGCGTCGAGGCACTGGAGCAGGCCCTGCCGGAGCTGAACGTACTGCCCGGTGCGCCGCTGCCGCCAGCCGCCTGGCTCGACGACCTGCGCCAACGCATCAGTGCCTTCCAGCCCCTGGGCCAACACTGTGGTGCCGTGCATGCCGCGGTGTTCATGAACGACCAGGGTGAACTGTTGCTGGGTCGCGAAGACATTGGCCGACACAACGCCCTCGACAAACTGATCGGCGCGCTGATCCGGCAACGGATCCCGACCGCTGGTGGCGTGGCCATCGTCACCAGCCGCTGCAGCCTCGAACTGATCCAGAAAGTCCTGCGGGCCGGCATCCAGACCCTGGTCAGCCTGTCGTCCCCCACCGGCCTGGCGCTGCAATGGGCGCGCCGGCACAACCTCAATCTCATCCACCTGCCGCAAAAAAGTGCGCCGCGGGTCTATAGCCCTGCGATGGAGAATCCTGCGTGAGCAATCATAATCAAGCCGACCAGACCCCTACCCCCCGCTACAAGCCCTATAGGGGTCCGGCCGGCGGCTGGGGTGCACTGATCAGCGTGGCACAGGCTTGGTTGACCAGCGACAACGCGCTGAAGAACATCCGCATGATGCTCAAGACCAACCAGAATGGCGGCTTCGACTGCCCCGGCTGCGCCTGGGGCGACTCGCCGGAAAGCGGCATGGTCAAGTTCTGCGAGAACGGTGCCAAGGCCGTCAACTGGGAAGCCACCAAGCGCCGGGTGGATGCCGCATTCTTCGCCAAACACAGCGTCAGCTCGCTGCTCGAGCAGTCCGACTACTGGCTCGAGTACCAGGGCCGCCTGACCGAGCCGATGAGCTACGATCCGACCACCGACCGCTACCGGCCCATCAGCTGGGACGCGGCCTACGCCCTGATCGCCAAGCACCTGCTGAACCTCGACAGCCCCGACCAGGCCGAGTTCTACACCTCGGGCCGGGCCAGCAACGAAGCGGCGTACCTGTATCAGCTGTTCGTCCGGGCCTTCGGCACCAACAACTTCCCCGACTGCTCGAACATGTGCCACGAGGCCAGCGGCGTGGCCCTGGCGCAGAGTGTGGGGGTCGGCAAGGGCACCGTGACCTTCGACGACTTCGAACATGCCGACGCGATTTTCGTCTGGGGCCAGAACCCCGGCACCAACCACCCGCGGATGCTCGAACCGCTGCGCGAAGCGGTCAAGCGCGGCGGCCAGGTGGTCTGCATCAACCCGCTCAAGGAGCGTGGCCTTGAGCGTTTTCAGCATCCGCAGCACCCGCTGGAAATGCTCACCAACGGCGACAAGCCGACCAACACCGCCTACTTCCGCCCTGCGCTGGGCGGCGACATGGCCATGCTGCGCGGCATGGCCAAGTTCCTGCTGCAATGGGAACGCGAGGCCCAGGCCGCGAACGAACCGTCGGTGTTCGACCATGACTTCCTCAACGAACACACCGCCAACGTACTCGACTACCTGGCCGCCATCGACGACACCCCGTGGGACCAGATCGTCTCGCAGTCGGGCCTGACCCTGGCCGAAATCGAGCAGGCGGCGCGGATGTACGCCAAGGGCAAGAACGTCATCATGTGCTGGGCCATGGGCATCACCCAGCACCGCCACTCGGTGGCGACCATCCAGGAAATCGCCAACCTGATGCTGCTGCGTGGCAACATCGGCCGGCCGGGTGCCGGCCTGTGCCCGGTGCGCGGCCACAGCAACGTGCAGGGCGACCGCACCATGGGCATCAACGAGCGGCCACCGGTGGCCCTGCTCGATGCGCTGGAGCGCCGCTTCCAGTTCAAGGTACCGCGCAGCAACGGCCACAACGTGGTCGAGGCCATCCACGCCATGCTCGAAGGCCGCGCCAAGGTGTTCATCGGTCTGGGCGGCAACTTCGCCCAGGCCACCCCGGACAGCCTGCGGACCTTCGAGGCACTGCGCAACTGCGACCTGACCGTGCAGATCAGCACCAAGCTCAATCGCAGCCACCTGACCCACGGCAAGGAGGCCCTGATCCTGCCATGCCTGGGCCGCACCGATATCGACCTGCAGGCCGAAGGCTCGCAGGCCGTGACCGTGGAAGACTCGTTCAGCATGGTCCACGCCTCCAACGGCCAACTGCGACCGCTGTCCAGGCAGATGCGCTCGGAACCGGCGATCATCGCCGGCATCGCCGCCGCTACCCTCGGCACGCACCCGGTGGACTGGAACTGGCTGGTGGGCGACTACGGGCGTATCCGTGACCTGATCGCCGACACCATTCCCGGCTTCAAGGACTTCAACCAGCGCCTCGCACACCCGGGCGGTTTCTACCTGGGCAATACGGCCGGCGCACGACGCTGGAATACGCCGTCAGGCCGGGCGAACTTCCGCTCCAACAGCCTGCCGAGCGACCTGATCCACGAGCTGACCCATGCCACCGGGAAAAAGCCGGACCTGATCCTGCAGTCGATGCGCTCCCACGACCAGTACAACACCACCATCTACGGTCTCGATGACCGTTACCGTGGGGTCAAGGGCCAGCGCGAGGTCCTGTTCGTCAACGAAGCGGAGATCATCCGCCTGGGCTTCAAGCCGGGGCAGAAGGTCGACATCGTGTCCCTCTGGGAAGACGGCCGTGAACGTCGGGTCAAGGGTTTCACCCTGCTGGCCTTCGACATCCCCGCCGGCCAGGCCGCCGCCTACTACCCGGAAGTGAACCCGCTGGTGCCGCTGGAAAGCGTCGGCGACGGCAGCCACACCCCGACGTCCAAGTTCATCGCGGTCTGCCTGGAAACAGCCAGTGAGAGCGGCCTGATTCTCGCCCAGGCCAGCTGATCGTAACGTTCGCGAGTGGGCGACGGTTTCCTGCACCTCGCCCACCGGAACCACTCATGCGCGCTCGGTCAGCCGAATGCACACGGGCTCTCGGGACAACCGACAGCAGTTTCACAGGATGGGAAACGTTAGAGCGAAGGGAGGTCCTGGAAGCGCCGACAGGCTCTTCCAGAGCACGCGCGAAAGCGCTAAATGATGGGGTTCAAGTAGCTTCAGACCCTCTAAAACCAACTAAGTTCCCCATAAAAATCAGTAAGTTATATTTTTGTATACAAGTCGTGCTATTCGTCGGATTTCCGTTGTAAGCCCTCTGTCACAAGCCTCAGGATCGCGCCGTCATCCCTAGGAGGCTCCTCTCACATGAAGTTCTCGTCGATTCTCTTGTTGTCCCTGAGCCTGGCCAGTGGCCTGGCTTGCGCCGGTGGTACCACCGAGGCCGGTATCGGCGGCGCATTGGGTGGTGTGCTCGGTTCGGCGGTCGGCCAGTCGCTGGGCGGCAACACCGGTTCGACCATCGGTGCGGCCCTCGGCGGCGCAGGCGGCAGTGCGGTCGGCGCGGACAAACGCAGCCGTGGCGAAGCGGCGATCGGCGGTGCCCTGGGCGCGGCCGGCGGCAACGTGATCGGCCGCAGCATGGGCGGCACCACCGGCAGCCTGATCGGTGCTGCAGCCGGCGGCGGCGCAGGTGGCGCGCTGGGCAACTACATGGGCAACTCCAGCGACCGCGAGGATCGCCACTACCGCGAAGGCCATCGTGGCCGCGGTCACGCCTACGGTCATCGCAAGCATCGTCACTGGCGCGACTGAGCCACCTCAGCGGGGAATGCCGCAACGGCATTCCCCTGGCCCCTCCCACCGGCCAATGCAGAAAACCCGCAGTAAAACCTCCCAACCATGCAGATTGCATGGGACTCAGATCCCACTCATTGCTCAAGCCCTTGATTTTGTTGCCTGTTCGATAGAAGAGGACTTGGCACATCCGCTGCTATCTCTCCAGTGAAGGCTGTAGGTCTCTCACTCATGGAGCACAACAACAATGATCGGGAACGCTGAAATTCATCCTGCCGCATTGCATGACTCATCGAATCACTCGGGAGTCTCCTGGGCGGCGATCTTCGCCGGAGCGGCCGCGGCCGCCGCACTGTCCCTGCTGTTGCTCATGCTCGGTTCCGGGCTGGGTTTTTCCGCCATCTCACCCTGGTCGGGCGAAGGCATCAGCGCCAAGGGCCTGGGTATCTGGGCGATCATCTGGCTGGCCCTGACACAGATCCTTGCCTCGGGCATGGGGGGTTATCTCGCCGGCCGCCTGCGGGTGAAGTGGGCCAACGTGCATGGCGATGAAGTCTATTTCCGGGATACCGCCCACGGGTTCCTTGCCTGGGCCGTCGCCACCCTGTTGATGGCCGCGCTGGCGGCCGGCTCCCTCAGTGGAATCGTCGGCGGTGGGGTCAAGGCCGGGGCTAGCGTGGCCTCCGGTGCCACGAGCACACTCGGCGGTACTGCCAGCCAGGAAAACCGCTCCGACTACTTCATCGACCTGCTGTTTCGCGACGATCGTCCGGCAGCGGTGAGTGAGGACGCGGCCCATGCCACGGCGACACGGATCCTTGTCCACAACCTGGCCAACGGCCAACTGAGTGTCGAGGATCGCACCTATCTCGCCCAACTGGTGGCCCAGCGCACCAACCTCAGCCGGGTCCAGGCCGAACAGCGTGTGGACCAGGTCTACGCCCAGGCCCGCCAGGCCATCGACACCGCCAGGCAGGTAGCCGACCAGGCCGCCAAGGCCGCCGCGTGGTCGACCCTGTGGATGTTCATCGCGCTGCTGATCGGTGCGTTCTTCGCCAGCCTCGCCGCGACCTTCGGTGGCCGCCAGCGTGATGGCGTGGTCTACCTCCAAAGCCCCGATTACCCGACTCGCACCGCGCCCCTGCACTGATCCGAGGAGAATGAAAATGCGCTCACTTCTACTGTTCTTTCTGGGTGTACCGATCCCTGTGATCATCCTCATTGCACTGTTCGTGCATTGATCCTGGCACACGGCCTCCATCCCGGGGGCCGTTGTGCGTCTAGGCTCTACGCCTAAGCCAGCTGAAAACCTGCCGGGGACATGGCCGGCACGCCACCCCGGCGACCCGTGACTGCAACGCTTGTAACATTCTATTACATCCGAGCGCAGCAAAATGCCTTAGGGCTATTTCCTAGACAGCACAGGCTAGAGCCTTTGCACCGTGACCTCAGGGGCCTGCGCCAGCGCGGGAGAAGAGCCTCGATACCTGACCGAACGGTCATTTAAAGCGATCCATTTGCGCGGGAGAAACCACGGCTCCCGCCCAACTGGATTAAGGGTTATCCCGATACTGATATCAATATGCTACCGATATGATCCGCCCGACTTGAGCCATGCAATGGAAGCAGCGGATGTGGATGTATCTTGGAGTCTGGTTGGGAATCGCACTGAGCGCCAGCGGGCTCTTCCTGGCTCAACCCCTGCTCAATGGCGCCGGCCTGGCGCTGGTCGCCATCGCCGCCATCGCCCTGCAGATTGTCAAAACGTCGAACAATCCTCCCGTCACGACCCTTACGCCACAGCCTGATACCGTCACCGCACCTGCCGGGCTGCAGACCCTGCTGCCGGTGATCGCCCCGGCCTGGAACGATGGCATCGGCCAGAGCCGCCAACTGCTGCAAGCGAACATCAGCGAACTGTTCGAGCGCTTCGCCAGCATCGCCGCCCGCCTCGAGGGCGGCCTGCACAACTCCGAAGGTATCCTCGGCAACGGCGGCGTCGGCGAAAGCCTGCGCGACGCCAATGAACGGCTGCACGAAGTGACCCAGTCCTTCGAAGCCAGTAGCCAGCGCCAGCATGAACTGCTCGATACCATCAGCCACCTGGGCGACTACGCCAGCCAGTTGCAACAGATGGCCAAGCGCGTCCAGGAAATCGCCAACCAGACCAACCTGCTGGCCCTCAATGCCGCGATCGAGGCGGCCCGCGCCGGCGACTATGGCCGTGGCTTCTCGGTGGTCGCCGACGAGGTGCGCAAGCTCTCCACCCTGTCCGCCGAAACCGGCCAGGGCATGGACACCAAGGTCGGCGAGATCAACCACGCGATCCAGACCAGCATCACCGCCGCCGCCGAACTGGGCCACAGCGAACAGGCCAACCTCGACTTCCTCAACAACGCGGTGACCCAGGTCATGACGCGCCTGGGCGACAACCTGGACGAACTGACCTCGGCGTCGCGCCTGCTGCAACAGGATGCCCGCGAAACCCAGGCCGACATCCAGGCGATCATGGTCAACCTGCAGTTCCAGGACCGCGCCGACCAGATGCTCGACCATGTCCAGGTCGACCTCGCCCACCTGCTCGACGCCATCGAGCAGCAGGATCCCAGCCTCGACGCCCCGTCCGCCTGGCTCGAACGCCAGCGCCAGCGTTTCACCACCGACGAGGAGCGACAGGGTCGCTCCCAGGTGGCAGCCAGCGACGACGTGACCTTCTTCTAGTTTCCCCCGTTTTTCCCTTTGCAAGAGTGATGAACATGGCCAAGACCATCCTGATCGTCGACGACTCCCTGTCCATGCGCCAACTGGTGAAGATGAGCCTGACCGGTGCCGGCCACCAGGTCATCGAGGCCTGCGACGGCCGTGATGCCCTGAACAAGCTGACCGGGCAGAAGATCAACCTGATCATCAGCGACGTGAACATGCCCAACCTCGACGGCATCGGCCTGGTGAAGGAGGTCAAGGCGCGCAACGAATACCGCTTCACGCCGATCATCATGCTCACCACCGAAAGCGAGCAGTCGAAGAAGGCCGAAGGCCAGGCCGCCGGCGCCAAGGCCTGGATCGTCAAGCCGTTCCAACCGCAGCAACTGCTGGCGGCCGTCGAAAAACTGCTGGGATAACCCGCCATGTTCTCGCTGACTCCCGCTGCCAATGGCCTGCCCGCGCAACTGCGCCTGCAGGGCGACCTGACCCTCTACGAAGTCAGCATGGCGCGCGAGCAACTGCTCGGCCTGCTGCCATTGCCCCCGGGGCCCTGGCAACTGGACCTGGCAGGCCTGAACGAACTGGACAGCGCCGGCGCGCAATTGCTGCTGGCGATCCAGCGGGCGCTGTCGTCCATCGACCACCCGGCCACCGTCAGCCAGGTCTCGGAGCCCGTTCGGGAGCTGTTGACGCTGCTGAACCTGGAATCGCTGTACCCCGCCATCCCGACCGAGGCTTGACTGCATGCTCAGTGGCGAACAATGGAACCAATTGCTGCTGGGCTTTCTCAGCGAAGGACGTGACCTGCTCAAGGATGCCGAGGACAGCCTGCTGCGCCTGGAAACCCGCCCCGGCGACCAGGACGCGGTCAACAGCCTGTTCCGCGCCGTACACACGCTCAAGGGCTCGGCCGGGATCTTCTCGCTGACACCGCTGGTCAACCTCACCCATCACCTGGAAAGCCTGCTGATGTCGGTGCGCGACGGCCAGCGCGAGCTGACCCCGGCGCTGACCTCGCTGATGCTCAACTGCATGGACGAGCTGAACGCGATGATCGAACGCGTCGACCCCGACAGCGGCCTGCTCGACGTCGACGAGGCGCGACAGGCCCCGCTGCTGGCGGCGCTGTTCGAGGCCCAGGGCAGCACGCCGGACGAGCCTGGGCAGGACCTGGCGCAGGACACGGCGGCTACGCCAGCAGACCAGATCACCTGGCAGGTCTCGATCCGCTTCTCCGAGGAGCTGTTTCGCAACGGTTTCGACCCGGCGGCCTTCCTGCGCTATCTCAGGAAGCTCGGCGAGATCCGCGCGCTGCAGACCCGCAGCGACGCGCTACCGGCCCTCGATCGGCTGGACCCGGAAACCTGCCACCTGGGGTTCGATTTCCAGTTGCTCACGGCCGCCAGCCAGGTCGAAATCGAAGACGTCTTCGAATTCATCCAGGACTTCTGCGAGCTGCAACTGACCCCCCAGTCGCCACCCGTCACCGCACCGAGCGAAGCCTCCACCGTGCCGAGGCCAAGTGTGGAACCGAGCGCGCCGAAAGCCGCCGCCAGCCGTGACCGCCGCAGCCTCGACACAACGATGGTCAAGGTCGCCGCGCACAAGCTCGACGAGTTGATCAACCTGGTCGGCGAGCTGGTGATCAGCACCGCCAGTGCCCAGATGCAGGTCCGGCGCAGCAGCGACAGCGGTTGCATGGAAGCCACCCAGGCGGTGCACCAGCACGTCGAGCAGATCCGCGAAGCGGCATTGAAACTGCGCATGGTGGAGGTTGGCGAGACCTTCAACCGTTTCCACCGGGTGGTCCGTGACGTCAGCCAGGAACTGGGCAAGAACATCCAGCTGAGCCTGCTCGGTGGCGAAACCGAGCTGGACAAGTCGGTGATCGACAAGATCGCCGACCCCCTGACCCACCTGGTACGCAACGCCATCGACCACGGCATCGAGTCGGCGGCCGAACGCCTGGCCGTCGGCAAGCCGGCCGAGGGCAACCTGCGTCTCAACGCCTACCACGACTCCGGCATGATCGTGCTCGAAGTCAGTGACGACGGGCGCGGCCTGAACACCGAGCGGATTCTTGCCAAGGCAATCGACAAGGGCCTGGTCGACCCGGACGCCCAGCTCAGCGCCCAGGACATCCACCTGCTGATCTTCGAGGCCGGGTTCTCCACCGCCGAGCAGGTCTCCAACCTCTCCGGCCGCGGAGTCGGCATGGACGTGGTCCGCAGCGCCATCGACCAGTTGCGCGGGGTGATCGAGATCGACTCGGTCGCAGGCACGGGCTGCACCTTCCGTATCCGCCTGCCGCTGACCCTGGCGATCATCGACGGCTTCCAGGTCGGTGTCGGCCAGGACAACTTCGTCATTCCGCTGGACATGGTCACCGAGTGCATGGAAGCCGGCCCCGAATGGCTGCAACAGGGCCAGGGCTACCTCAGCCTGCGCGGCAAGCCCCTGCCGTGCATCGCCCTCGACCGGCACTTCGGCCTACCGCCCAGCAGCGCCCGGCGGCGCAACATCGTCGTGGTCAGCCAGGGCCGCCAGCAGGCCGGGTTGATCGTCGACCAGCTACTCGGCGAACTGCAGACCGTGATCAAGCCCCTCGGCCAGATGTTCCAGCACCTGCGCGGCATCAGCGGCTCGACCATCCTGGGCTCCGGCCAGGTCGCGCTGATCCTCGACATCGCCAGCCTCCTGCGCCATTTGCAGGCCCCGGTCGACACCGTGGCTGCCTCGATTCCCACCCCCTTGCCCAGCCTTTCAGGAGAGTGACCATGCAGTTCGTTCGCAACATGAAGATAGGCATACGGCTGACCGCAGGCTTTCTGCTGTTGCTGGTATTGACCGCCGTCATCGGCGTGATCGGCATCCGCAACCTGTCCCAGGTCGACGACCTGTCGGACCGCATGTACGACCGTGACCTTACCGGCCTGAGCCAGGTGCAGGAGGCCAATATCCAGCTGATCGTCGCCGGCCGCGCCATGCGCCACAGCCTGCTGGCGACCAGCGCGGCGGGGCGTGAACAGGCCGCCAAGCAGGCTCGCGAGGCCCTGGAGCAGACCCGCAAGCTGATGGCCGAAGCGCGCAAGTCCTTCATCACCAAGGAAGGCCTGGCACAGATCGACCAGATCGAGGCGCCGCTCAAGGAATACGAAAGCGTCGTCCTGCAGATCCTCGGCACCCACCAGCAATCCGGCCAGCTGCAGGAAACCAGCGACGTCACCGAGCTGCTGCCCAAGGCCGTCAGCAGCAGCGACGTGGTCGATCAGCTGATGGGCGTGGTCACTCAGGGCAAGCGCGAGCGGGCCGCCCAGGCCAACCAGCAGATCAGCGACATCGCCGCCGACTCGCGGACCCAGATGATCATCCTGATCGTCGTCGCGAGCCTGCTCGGCATGCTGATCGGCGTCCTGGTCACCCGTAGCATCACCCGCCCGCTCAACGGTGCCGTGGAGGCGGCCAATCGCATGGCCGCCGGCGACCTCAGCCAGGACCTGCAGGTGACCCGCCAGGACGAGACCGGCCAGTTGCTGGCCGCCATGCAGAACATGACCGTGCGCCTGCGCAACATCCTCGGCGACGTGCGCAGCGCCGCCGACTCACTGTCCTCGGCCTCGGAGCAGGTCAGCTCGACCTCGCAGTCCCTCAGCCAGGCCGCCAACGAGCAGGCCGCCAGCGTCGAGCAGACCAGCGCCTCGGTCGAGCAGATGTCCGCCTCCATCGCGCAGAACACCGAGAGCGCCAAGATCACCGACGGCATCGCCGGCAAGGCCGCCAACGACGCCCAGCAGGGCGGCGGTGCGGTCGGTGACACGGTACTGGCGATGAAACAGATCGCCGACAAGATCAGCATCATCGACGACATCGCCTATCAGACCAACCTGCTCGCGCTCAACGCCGCCATCGAGGCGGCCCGGGCCGGCGAGCATGGCAAGGGCTTCGCGGTGGTGGCCGCCGAAGTGCGCAAGCTGGCCGAACGCAGCCAGGTGGCGGCCCAGGAAATCGGCCAGGTCGCCTCCAGCAGCGTCCACCTGGCCGAACAGGCCGGGCGCCTGCTCAACGAAATCGTGCCGAACATCCAGAAGACCTCCGACCTGGTCCAGGAAATCACCGCCGCGTCCCAGGAGCAGAGTGGCGCCGCCGGGCAGATCAACATCGCCATGGGCCAGATGAACCAGATCACCCAGCAGAACGCCTCCGCCTCCGAAGAACTGGCGGCCACCGCCGAGGAAATGAACGCCCAGGCCGGGCAATTGCAGGAGCTGATCGGCTTCTTCCGTTTCGAGCAAGAGTCCGCCAGCGCCCCGCGACCACAGCCGCGCGGCCACGACGGCTACTCGTTCAACGGCCCACGCGATGGCTTCAAGAGCCGCGCAACGATCGACGAAGGCCAATTCGTGAGCTTCAACTGAGGGCCGGATCATGACAGCAAGCCTGAGCCGTGACCTCGTCCCCCTGCCCGATGCCCCACCGGCGTCGAGCATCCAGCACCTGTCGTTCCGGGTGCGCCAGGCCGCCTATGCGGTACCCATCGACCTGGTGCGCGAGATCATCGAATACGGCGACATCACCGCCGTACCGATGATGCCGGCGTTCATCCACGGGGTGATCAACCTGCGCGGCAACGTCGTGCCGGTGCTGGACCTGGCGGCGCGCTTCGGCTTCGAAGCGACGGCCGCCGGCAAGCGCACCTGCATCGTCATCATCGAACTGGACCTGGCAGACTTCAGCCAGCGCATCGGCCTGGTGGTCGACGCGGTGGACGCCGTGCTCGACATCGACCCGCAGCAGGTGGTCGCCGCGCCGACCTTCGGCGCCGGCATCCGCACCGACTTCATCGCCGGCATGGCCCGTGGCGAGCTGGGCTTCACGATCATCCTGAACATTGCGCAAGTGTTGTCCCTGGAAGACATCCGCCAGCTCAGCCTGGCCGCGGCCCAGGGTCTCTGAGATGTCCAGCCAGCTCAAGCTGCCGACCCTCGGCGACAGCGAGTTCCGGCGCCTGCAGACGTTGATGGCCGAGGCCTCGGGGATCATCCTGGCGCCGAACAAGCGCCCCCTGGTGGCCGGGCGGCTGATGAAGCGCCTGCGCCACTACCGCCTCGACAACTACGCCAGCTACCTGCAACTGCTCGACCAGCCGGCCTACCTCAAGGAGCGGCGGCTGGTGGTGGACCTGCTGACCACCAATGAAACCTATTTCTTCCGCGAGCACCCGCACTTCGATTTCCTCGGCAGCTGGCTCAGCGGCCGCAAGGGCCCGCTGAAGTGCTGGAGCGCCGCCTGCTCGTCCGGTGAAGAGCCCTACAGCCTGGCGATGGTGATCCAGGAACACCTGCGCAGCGGCGACTGGTCGATCCTGGCCAGCGACCTCAGCCTGAGCATGCTGGAGAAGGCCGCCGAAGGCATCTACGACATGGCCCAGGCCAAGTACTTCCCCCAGGGCTGGCTGCAACGCCACTGCCTGAGCGGGGTCGGCGACATGCGCGGGCGTTTCCGGGTCCAGGCGGCCCTGCGCGAGCGGGTCAGCCTGCGCGAGATCAACATCGTCCAGCCGCTGCCCGAAGGGCTCGGTACGTTCGACGTGATCTTCCTGCGCAACGTGCTGATCTATTTCAACAACGAGGAAAAGCAGCGCATCGTCCAGCGCCTGGTCAGCCAGTTGCAGCCAGGTGGCCTGCTGTTCATCGGTCATGCGGAAAGCATCCACGGCTTCGACCTGCCGCTGCGCCTGCTCAACCCCTCGGTCTACGAACGCCTATGAATCCGCCGCTCTTCCTGCGCCCCGGCGACTACTTCTTCGGTCAACACCAGGGCATGGTCACCACCCTGCTCGGCAGTTGCGTGTCGATCATCCTCTGGCATCCGCGCTGGCGCCTGCTGGCGGTCTCGCATTACCTCCTGCCCAGCGACCCGAGCGCCCGCAACGGCCTCGACACCCGCTACGGCGAAGGCGTGTTCCAGCGGATCCAGGCCGACATGCAACGCCACGGTACCCACCCCGGCGAGTACCGCAAGGGCATCTTCGGCGGCGGCAGCCTGGTGCGCTTCGAAGGCCCGCGCGGGCGCAGGATCGGCCACAGCAACAGCACCTTCGCCCGCGAGCAGTTCAACCGGCGCAACTGGGCCGTCGATCACTGCGACCTCGATGGCCAGCACTACCGGCGCCTGCACATCGACGGCAGCAGCGGCGTGATCGACTGCCAGCGCAACAGCGTGCAGCCCCCGCTGCCGGGGGGGCGCCCACGATGATCCGGGTGTTTATCGTCGACGACTCGGCCCTGGTACGCCAGGTCCTGACCCAGTGCCTGGACAGCCATCCGAACATCAAGGTGATCGGCCAGGCCGCCGACCCGCTCTATGCCATCGACAAGATGCGCCGCGACTGGCCGGATGTGCTGATCCTGGACGTGGAAATGCCACGCATGGACGGCCTGACCTTCCTGCGCCAGATCATGGCCGAGCGGCCGACCCCGACGCTGATCTGCTCGACCCTGACCGAGCAGGGTTCGGCGGTGAGTGTCGAGGCCCTGGCAGCTGGCGCCGTCGGGGTCTTCACCAAGGCCCGCCTGGGGCTGCGCCAGAGCCTGGAACAGCTATCCGGCGAACTGATCCGCAAGGTCGAGGAGAGCGCCCGGGCGCGGCCCATGGCCCTTCGCCACAGCCCGCCTGCCGCAGAATCGGCAACCATGGTGCCTCCTGCGACGGTGCTCAGGACCACGGACCGGGTGGTCGCCCTGGGTTGCTCCACGGGCGGGACCCAGGCACTGGAATTCATTCTCAGGCAATTGCCACGTGACTGCCCGGGGATTGTCATCGTTCAACACATGCCGGAGAAGTTCACCGCCGATTTTGCCCGGCGTCTGGACAAGCTGTGCCAGATCGAAGTCCGCGAGGCCAGGCACCTGGATCGCGTCCACAGTGGCCTGGCACTGCTCGCTCCCGGAGGTTTGCACATGCAGCTCAAACGCAGTGGCGCGCACTATCAGGTCGAGGTACTCGACGGCCCACCGGTCAATCGGCACAAACCTTCGGTGGATGTCCTGTTCCGTTCGGTGGCACGCCAGGCCGGCGCCAACACGCTGGGCGTCATCATGACCGGCATGGGCGACGACGGCGCGCGTGGCCTGTTGGCCATGCGTGACAGCGGCGCCACCACGATCGCCCAGGACGAAGCCAGCTGCGTGGTGTTCGGCATGCCCAAGGAAGCCATTCGGCTGGGGGCGGCACAGGCAGTCGAGCCCCTGGCGAAACTGCCGAAACTGATCCAGCTCTTCGGTGACAGCAACCGCCACGGCTGACCCGGGCCTGCGGCAGCTGTGGACTCCCCTCTGTATCGAGGTAGACCCCGGGTTGCAATCCGGACACGAAAAACCGCAGCAGGCCCACTGGCCTGCTGTGCCCTTTCCCTTGCGCCATGGGCTAGAGCTTATGCTTTGTCGAATACTGCTTGCCGACGATTACCCGCTGTTTCGTGCAGGCATGCGGGCTTTGCTGGAAAAACAACAAGAATACGAAGTCGTCGGTGAAGCAGGCGATGGCCAGGCCGCCATCGAACTAGCCTCCCGGCTCAAGCCGGATATCGTGCTGCTGGACATGTCGATGGAGCGCATGAACAGTGTCGCCGCGCTCAAGGAGCTGGCCCTGCGCGCCCCGCGCAGCAAGGTGCTGATGCTGTCGATGCACACCGACACGCATTTCGTGATGAAGTGCCTGCAACTGGGCGCCCACGGCTTCCTGCTGAAAACCGCGACGGTGCTGGAACTGGAGCTGGCGCTCAAGGCCCTGCGCCACGGTGGCCAGTACCTGTCTTCGGCGGTGGTGCCACTGGTGGTCAACCAGGCGGTCAGGCAAAGCCAAGAACCGCCGGCCAGAAGCAGTCAGGTCGCGCTGACCGCACGCCAGCTGGAAATCCTCCGGCTGATCGCCCGGGGCGAGACCACCCGCTCCATCGCCGTCGGTCTCAACCTGAGCGTCAAGACCGTGGAAGCCCACCGCTCGCAGATCATGCACCGGCTGCGCATTCACGATATCGCCGGGCTGGTGCTGTTCGCGGTGCGCGAAGGGATCATTCAGATCAACGATTGAAGGGCGCTGCGCAGGCCCTCGGGAATCGACACCGGCTGGTTGCTCGCACGCTCGACGAACACGTGGACGAAGCGCCCGGCGGCACAGGCATCCTCTTCGCCGGCCTTGAACACCGCCAGCTCGTACTGCACCGAACTGTTGCCCAGCTTGCCGACCCGCAGGCCGATCTCCAGGCGCTCGGGGAAGGCCACCGAGGCGAAGTAGTCGCAGGCGGAGCTGACCACGAAACCGACCACCTCGCCATCGTGGATGTCCAGGCCACCCTGCTCGATCAGGAAGGTGTTCACCGCCGTGTCGAAAAAGCTGTAGTAGGTGACGTTGTTCACGTGACCGTAGACGTCATTGTCGTGCCAGCGGGTGATGATCGGCTGGAAATGGCGGTAATCGCCACGTTGTGGCAAACGGTCGGTCATGGAAGCCTCGCTCAGAAGTGGGCGCCGAGAAAGCTGAAATAGCGTTCGCGGTATTCGGGAAGTTCATTGGCCAGGTGATGCCGGGCCTGCGCCAGCATGAACACTTCAGGCTGGTCGAATTTGCGGCGCAGCACCGCCAGGTTGTGTTGCCAGTCGACGGTCATGTCGCCGTCCCCCTGGACGATCAACGGCCGGCGCGGGCTTGCCTGGGCGCCCTCGATACCTGGAATCCAGCGGGCCAGGGCACCGACCCAGGCGGTCGGCAGGCGCTGTGGCTGCAACGGGTCGGCCTGCAGGAACGGCATGAACGCCGGGTCATGGGTGTTCTCGCTGAAGCGTCGGGCAATGCCTTTGACGAACGGCCTGAGCAGGTAGTAGCTGAGCTTCGACCAACCCCAGGCCCGTGGCCGCACCAGCGGCGACAGCAGCACCACCTGGCCCTGGGCCGGACTGTCCAGGCCATGCTTGAGCAGGTGGTCGACCACGATGGCGCCGCCGGTGCTCTGGCCGAACAGGTGCCAGGGCTGCGGCAGGTCCAGGGAGCGGGCTTCGTCGAACAGGCCCTGCAAGGCCCGCTGGTACTCGGCGAAGTCCTCGATGCTGGCCCGTTCGCCACTGGACAGGCCGTGTCCCGGCAGGTCGCAGGAAATCACCGCGAAACCGCGGTCCAGGGCCCAGTCGATAACGTTGCGGTACAGCCCCATGTGGTCGTAGAAACCGTGGAACAGGAACAGGGTCGCCACCGGGTTCTGGGGCAACCAGAGCTGGCTGACCAGGTCGAAGGTGCCACTGCGCAAGCTGCCGAGGCGACTGGTGAACGGCGTCGTGCGCGCCGGCAGGTCCAGCCCGTAGAAACGCTGGTAGGCCTGCGCCGCCGCTGACAACGGCTGCGCATCGGCCAGCGGGCGCAGGCTGGCGCGCAGGGCATCGGGGTCGAAGGTGGCGGGCATGAACGGCCTCCAGGCAAAAGTGCGGCAACGCCGAGGCGTTTTACTGATCTGCGATATTCTTCTGTCAGGGCAGGCATGGCAAGCTACGCGACCTTCGAGGACCCAATCGCCATGCTCCAGACGCGTCACAAGACATTCATCGCCAGCCTGCTGGCCGTGCTTTGCGCGGTGGGCCTGTGGCTGGCCTACGACTGGTTCCAGGGCCGCTATATCCGTGCCTTCAGCGACCAGACCGCACTGTTCGCCGGCGACCGGCTCAGCCTGCCGCCCACACTCGCCGGGCCGGGCCGGATCCGCCTGGTGCACTTCTGGGACCCGGCCTGCCCATGCAACGTCGGCAACCAGCAGCACCTGGGCGAACTGGTCGAACATTTCGCGCCCCTGGGCGTGGACTTCTACGCGGTACAGAAACCCGGCAGCCACGGCCAGTTGCCAGCCAACCTGCAAGCCATCCGGCCGCTGGCGGGGCTCCCGGGTGCCGAACACCTGACGGTCAGCCCGGCGGTAGCGATCTGGGACCGCAACGGCCAGCTGGCCTATTTCGGCCCCTACAGCCAGGGCGCCACCTGCAACTCCGGCAACAGCTTCATCGAGCCGATCCTGCAGGCCCTCAGCGAAGGCCGCCCGGTGCACGCCACCCACAACATGGCCGTGGGCTGCTATTGCCCCTGGCAGGAACCCGGGCAATGACCAAGGCAAACCGGACTTTTCAGGGTAATCGGCGATTTGCGCGATGCATCCGCCGGCCCGGGTGTGCTACATGTTAGCGGCTCAGAACCGGTAGTCCGCCCTGCACAAGGAACCCCGCATGAAACGCAGCCTGACCGTTCTCGCTGTCCTGATCGCCGCCGTGGCCGCCGGAGGGACCTGGTACGTCCAGGGCAAGCTGCCGACACGCCAGGGCCAGGTCACGCTGGGCAACCTGCAGGGACCGGTCACCGTGCGCTACGACGAGCGTGGCGTGCCGCACATCCGCGCCGAATCCGAGACCGACCTGTACCGCGCCCTGGGCTACGTGCATGCCCAGGACCGACTGTTCCAGATGGAAATCGTCCGGCGCCTGGCCCGGGGCGAGCTGTCCGAGGTCCTCGGGCCCAAGACCCTGGACACCGACAAGCTGTTCCGTAGCCTGCGCATCCGCGAGCACGCCGACCAGTACGTGGCCCGGCTGGATCGCCAGTCCGCCGCCTGGAAGGCCCTGCAGGCCTACCTGGACGGGATCAACCAGTACCAGGCCAGCCACGCCAGGCCGGTCGAGTTCGACGTGCTGGGTATCCAGCCGCGGCCGTTCACCGCCGAAGACACCATCAGCATTGCCGGCTACATGGCCTACAGCTTCGCCGCCGCATTCCGCACCGAGCCGCTGCTGACCTACGTCCGCGACCAGTTGGGCGCCGACTACCTCAAGGTGTTCGACCTGGAGTGGCGCCCGCAGGGCATGCTCGGTTCGCCGACGCCGCTGGCCGAAGCCGACTGGAAGGGGCTGGGCGCCCTCGCCCGGGTCAGCGAGCAGGCCCTGCGCGACGCCGGCGTGCCACAGTTCGAGGGCAGCAACGCCTGGGCGGTGTCCGGCAGCCGGACCAAGAGCGGCAAGCCCTTGCTGGCCGGCGATCCACACATCGCCTTCTCGACCCCGTCGGTGTGGTACGAGGCGCAACTGTCGGCACCGAACTTCGAGCTCTATGGCTACCACCAGGCACTGGTGCCATTCGCCTTTCTCGGCAACAACCAGGCCTTCGGCTGGAGCCTGACCATGTTCCAGAACGACGACCTGGACCTGATCGCGGAGAAGACCAATCCGGACAACCCCAACCAGGTCTGGTACCACGGCCAGTGGGTCGAGATGACCCGCAGCGAACAGCAGATCGCGGTCAAGGGCCAGGCGCCGGTCACCTTCACCCTGCTGCGCTCGCCCCATGGCCCGATCGTCAACGACGTGCTCGGCGCCCATGCCGGAACCAGGCCGATCGCCATGTGGTGGGCCTTTCTCGAAACCCCGGACCCGATCCTGCAAGGCTTCTACGATCTCAACCGCGCCGACACCCTGGACAAAGCCCGCGACGCGGCCACGCAGATCCAGGCCCCTGGCCTGAACCTGATGTGGGCCAATGCCAAGGGCGATATCGGCTGGTGGGCCGCCGCGCTACTGCCCAAGCGGCCGGATGGGGTCAACCCGGCCTTCATCCTCGACGGCAGCACCGGCGAGGCGGACAAGGACGGCTACTACCCGTTCAGTGCCAACCCGCAGGAGGAAAACCCGCCGCGTGGCTATATCGTCTCGGCCAACACCCAGCCGGCCTCCCCCACCGGCATGGTCATCCCCGGCTACTACAACCTGGCCGATCGCGGCCAGCAATTGAACCGGCAGTTGGCCGACAACAGCGTGCGCTGGAGCGTGGAAAACAGCCAGAAACTGCAACTGGGCACCACCACCGACTATGGCCCGCGGCTGCTCAAGCCGCTGCTGCCCGCCCTGCGCGCAGCGGCGAAGGACCCGGCCGAACTCAAGCTGGTGGAACAGTTGGCGACGTGGAAGGGTGACTACCCGATGAGCTCCACCAGCGCCACGCTGTTCAACCAGTTCCTCTACGAACTGGCGCGTGCCGCGATGCACGACAAGCTGGGCGACGATTACTTCAACACCCTGATCACCACCCGCGTGGTGGACGCCGCGTTGCCCCGCCTGGCGGCCGATGAGACATCCCCATGGTGGAACGGCAATCGCAACGAGGTGGTCAAACGCGCCTGGCAGGCGACCCTGGCCCACCTCAGGAGCACCTACGGCGACAACAGCGGTGGCTGGGTCTGGGGCAAGGCCCACACACTGACCCACGGCCACCCGCTGGGCCGGCAGAAGCCGCTGGACAAGCTGTTCAACGTCGGACCGTTCGATGCCCCGGGCACCCACGAAGTGCCGAACAACCTCTCGGCGAAAATCGGCCCGGCCCCCTGGCCCGTGACCTATGGCCCCTCGACCCGGCGCCTGATCGACTTCGCCGACCCGGACCACAGCCTGACCATCAACCCGGTGGGCCAGAGCGGGGTACTGTTCGACAAGCACTACAGCGACCAGGCCGAGACCTATGTCGAGGGCGGCTACGAGCAAGTGCACATGAACGAGGTCGAGGTGTCGGCCAATACCCGCAGCGTGTTGAAGCTGGTACCGGGCAAGTAGTCAGACCGCGGCGCACCGTTCGTGGATGAATCCGGCTCCCACAGTGTGCCGTGTCTGTCACAGACCTTTTGTACGGAATGAAACCCGTGGGAGCCGGATTTATCCGCGAAGGGATCACTACCTCCCTCCGGCCTTGCGTACCTGCCCGGGCGCTTGCCCATAGACTTCCTTGAACTTCTTGCTGAACGCCGCCTGCGACTGATACCCGACCTGCTGCGCGATATCGCTCAGGCCCAGGTGCGAGTTGCCCAGCAAGCCATAAGCCAGTTCCATCCGCACCCGGGTCAGCAGTACCCACGGCGACTCCCCCGCGACCTTGACGAAGGCCCGCATGAAGGTCGACCGCGACATGCTCGCCAGCGCCGCCAGGCTGTCGATGCTCCACTCGCGGGCCGGGTCCTCCAGCATGCCCTGCCAGGCCCGGCTCAGGCGCTTGTCGGCCAGCAGGGCCAGGGTGCCGCTGGCCTGCGCCTGCTGTTGCAGGTAGACCCGCAGCACCAGCGTGAACAGCGCCGAGGACAACGCGTCCACCAGGAAGCGTGCCCCGGGCTGGTCACCATCGGCCTCCACCCGCAACAACCCCACCAGCGCCGTCAGTTGGTCATTGGCCGGCAGGTCGCGACTGGACACCACCAGGTACTGCGGGAGCGCGGCGAACAGCATCGACTCGCGCTGGTAATGGAAACGCCCGCAGAGCAGGTCGAGCGCGGGCCCCTCGCGGCCAATACGGTGCAGCGGCAACAGGCCGCCCGTGCTGACCTGCGCGGCCACCGGTGCCACCCGCTGCCCTTCGCTGCGCAGCAGGTGCGTAGCGTCGCCGGGAAACACCAGGATGTCTCCCGCTCCCAGGCGGACCGTGTGGCCATCGGGCAACTCGACCTGGCACTCGCCCGCCAGCACGATGTGGTAGGGCGCGATGCCGGTGTGCTGCTGCCCGTGCGGCAGCGCCCAGTCGCCCTGCAGCTGGCAACGCAGGTCGAGGCTGCCACGCACCCCGGCCAGCCCGATGAGCCTATCGATCGAGTTCATTTGCGCCTATCGGACAAAGGGTTGAGTGGATCGAACAAAAGTGCCTGTACTGAATGGACGACACTGGATTCGTTGCTTGAGCAGTCTACCGTCAGCCTTTCAGGAGTTACCACCATGTTCCTCAATTGGTCCGAGCTGTTGCCCACCATCAAGAATGCCTTCGGCGCACTGGGCAAATCCAACCCCAAGATGGTCCAGGCCTATATGAAACTGGGTGAGGCCGCCGCCGAAAACAATGTGCTGGATGCCAAGACCCGCGAGCTGATTTCCATCGCCGTGGCGATCTCCACCCGCTGCGACGGCTGCATCGGTGCCCACACCGACGCGGCGATCAAGGCCGGGGCAACCCGCGAGGAAGTCGCGGCGGCACTGGCCACAGCCATTTCGCTGAATGCCGGAGCGGCCTATATCTACTCGCTGCATGCGCTGGAGGCGTACGACAGCCTGAAGCCTTGATCGACTCCCTTGGCCGTTCCAGCAGAGCCCGGACAACGTTGTTGTTGCGGGCTCTATCGGGAACTTCATGAGCCGCACAGATTTCAAGGTCCCATTCGCGGGCAAGCCCTGCTCCTACAGTTGTGATTTATGCACGACACAGGTCTTGTAGGAGCGGGCTTGCCCGCGAAAGGGCCCCCAAGCCACCCACTGATTCAGGACAACCCCGCAAAATTCTGCCGAAACTGCTGCGCGCTGACCCCCAGCCGACGCAGGAACACACTGCGCATATGGTGCGCATCGCGAAACCCGCACTCATAGGCAATGGTCTTCAACGGCACGCCGCCACTTTCCAGCAGCACCCGCGCCGCATCCACCCGCGCGCTTTCGACGAACTGCGCCGGGGTCACCCCGCTCTCACGGACGAACACCCGGGAAAAGTTGCGCGCGCTCATGTTCGCCGCCTTCGCCAGCTCGGCAATGCTCAGGTCCACCGTCAGATTTGCCAGCACATACTGTTGCACCTGAGCCACCACCGAGTCGGGTTCGGCATGCGGGGTCAGGTAGGGACTGAACTGCGATTGGCCGCCCGAGCGCTGGGTGAACACCAGCAGTCGCCTGGCCACGCTCAACGCGATCTCGCTGCCCTGCTCGCGGGACAGCAGATACAGCGACAGGTCGATACCCGCCGTCACCCCCGCTGAAGTGAACAGCTCGCCGTCCTGGACATACAGTCGATCGGCCTCGACCCGTGCCGTCGGGCACAGCGCGGCGAGCGCCAGGGCGTCGTTCCAGTGGGTGGTCACCGTGCGCCCCTCGAGCAAGCCGGCCCGCGCGAGCAGGAAGGCACCATTGCAAATCGAGCCGAACAGCCCGGCGCGGGCGGCAGCACCCCGCAGCCAGGCATGGAACGGCGCGCCGAAGTCCTGCCCGGGCAGCTCCGGACCACCGGCACACAGCAGCAGGTCGTAGCGCTCCAGCGCCTCGCTGTAGTGCCGGTGCGCCTGGATCGCCAGGCCGTTGGAACAAGGCAGCCAACCGCGCTCGACACCCACCACCTCCAGGCGGTACCCCGCCTCGGGCGGCAGGAAACGATTGGCCTCGGCGAATACATCCATCGGCCCGGTCACATCCAGGGACTGGACACCGGGAAACACGACGATGGCGACGGTACGGGTCATGGAACAAGCCTCTTTCGGATCAACGCCTGGCTCTTTGCGAAAGTCGCCGAGCCACACCTACGGTACCCAAAGCCTCGGCGCGATACGAGGCACCACCGGCCCCTGGCGCGAAACCCGCCGCGAATGGCCGAAATCGTCACCCTGTGTCGATAGCAGCCAAATCCCCCTGGCGCCAGACTGGACTCATCGGCGCCATCCCGGCGCTCGCCACAGGAGTCACGACCATGAGCACCACCATTGCCGGCATCAGGATCCCCGACAGTGCCCTGGCCCGGGCGGCCACCGAATACATTCGCGACGTGGAAACCGACCTGCTCTATCACCACTCGCGCCGGGTGTTCCTGTTCGGTGCCCTGAGCGGCGAGCGCAAGCAACTGGCCTACAACCCGGAGCTGCTCTACATCGGCGCGATGTTCCACGACCTCGGCCTGATGGAGGGCCAGCGCAGCGACAATGACCGTTTCGAAGTCGACGGCGCCAACGCCGCCAAGGCCTTCATGCAACCCTACGGCCTGTCGGACGACGATATCGAGCAGGTCTGGCTGTCGATTGCCCTGCATACCACGCCGGGCATCCCGCAATACCTGCGTCCGACCGTGGCGCTGGTGACCGCGGGCGTGGAGATGGACGTGCTGGGCATGGACTACGCCGCGTTTCCCGCCGCGCAGCGTGAAGCGGTGGTGCATGCGCATCCACGCGGGGAGAATTTCAAGGAGTGCATCATCTGCGCGTTTGCCGATGGCTTGCGCCATCGTCCGCAGACCACCTTCGGCAACGTCAAGACCGACGTGCTGAAGGACAAGGATGTCAGCTTCAAGCCGATGAATTTCGTCGAGGTGATCCGGCGTTCGCCGTGGGCCGAGTGAAAACCTTGAGGCCTATTCGCGGCGGTCCGACGCCTCGGTAAATCCGGCTCCCACAGTACTGTAGGAGCCGGCTTGCTGGCGATCCGCCGAAGGCGGCCATTCAGCACCCTCTGCGGCGATAACGACATTGCTATCGCCAGCCAGCGGAGCGCCGCCCGGCCGTCTCCCACCCTTTACAGCGCACGCCCGATGGCAGCTTTACGAGCCGGGCTCCCACAGTACTGTGTCAAGCGACACGGACTGTGGGAGCGGGCTTGCCCGCGAAGCTTTCCAGCGGATTACGCGGTCTGCGACGCAGCCGGTGCACGACGCACATCCGGCTGTTTCCAGGAGTCCGCCGCGCTTTCCTCGATGGCCTGCTGGATCGCCTTGCGCCGACGCTCTTCGGCCTGGCGGCTGAAGTACCAGACCAGGAAGGTCACCAGCGACACCGCCAGCAGGATCAGGCTCGCCACCGCGTTGATCTCCGGCTTCACGCCCAGGCGTACCGCCGAGAACACCTCCATCGGCAGGGTGGTCGAACCCGGCCCGGACACGAAGCTGGCCAGCACCAGGTCATCCAGCGACAGCGCGAACGACATCATGCCGCCCGCCGCCAGCGACGGCGCGATCATCGGGATGGTGATCAGGAAGAACACCTTCCACGGCCGCGCGCCCAGGTCCATGGCCGCCTCTTCGATCGACAGGTCCAGCTCGCGCAGGCGTGCCGACACCACCACCGCCACATAGGCCGAGCAGAAGGTCGTGTGGGCGATCCAGATGGTGGCGATGCCACGCTCCTGGGGCCAGCCGACCATCTGCGCCATGGCCACGAACAGCAGCAGCAGCGACAGGCCGGTGATCACTTCCGGCATCACCAGCGGTGCGGTGACCATGCCACCGAACAGGGTACGACCCTTGAAGCGGGTAATGCGGGTCAGCACGAACGCCGCCAGGGTACCCAGCGCCACCGCCGCCAGGGCGGTGTAGCAGGCGATTTCCAGCGAGCGGCCGACCGAGCCCATCAGTTGGGTGTTGTCCAGCAGGCCGACGTACCACTTCACCGACCAGCCGCCCCACACCGTCACCAGCTTGGAAGCGTTGAACGAGTAGATCACCAGGATCAGCATCGGCAGGTAGATGAACAGCAGACCCACCACCAGCATCAGGTTCGAGAAACTGAAGCGCTTCATACCCGGCCCTCCATTTCCTTGGCCTGACTGCGGTTGAACAGGATGATCGGGACGATCAGGATCGCCAGCATCACCACGGCGAGCGCGGACGCCACCGGCCAGTCACGGTTGTTGAAGAACTCTTGCCACAGCACCTTGCCGATCATCAGCGTTTCCGGACCGCCAAGCAGCTCGGGGATCACGAACTCGCCCACCACCGGGATGAACACCAGCATGCAGCCGGCGATGATGCCGTTCTTCGACAGCGGCACGGTGATTTTCCAGAAGCTGTTGAAAGTGCTCGATCCGAGGTCGGATGCGGCCTCCAGCAGGCTGGCATCGTGCTTCACCAGGTTGGCGTAGAGCGGCAGGATCATGAACGGCAGGTAGGAATAGACCACGCCGATGTACACCGCCAGGTTGGTGTTGAGGATCTGCAGCGGCTCGCTGATCAGTCCGGTCCACATCAGGAAGCCGTTGAGCAGCCCGTTGTTGCTGAGGATGCCCATCCAGGCATAGACGCGGATCAGGATCGCGGTCCAGGTCGGCATCATGATCAGCAGCACCAGCACGGTCTGCACTTCCTTGCGGGCCTTGGAGATGGCGTAGGCCATCGGATAGCCGATCAGCAGGCACAGCAACGTGCTGAAGAAGGCCATCTTCAACGAACCGAGGTACGCCGCCAGGTACAGCTCGTCGTCCCCCAGCATCGAGTAATTGCCCAGGTTCAGGACCAGTTGCAGCTTCTGTTCGACGAAGGTGTAGATCTCGGTATACGGCGGAATCGCCACATCCGCTTCCGCGAAGCTGATCTTCAGGACAATGAAGAACGGCAGCATGAAGAACAGGAACAGCCAGATGAAAGGGATCCCGATGACCACGTGGCGGCCAGAGGGGGTTATTCGTTGCAGTTGGCGCTTGAGTTTTCGCATGTTCATGAGCGCAGTACCACGCCGCTGTCGTCTTCCCACCAGACGAACACTTCGTCACCCCAGGTCGGCCGCGCGCCCTGGCGCTCGGCGTTGGCGACGAAGGACTGGACCAGCTTGCCGCTCGGCAGCTCGACGTAGAACACCGAGTGGCCGCCCAGGTAGGCGATATCGTGGACCTTGCCGCGCGACCAGTTGTGCTCGCACTGCGGCTGGGTGGTGGTGACCAGCAGCTTCTCCGGACGGATCGCGTAGGTCACGCGCTTGTCCTGCACCGAGGTGCTGACCCCGTGGCCGACATAGATGCTGCGCTCCAGCTCCGGGCTGGCGATGCGTGCATAACCTTCGGCGTCATCGACCACTTCACCGTCGAACAGGTTGACGTTGCCGATGAACTCGCAGACCAGGCGGCTGGTCGGGGTCTCGTAGACGTCGATCGGGCTGCCGATCTGGGCGATCCAGCCCAGGTGCATGATGGCGATCCGCTCGGCCATGGTCATGGCCTCTTCCTGGTCGTGGGTCACCATGACGCAGGTCACGCCGACGCGCTCGATGATCTCGACAAGCTCAAGCTGCATCTGCGAGCGCAGCTTCTTGTCCAGAGCACCCATGGGCTCGTCGAGCAGCAACAGTTTCGGCCGCTTGGCCAGGGAGCGGGCCAGGGCCACACGCTGGCGCTGGCCACCGGACAGCTGGTGCGGCTTGCGCTTGGCGTACTGGCTCATCTGCACCAGCTTGAGCATTTCGGCCACGCGGGCATCGATCTCGGCCTTCGGGATCTTGTCCTGCTGCAGGCCGAAGGCGATGTTCTGCGCCACGGTCATGTGCGGGAACAGCGCGTAGGACTGGAACATCATGTTGATCGGCCGCTCGTAGGGCGGCATGTCGGTGATGTCCACGCCATCGAGGTAGATCCGGCCTTCGGTCGGCCGTTCAAAACCTGCGAGCATGCGCAGCAAGGTGGATTTACCCGAACCCGAGCCGCCGAGCAGGGCGAAGATCTCGCCCTTCTTGATTTCCAGGGACACATCGTCCACGGCGATCGTCTCGTCGAACTTCTTCGTGACCCGGTCGATCTTGACCAACACCTGCTTGGGTGATTGGTCGCCCTCGAGGGCTTTCTTATAGGCGCCGGAGGCAACAGCCATTTGCAAAACTCCCAACAAAATTTAACCGCGAGGCCAAGACGGCCTGGCATTGAATGGTTTGACCCGAGTCCTTGCGGACTATTTGCCCGACTTGATCCTGGTCCAGCTACGGGTCATCACACGTTGGATTTTCGGGGGTAGTTCCGAGTTGACGTACAGCTTGTCCACAACAGCTTGCGGTGGGTAAACCGCTTCGTCGGTGCGCACGGACTGATCCATCAGTTCGCCAGCCTTTGGGTTCGGGTTGGCATAGCCGACATAATCGCTGACCTGGGCGATCGCTTCAGGTTGCAGCAGATAATTGATGAACGCATGGGCCTCCTTCACGTTGCTGGCGTCCTTGGGGATTGCCAGCATGTCGAACCAGAGGTTGCCGCCCTCCTTGGGAATCACGTAGGCGATATCCACGCCCTTCTTCGCTTCTTCAGCGCGTTTCTTCGCCTGGAACACATCGCCGGAGAAACCGGCCGCCACGCAGATCTCGCCGTTGGCCAGATCGCTGATGTACTTGGAGGAGTTGAAGTAGGTCACGTAAGGACGGACCTTGAGCAGTTTCTCTTCGGCTGCCTTGTAGTCCTTCTCGTTGGTGCTGTTGGGGCTCAGGCCCATGTAGTTCAGCACGGCCGGCAGCATTTCATCGGCGGAGTCGAGGAAGGCCACGCCACAGCTGGAGAGCTTCTTGATGTTTTCCGGCTCGAACAGCATCGCCCAGGAGTCGATCTTGTCGACACCCAGCACGGCCTTGACCTTCTCGACGTTGTAGCCGATGCCGTTGGTGCCCCACAGGTATGGCACCGCGTACTGGTTGCCCGGATCGTTCTTCTCCAGACGCTTCATCAGCGCCGGATCGAGGTTGCCGTAGTTGGGCAGCAGCGACTTGTCGAGCTTCTGGAAGGCGCCGGCCTTGATCTGCTTGCCGAGGAAGTGGTTGGACGGAACCACCACGTCATACCCGGTATGTCCGGCCAGCAACTTGCCTTCCAGGGTTTCATTGGAATCGAAGACGTCATATACCGGTTTGATACCGGTGGACTTCTCGAAATCGGCCAGGGTTTTCTCGCCGATATAATCGGACCAGTTATAAATATGCACAGTCGGCGCAGCGTACGCACTGACAGTCAGCGTCAGGCCTGCGCCAACCAGCAAAGTCTTGCAAAACAAAGAAATAGACACTCGGAGGTCCTCTCAATAGTTGGGCCTGAGTTGCCCGGGCCATATGGCGATATACCGCCCGATGACAAAACCGGCGCGCAACTTACCCTCGATAAGCCGATCCAGCAAAAGTTTTCTTTGATTGATATTAGTCCTGCTGGAACCGGTACCCGGAAGAGCCCGGTTCCAGCAGGTGGAGCGGTGTTGCATCAGGCGGGATTATTTACCCGACTTGATCTTGGTCCAGCTACGGGTCAGCTCACGCTGGGTAGCGGCAGGCAGGTCGGCAATCGCGTAGAGCTTGGCCTGCACGTCTGCTGGCGGGTAGATGCCCGGGTCGCTGGTGATGCTCTTGTCGACCAGCGGCGTGGCCTTCTCGTTGCCGTTCGGGAAACGCACGCTGTCGGTGATCGCCGCCATGACTTCCGGCTTGAGCAGGTAGTTCATGAACTTGTAGGCACCGTCGACGTTTTCCGCGTCCTTCGGAATGGCGACCATGTCATAGAAGCTGCCAGCCCCTTCCTTCGGAATGGCGTAGCTGACTTTCACCTTGTCACCGGCCTCGGCGGCACGGGACTTGGCCTGCTGGATGTCACCCGAGTAGCCGACGGCTACGCAGATGTTGCCGTTGGCCAGATCCGAGATGTACTTGGACGAGTGGAAGTAGGTGATCGAAGGACGGATCTTCAGGAACAGATCCTCGGCCTTCTTGATGTCATCCTTCTTCTGGCTGTCGGTTGGCAGGCCCAGGTAGTGCAGCGCGACCGGGATCATCTCGGTCGGCGAGTCGAGGAAGCTCACGCCGCAGCTCTTGAGCTTGGCGATGTTCTCCGGCTTGAGCAGGGTGTCCCACGAGTCGATCTTGTCCACGCCCAGCGCGGCCTTGACCTTCTCCGGGTTGTAGCCGATGCCGATCGAGCCCCACATGTACGGGAAGGCGTGCTGGTTGCCCGGGTCGCTGACCGAAACGGCCTTGAGCAGCGACTTGTTCAGGTTGTCGTAGTTGGACAGCTTGGACTTGTCCAGCTCCTGATAGACGCCAGCCTTGATCTGCTTGGCCAGGAAGTTGTTGGACGGCACCACGATGTCGTAGCCGGACTTGCCGGCCAGCAGCTTGGCTTCCAGGGTTTCGTTGCTGTCGAATACGTCGTAGACGACCTTGATCCCGGACTCCTTCTCGAAGTTCGCGATGGTGTCCGGCGCGATGTAGTCGGACCAGTTGTAAACGTGCAGCACTTTATCGTCCGCGTGAGCGGCACCGGCCATCGCTCCGGCCATGGACAGGGCCAGGAGAGTCTTGCCAGCGTTCTTCAAACCTAATGCCTTCATGCGTCATGCTCCAAATTTTTCTTTTTAACCAGCTGTTCGGCGGCCGATTCCCGGGCGACTCGGAACAGTGGGGTAGTCTGGCAAGATCCAAGGCCGGCTTTCAAGAAAAGACGGCCTTTCTGATCACTCCGAGCGAAAGCGACTACGACTCGCCTCCGCTCAGAGCCTAGCATCTAGCCCTGCAACGCACTCAGGGTCAGGTCCAGGCATTGACGCGCCTTGGTCACCAGCTCGTCGATCTCCGCCTTGCTGATCACCAGTGGCGGGGCAATGATCATGGTGTCGCCGACGGCACGCATGATCAGCCCGTTGTCGAAGCAGAACTGCCGGCAGATCATGCCGACGCCCTTGCCTTCATAACGCGCACGGGTGGCCTTGTCCTTGACCAGCTCGATGGCCCCCAGCAGACCCACACCACGAACCTCACCCACCAGCGGGTGATCGTTCAGTTCCCGCAGACGCTTCTGCAAATAAGGTGCCGTTTCGGCGTTGGCCCGCTCGATGATCTTTTCATCGCGCAGGATGCGGATGTTTTCCAGCGCCACCGCCGCCGCCACCGGATGCCCGGAGTAGGTGAAACCGTGGTTGAAATCGCCGCCTTCATTGAGCACCGCGACCACGTCGTCGCGCACGATCAGGCCACCCATCGGGATGTAGCCGGAGGTCAGGCCCTTGGCGATGGTCATCATGTGCGGCTTGAGGCCATAGAAATCGCTGCCGAACCACTCGCCGGTACGGCCAAAACCGCAGATCACCTCGTCGGCGACGAACAGGATGTCGTACTTGGCCAGGATCTCCTTGATCCGCGGCCAGTAGCTTTCAGGCGGCACGATCACGCCACCGGCGCCCTGGATCGGCTCGGCGATGAATGCACCGACGTTGTCCACGCCCAGTTCGAGGATCTTCTCTTCCAGCTGGTTGGCCGCCCAGACACCGAACTCTTCCGGGCTCATGTCGCCGCCTTCACCGAACCAGTAAGGCTGCGGGATATGGACGATACCCGGGATCGGCAGGTCGCCCTGCTCGTGCATGTAGGTCATGCCGCCGAGGCTGGCGCCGGCCACGGTGGAGCCGTGGTAGCCGTTCTTGCGGCTGATGATGGTTTTCTTCTGCGGCTGGCCCTTGATCGCCCAGTAGTGGCGGACCATGCGCAGCATGGTGTCGTTGCCTTCGGAGCCGGAGCCGGTGAAGAACACGTGGTTCATGCCCTCGGGCGCAATCTCGGAGATCACCTTGGCCAGCTCCAGCGCCGGCGGGTGGGCGGTCTGGAAGAACAGGTTGTAGTAGGGCAGTTCGCGCATCTGCCGGCTGGCGGCGTCAGCCAGCTCGTCGCGTCCATACCCGACCGCCACACACCACAGGCCGGCCATGCCGTCGAGGATCTTGTTGCCCTCGCTGTCCCAGAGGTAGACGCCCTTGGCGTTGGTGATGATGCGCGGGCCCTTTTCCTTCAATTGCTTGAAGTCGCTGAAGGGAGCCAGGTGATGATCACTGCTGAGGGTTTGCCACTCACGGGTTTGCGGGTTGTTGCTGGTCATACGGATCTCCTAGATTCCAGTGAGGGCGCGGCCAGTTGCCCGCCGCGCCCGATGCATCAGACGGCGAAGAGCAGGAATTCCCGCTCCCACGAACTGATGACACGCTTGAAGTTTTCATGCTCGGCCCGCTTTACCGCGACGTAGCCAGTGATGAATTTCTTGCCCAGGTACTTCTCGATGGTCTTGCTGTTTTCCATGCGCTCCAGGGCGTCCTCGATGGTCAGCGGCAGGCGCAGGTTGCGCCGCTCGTAACCACGGCCAACCACCGGCGCGCTCGGCGTCATGCCCTCGACCATGCCGATGTAGCCGCACAGCAGGCTGGCGGCGATCGCCAGGTAGGGGTTGGCATCGGCGCCCGGCAGGCGGTTTTCCACCCGGCGGTTCTGCGGGCCGGCATCCGGCACGCGCAGGCCGACGGTGCGGTTCTCTTCGCCCCACTCCACGTTCACCGGTGCCGAGGTGTCCGGCAGGAAGCGGCGGAACGAGTTGACGTTCGGTGCGAACAGCGGCAGCAGCTCGGGAATCAGCCGCTGCAGGCCACCGATGTGGTTGAGGAACAGCTCGCTCTTGGTGCCGTCCTCATTGGAGAAGATGTTCTTGCCGGTCTGGATGTCGATGATGCTCTGGTGCAGGTGCATGGCACTGCCCGGCTCGCCGGTCATCGGCTTGGCCATGAAGGTGGCCGCCACGTCGTGCTTGAGCGCCGCCTCGCGCATGGTGCGCTTGAACACCAGGATCTGGTCGGCCAGGGACAGGGCATCGCCGTGACGGAAGTTGATTTCCATCTGCGCCGTGCCGTCCTCGTGGATCAGCGTGTCGAGGTCCAGCTCCTGCAGTTCGCACCAGTCATAGACGTCCTCGAACAGCGGGTCGAATTCGTTGGCCGCCTCGATGGAGAACGACTGGCGACCGATCTCGGGGCGCCCCGAGCGGCCCACCGGCGGTTGCAGCGGATAGTCCGGGTCGTCGCTGCGCTTGGTCAGGTAGAACTCCATCTCCGGTGCGACGATCGGCTGCCAGCCGCGGTCGGCATAGAGTTTCAGGACTTTCTTGAGCACGTTGCGCGGCGATAGCTCGATCGGGTTGCCCTGCTTGTCGTAGGTATCGTGGATCACCTGCGCGGTCGGCTCGATGGCCCAGGGCACCAGGTACACCGCATTGCCGTCGGGGCGGCAGATCATGTCGATATCCGCCGGGTCCAGCAGTTCGTAATAGATGTCGTCCTCGACGTAGTCGCCGGTCACGGTCTGCAACAGGACACTCTCGGGCAGACGCATGCCCTTTTCGGCGATGAACTTGTTGGTCGGCGAGATCTTGCCCCGGGTGATGCCGGTCAGGTCGCCAATCATGCATTCGACTTCTGTGATCTTGTGGTCTTTCAACCAATCGGTGAGCTGGTCGAGGTTGTTACTCATAAATGCCTCTGGGCTGGGTTTCCTGAGCTACATAATAGGAGTCAGGCGCTCGTTAAAGCATCAGTGTCGCGTTGTTTTGCCCGATTTCGGCAGGCGTCGCCGAAAGCCTGGAAAATGGCCAGGTAGACGGGGTTGCTTTCTACCTGCCATTCCGGATGCCATTGCACGCCTAAGGCAAAGGCGTTAGCAAAAGCCTTGCCGCCCACCACCGAGACCGCCTCGATCAGGCCGTCCGGGGCCCGCGCCTCGACCCGCAGGCCCGGGGCCAGGCGATCGACGCCCTGGCCGTGAATCGAGTTGACCGCGAACTCCGCCGGCAGGCCCAGGCTTGCCAGGACACCACCAGGCTCCACGAGCATCGGATGCGCCGGGCCGTACTGGACTTCCAGCGGCTGGCTCTCGTCCTCACGATGATCGATAAAGGTTCCCACTTCATGAACCTTCTGGTGCAGGCTGCCGCCAAACGCCACGTTCATCTCCTGAAATCCCCGGCAGATGCCGAGTACCGGTACGCCGGCGGCCACGGCGGCACGGATCAGCGGCAGCGTGGTGCGGTCGCGTGCAGAATCATGAGCAGTGCCTGGCGCGCTGGCCGGGCCACCGTACAAATGCGGTTCGACGTTGGAAGGAGAGCCGGTGAAGAGAAGGCCATCGAGGCTGTCCAGAATATCGGACGGCTCAAGCAGTTCTGCCAGCGAAGGAATGATCAGCGGCACGCCCTGGGCAGCGGTGGCGACTGCGCGGACATACTTGTCACCACTGATGTGATAACCATGCAAACCGACCTGTTTAGAGCAGGCGGTGACGCCGATCAACGGCAGGCGAGACATGAAGCACCCCGGTATTATTGCTGTTATGGGTTTTAATCGAGCTTAGCCTTGTTCATTTTTTTACACAACACCCCCGTAAAAAATACAACACGGCCCGCTCAAGCCTGCGGTGCCCAAGCGGTTCTCGGGGAAAAAACCGCCCCAAAATGCCCCAAAAAAGCCACTCGAGCGCTTTTTCAGGGCAAAAATTGCCTCGCTTGACTTCGGCATGCCGTTCGGGTTGACTGAAACCAGAAAAGATCAATGATTGATATTTTTAACAACAAAGGTGTTGCATCATGTCGGTACCCCCGCGTGCCGTTCAGCTTAACGAAGCGAACGTGTTCCTTAAGGAACATCCTGAGGTTCTGTACGTTGACCTTCTGATTGCGGATATGAATGGTGTGGTGCGAGGCAAGCGCATCGAACGCACCAGCCTCCACAAGGTTTACGAGAAAGGCATCAACCTGCCGGCCTCACTTTTTGCCCTGGATATCAACGGCTCTACGGTGGAAAGCACCGGCCTGGGATTGGACATCGGCGACGCCGACCGGATCTGTTATCCCATCCCCGGCACCCTGAGCAACGAACCCTGGCAAAAACGCCCCACCGCGCAACTGTTGATGACCATGCACGAACTGGAAGGCGAGCCATTCTTCGCCGACCCCCGTGAAGTGCTCCGCCAAGTTGTAAGCAAGTTTGACGACCTCGGTCTGACCATCTGCGCCGCCTTCGAACTCGAGTTCTACCTGATCGACCAGGAGAACGTGAATGGCCGCCCACAACCGCCCCGCTCCCCGATCTCCGGCAAACGCCCGCACTCGACCCAGGTCTACCTGATCGACGATCTCGACGAATACGTCGACTGCCTCCAGGACATCCTCGAAGGTGCCAAGGAGCAAGGGATTCCCGCCGACGCCATCGTCAAGGAGAGCGCCCCGGCACAGTTCGAAGTCAACCTGCACCACGTGGCCGACCCGATCAAGGCCTGCGACTACGCGGTCCTGCTCAAGCGCCTGATCAAGAACATCGCCTACGACCATGAGATGGACACCACCTTCATGGCCAAGCCCTACCCGGGCCAGGCGGGCAACGGCCTGCATGTCCACATCTCGGTACTCGACAAAGACGGCAAGAATATCTTTGCCAGCGAGGATCCCGAGCAGAACGCCGCGCTGCGTCACGCGATCGGCGGTGTGCTCGAGACCCTGCCCGCGCAGATGGCCTTCCTCTGCCCCAACGTCAACTCCTACCGCCGTTTCGGTGCGCAGTTCTACGTACCGAACTCGCCGAGCTGGGGCCTGGACAACCGCACCGTGGCCCTGCGCGTACCGACCGGCTCGCCGGATGCCGTACGCCTGGAGCACCGCGTGGCCGGCGCCGATGCCAACCCGTACCTGCTGATGGCTTCGGTCCTGGCTGGCGTGCACCACGGCCTGACCAACAAGGTCGAGCCACCGGCACCGACCGAGGGCAACAGCTACGAGCAGAACGAGCAGAGCCTGCCGAACAACCTGCGCGATGCCCTGCGCGAGCTGGACGACAGCGAGATCATGGCCAGGTACATCGATCCGAAGTACATCGATATCTTCGTCGCCTGCAAGGAGAGTGAGTTGGAGGAGTTCGAACACTCCATCTCGGACCTTGAGTACAACTGGTACCTGCATACCGTGTAAGCGGTTGCGGTAATAGAAGGAAGAACGCCGCCGGCCCTGGGCCCGCGGCGTTTTTTTTGGCAGGAACATCGAGGCGCCTTCTTCGCGGTGGCTGACACCCCGACAAGCCCGCTCGCCACAAGACACCGCCGAACCGTCCTCGCGTACAATCTCCGCAGCCCCTGTCGGAGAACACCATGCCCCGCCCCTCCACCGCCCGCAAACCCCGTGCACGCAGCCAAGCGCGGATCGACTCGATCCTCGATGCCGCACGCACCCTGCTGGCCGCCGAGGGCGTGGCCAACCTGTCGATCTACAGCGTGGCCGAACGCGCACAGATCCCGCCGTCGTCGGTGTATCACTTCTTCGCCAGCGTCCCGGCCCTGCTCGAAGCGCTCACCGCCGATGTCCACGCGGCGTTCCGCGCCTGCCTGCAGGCACCGATCGACCACGCCAGCCTCGGCAGCTGGCGCGACCTGTCACGCCTGGTGGAACAGCGCATGCTGGTGATCTACAGCGAAGACGCCGCAGCGCGGCAGTTGATTCTCGCCCAGCACGGCCTGACCGAAGTGACCCAGGCCGACCGCCAGCACGACATCGAGCTGGGCGACCTGATGCACAAGCTGTTCATCCGCCACTTCGAACTGCCGACGCTGCCGACGGAGGTCGATGTGTTCGCGCTGGCGATGGAGCTGGGTGACCGGGTCTACGCGCGGTCGATGCAGTTGCACGACCAGATCACGCCGCGCATGGCCGAGGAAGGCATGCGGGTGTTCGACGCCTACCTGGGCCTGTACCTGCCGCCGTACCTGCCCAAGCGCGATACCCCGCTCTGAACGATTTGTGGGAGCCGGATTTATCCGCGAACCAGGCGACGCGGTTGTGCAGGACTAGCGCGTCATCGTTCTTCGCGGCGGTCCGACGCATCGGTAAATCCTGCTCCCACGGCAATGCAGCCTGCCCACCCGAGAAGTGCTAGAACGGCGCGTCGCCGAGGATGGTCGCCCGGTGCATCACCCGCCGGTTCGGCCGATAGTCATCCACCGCGTAATGCTGGGTCACGCGGTTGTCCCAGAAGGCCACGTCGTTCTCCTGCCAGCGCCAGCGAATGGTGAACTCGGGGCGCGTCGCGTGGGCGAACAGCAGCTTGAGAATCGCCTCGCTCTCCGCTTCCTCCAGCTCATTGATCCGGGTGGTGAAACCCTCGTTGACGAACAGCGCCTTGCGCCCGCTCACCGGGTGCGTGCGAATCACCGGATGAGACAGCGGCGGGTTGCTCCTGCGGGTTTCCTCCCAGCGCGCCAGGTCTTCGGGCGTGCTGCCGAAACGCTCGACAGGAAACGACTTGATGAAGTTGTGCGTCGCCGTCAGCCCATCCAGCAATTGCTGCAACGGTGCCGACAGCGCCTCGAACGCCGCGATCCCGCTGGCCCACAGGGTGTCGCCGCCAAAGGCTGGCAACTGCTTGGCCGCCAGCACGGCGCCAAGCGCCGGGGTCGGCAGGAAGGTCACGTCGGTGTGCCAGATCGCGTTGTCGCGCACGTCGGTGACGGCCGTATCGAGGACCAGCACCTGCGGCTGTTCCGGTACGTTCGGGTAGATCGGGTGGATATGCAGGTCGCCAAAATTCGCCGCGAACGCCGCCTGCTGCTGCGGGTTCAACGGCTGGTTGCGGAAGAACAGCACCTGATGCTTGAGCAGCGCCTGCTCGATGGCGTCGCGCTGCTCGATGTTCAGCGGTTCGCCCAGGGCAATGCCGTCGATCTGCGCGCCCAGGGCCGCGCTCAGGGGAGTAATGGTCAGGCTCATGGTCGGTTCTCTTCAAATACGTGCCGAGCGCTCGGCTGGATCAGTCTGTCAGTGAGCCTGGCCGTGCCACGGCACCAGCTTGCGTTGCAGGGCGCGCAGGCCCATTTCCATGGCGAAGGCGATCAGGGCGATGACCAGGATCCCCAGCACCACCACGTCGGTCACCAGGAACTGCGCTGCCGACTGGACCATGAAACCCAGGCCGCTGGTGGCCGCGATCAGTTCGGCAGCGACCAGCGTCGACCAGCCGACACCCAGCCCGATGCGCACACCGGTGAGGATGTCGGGCAAGGCGCTGGGCAGGATCACATGGCGAATCAACTGTGCCCGGGTCGCGCCCAGCGACAATGCCACGCGCAGCTTGGCCGGGTCGACGGTGCGCACGCCGGTGGCGGTCGCAATGGCGATCGGGGCGAAGATCGCCAGGTAGATCAACAGCACTTTCGACAGCTCGCCGATACCGCACCAGATCACGATCAAAGGCAGGTAGGCCAGCGGCGGAATCGGCCGGTAGAACTCGATCAGCGGGTCGAGAATGCCCCGCGCAATCCGGTTGTGGCCGATGGCGATGCCGACCGGGATGGCGGTCAGCACCGCGATGCCCAGCGCCAGGCCGATCCGCCCGAGACTGGCGGCGAGGTGCTGCCACAGGGTCGCGTCCATGTAGCCCCTGGTCGCCAGCAGCCAGCCTTTTTCCAGGACTGCCGAGGGCGGTGGCAGGAACAGCGGTTCGATCACGCCGAACGCGGTGACAGCCCACCACAACGCGATCAGACCCAGCAGGGTCAGGACGCTGATCCAGCGGGTGCCCAGGCTGCGGCGCACAGCCGGCGCGCTCGATGGGGTGGCGGTGGCCGCCGGCAATTCATAGCTGCTCATACGAACTCCTGCCGCGAGGCGGCACTGCGCTGGGAGAACACACGGGCCAGCACGTGCTCGCGGGTTTCGATGAAACGGGGATCGGACTTGATCGAGCGGGCCGACTCACCGGCGCTGTAGCGCTGGCCGAAATCCAGCTTCAGGTGTTCCACCACCCGCCCCGGGTTGGGCGCCAGCAGAATCAGGTCGGTGGCAAGGAATACCGCTTCTTCAATGTCGTGGGTAATCAGGAACACCGGCTTGGCGGTGCGCTTCCAGACCTGCAGCAACAGCTCCTGCATCTGTTCGCGGGTGAAGGCATCGAGGGCACCGAACGGCTCATCCATCAATAGCACCCGAGGGTCCGCCGCCAGCGCACGGGCCAGGCCGACGCGCTGCTTCTGGCCACCGGACAGTTGCCAGATACGTCGCGAATCGAAGTTCGCCAGGTCGACCAGCGCGAGCATTTCCCGTGCCCGGGCCTCGCGCCGCTCGCGCGGCACACCGGCCAGTTCCAGGCCGAAGCCGACGTTGGCCAGCACATCCTGCCAGGGCAACAGGGCATCGTCCTGGAACACCACGCCACGCTCGGCACCCGGTCCCTTGACCGGCACGCCGTCGAGGGTGATGCGCCCGGCACTGGGTTCGACGAACCCGGCGATCAGGTTCAGCAGCGATGTCTTGCCGCTGCCCGACGGCCCGAGGGCCACCAGCAATTGCTGGGGCCCCAGGCTGAGGGAAATATCCGATAACACCGGCTCGGCCGCACCGGGATACTGTGCGCTGATGCGCTCCAGTTGTAACAAGGCCATGGCGATGGGCTCCTCAGTCCGGGGCCTGGGCAAGCAGGCTCGCGGGATCAGTTGGTGATGAACTTGGCGCTGACGTAAGGGGCATAGTCCGGCAGGACTGCCTCGACCTTGCCCTGCTCCTTCAGGAACGCCGCGGTATCGGTGATCGCCTGGGCGGTTGGCTTGCCGAGGACGGTGACCTGGTCAGCCGCCAGCGGGTAGACGTTGCCCTGCAGCAGCAGTGGAATGTCGCTCGCCTTGGCGCCGGAAAGCTTGACCAGCTTGTCGACGTTGCCTTTGTCGGCCAGCCAGGCCTGTGGGTCTTTTCGGTATTGCGCGTAGGCATCAAGCGTCACTTTGGCGAACGCCTTGACGATCTCCGGGTGCTTCTCGGCAAAGTCCTTGCGTACGATCCAGGCATCGAAGGTCGGCGCACCGAATTTCGCCAGTTCGCCGGAGGTGATCAGCACCTTGCCGTTTTCCTTGGCCACGCCCAGGGCCGGATCCCAGACGTAGGTGGCGTCGATATCGCCGCGCTTCCAGGCGGAAATGATCGCCGGTGGCGCCAGGTTGAGCACCTGCACCTTCGCCGGGTCGATGTTCCAGTGTTTCAGCGCGGCCAGCAGGCTGTAGTGGCCGGTGGAAACGAACGGCACGGCAACTTTCTTGCCGACCAGGTCCTGCGGTGAATTGATCCCGGAGCCGTCGCGGGCAACCAGGGCTTCGGCGGCGCCGATCTGGGTGGCGATCAGGAAGGTTTCCACCGGCACCTTGCGGGTGATGGCCGCTGTCAGCGGGCTGGAACCGAGGTAACCGATCTGCACGTCGCCCGAGGCGATGGCCGAGATGACGTCCGCGCCATTGTCGAACTTGCGCCAGTCGATCTTGGCCTGGCTGACCTTTTCATAGGTGCCGTCGGCCTGGGCGACCTTGGCCGGATCGACGGTGGTCTGGTAGGCCACGGTGAGATCGGCGGCCTGCGCGAACAGGCTGGCCCCGGCCAGGGACAGTGCCGCCAGCAGGCGGAGGGGGGAATTCGGTTTCATCGCAGAAGCTCCTCAACGGGTGACCGGGACTCGGCATGTCGAGAAGACTAAATGATCTAAGAATCTTAAAATAAATAACTTATTAGAATTAGCTTATGAGGGGAAAGTGAACCGCCATGTCCCCGAAAACCGGGGCTGCTGTCTTGGAACTGAAACAATCGAGCTGGCGGCCTGGTGCGTCATGATCTACGGTTGTGGGTCCGTCCGGGCAGTCACGCTCTGGACCGAACGTCGGAATATGACAGCCGCGTGGCAATCTTGCTGCGGACAAATGCTGTAATAAATTGACGGGAGTGGCAGCGTTTAGCCATGATTGCGTCGCCTTTTTGATCGCTGATGACGTACGGAGACGCTTCCGTTGGTCGGCAGTTCTAAAAAAGAGGCGAAAAATACTTTTCAGGAATGAGCCCAGCGGTCGATAGAGAACCCTGGCGGTAGCGCTTGTTAGCGCACGATATTCCTGGATCGTCTAAAAAAGGACGAAATGATTCTTTTTGGGTTTATGACAAAGTCATTACTCTGCATGGACCAAACAACAGTGGTTAGACCAAAGTCGTAGACACGGTTTGTCATGATTGACTTACCAGTCACGATCCGGCGCTAATCGCGCAATCTGTGGCGCCAGAGGGGCGTAGATCCCGAGCCAACCAGAAATACAAAAATTAGAAATGAGAGGAGCAAGACCAATGAAGAAGTCCACTCTGGCCCTGGCTGTGGCCGTGGGGGTCCTGGCGCAGCAGGCGAGCGCCGCAGGTTTCATCGAAGACAGCAAGGCCACTCTGGGTCTGCGCAACTTCTACATCAATACCGATAACCGTGATGGCACCGGCCAAAACAAGTCTGAAGAATGGGGCCAAGGCTTCGACTTGCGCTTCATCTCGGGTTATACCCAAGGCACCGTTCAGTTCGGTGTAGACGCTATCGCTCTGTATGGTGTTCGCTTGGACTCCGGTCGCGGCACCAATGGCGCAACCACTACCTCCTACGGTAGCTCGATGTTCCCGACCGAATCCACCAGCGGCTCGAACAGCCGTGCCGTCCCTGATTTCGCAAGCCTGGGGCTGACCGGTAAGGTCAAGGTTTCCCAGACCGAACTGAAGATCGGCACCCTGCAGCCGAACAACCCGGTCATCAAGACCAACGACGGTCGCCTGCTGCCACAAACCTTCACCGGTGGCGAGCTGAAATCCAACGAGATCAAAGATCTGACTCTGACCGGTGGCCTGATCAACGCAGCCAAAGGCCGTAACTCCACCAACGACGAAGGTCTGTCGATTGCCGGCGCCAACAACCCGACCTCGACTGGCCGTCGCAGCAACAAGTTCTACTATGGTGGTGCGGACTACAAGATCACCAAGGATCTGACCGCTTCGTACTACTACGGCGAACTGAAGGACTTCTACTCGCAGAACTTCCTGGGCCTGGTACACAACTGGGCCATCGGTCCTGGCGTGCTGAAGAGCGACCTGCGCTACTACCGCAGCCGTGACAACGGTTCCAACGGCGACACCGCAGCCTACTACACCTCCGGCTGGTATTCGGATCACCCTACCAACGCCACCAAGGTCAAGGGCAAGGTCGACAACGACCTGTACAGCTACCTGGCCTTGTACTCGGTTGAAGGTCACACCTTCGGTGCAGGCTACCAGTACACCAAGGGCGACAGTGACTTCCCTTGGCTGAACCAGGGTGACGGTTCGTCCAACAGCACCATCACCGACGTGCAGATCCAGAAGTTCGCCCGTGCCGGCGAGCGCACCTGGCAGGCTCGCTACGCCTATGACTTCGCCAAGCTCGGCGTACCTGGCCTGACCGCAGGCGTTACCTACCTGCACGGTGACAATATCAACACCACCACTGGCGACCATAGCGAGTGGGAACGCGACATCAGCCTGGCCTACGTCGTACCGGAAGGCACCTTCAAGAACCTGGGCTTCGCCTGGAAAAACGCGATGTGGCGTACCGACCTGCCGAACACCCGTTCGCAGGACGAAAACCGCCTGATCGTCAGCTACTCGATCCCGCTGCTGTAAGAAGCGCGTGACCGTCTAGTAAAAAGATCCACACTCGGCCCGGCGCAATGCCGGGCCGAGTGCTTCACGTCTTGCATACAGCACTACCTTCAGCTTCAGCCTCCCGCCAAACCTCGACATCACGGCGTTCGGCACTCCACTGAGTTACATCCCCTTAGCCCTCTCACAAGCTGTGGACAAGAGTGCGCCTGGCCGCTTGCGGCGTCCAATGAAGAACTTTTTAATATTCACTTATCTTCTAAATAAATCGATATTTATTCTTTTTATTTTATCCACACTCAAGGCAGAGTAACTCCCACGAACCTTCACCCAAGGAGCAGCACATGAGCCTCAGACTGGGCGACATCGCCCCCGACTTCGAACAGGATTCCAGCGCCGGCAAGATTCGTTTCCATGAGTGGCTCGGCGACAGCTGGGGCGTGCTGTTTTCCCACCCGGCGGACTTCACCCCGGTGTGCACCACGGAGCTGGGCTTCACCGCCAAGCTCAAGGACGAATTCGCCCAGCGCGGCGTCAAGGCCATCGCCCTGTCCGTGGACCCGGTGGACTCGCACCACAAGTGGATCGAGGACATCAACGAAACCCAGCACACCGTCGTCAACTTTCCGATCCTGGCCGATGCCGATCGCAAGGTGTCCGACCTGTACGACCTGATCCACCCCAATGCCAGCGATACCCTTACCGTGCGCTCTCTGTTCGTGATCGACCCGAACAAGAAGATCCGGCTGACCATCACCTACCCGGCGAGCACCGGCCGCAACTTCCACGAGATCCTGCGGGTGATCGACTCGCTGCAGCTGACCGACAACCACAAGGTCGCCACCCCGGCCAACTGGCAGGACGGTGACGAAGTGGTGATCGTGCCATCGCTCAAGGACGAGGAAGAGATCAAGCGGCGCTTCCCCAAGGGCTACCGCGCGGTGAAACCGTACCTGCGCCTGACCCCGCAACCCAATCGTTGAGGCCCTTCCGGCGGGCAGCCAGCACCTCCCCTTGTAGGAGCGTGGCTTGCCCGCGATCGAGTGCGAAGCACTCGCAAGCCCTGAGAACGCGCTTCGCCAGAAACACCGTGTGAGGTGATTTTACGACTGCTTCGCAGCCGATCGCGGGCAAGCCACGCTCCTACAGGGATCGCCAGTTTTCAGTTTCCAGGCATTCACAAAGCAGGGGGTTTTAAGGCCGTTTCGACGGCCTATTTTTTTGCCTGGAACAAAGTCGACCTTATATTCAATTTAAGAATAAACAAATGAATAAATAAGATTTATGGATATATAAAATGACTGGTAAGGTCTGTCCAACCCAAGCGAGATCGCAACCCGCGAATCGCCGCCTTATGTTTGAGGAAAGACCTTCATGCTGGTCGTGACACTCGGAGGAAGCCCCAGCCAGCGATCGCGCTCCGGGGTGCTGCTGGACCACGCCAAACGCTGGCTCAACCAGCACGGCGTCGAAGTGGCGAGCTACCAGGTCCGTGATTTCAATGCCGAAGACCTGCTGCATGCACGCTTCGGCAGCCCGCAGGTGGTCGACCTGCTGCAGCACATCGAGCAGGCCGACGGCCTGGTGATTGCCACGCCGGTTTACAAGGCCTCGTTTTCCGGCGCCCTGAAGACCCTGTTGGACCTGCTGCCCGAGCGCGCCCTGAGCCACAAGGTGGTACTACCGATGGCCACCGGCGGCAGCATCGCCCACATGCTCGCCGTGGACTACGCGCTCAAGCCGGTGCTCGCCGCGCTCAAGGCCCAGGAGATGCTCCACGGCATCTTCGCCGAGGACAGCCAGATCGCCTACGGCGAAGGCAGTGCCCAGGCGCAGCTGGCCCCGGCGCTGGAACAGCGGCTGGCTGAAGCCCTGGAACAGTTCCACAGCGCCCTGGCGCGGCGGCCCAAGCCCCTGGACCCGACCCTGCTGAATGATCGTCTGCTGAGTGCTCGCTGGAGCATCTAGCCCGTTTCACCCGCTATCGATGTACTGGCCTTACTCGCCCGCCAACGGGCAAGCAGGTGCAGCCAAAACCCCAACTGCAAAAAGGAGAGCGCCATGCGCACTGTCATTTTGCGTCGTGGTCTGGTCGCTCTGTTTGCAGCGGCGGTCACCTTCGGCGCCATCACCCAAGCCCAGGCCGAATCCCTGCGGATCGGTTACCAGAAATACGGCACTCTGGTCCTGCTCAAGGCCAAGGGCAGCCTGGAAAAACGCCTCGCCGCCCAGGGCGTGCAGGTGCAATGGACCGAATTCCCCGGTGGCCCGCAACTGCTCGAAGGGCTGAACGTCGGCTCGATCGATTTCGGCGTGACCGGCGAGACCCCGCCCGTGTTCGCCCAGGCCGCCGGCGCCAACCTGCTCTACGTCGCCTCCGAACCGCCTGCACCGACCAGCGAGGCGATCCTGGTGCCCAAGGACTCGACGATCCAATCGGTGAAGGAACTCAAGGGCAAGAAGGTCGCCCTCAACAAGGGCTCCAACGTGCACTATCTGCTGGTCCGCGCCCTGGAGGACGCCGGCCTCAAGTACAGCGACATCCAGACCGTCTACCTGCCGCCCGCCGACGCCCGCGCCGCCTTCGAGCGTGGCAGCGTCGATGCCTGGGTGATCTGGGACCCCTACCAGGCCGCCGCCGAGCAGCAGCTCAAGGCGCGCACCCTGCGTGACGGCAAGGGCCTGGTGGACAACAACCAGTTCTACCTGGCCACCCGTCCCTATGCGGAAAAACATCCCGAGGTGATCAAGGCCCTGGTCGAGGAAGTCCGCGCCGTCGGCGACTGGTCCAAGGCCAACCCCGAGGAAGTCACCGCCCAGGTCGCCCCGCTGCTCGGCCTGCCCGCCGACATCACCCTGACCTCGGTGAAACGCCAGGGCTACGGTGCGCAGTTCCTCACCCCCGAGGTGGTCGCCGCGCAGCAGAAAATCGCCGACAGCTTCTACCAGCTCAAGCTGATTCCCAAGCCGCTGAGCATCAAGGACGTGATCTGGACACCACCAGCCGCCGTCGCCACCGCCCCCTGAACCGTACGCCTTCCTTAGGAGACAACTCCATGAGCCTCAACATCTTCTGGTTCCTGCCTACCCACGGCGACGGCCATTACCTTGGCACCGCCGAAGGCGCTCGCGCCGTCGACCACGGTTATCTGCAGCAGGTGGCACAGGCCGCCGATCGCCTCGGTTTCGGCGGCGTGCTGATCCCCACCGGACGTTCCTGCGAAGACTCCTGGCTGGTGGCCGCCTCACTGATCCCGGTGACCCAGCGCCTGAAATTCCTCGTCGCCCTGCGCCCCGGGATCATTTCCCCGACCGTGGCGGCGCGCCAGGCCGCGACCCTCGACCGGCTGTCCGGCGGGCGGGCGCTGTTCAACCTGGTGACCGGTGGCGATCCGGATGAACTGGCTGGCGACGGCCTGTTCCTCGACCATGAAGAGCGCTACCAGGCCTCGGTGGAATTCACCCGCATCTGGCGCCGGGTGCTGGAAGGCGAAACCGTCGACTACGACGGCCAGCACATCAGCGTGAAGGGCGCCAAGCTGCTCTACCCACCGCTGCAGCAACCGCGTCCGCCGCTGTACTTCGGCGGCTCGTCGGAAGCCGCGCAGGACCTCGCCGCCGAACAGGTCGACATGGTCCTGACCTGGGGCGAGCCGCCGGCCGCCGTCGCCGAGAAGATCGAGCAGGTGCGGGCCAAGGCCGCCAAGCAGGGCCGCACCGTACGCTTCGGAATCCGCCTGCATGTGATCGTCCGTGAAACCAATGCCGAGGCCTGGAAGGCGGCGGAAAAGCTCATCTCGCACCTGGACGACGACACCATCGCCCGCGCCCAGAAATCCCTGGCGCGCTTCGACTCGGTCGGCCAGCAACGCATGGCCGCGCTGCACGGCGGCAACCGCGACAAGCTGGAAGTCAGCCCCAACCTGTGGGCCGGCGTCGGTCTGGTGCGCGGGGGTGCCGGCACCGCCCTGGTGGGCGATGGCCCGACCGTTGCCGCACGGGTCAAGGAATACGCGGACCTGGGCATCGACACCTTCATCTTCTCCGGCTACCCACATCTGGAAGAGTCCTACCGGGTCGCCGAGCTGCTGTTCCCGCACCTGGAAATCGAACGGCCGCAGCGGCCGCAAAGCGCCGGTTATGTCAGCCCCTTCGGTGAGATGGTCGCCAACGACATCCTGCCCAAGGCCGTGTCCCAGAGCTGAGGCCACGCCATGACGACCCTTACCCGCATCACCCACCGGCTCGCGCCCTGGGCGCTACCGATCCTGCTGTTGGCGGTGTGGCAGCTGTCGGTCTCGGCCGGCTGGCTGTCAACCCGGATCCTGCCGGCGCCGAGCGCCGTGGTCGAGGCCGGCGTCGCCCTGGTACAGAGCGGCGACATCTGGACCCACCTGGCCATCAGCGGTTGGCGCGCCGGCCTCGGCTTCCTCATCGGCGGCAGCATCGGCCTGGCCCTGGGCTTCATCACCGGCCTGTCGAAATGGGGCGAGCGCCTGCTCGACAGCTCGGTGCAGATGATCCGCAACGTGCCGCACCTGGCGCTGATCCCGCTGGTCATCCTGTGGTTCGGCATCGACGAGTCGGCGAAGATTTTCCTGGTCGCCCTCGGCACCCTGTTTCCGATCTACCTCAACACCTACCACGGCATCCGCAACGTCGACCCGGCGCTGGTGGAAATGTCGCGCAGCTACGGCCTGTCCGGCTTCAGCCTGTTCCGCCAGGTGATCCTGCCGGGCGCGCTGCCGTCGATCCTGGTCGGCGTGCGCTTCGCCCTCGGCTTCATGTGGCTGACCCTGATCGTGGCCGAAACCATCTCGGCCAGCTCCGGCATCGGCTACCTGGCGATGAACGCCCGGGAGTTCCTGCAGACCGACGTGGTGGTCCTGGCCATCGTTCTCTACGCGGTGCTCGGCAAGCTCGCCGACCTCGCGGCCCGGGGCCTGGAACGGGTCTGGCTGCGCTGGCACCCGGCCTATCAGAGCAAAGGCGGTGCAGCATGACAGCCCAACAACCCCCACGCCTGCTGCAAGGCATTCCGCTGGCAGCGCGCAAACTGCAGAAAACCTTCGGCGAGCGCCAGGTGCTGCGCGAGATCGACCTGCACATTCCGGCCGGGCAATTCGTCGCCGTGGTCGGTCGCAGCGGCTGTGGCAAGAGCACCCTGCTGCGCCTGCTGGCCGGCCTTGACCAGCCCACCGGTGGTGACCTGCTGGCCGGCTCCGCGCCGCTGAGCGAAGCCCGCGAAGACACCCGGCTGATGTTCCAGGAAGCGCGCCTGCTGCCCTGGAAAAAAGTCATCGACAACGTCGGCCTTGGCCTCAAGGGCAACTGGCGCCCGCAGGCCCTGCAGGCGCTGGAAGCGGTCGGCCTGGCCGATCGTGCCAACGAATGGCCGGCGGGTCTGTCCGGCGGCCAGAAACAGCGCGTGGCCCTGGCCCGTGCGCTGATCCACCGACCTCGACTGCTGCTGCTCGACGAACCGCTGGGAGCGCTGGATGCCCTGACCCGGATCGAGATGCAGCAACTGATCGAGCGCCTTTGGCAGCAGCATGGTTTCACCGTGTTGCTGGTGACCCACGACGTCAGCGAAGCCGTGGCCATCGCCGATCGGGTGATCCTGATCGAAGACGGCCAGATCGGCCTCGACCTGCACGTCGAGCTGCCGCGCCCACGGGTGCGGGGTTCCCATCGCCTGGCGGCGCTGGAGACCGAAGTGCTGAACCGGGTGCTGTCGCTGCCTGGCGTGCCACCCGAGCCGGAACCCGTTTCACCCTTGCCCACGCAACTGCGCTGGGCGCTGTAACCAAGCCTTGCCTACTCAATCCAAGACAGGAATCAACGCCATGACCATCAAAGCCATCAACGTGCGCAACCAGTTCAAGGGCACCATCAAGGAAATCGTCACCGGCGACGTGCTGTCGGAAATCGACGTGCAGACCGCATCCGGCATCGTCACCTCGGTGATCACCACCCGTTCGGTCAAGGAACTGGAACTGGAGATCGGCAGCGAAGTGATCGCCTTCGTGAAATCCACCGAGGTGTCGATCGCCAAGCTGTAAGCGGTGACACCCAGCGACCCCGGACGGCCTGGGCCCTCCGGGGTTTTCTTTTTTGGGTGAAAGATCTACCAGTAGTCAGGCTTCATGGCTGGTTTCTTCCGGGTAGGCACCCGGGCAGGCAGTTGGCATGCAGCCAGCTCCTCTGTTGTCACGGTATGGCGCATCCAGTTCGAATGATTCTTCAATGAGCCAGGTGCATTACGCTTGATATCTTCGCGATGCGGCAGGATTACGCCAATCCGTAACGCCGGGTAATCCTCACGCAGCGCCCTGAGTGCCGGGGTCATATCCGTATCGGCGGACACCAACACTATCTGCTCCACTCGCTCGTCGGCCGATAACGAGGCCTGCTTGGCTGCAAGCCGGTACATGCTGATCGCAATATGAACATCCGTTTCCTTTTCCTCGATTTTCCAGATGGGAACCTGATCGAACCTTGAAGGACGAGTCTTCTTATCGACGAATCGAGGTGCAAGCCCGGATTCGAGCTGATGGCGACCGTGGTGTACCTGAACACCCTTTTCTATCAGTGCACGTAGATAAGTATCCTGCGCCTCCTTGGATACCCGGCCACGGGTGGCGAGGTCAGGCTTGACCCCCGAGGTGAAAAAATCGACAGACGTCAGCTCATTATCCGATCGCTCAGTTCGCAGGATATGGGCGAGTAGTTTTGGCAGGTCCAGCCACTTGTACGCAGACCCTGCCAATAGACCGTAAAACAGGTTGTATCCGTCAACAAAGCAGGCTGTACGCACAGATATCAGTCCCTTGAAACGAAAAAACCGGCACAAGGCCGGTTTTTTCACCCCAACGGCCAGCGAACTGAATCGCTGCGTACGGGGCTGAGTAGTTTTTTCAGAATGCCACAGATGACGTTGAAGTCAACTCACTACGACCGTTGGATACATTCTTGTTGCAGGCGCTAAGACCCACCAGCAAGACGATTCCCTTTCCCTCGCCTGAAGTTTCCTAGAAAATCCTTTCGGCTTGCGCCTGTCGATCTGCGGGACCTAGGCTGACACCTGTCACTGAAAAACAGTGACCGGGTTTGGTCACCCGTCCAATGTCAGGCGCACCAGCGCCACCCCTGCTCCAGGCATGTCTTTGTGCCTGTCGCTTCATGGTGGGCTGTGCGCGGGGCGCCTTCGGGTGCGCCGGGTGCCTGACATCCCGGTTGACCAACCTGCGTACCGCCCGCCACCTCTCGTTTGGTCACGACGGTGACGGGTTCTCGACCATGTCAGGAGCATCGCCATGTTCAAAGTCACACCCAACCCGCCAAAAAGCGATCCAGCACTCCAAGCCGCTACCGAGCGAGCCTTCGCTCACTATGAGCAGCCAGCAGACCCCATCAGCAAAACACCCTACCTTGAAGACACCTTGAACAACCTCGACTCGATCCTGCGTTCGGCGGCCGCCACCGCTTATGAGTCCGCCGAGCAGCTGAGTGGCATGCCGCACCACTTGGCGATGGCTTCGGTACATCTGATCGAGTTGGCGCAAAGCCAAGTGGATGGGTTGCTGGGCCAGCAGCACTGAAACACAGGGTAAACAGCCCCCATCGCTGATCGTGCCCACGCTCTGCGTGGGCATGCCGCCGGTGACGCTCTGCGTCCCCTGGGCGGGCGCAGAGCGCCCTGGGAGGCGTTCCCACGGGGACCGTGGGAACGATCGGATAGTCCCCATGGCTGATCGTGCCCACGCTCTGCGTGGGTATGCAGCCGGTGATGCTCTGCGTCACCAGGACGGGTGCAGAGCGCCCTGGGAGGCGTTCCCACAGGGACCGTGGGAACGATCGGATAGCCCCCATCGCTGATCGTGCCCACGTTCTGCGTGGGCATGTAGCCGTTGACGCTCTGCGTCACCAGGACGGGTGCAGAGCGCCCTGGGAGGCGTTCCCACGGGGACCGTGGGAACGATCGGATAGCCCCCCATGGCAGATCGTGCCCACGCTCGGCGTGGACATGCAGCCGGTGACGCTCTGCGTCCCCTGGGCGGGCGCAGAGCGCCCTGGGAGGCGTTCCCACGGGGACCGTGGGAACGATCGGATAGTCCCCATGGCTGATCGTGCCCACGCTCTGCGTGGGCATGCAGCCGGTGACGCTCCGCGTCACCAGAGCGCCCTGGGAGGCATTCCCACGCCGAGCGTGGGAACGATCGGAGTCTGGCCGCCACAAAGCAAAAGGCCCGCTCAAAGGCGGGCCTGGTGGTTCAGGGGAAACTCAGCGGGCTGTCAGTGCCGCGTAGCTGTTCATCAGGTTGCGATAGTTCGGGATCCGCTGCGACAGCAGGTTGCCCAAGCCTTCGATGTCGTTGCGCCAGTCGCGGTGCAGCTCACAGGCCACCGAGAACCAGTTCATCATCTGCGCACCAGCCTGGGTCATGCGGTTCCACGCCGCCTGCTGCACGGTGGTGTTGAAGGTACCGGAAGCATCGGTCACCACGAACACATCAAAACCTTCAGCCAGCGCCGACAGGGTCGGGAACGCCACGCAAACATCGGTCACCACGCCGGCGATGATCAGTTGCTTGCGGCCGGTGGCCTTGATCGCCTTGACGAAGTCCTCGTTGTCCCAGGCGTTGATCTGGCCGGGACGGGCGATGTACGGCGCGTCCGGGAACATCTCTTTCAGCTCTGGAACCAGCGGACCGTTCGGGCCTTGCTCGAAGCTGGTGGTCAGCACGGTCGGCAGGTCGAAGAACTTGGCGAGGTCAGCCAACGCCAACACGTTGTTCTTGAACTCGTTCGGCGAGAAGTCCTGCACCAGGGAAATCAGGCCGGTCTGGTGGTCGACCAGCAGGACTACGGCGTCGTCTTTGTTCAGGCGGTTGTAGGTTGGCTTGCTCATGGTGGAATCCTTTTTCGTTTAAGTGGTGGGAAGCTGTGTCGTTCAACTTGTGACCAGATTAATGAGCCACCGAAAAAGGAAAAAGCGGCTCAAATCGGTTTGACTGTCACTCAGGAATGGACAATTCAATGTTCAACCCCTCGCAAGCTCCAGAGGGCGCGCTATATCTTGCGCCAGACGCTGGCAAGCCAGGGCTGCTGCTCACGCGGCAGCCCGGCCGGGCGATAGTAGTGTTCCAGTTCGACGAAGCCTGCCGCCGTCAGCAACGCCTGCCAGGCCTCCAGGTCGTGATACGAGCCATAACGCTCACCATTCCAACCCTCCTGGTTTTCCCCGCGCGGGTTGGAGCTGAACAGCACGCCGCCCGGCTTGAGCGTGGCATGCAGTTGCCCCAGAACGCGCGGCAGTTCCTGCAGGGGCACATGGAACAGCACGGCATTGGCAAAGATGCCGTCGAAACGTTGCGCTGGCAGGTCCAGCTCGAGGAAGTTCTGCTGCAGCACCTCGCAACCGCTGTCCTCACGGGCCATTTGCGCAAAACGCTCGGTACCGTCGAGGCCGACGGCAGTGTGGCCCAGGCGGGTGAAGGTCTTGAGATCCCGACCGGGGCCGCAGCCGAAATCGAGGATGGTGAACGGCGCCGCCCCCCGGATATGGCGCAACAGGGCGTCGATGTTCTGGCTAACGTCGTGGTCGCGGGTACCTTCGCGGAAGCCTTCGGCGGTACGGTTGTAGTGGCCGAGGGTAGTGGAGGCGATCTGGTTGAGGTCGTCGGGGCCGAGGGTTTTCATCGGAGGTCTGCGCGTTGGGGTGGGTGAACTGAATATATCACCCTGCGGATTGCTGCTGTGTCCGAGAGGGACCCTTCGCGGCGGTTCGGCGTCCCGACAAGCCCTGCGCCTACAGAGGGACGTCGTACACGAGTCCCGTGTTTGACGAAGCCCTGTAGGAGCGTGGCTTGCCCGCGAAAGCGATCTTCCAGGCGCCAGATATCTCAGCGCTTGTTGAGCACCCGCGCCAACCGATCCCCACCGAACTGGATCGCCGCCACCAGGATCACCAGCAGCACGATCACCGTCAGCATCACCTGGCTGTCGAAGCGCTGGTAGCCATAGCGATAGGCGATGTCGCCCAACCCACCCGCGCCGATCGCACCGGCCATTGCCGAGGAGTTGATCATGGTCACCAGGGTGATGGTGAAACCGCCGACGATCCCCGGCAACGCCTCGGGCAGCAGCACGTGCCAGACGATATGCCAGCGCCGACAGCCCATGGCCTGCGCCGCCTCGATCAGGCCATGGTCGACCTCGCGCAGGCTGACCTCGGCGATCCGCGCGAAGAACGGCGTGGCCGCGATGGTCAGTGGTACCACGGCCGCCCACACGCCATAGGTGGTGCCGACGATCAGCCGGGTAAACGGGATCAGCGCCACCATCAGGATCAGGAACGGAATCGAGCGGAACAGGTTGACGAACGCCCCCAGCACCCGGTTCACCGCCGGTGCCTCGTAGATGCCGCCCTTGTGGCTGGTGACCAGGATCACCGCCAGCGGAATGCCCAGCAACAGCGCGATCAGCGACGACACGCCGACCATCAGGAAGGTGTCGATCACCCCCTGCCACAACCGATCAAGCCACATGACCGAGTACCTCCACCTGTTGCGCCCAACGGGCAGCGCGCTGGCGCAGCGCCTCGGCATCCAGCGGCGACCCGCTCACCGACAGCAGCAGTTGCCCCAGGGCATGCCCCTGGATCCGTTCGACGCCGCCCTGCAACAGCCGCACCCGCCCACCGAGGGCACTGAACAGTGCGGCCAGGTCCGGCTCGTCACTGGCACTGCCGGTGAACTGCAAACGCAGCACCACGGCCGCCTCCGCCGATTCCGGCTGCGCCCGCAAGCGGCCCTGCAGCTCCTCCGGCAGCGCGTGCTGCAGCGGCGCGAGCAAGGTCCGGCTGACCTCATGCTGCGGGTCACCGAATACCTGCCACACCGGCCCCTGCTCGACCACCTTGCCGCGCTCGAGCACCACCACGCGATCACAGATCTCGCGGATCACCGACATCTCGTGGGTGATCAGCACCACGGTCAGCCCCAACCGCTGGTTGATCTCGCGCAGCAGGCCAAGAATCGACTGGGTGGTCTCCGGGTCGAGCGCCGACGTCGCCTCGTCGCACAGCAGGATCGCCGGGTCATGCACCAGCGCCCGGGCAATCCCCACCCGCTGTTTCTGCCCACCCGACAACTGCGCCGGATAGGCCTTGTGCTTGTCCCGCAGGCCGACCAGCTCCAGCAGCTCGCGCACCTTCTGCTCACGCGCGAGCCTGGGTACCCCGGCCACCTTCAACGGCAGCTCGACGTTCTGCCAGACGGTCTTGGCCGACATCAGGTTGAAGTGCTGGAAGATCATGCCGACCCGCCGCCGCAGCTCCACCAGGCGGTCTTCGTCGAACTCGCCGATGTCCACCTGGTCGATCAGTACCCGCCCCGAGCTGGGTTGCTCCAGGCGGTTGATGGTGCGGATCAGCGATGACTTGCCGGCGCCGCTGCGGCCGATGATGCCGAACACCTCGCCGCGCTGGATCACCAGGTCGATGCCTTGCAGGGCGTGCACCGGGCCGTGGTGGCCGTCGTAGGTCTTGCCCACGCCGATGAAGCGCACGTGGGCACGGTTGAGCTCGGGATGCAGCTCGGTCTGTTCGGCCGCGCGTGGCACCTGGGCCTGCGGGCGCTGGAGGCTGGCGACACTCATGTCAGCCTTCCCAGCCGGCCTGGTACAGCTTGCCATGGGCTTTATCCAGGGCAGCGCGCACGGCGGGCGAATGTTGGTAGATATCGACGAACTTGATCAGCCGCGGGTCGTTCTTCTCTTTCGGCTGGATGACGAACTGGATCACGTACTCCTTGTGGTCGAGGCCGTCGAACAGCAGCGCGGAGCCGGCGTCGAAGCTCTTCGCCAGGCGAATGTAGGCCGGGTAGCCCTGCACCAGGTCGGCGTCGTCGTAGGCCCGTACCAGTTGCACGGCCTCGACCTGGAGAATCTTGATCTTCTTCGGGTTGGCGACGATGTCGTCCTCGGTGGCCTTGTAGCCGACGCCGGGCTTGAGGGTGATCAGGCCGGCCTTGGCCAGCAGCTGCAGGCCACGACCGCTGTTGATCGGGTCGTTGGCGATGGCCACGGTCGCGCCCTCGGGCAGCTCGGCGAAGCTCTTGTACTGCTTCGAGTAGAGGCCGACGTTGTTGATGATCCCCGGGGCAAAGGGCACCAGGTCGAAACCGGCGGCGGCCTTGGCGTTTTCCAGGAACGGGATGTGCTGGAAGTAGTTCACGTCGATATCGCCGGCAGCAAGGCTGACGTTGGGTGCGATCCAGTCGGTGAACTCCACCAGCTCGACCTTCAGGCCCTGTTTGCCGGCCTCTTCCACGGCGGCTTCCAGCGGGATGGCGAAGGCGGCGGTGGTACCGACCTTGAGTGGGGCGTCGGCGGCGTGGGCGGCGACGCTGAACAGGCCGAGGGCGAGGGCCAGTGCCTTGACTGGCTGAGTGAAGCGTATTGTTTTCATGATGGGGTTCCAATCAGTCATAAAGAATCGGGTCGTTCACTTCGGGCGTGTGATGCGTGGCTTGCCTGCTGGTGGCGCATAAATTTTCTGTGGGAGCAGACTTGTTCCATTGGGCAAACCTGTTGTGCTGGGCAAACCTCCTGTGGCGAGCGGGCTTGTCGGGACGCCGCACCGCCGCGCTGGGGCGCGAAGCGGCCCTGAAACAGCCAACCCCAGTGCATCAGGCAGATCGGTGGTGCAGGGGCTGGGGCTGCCTTGCAGCCCAGCGCGGCGGTGCGGCGTCCCGACAAGCCCGCTCGCCACAAAAAGCCCGCTCACCACAAAAGGCTCGCTCGTCACCTTTCAGGCGGTTGGCTGACGATAGGTCGATCCCGCATGCTCCGGCGGCAGATGCGCGCCCTCACCGAACAGCTTTTCGCGCAACGTCCCCTGCTCATAGGCGGTCTTGTACGAGCCGCGCCGCTGCAGTTCGGGAATCACCAGGTCGATGAAGTCCTCGTAGCTTTCCGGGGTGACGATGCGGGTCAGGTTGAAGCCGTCCAGGCCGGTCTCGGCAATCCACGATTCCAGCTCGTCGGCGACCTGGCTCGGCGAACCGACCACGGTGATATAGCGCCCGCCCAGGGCGTGCTGCTCCAGCAGCTTGCGCCGGGTCCAGTCGTTGTTCTGCAGGTTGCGGGTCGCCGACTGGATCGCGTTGCTCTTCACGTACTGGATCGGTTCGTCCAGTTCGTACTCGGAAAAATCGATCCCGGTGGACGCCGAGAAGTGCGCCACCCCGGCTTCGGCACTGGCATAGCCCAGGTACTCGGCATGCTTGGCCCAGGCCGCCGCTTCGGTCTCGCCGACGATCACGTTGATACCCATGAACACCTTGATCGCCTGGCCGTCGCGCCCTGCCGCCTCGGCACTGGCGCGGACCTTGTCCACCTGCGCCCGGGTCGCCGCCTTGTTCTGCCCGCTGATGAACACGCACTCGGCATGTCGGCCGGCGAACAACAGGCCGCGCTCGGAACTGCCGGCCTGGAACAGCACCGGTGTGCGCTGCGGCGACGGCTCGCAGAGGTGATAACCCTCCACCTGGTAGAACTCGCCCTTGTGTCGCACCTTGTGCACCTTGCCCGGCTCGGCATAGACCCGCCGTACCGGATCGTTGACCACCGCGTCGTTCTCCCAGCTGCCTTCCAGCAGCTTGTAGAGCACTTCCAGGTACTCGTCGGCCTGATCGTAGCGGCGGTCGTGCTCGGCCTGGGCCTCCAGGCCCATCGCCTTGGCGGCGCTGTCGAGGTAGCCGGTGACGATGTTCCAGCCGACCCGGCCGCGACTCAGGTGGTCGAGCGTCGACAACCGACGGGCGAACAGGTATGGCGTCTCGTAGGTCAGGTTGGCGGTCAGGCCGAAGCCGAGGTTTTTCGTCACCGCAGCCATGGCCGAGACCAGCAGCAACGGGTCGTTGACCGGCAGCTGGATCGACTCGCGCAGCGGCACGTCCACCGACTGCTGGTAGACGTCGTAGACCCCGACGATATCGGCGATGAACAGACCGTCGAACAGCCCGCGCTCGAGCAACTGCGCCAGTTCGGTCCAGTACTCGATGGTCTTGTAGCGGGCCGAATTGTCCCGTGGGTGGGTCCACAGGCCATGGTTGATATGCCCGATGCAGTTCATGTTGAAGGCATTGAGCAGGATCTTTTTCTTGCTCATCAGATAGTCCCCCGCAGTGGCGGGTTTTCATCATTGAGGTAGTAGTTGCCCACCGCGTGATACTTCCAGCGCACCGGGTCGTGCAGCGTGTGCACCCGGGCATTGCGCCAGTGCCGGTCGAGGCCGTGTTCGGCCAGGGTCGCCTGGCTGCCGGCCAGTTCGAACAGGGTGCTGCCGGCGGCCAGGGAGATTTCCGTGCTGATCGCCCGGACCTCGGCGACAGCGATCGACGCCGCCGCCACGCTGTCGGCATTGGTGTCGGCCTGGGCCCGGTCGAGAAACTCGCCAGCGCGCTCCAGTAGCGCTTCGGTTGCACTCAGGCGGATGCTCAGGTGACCGATGCTCTTGAGTGTCAGCGGGTCGTCGACCGCCTTTTCGATACCCGAATCGATCCACGGCCGGGTGCGGGTACGGACGAAATGCAGGGCATCCTCGTAGGCCGCCCGGGCGATGCCGGTGTCGATGGCCGCATGGAGGATCTGCGCCAGCGGCCCGACCGGTGTCGGGCGTTCGAAGGCGCTCTGGAACGGGATCACGTCCTCGGCGGCAACGAACACATCCTCGAACACCACCGAGCCACTGCCGGTGGTGCGCTGGCCGAAACCGGTCCAGTCGTCGATCACCGTCAGCCCGGCGCTGTCGCGCGGGACGAAGGCCAGTTGCTGCACGCCCTGCTCGTCCACCACCGAGGTGGGAATGCGCTGGGCATAGAGCGAACCGGTCGAATAGAACTTGCGCCCATTGATGCGATAGCCCTCGCCGTCACGGCGCAGGTGGGTGACCCGGTCGTGGGCGGTTTTCGTGCCCAGTTCGGCCAGCGCATTGCCGAAACGGCGACCGGCCAGGACCTCGGCATACAGCCGGCGTTTCTGCGCCTCGTTGCCATTCACCCGCAGCACTTCGAGGGCGTAGAAATGGTTCTGTGGAATCTGCCCGAGGGAGGCGTCGGCCTCGGCGATCAGTTGCGTGACCTTGGCCAGGGTGACGTTCGACACCCCGGCACCCCCGTACTCTTTTGGCACGCTGATGCCCCACAGGCCGGAGCGGGAAAACACTTCCAGCTCGGGCAGCGGCAGGCGCCGTTCACGGTCGCGCAGTTGGCTGTCGCGCTTGAAATCCTCGGCCAGGTCGCTGGCGACGATCAGGGCTTGCTCGTCGCTGGAGATGACCGCGACGCGTGGGGAAAACTGTGACATGGGTGTCTCCAGAGGTCTGGTCAGATCCAGGAATGGCGGGCGGGCAAGGTGCCGTTGAGGCGATAGGCGCCAACGGCGTGATACTTCCAGCGCACCGGGTCATGCAGGGTATGCACGCGTGCGTTGCGCCAGTGCCGGTCGAGGTTGAACTCGGCGAGGGTGGCGCGGCTGCCGGCCAGTTCGAACAGCTTCTCGCTGGCCAGCAGGGAGATTTCGGTGGTGAGCACCTTGGCTTCGGCCACGACGATCGAGGCCCGCGCGGCGGCAGCGGCGTCCACCGGCCCGGCACTGATCTGGTCCAGTACCTGCCCGGCCTTGCGCAGCAGCGCCTCGGCGGCATGCAGTTCGATCTTCAGCTTGCCGATATCGGCGATGACATACAGGTCATCACTGGCCCTTTCGACCTTGGCGTCGACCCACGGCCGCGACCGCTCGCGGACGAAGGCGATGCTGTCATCGATGGCGGCACGGGCGATCCCGGCATCGATGGCGGCCTGGATCAGTTGCGAGACAGCGCCCTGAATGTTCGGCGTGGCACCCTGGCGCCAGTTCTCGACGACGTTTTCCGCCTCGACCCGCACATCGTTCAGCAGCACGGTGCCGCTGGCGGTGGTGCGCTGGCCGAAGCCGGACCAGTCATCGACCACCCGCAGGCCCGGCGTGCCACGGCGCACGAAGGCCATGACCTGGCGCCCCTCATCGTCCAGCGCCTTGACCGCCACCCAATGGGCGAACAGGGCACCGGTGGAGTAGAACTTCTGCCCGCTGATGACGAAGCCGTCACCGTCGGCGCTGATCCGGGTCTTGATCTCCAGGGTGTTGCGGGTACCACGCTCAGGCCCGGCATTACCGATGCGCCAGCCATCGAGCACGCTCTGGAACAGCTGCTTCTTCTGCCGCTCGGTGGCAGTGCCGAGCAGCGCCTGGAGGATGCCGAACTGGTTCTGCGGGATCTGCCCCAGGGCCGGGTCGGCGGCGGAAATGATCGCGAACACCTCGGCCACGGTCACGAAGGACACCTGGGGGCCGCCGAATTCACGGGGGATGGTGATGCTGCCCAGGCCACTGCGGGTGAACTGCTCGATCTCGGCCCAGGGCAGCTTGCGTTGCTGGTCACGCCGGGCGGCCTGCAGACGGGCCACCTCGGCCAGCTCGCGGGCGGCCTGCAGGGCTTCGGCATCGTTGCGCAGCACCCGTGCCGGCAGCAGCAGCGGCGCAATGTCCTGGTCGCTGTGGACCTGTGCCTCGTTCAAGTTAGACATCAGCGCCACTCCGTGGCGTGCGCAATGCCCCGGCGATCTGCACAAGGGTGATTGTGTTCCTGACCATACCTACCTCATCTCTCTCATGGAGGCATCGCGAAGGCGATACCGACGAAATCAAACGGGTCCGGTGGTCCGGTTCATATACCCTAAACGCGCATAAAAATTAAATAAACTAACCTTTAGGAATATGCATAGAAGGTCCGTCTCTCACTCCCGGTGGCGTTGGGCGGCGCGGGAAAATTGTGGTGTGGCGGGCCTGATCAGGTGCCTGGCAGGCCCCACGCGCAAGCGCCGTGGAGGCGCCCAGCGGGAGTTGTTGCCGACCCGATCGATCACGCAATAGGTGATGTCCAGCCCACGGTCCTCGCCGGCCTCGAGGATGACCGCGGCCGGCACGAACACCGTGACCGGCTGGCCGACATCCGCTGGCGCCAGCTTGGGCAGGTCGAAGCGCACATCGCCCCAGAGCAGGGTGATTTCATCCTCGGCGGCCATGTTCGGGTAAGGCTCCAGGGTCAGCGGTACCCCGCGCTTCATCTGGTTCGAGTTGACCCCGTAGCGCTGGATCGGCAGGGGAATGACCAGCGGTGCCAGGCCCTGGTTTTCCTCGCCGATCGGCAGGCCGCCCGGACAGCCGAGCTTGACGTTCAGCTTGAGTTGCGGGGAGGCCTGCGCCGCGCTGCCGATGCGCATGAGCCGGTAGTGAATGCGTGCCACGCCGTCCAGGACGAAGCTCTGCGGCACCCGCAGGCTGACCGGCAGGCCCTGTTCACCCGCCTGGACCTGCCGGGACGTCACATAACAACCGTCCCAGAACAGCTCGAGCAGATCGCCTTCGTCCATGCCGGGATAGGCCGGAATGCAGACCGACAGGTGCTCGGCGGCCAGCCGGCCGATACCCCTTCGGTGCGCCTGGGGCACCTCGGGCAGCGCGAGTCGGGAGTGCTCGAGAGAATCGTTCATGAAATCGTCCTTTTTATAAGTTGCCGATAAGTTCAACTTCAAAGAAGCGGCCGGGTCCGTCTGGAAAACCGGGCCAGTGCTTCTTTCGCCGCATCCTTACAGCTGAAATGTTGTGGCATGAGAATAAATCGGAGACACCGGCACATGGGTGCAATCCGAATAACGCCATACGAATGAGCGGTCAGCTAAGGGTTTTGCCTGGCAGGTGTCAAGGCCTTGAAGCGCGACGATTTCGATCGCTTCAGGATTCGGACAAGTCCTACTTCACCCAGCGGTGGTCAAGGGTTTCGCCACGATGACGCGGGGTAAGGGAGACTGAATGAAAGCGTTGCCAGGTCATAGATTTTAATTACCTGCAACTATTCAATTCATTATTGGTTGAATAGCGTACTCATTCCCTGAGTACGTTATTTTAACTAAAGAGCTTTCCTACGCATCACCCAGAAACTTACTGAGGAATTGCCGGGTCCGTTCTTCTTTCGGATTGGCAAACAACGCCTTGGCTTCACCCTGTTCGACAATCACGCCCTTGTCGAAAAAGATCACCCGGTTGGCCACGTCACGGGCGAAACTCATCTCGTGGGTGACGATCACCATGGTGCGTTTCTCTTCCGCCAGGCCGCGAATGGTCGCCAGCACTTCGCCCACCAGCTCCGGATCGAGGGCCGAGGTCGGTTCATCGAAGAGGATCACCTGCGGCTCCATCGCCAGTGCCCGGGCGATTGCCACCCGCTGTTGCTGGCCACCGGACAGGCGCCGTGGATAGGACTCTTCCTTGCCCGCCAGGCCGACCTTGGCCAGCAGCTTGCGGCCCAGGGCCTGGGCCTGGTCGCGCGGGGTCTTCTTGACCACGATCGGGCCTTCGATGACGTTCTCCAACGCGGTGCGATGGGGAAACAGGTTGAAGTTCTGGAACACGAAACCCACCTGCTGGCGCAGCTTGCGGATCAGCGTCTGCTGCTGGCTCAGCGGCCGGCTGCCGTCGATCTCGATATCCCCGACCTGGATCCGCCCGCTGGACGGTTCCTCGAGGAAGTTCAGGCAACGCAGGAAGGTGGTCTTGCCGGAACCGCTGGGGCCGATGATTGCCACCACTTCGCCGGCCTCGACCTTGAGGTCGATACCCTTGAGCACACTCTGGCCATTGAATTGCTTGGTCAGTTTTTCAACCACGATCATGCTTCAGGACTCCAGGTCATGCCGGTTGACCCGGTCTTCCAGGCGATTCTGAAAATACGCCAGGATGCTTGCCAATACCCAGTAGATCAGGGCCGCAGACAGATACATGGTGAAAATTTCAAATGTCCGTGCCGACACCAGTTGCGCCTGACGGAACAGCTCGGGCACCTGGATCGTCGCCGCCAGCGCCGTGTCCTTGACCAGTGAAATGAAACTGTTGCCCAAGGGTGGCAAGGCGGTACGCATCGCCTGTGGCAGGATGGCCCGACGCAGGGTTTGCGCACGGGTCATGCCGATACTGGCTGCAGCTTCCCACTGACCTCGCTCGATGGAAGCGATGGCAGCACGCAGGATTTCACAGGCGTAGGCGGCCATGTTCAGCGAAAAGCCGATCATGGCCGCCGGGATCGGATCCAGCTCGATGCCCACTTGTGGCAAACCGTAGTAGATCAAAAACAGCTGCACCAGTAGCGGCGTGCCGCGAAAGAACGACACGTAGACCCGGGCGATCCCGCTGACCAGCTTGAAGCGCGACAGACGCATCAAGGCCAGGCCGAAGCCCATCAGAAAGCCGAAAAACATCCCGCCGAGGCTGAGAATCACCGTGTAGTACGCGCCCTTGAGCAGAAAGGGCGCGGAGTCCAGCGCGAGTTGCAAACCTGCTTCCATTATTGAGTGACGTCAGCGTTGAAGTATTTTTCGGACAGCTTCTTCAAGGTGCCGTCAGCGCGCAGCTTGTCGAGGGCCTTGTTCACGGCGTCGAGCAGTTCAGGCTCGCCCTTGCGCAGGGCAATACCGGCTTCCTGGCGGGAAAAGGCATCGCCGGCAGCGGCGGTGTCCGGGGCTTTCTTGGCGTATTCCAGGGCGGCCAGGCGGTCGATCAGGATCGCGTCGATACGGCCGATGCGCAGGTCCTGGAACTTGGTCGGGTCATCGTTGTAGGTCTTGATAATGGCTTTTGGCTGGTTGTCCTTGAGCCATTGTTCGTAGTTGGTGCCCAGGCCCACACCGACTTTCTTGCCGGCCAGGTCGTCGGCGGTCTTGATCGCGTCGACGTTCTTTTTCAGGACCAGTGCCTGGATGCCGGAGACGGTGTAAGGCTTGGAGAAATCGTACTTCTTCTTGCGCTCTTCGGAGATGGTGACCTGGTTGACCACCGCGTCCAGACGCTTGGACTCCAGGGCCGCGAGGATGCCATCCCACGGGGTGGCCTGCAGCTTGACCTTGACGCCCAGCTCCTTGGCCAGCGCCTCGGACAACTCGACTTCGAAACCGCTGAGCTTGCCGCTTTCATCGACAAAGCTGAACGGCGGATAGGTGCCTTCCAGGCCGATCTTGATCTCGCCAGCTTTCTTGATCAGGTTCAGTTGTTCACCGGCCACGGCCTGGCCCAGCAGACCGGCGCCGAGCACCAGACCCAGGCTGCCAACCAGCAGACGCTTGCGAAATGCGGAAATATTCATGAAGAGCCCCGTGTGTTTTTTATGGGAAAAGGAAGGCAAACCTGACACTTTGATTACCACCGGCCATCCTGCCTCAAAGCAGTATTGGCGTCTCGTGGCAAATTCGCCTGGGGCGAAACTATAAACCGATCCTTTTATAATTTTAAATAATATAAAAGAATCCATTTAGAACCTTTTTCAGGCCAATCAGGGAGTTCAGCGGCGTCTGGTTCGCGGATAAATCAGGCTCCCACAAGCGCTCGCGCCGTGCATGAACCCTGCGAACGACGCTGACACTGTGGGAGCCGGATTTATCCGCGAACCAGGCGACACCGCCCCCCCTGCCTGGAACCGGTCAGGCAAACGACGCGTCATAGGCAAACAGCGCCGGCGCCCCGCCGGTATGCAGGAAGATGATCGGCCCCTCGTCGAAGCGCTGCAAGCCAATGCCATCGAGCAACCCGGCCATCGCCTTGCCGGTGTACACCGGGTCGAGCAGGAGGCCTTCCTGGCTCGCCAGCAGCTTGACCGCCGCCAGGGTCCCGGCATTCGGCTCACCGTAGCGCGGGGCGAAATACTCGTCCCACAGCTGCACCTTGAAGCTCTCCGGCAGCGGCACGCCCAGCAGCTCGGCCGTGCGTTCGGCCAACACCTGTACCTTCGGCCGCTGCGCCTCGTCGCTACGCGAAACCGTCACGCCGATCACCGGCAACTGCGGCAGTGTTTCGCTCAGGCCCAGGGCCAGGCCACTGTGGGTCCCGGCACTGCCGGATGCCAGCACCACCGCGGCGAACTCCAGGCCGGTCGCCTCGATCTGCGCCGCCAGCTCCAGGCCTGCACGCACGTAGCCCAGCGCGCCGAGAGCATTGGAACCGCCGATCGGCACCAGATAGGGCTTCTTGCCGTTGCTGCGCAGGCGCTCGGCCAGGGCCTGCAACTGCTCGTCGGCGTTGTCCAGGTTGTCCACCAGCTCGACCCGTGCATCGAACAGGTCCAGCAGCAGGCGGTTGCCGTTGCCGAGGTAGTTGCCATCCTCGGTGCCGATCGGATTCTCCAGCAGGGCCACGCAGCCCAGGCCCAGGCGGGCGGCCAGCGCGGCGGTCTGGCGAACATGGTTGGACTGGATCGCCCCGGCGGTGACCAGCGTGTCGGCTCCCGTCGCCAGCGCATCGGCGGCCAGGTACTCGAGCTTGCGCAGCTTGTTGCCACCCAGCGCCAGGGGCGTCAGGTCGTCACGCTTGATGTAGATATCACGGCCCACCCACGCCGAAAGACGTTCCAGTTTCTGCAGGGGCGTGGCCTGCTCGAGCAGGGGCAGGCGGTCGAAGCGAGCGAGCTGTTGTTTGATCATGAGTCCGAACTGACGGTAGGAAATGTTCCGACTATAGGCAGGCACTTTTCCCCAGGCAACCGCCGAATTCTTATTTCAAAACGTTCTTAGCAAAGCACTATTCGTTCTTAAACGCCGCTCAGGTCGCTGCCGTAAAGTGAAAGCCATTCAGGTGGCCCGATTGTCCGGCCGCCAGGTCGGAGATTTGATCGTGAGCGAGCGTTCCAGCCATTGGCAACTACAGACCATCGTCAGCCAGCTACGCAGTGCCCGGGATGAGTGGCGCAGCCGCAACGGGCGGGTCAGTGATGAACAGGGTGGGCGCGAACTGCCGTCGCGCCAGGCCATGGCCGAGATTCTCGAAGCCCTCTGCGGGGCGTTGTTCCCGATGCGCCTGGGGCCAGTGGACCTGCGCGAGGAAAGCGAGGATTTCTACGTCGGCCACACCCTGGATGCCGCGCTCAATTCGTTGCTGGCCCAGGCCCGTCTGGAACTGCGCTACGCCGCCCGGCATGACGGGCAGGCCGATGCCGAGGTGCAGGCCAAGGCCCTGCGGCTGATCCAGGACTTCGCCCTGGCCCTGCCGGGGTTGCGCCGGCTGCTCGACACCGATGTCCTGGCGGCCTACCAGGGCGACCCGGCGGCGCGCAGCGTCGACGAAGTGCTGCTGTGCTATCCGGGTATTCTCGCGGTGATCCACCATCGCCTGGCGCATCACCTGTACCGCGCCGGGTTGCCCCTGCTGGCACGGATCAGTGCGGAAATTGCCCACTCGGCCACCGGTATCGACATCCATCCGGGTGCACAGATCGGCCCGAGCTTCTTCATCGACCACGGTACCGGCGTGGTGATCGGTGAAACGGCGATCATTGGCGAACGGGTGCGCATCTACCAGGCGGTGACCCTTGGCGCCAAGCGCTTCCCGGCGGACGAGGACGGCCAGTTGCAGAAGGGCCACCCGCGGCACCCGATCGTCGAGGACGACGTGGTGATCTATGCCGGCGCGACCATCCTGGGGCGCATCACCATTGGCAAGGGCGCCACCATCGGCGGCAACGTCTGGCTGACCCGCAGCGTGCCGGCCGGTTGCAACCTGACCCAGGCGAACCTGCAGCAGCATGAGAACGAGATACAGCGCTGAGCGAGTGGCTGACGCAGTCACTGTGGGAGCTGGCTTGCCAGCGAAGGCGTCCTCAAGGCCGTCACAAGCTTCGCGGGAAGCCCGCTCCCACAAGGTTCACCGCTGAACTGTCCATCCTGAGGAGACAGTCAAACCGATTTGAGCCGCTTTTTCCTTTTTCGGCGGCTCATTAATCTGGTCACACATTGAACGACACAGCTTTCCACCACTTAAACGAAAAAGGATTCCACCATGAGCAAGCCAACCTACAACCGCCTGAACAAAGACGACGCCGTAGTCCTGCTGGTCGACCACCAGACCGGCCTGATTTCCCTGGTGCAGGACTTCTCGCCGAACGAGTTCAAGAACAACGTGTTGGCGTTGGCTGACCTCGCCAAGTTCTTCGACCTGCCGACCGTGCTGACCACCAGCTTTGAACAGGGCCCGAACGGCCCGCTGGTTCCAGAGCTGAAAGAGATGTTCCCGGACGCGCCGTACATCGCCCGCCCCGGCCAGATCAACGCCTGGGACAACGAAGACTTCGTCAAGGCGATCAAGGCCACCGGCCGCAAGCAACTTATCATCGCCGGTGTGGTGACTGACGTTTGCGTAGCCTTCCCGACCCTGTCGGCGCTGGCTGAAGGTTTTGATGTGTTCGTGGTGACCGATGCTTCCGGTACCTTCAACGAAACGGTGCAACAGGCGGCGTGGAACCGCATGACCCAGGCTGGTGCGCAGATGATGAACTGGTTCTCGGTGGCCTGTGAGCTGCACCGCGACTGGCGCAACGACATCGAAGGCCTGGGCAACCTGCTGTCGCAGCGGATCCCGAACTATCGCAACCTGATGAACAGCTACGCGGCGCTGACAGCCCGCTGAGTTTCCCCTGAACCACCAGGCCCGCCTTTGAGCGGGCCTTTTGCTTTGCGGCGGCCAGACTCCGACGTTCCCACGCTCGGCGTGGGAACGCCTCCCAGGAGGCTCTGCACCCGCCCTGGTGACGCAGAGCGTCACCGGCTGCATGCCCACGCAGAGCGTGGGCACGATCAGCGATGGGGGCTATCCGATCGTTCCCACGGTCCCCGTGGGAACGCCTCCCAGGGCGCTCTGCGCCCGCCCAGGGGACGCGGAGCGTCACCGACTTCATACCCACGCAGAGCGTGGGCACGATCAGCGATGGGGGGCTATCCGATCGTTCCCACGGTCTCCGTGGGAATGCCTCCCAGGGCGCTCTGCGCCCGTCCTGGTAACGCAGAGCATCACCGGCGGCATGCCCACGCAGAGCGTGGGCACGATCAGCGATGGTGGGCTATCCGATCGTTCCCACGGTCTCCGTGGGAACGCCTCCCAGGGCGCTCTGCGCCCGCCCAGGGGACGCAGAGCGTCACCGGCTACATGCCCACGCAGAGCGTGGGCACGATCAGTGATCAAACTCCAGCCCCCACAAAATGAAGCCGCTCACCCCATCGATCACTGCCTACAACCTTTGCTGAAAGGCACTGTCAGAACAATACCGTCCAGCCCTGCGATTGGTCTCAGACCCCCCATTCATGTTTAACTTGAATGTTCGTTCAAGTTAAAACCGCAGTTCGCTGCCCGCTCACAACAGGAGGCCTGCCTTTGCTGAGTCCGAAATATCCAGCCACGCTCCACCCCTTCGAGGTACCCGCCATATGAGTACCTCCACGACCGCACCCAGCGGCCTGATCCGCATGAACCCGCCCGTTTTCTACTTCGCCGCGACCTTCATTCTGCTGTTCGGCCTGGTGGTCATCAGCCAGCCCGAAGCCGCCGGCCGGTGGCTATTGGCCGCACAGAACTGGGCGGCCAACACGGTCGGCTGGTATTACCTGCTGGCGATGACCCTGTACCTGGTCTTCGTGGTGGTCACCGCCTTGTCCGGCTACGGCAAGATCAAGCTCGGTGCCGACCACGACGAACCCGAGTTCAGCTACCTGTCCTGGGCCGGCATGCTGTTCGCCGCCGGTATCAGCATCACCCTGTTCTTCTTCTGCGTCTCCGAACCGCTCACGCACATGCTCCAGCCGCCCCAGGGCGAAGCGGGCACGCCAGCCGCCGCGCGCCAGGCGATGCAGATCCTGTTTCTGCACTGGGGCCTGCACGGCTGGGGCGTATTCGCCTTCGTCGGCATGGCCCTGGCCTACTTCGCCTACCGGCACAACCTGCCGCTGGCGCTGCGTTCGGCGCTGTACCCGCTGATCGGCAAGCGCATCAACGGGCCCATCGGCTACACGGTGGATGGCTTCGGCATCATCGCCACGGTGTTCGGTCTGGGCGCCGACATGGGCTTCGGCGTGCTGCACCTCAACTCGGGGCTGGACTACCTGTTCGGCGTGTCCCACACCCAGTGGATCCAGGTCGGCCTGATCGTGCTGATGATGGGCGCAGCCATCGCCGTCGCGGTGGCTGGCGTCGACAAGGGCGTGCGGGTGATGTCCGACATCAACATGCTGCTGGCCTGCGCCCTGCTGCTGTTCGTGCTGTTCGCCGGCCCCACTCAGCACCTGCTCAACACCCTGATCCAGAACCTCGGCGACTACCTCGGGGCACTGCCGACCAAGAGTTTCGACCTCTACGCCTACGACAAGCCCAGCGACTGGCTCGGCGGCTGGACCGTGTTCTACTGGGCCTGGTGGATTGCCTGGGCGCCCTTCGTGGGCCTGTTCATCGCGCGGATTTCCCGCGGCCGGACCATCCGTGAATTCGTCTTCGGCGTACTGCTGATCCCGCTGGGTTTCACCCTGGCGTGGATGTCGATCTTCGGCAACAGCGCCATCGAGCAGGTGCTCAACCACGGCATGACGGCGCTCGGCCAATCGGCCATCGACGATCCGTCGCGCACCCTGTACCTGCTGCTGGAGACCTACCCGTGGAGCCGCACGGTGATTGCGGTCACGGTGCTCATCAGCTTCGTGTTCTTCGTCACTTCGGCCGACTCCGGCACCGTGGTGCTGTCGACGCTGTCCGCCCGCGGCGGCAATGCCGACGAGGACGGGCCGAAATGGCTGCGGGTGTTCTGGGGCGCGATGACCGCGCTGATCACCAGCGCCTTGCTCTTCTCCGGCAGCATCGACGCACTGAAGTCGGCGGTGGTGCTGACCTCGCTGCCGTTCTCGCTGATCCTGCTGGCGATGATGTGGGGGCTGCACAAGGCGTTCTACCTGGAATCGCAGAAGCGTATCGCCCAACTGCACTCGCTGGCACCGGTGTCCCAGGCCCGTCGCGGCCGGGGCGGCTGGCGCCAGCGCCTGAGCCAGGCGGTGCACTTCCCGTCGCGGGACGAGGTGTACCGCTTCCTCGACCAGACCGTACGGCCGGCGATCGAGGAAGTCACCGCGGTGTTCGTCGAGAAGGGCCTGAACGTGCTCGCCCAGCCCGACCCGGCCAACGACAGCGTCAGCCTGGAGATCGGTCATGGCGACCTGCACCCGTTCGTCTACCAGGTGCAGATGCGCGGCTACTTCACGCCATCCTTCGCACTGGGCGGCCTGGGCTCGCGGGACCTGCGCAACCGCCGCTACTACCGTGCCGAGGTGCACCTGAGCGAAGGCAGCCAGGACTATGACCTGATGGGCTACAGCAAGGAGCAGATCATCAACGACATCCTCGACCAGTACGAACGGCACATGCAGTTCCTGCACCTGGTGCGCTGATCACAGACCTGTGGGAGCCGGCGGTCTTTGATCCGCCGCCGATGAGCGGCAGAACAGGCTCCCAGAACCGCAGAACCGTGGGAGCCGGCGGTCCGGCGCCCCGGTTTATCCGCGAACCGCCGAAGGCGGCCAGTATCCGACCGCTCATCGCAGGGGGAATTAAAGACAGTTGGCTCCCACGGTTGTGGCGTCCGCCTTCCGTCCTGGGGACAATCCAGAAATCGGTGCCTGCCGCCGGAATCAGACCAGCCCACCATTGGCCCGCAACACCTGGCCATTGACCCACCCCACCGCCGGGCTCACCAGGAAGGACACGATCTCGGCAATGTCCTCCGGCTGGCCCAGTCGCTCCAGCGGTGGCATGCGGGCGAAGGTCTGGATCTGCTCCTCGCTCTTGCCCTGCAGGAACAGTTCGGTCGCCACCGGCCCCGGCGCCACGGCATTGACCGTGATCCGCCGGCCGCGCAGCTCCTTGGCGAACACATGGGTGAACGATTCCACCGCCGCCTTGCTGGCGATGTACACCGCGTAACCCGGCATGTTCAGCCCGACGGTGCTGCTGGAGAAGTTGACGATGCGCCCGTCGTCATTCATCCGTTTCGCGGCCTCGCGCAGGGTGTTGAAGGTGCCACGGGTGTTGATGGCGAATGTCTGTTCGTACAGCTCGTCACTGTGCTCGGCCAGCGGCAACACCTTGAGGATGCCGGCGTTGTTGACCAGCACATCGACCTTGCCCAGTTGCAGCTCGATCTCGTCGAACATCCGTGCGACATCGGCGGCGTTGGCCACGTCAGCCTTGATCGCTATGGCCTGGTGGCCGGCCTGGCGCAATTCCACCACCAGCGCCGATGCCTCGCTGGCACTGCTCGCATAGTTGATCGCCACCGCAAAGCCCTGTGCGGCCAGCTGACGGGCGATCACGGCGCCGATGCCACGCGAGGCACCGGTGACGATGGCGACTTTTCGGGATGCTTGGGTCATGTCGAGACTCCTGGAATGTGCGTTGAAGTGAAGTCACTTTCACAGGTTTATCCAGGCCGATAAATGCGCGATAGTTGACCTGACTATTCAATAATCACCAACAATCGAGCACGACGGAGCACGCATGGACCAGGTCAAGGCGATGAGAGTGTTCGTGCGGATCTACGAACGCAGCAGCTTCACTCTGGCCGCCGAGGACCTGGACCTGCCCCGGGCGACCCTGACCCACACTCTCAACCAGTTCGAGGCCTGGCTCGGCACCCGGCTATTGGAACGCAGCACCCGGCGCGTGCGCCCGACCCTCGACGGCGAGGCCTACTACCCGCGCTGCGTGCAGTTGCTGGCGGAACTGGAAGAAGCCGAACTGGCCTTTCGCACGGTGGCGCCCAAGGGCCGCCTGCGGGTCGACCTGCAAGGCACCCTGGCGCGCTATTTCGTGGTTCCGGCGCTGCCGGCCTTTCTGGAGCGCTACCCGGATATCGATGTGTCCATCAGCGAAGCCAGCCACTTCATCGACCTGATCGCCGAAGGCGTCGACTGCGTGCTGCGCTCGGGCAATCTCGGCGACTCGTCGCTGATCGGCAAGCGCGTCGCCAACCTGCGCCAGGTGACCTGCGCCAGCCCGGCCTACCTGCGCCGACATGGCGAACCGCGCAACCTCGCCGACCTCGAACGACACCAGGGGGTGAACTACGTCTCCCGGGCCACCGGCAAGCTGTTTTCATTCGAGTTCATGGAGAATGGGGTGTCGCGGGAAGTCCCGCTGGCCGGTCGGGTCTCGGTGTTCGGTGCGGAAATCTACGCGGCCTCGGCGGTGGCCGGGCTCGGCCTGATCCAGGTGCCGCACTACCGGGTGGCGGAGCAGATCGACCAGGGCCTGCTGCGCGAAGTCCTGCCGGACCATCCGCCGCCGCCGATGCCGGTGTCGGTGCTCTACCCGCAGAACCGGCACATGTCGCCACGGGTGCGGGTGTTCGTCGACTGGATCAGCGAGCTGTTCGCCCACGCCACCTGACCTCCAGGATCAGGCACTCTCACGTTCGATCAGTTGGCAGGTCAGCAGGTTCAGGCGCTGCACGTCGTCCACCGGCAACACACCCAGGCTCTCCAGCACCCGCGTCGCCGCCAGCACGCCGATCTCCAGCGCCGGCGGCTTGATGGTACTCAGGCTCGGCAGGAGCATTTCGGCGAACGGGTAATCGCCGAAGCCCAGCACCGCGCAGTCCTCGGGAATCTTCAGCCCGGCACGCTGCCCGGCCAGCAGGCCACCGGCCGCCAGGTTGTCATTGGCGAAGATGATCGCGTCGGGCCGGGTGGCCTCGCTCATCAGCGCCTGCATCGCCTGCTTGCCCGCCTCGAACGGCGCCAGGCCGGCCTGCGGGACGAACACCCAGGGTTCCAGCCCCAGCTCGCGAACCGTCGCCGCATAACCGTCGCGGCGCTCCAGTGCGCTGAAGTCGCCCGTGGCGCTGTTCTGCACGAAGGCGATCCGCCGATAGCCCTTGCCATGCAGGTAGCGAGCGGCACTGACGCCGACCTCATGGTGGGAAAAACCGATCTGCAACGGCCCGCGCTGCGGCTGGTAGTCCCAGGTCTCGACCACCGGGATGTCCGCCTCGGCGATCATCTTCTCGGTGCCCGCGCTGTGAAAACGACTGGTCAGCACCAGCGCCGCCGGCGACCAGCCGAGAAACGCGCGCACCGCACTCTCTTCCTGTTCCGCCGAGAAATAGCTCGACGCCAGCAGCAGTTGGTAGCCATGTCGATTGAGCGTATCGCTGAAGCCCTGGATGGTGTTCGCGAAGATCGGCCCGGAGATGTTCGGGATCACCATCGCGACGATCCGCCCACGGGCGGACGCCAGCCCGCCGGCCACCAGGTTCGGTACGTAGCCCAACTCGGCCACCACCTGGGCGATCCGCTCGCGGCGCTCGGGTGAGACCTGCTCGGGGTTGTTGAAGTAGCGCGACACGGTGATCGCCGAGACCCCCGCCTCTTTGGCAACCGTATTCAGGGTGACCCGTCCGGCCCCCCGGCGCTTGCGACCTGGCGCTTTGTCAGCAGTCAAGGATGCGATCCTTCTTGAAAACCAAAAGGAATATAAAAGTAATTTTTCAGTATTGGACGGTCTATGCCGACCTTTCCGATACTGGCGATGTTAGCGCTAACAAAACGCTTTGTCTGCCTGCTACTCGCTCGAGCGAATGCCCCAAGACAAATCAGGCGCTGTCGACGCAGAGCGACGGCGGTTCAGGGTCATTTTTCGAGCGGGCACCACATGCACAACACATTCGGGGAGCAACACACACTGGCGCGAGCGATCCGTGCCGCCACGCCACGGCGTCCACACCTGGCCTGGCTGCTGGCCGGGCTGGCGGCACTGCCGTCGCCGGCCGTCTTCGCCGCCGAGACCGGCACCGACCAGGAACCGACGCTGAAAGCGGTGACAGTCACGGCCACCCGTCGCGAAGAATCGCTGCAGAAGGTCCCGGTGGCGGTCTCGGTGGTCGATGGCGAACAACTGGAGCGTGACAGTCGCAACGGCGTTGCCAGCATCGTCCAGCAAGTGCCGACACTGAACTTCCGCACCGGCGCCTCGAACAAGGACACCTCGCTGTTCGTCCGGGGCGTCGGCACCATTTCCACTTCACCCGGGGTCGAGCCGACCGTGGCGACGGTGATCGACGGCGTGGTCTACAGCCGGCCCGGCCAGGCCACCCTGGACCTGCTCGATCTCGACCGCATCGAAGTGCTGCGCGGCCCGCAGGGCACGCTGTTCGGCAAGAACGCCTCGGCCGGTGTACTGAACATCGTCACCAAGGCACCGACCGCCGAGACCCACGGCTATATCGACCAGTCGTACTTCAGCGGCAACGAAAGCCGGACCCGCTTCGGCATCGGCGGCAGCCTGGTGCCCGACACCCTCAAGGGCTCGCTGACCACCCTGTTCGGCAGCTACGACGGCAACGTCGACAACAAGCACAACGGCCAGGAAGTCAACGGCTACAACCACAAGGGCGTACGCGGCAAGCTGGAGTTCACCCCCAACGAGGACGTGAAGTTCACCCTCGCCGCCGACTACATGCAGTCCCATGACGACGCCCCCAATGGCGTGGTCAGCAAATCCCTGAGCCCGGCGTTCACCAACGCGCTGAGCCCGGTGCGGCCGTCCTCCGACAACCGCGACATCAACACCGATACCCGCAGCTACGTCGACGACATCAACAAGGGGGTCTCCGGGCAACTGGACTGGAGCCTCGGCGACTACACCCTGACCTCGATCACCGCCTGGCGCGGCTGGAGCAACCACCAGTACCAGGATGGCGACCGCCTCGGCAGCGTCACCGCGGCCTTCCCCGGCACCGCCGACCGCGGCGCGCTGGACTTCAACCAGTACTCGCAGGAAATCCGCCTGGCCTCGCCCAAGGGCCAGTTCCTGGAATACGTCGGTGGCCTGTTCTACATGCACGGCAAGGACGAGGAGACCTACCAGCGCACCCTGACCACTACGACCAGCGCCAATCGCGGCGTCGCCGACTACAGCACCACCAGCGACAGCTACGCGGTGTTCGGCGAAAGCACGCTGAATTTCACCCCGACCTTCCGTGGGATCGCCGGCCTGCGCTACACCCACGACGACCTGTCCTACGACCACCGCCGTGTCTCGACCTCCGCGACCACGGTCAGCGGTATCCAGCCGGCCACCAGCAGCCAGGGCTCGGTGGACGAGGACGGCTGGTCCGGACGCCTCGGCGTGCAGTACGACCTCAGCGACAACGTCACCAGCTACCTGACCTACTCGCGTGGCTACAAGGGCCCGGCCTATAACGTGTTCTTCAACATGCAACCGCGCGACACCGACGCGCTGAAGCCGGAAACCTCCAACACCTGGGAAGCCGGGATCAAGGCCACCAGCTGGAACAACCGCCTGACCACCAACCTGGCGGTGTTCCACAGCGACTACGACAACTACCAGGCGAACTTCTACGACACCGTCGCCGGCCAGGTGGTGACCCGCCTGATCAACGCCGGCAGTGTGAGCACCGAAGGCGTGGAGGCCGACTACGCGCTGCAGGCCACCAGCAACCTCAAGCTCTCCGGCGCCCTGGCCTACACCCGGGCACGGATCGACGAGTTCTCCTGCCCACCCGGCGCGGCCGCCAGTTGCAACGTCAACGGCAAGCCACTGCCGTTCAGCCCGGACTGGAAGAGCTACGTGCGCGCCGACTACAGCCTGCCGCTGAACAACGGCCTGGACCTGGAAATCGGCACCGACTTCAGCTGGCAGAGCGAAGTGCAGTACGACATCGCCCAGAACGTCGATACCCGGCAGGGCGCCTACGGCATCTGGAACGCGAGCATCGCCCTGGCCGACTACAACGAAGGCTGGCGCGTGGCGCTGCTGGGGAAAAACCTCGCCGACAAGTCCTACTCGCCGTTGCTGGCCAGTGGCGGCAACTACATCTACCGGGCCGTGCCACGGGATGACGAACGCTATTTCGGCATCCAGGTGCGCAAGGATTTTTGAGCCGTTGCGTGCACAACACTCAATCCATTGCCAAGGAACCTGTCATGACCCAAACCCCGCGCCAGATGAAACTCGGTGCCTTCCTGATGGCTACCGGGCACCACGTCGCAGCGTGGCGTCACCCCGAAGTCCCGGCCAACGCCGGCCTGGATTTCGGCCACTACAAGCAGCTGGCGCGCATCGCCGAGGCGGCGAAGTTCGACGCGCTGTTCGTCGCCGACAGCGTCGCCGCCGCCGAGGGTGACATCGCCAGCCGCATGGCCCGTTCGGATCACTTCGAACCGCTGACCCTGCTCTCGGCCCTCAGCGCGGTGACCGAACGCATCGGCCTGATCGCCACCGCCACCACCAGCTACAACGAGCCGTACCACGTGGCGCGCAAGTTCGCCTCGCTGGACCACCTCTCCAGCGGCCGCGCCGGCTGGAACCTGGTGACCTCGGACGCCGCCGCCGAGGCCCTGAACTTCGGCCGCACCGAGCACATCAGCCATGCCGAACGCTATGCGCGGGCACGCGAGTTCCACCAGGTGGTCACCGGCCTGTGGGACAGCTGGGAGGACGACGCCTTCACCCGCGACAAGGCCAGCGGCCAGTACTACGACCCGGCCAAGCTGCACGTGCTCAATCACCAGGGCGAGCACTTCAAGGTCCGCGGCCCGCTGAACGTCGCCCGCTCGCCCCAGGGCCGGCCGGTGATCGTCCAGGCCGGCTCGTCGCAGACCGGGCTGGAACTGGCCGCACAGACCGCCGAGGTGGTGTTCACCGCACAAACCTCCCTGGCCAGGGCCCAGGCTTTCTACGCCGACCTCAAGGGCCGCCTCGCGCGCTTCGGGCGCCCGGCCGACGCCCTGAAGATCATGCCGGGCGTATTCGTCGTGGTCGGCCGGAGCGAGAGCGAGGCGCGGGAGAAACATGAAGCCTTCCAGGATCTGGTCGAGCCGCAGGTCGGTGTCGCGCTGCTCGGACGCATGCTCGGCAACTTCGACCTGTCCGGTTATCCGCTCGACGGGCCGTTGCCCGAACTGCCGCTGACCGACAGCGGCCAGCAGAGCCGGCAGAAGCTGCTGACCGAGCTGGCCGGCCAGGAGAACCTGACCCTGGCGCAACTGGGTCGGCGTATCGCCGGTGGCCGCGGGCACTACAGCCTGGTCGGTACACCGACCCAGATCGCCGACGAACTGCAGGCCTGGTTCGAACAGGGCGCGGCAGACGGCTTCAACGTACTGGTACCGCACCTGCCGGGCGGGCTGGAGGACTTCGCCACCCACGTGGTGCCGGAACTGCAGCGCCGCGGACTGTACCGGACCGAGTACCAGGGCAGCACGTTACGTGAGCACCTGGGCCTTGAGCGACCGACAAACCGCTTCTCGCAGCCCTTGTAGGGCTGGCCGTGAGGCAGAAAAACCCTTTTGAAGCAAAAATTGATCATTTTTTGATCTTATCAAACCACTAAATCATACTTTTTCGTATTACGTACCACGTGTACTGGCAGTAAATTTTTGATTTCCCTAGAAATTGCTGGACAGAACAGCTGTTTTGCCGAGGGGTAAAAAATGGCCAGGTATGTACTAATTTGTACTGAAGAAAAATGGCTTTCGAGGACGAATTTAAAGTCAAGCGCTAATTTACGAAGCCGTCAGAAACCTGCCTGCCGGAAAATTTGCGCGAGCGACGGCAAGCCGGTACGAAATCCGCGGAACATGAAACGTTTCAGTCGCGGATCGAATCCGGGTCTGGCGTGGTCTGTCTCAGACGTATGCTGATTGACCCGGAACGTAATGAAATGGGCGTTGCCCTGTGAAATTTCCCGCGCAATGAGAGAGGATTCGATGACTTATCAAGCTGCCGAAAACCGCTACGACTCCATCCCCTACCGCCGCGTCGGCCGCAGCGGCCTGGTGCTGCCCGCGCTGTCCCTGGGCCTGTGGCACAACTTCGGCGACAGCACGCCGATCGACACCCAGCGCGCCCTGCTGCGTACCGCCTTCGACCTGGGCATCAACCACTTCGACCTGGCGAACAACTACGGCCCGCCCTACGGCAGCGCCGAGATCAACTTCGGCCGGCTGCTGCGCGAGGACTTCAGGCAGTACCGCGACGAACTGATCATCTCCAGCAAGGCCGGCTGGGACATGTGGCCGGGCCCCTACGGCCAGGGCGGCGGCTCGCGCAAATACGTGCTCGCCAGCCTCGACCAGAGCCTGCAGCGCATGGGCCTGGACTATGTGGACATCTTCTACTCGCACCGCTTCGATCCGGATACACCGTTGGAGGAAACCGCCGGCGCCCTGGCCACCGCAGTGCAGCAGGGCAAGGCGCTGTACGTCGGCATCTCCTCGTACTCCGGGGCGAAGACCCGCGAGATAGCGGCGCTGCTCCAGGACTGGAAGATCCCGCTACTGATCCACCAGCCGGCCTACAACCTGCTCAATCGCTGGGTGGAAAAGGACCTGCTGGATACCACCGAGGAACTCGGCACCGGCGTGATCGCTTTCACCCCGCTGGCCCAGGGCCTGCTGACCGACAAGTACCTCAACGGCATCCCACAGGATGCGCGGATCAACCGCCCGGGTGGCGGCTCGCTGCGTGAGTCGCACCTGTCGGAGACAAACATCAACCATGTCCGGGCCCTGAGCGGGATCGCCAAGCGCCGTGGCCAGAGCGTGGCGCAGTTGGCCCTGGCCTGGACCCTGCGTGACCCGCGGGTGACCTCGGCGCTGATCGGCGCGAGCCGGCCAGAGCAGATCGTCGAAAACGTCGGGGCGCTGAAGAACCTGGCATTCAGCCAGGAGGAACTGGCGGAGATCGACCGTTTCGCCCAGGAAGGCGGGATCAACCTGTGGGAGAAGCCGTCGACGGCCGAGTGATTGCCCCCGCCCCCACAACTCTAGCGGGCACACACAGCCCCGATCGTTCCCACGCTCTGCGTGGGAATGCCTCCCTGGACGCTCGGCGTCCACTCTGGTGACGCGGAGCGTCACGGGCTGCGTTACCACGCGGAGCGTGGGAAAGATCAACCTCTGTACCTGGCACAGCCCTCCCTCGTGGCAGCGCTCTACAGCCCTCAGGCCGCGTCGCGTTTCGGCTCGCGAATCCGGTACCACGCCACATACAGCGCCGGCAGGAACATCAGCGTCAGCACCGTCGCCACCACGATCCCGCCGATCATCGCGTAGGCCATCGGCCCCCAGAACACCTCCCGGGCAATCGGGATCATCCCCAGGCTCGCGGCCGCCGCCGTCAGCAGGATCGGCCGGCGCCGGTGTTCGGTCGCCTCCACCACTGCGTCCCACGGCTCGTAGCCGTTGCTTTCGTACTCGTCGACCTGGGTCACCAGGATCACCGAGTTGCGGATGATGATGCCGATCAGCGCCAGGATTCCGAGGATCGCCACGAAGCCCATCGGCGTTCCCGTCGGCACCAACGCCAATACCACGCCGATCAGCCCCAGCGGCGCGACGCTGGCGACCAGGAACATCTTCTGCACGCTGTGCAGCTGGATCATCAGGAAGGTCGCCATGAGGAACAGCATCAGCGGCACCACGTGGGCGATCGGCCCCTGGGCCTTGCCGCTCTCCTCCACCGTACCGCCGGTGACCACCTTGTAGCCCGGTGGCAGGCCGGCAGCGAACTTGTCGATATCCGGCTTCAGTTGCCGCACCAGGTCGGTCGGCTGGATACCCCCCCGCACGCCGGCCTTGAGGGTGATGGTCGGCAGCCGGTCACGCCGCCAGACCAGCGGCTGCTCCAGCTCGTAGCGCACCGTGGCGAACGCCAGCAACGGGATCGAGGTGCCGTTGGGCGTGACGATCTGCAGGTTCTGCAGGGTTTCCGGCGTACCCCGCTCGCTGTCCACCGCACGGCCGACCACGTTGATCAGGTAGATATCGTCCTTCACCTGGGTCACCGGCGCGCCGCTGACGATGGTGTTCATCAGCTTGGCGACGTCCTCGGACGACAGGCCGAACTGCCGTGCCTTGTCCTGGGCGATGTCGATGCGCAGCACCTTGCCCGGCTCGTTCCAGTCGTAGATGGTCTCGCCGACACTGGGATTCTTGTCGAGGAGGGTCGCCAGTTCGATGGCGTGCTTGCGCACCTGGTCGATGTCCTTGCCACTGACCCGGTACTGCAACGGCCGCCCCACCGGTGGGCCCATTTCCAGGGTCTGGACGAAACTGCCAATGCCGACGAAGTCCTCGCGCAGGCGCTTGTTCAACCGATCCATGAGCGCGGCACGCTGCTCCAGGCTCTTGCTGACGATGATCAACTGCGCGTAGTAGGGGTTCTGCAATTGCTGGTCGAGCGGCAGGTAGAAACGGATCGCGCCCTCGCCGATGTAGGTGCTCCAGCGCAGGATGTCAGGATCGTCCTTGAGGCTGGCTTCCAGCCGGTCCACCGCCTTGCGGGTCTCGTTGATCGAGGCGTTCTGCGGCAGGTTGAGGTCGACTAAAATCTCCGGGCGATCCGAGGACGGGAAGAACTGGTTCTGCACGAAGCGCATGCCGAACACCGACAGCGCGAAGATCAGCACCGTCAGGCCGATGGCCCACCAGCGGTTGCGCAACGACCACAGCAGCCCGGCATTGAAGGCCCGCGCCACACGGCCGTTGCCACTGTCGTGGGCCTTCACCTTCTCGCTGAGGATGTGCACGCCGATCACCGGGGCGAACAGCACGGCGACGATCCACGACACCAGCATCGCCACGGCGATCACCGCGAACAGGGTGAAGGTGTACTCACCGGCCGAGCTGGCATTGAGACCGATGGGCACGAAGCCGGCGACGGTCACCAGGGTCCCGGTGAGCATCGGGAAGGCCGTGGAGGTATAGGCGAACGTCGCCGCCTGCTCCTTGCTGTCGCCCTTTTCCAGGCGGGTGACCATCATCTCCACGGTGATCATCGCATCGTCCACCAGCAGGCCGAGAGCGATGATCAATGCACCGAGGGAAATCCGCTGCATGGTGATGCCGCTGTACTCCATGAACACGAAGACCATCGCCAGTACCAGCGGGATCGAGCAGGCCACCACCAACCCGGCACGCAGGCCGAGGGCGACGAAGCTCACCACCAGGACGATGATCACCGCCTCGAACAGGGCACTGGTGAAGCCGCCGACGGCCTTCTCCACCACCTCGGCCTGATCGGAGACCTTGTGCACGCCAACGCCCACCGGCAGGTCGGCGGTGAGGCTGTCCATGCGCTCATGCAGGGCCTTGCCGAACTCCTGGATGTTGCCGCCCTTCTTCATGGCGATCGCCAGGCCGATGGCGGTCTGGCCGTTGTAGCGGAACAACGGCGTCGGTGGGTCGACGTAACCGCGGCTGATCTCGGCGATATCCGCCAGCCGGTAGAAACGATCGTTGAGCTTGAGGTTGACCGCCTCCAGGTCCTTTTCCGAGGCGTACTGCCCGGACGCGCGCACCGAGATGCGCTCGGGGCCGGCCTCGATCACCCCGGCCGGGGTCACCGCGTTCTGCGATTGCAGGCTCTGCACCACCTGGCGCTGGTCGATGCCCAGGGCCGCCAGCTTGCGGGTGGAGAAGTTCAGGTAGAGCACCTCGTTCTGCTCGCCGATCATCTCGATCTTGCCCAGCCCCGGCACGTCGCGGATCTGCGCGCGGACCTGTTCGACGTAGTCGCGCAGCTGGCGCATGGTCAGGCCGTCGCTGGTGAAGGCGTAGACCGAGCCGAACACGTCGCCGAACTCGTCGTTGAAACCCGGGCCCTGGATGTCCTGGGGGAACTCGCCGCGGATGTCGTCGATCTTCTTGCGCACCTGGTACCAGATCTGCGGGATGTCCTTGCCGCTGGTGGTATCGCGCAGGAATACGAACACCGTCGATTCGCCGGGGCGGGTGTAGCTCTTCACGTAGTCGAGCGAGTCGAGCTCCTCGAGCTTTTTCTCGATGCGATCGGTGACCTGCTCCAGGGTCTCGTCCACCGTGGCGCCCGGCCACTTGGTCTGGATGATCATGGTCTTGATGGTGAAGGACGGGTCTTCCTCGCGCCCGAGGTTGATGTAGGAAAACACCCCCATCAGCAAGGCGACGAACATCAGGTACCAGACGAACGATTGGTGCTTGAGCGCCCACTCGGACAGGTTGAAGCTCCCTTTCATCGTGGGGTTTCCTCGTCGATTCTGACTTTCTGCCCGGGCTTGAGACTGTTCACCCCGGCACTGACCACCTTCTCGCCGGCCTTGACGCCAGCGCCGAGCAGCAGGCTGTCGCCCTCGCGGCTGACGACCGTCACCTCACGCGGCGAGACGGTCGAGCTCTGCGGGTCGATGATCCAGACCTGCGTCTTGCCCTGGTGCTCCCACAGCGCCGACAGCGGCAGTTGGGTACGCGGTTCGATGGCCGAACTCAGGGTCACGCTGATCGAGGTGCCCAGGCGAAACGCCGCCGGGGTTTCAGCCAGGGTCAGCCGGGCCCGCCGCGTGCGGGTGGCGCTGTCGGCCTGGGGCTCGATCTCGCGCAAGCGGGCGGTGGTGTTGATGCTCGGGTCGAGCTGGCTGGCGACGCGGAATTCGACGCCTTCATGCAACTGGTCGGCCAGGGTGGCCGGCAGGTCGATCACCGCTTCCTTGACGTCCGGCCGCGCCAGCGTGACCACCTCCTGGCCGGCGCTGACCACCTGGCCGGCCTCGACCTTCCAGTCGGTGACCACGGCGGCATGGTCGCTGCGCAGTTCGGTGTAGCCCAGCTGGTCCCTGGCCTGGCCGACCGAGGCACGGGCCTGTTCGAGCGAGGCGCCGGTGGTCTTCAGATCGGTCTGGGCCACGTCCAGTTGGGCCTGCGCACCGACGCCACGGTCGAACAGTTCCTGCTGGCGGCGGGCGTTGGCCTGGGCATTGATCCACTGCGCCTCGATGCGCGACAGGTCGCCCTGGGCAGCACGCAACTGGTTCTGCTGGTCGGTCGGATCGAGGCTGGCCAGCAGCGCGCCCTGCTCCACCTCGCTGCCGACGTCGACATGACGCCGGGCGATCCGTCCCGAAACCCGGAAACCCAGGGTGCTCTCATAGCGGGCCTGGATGCTCCCGGCAAAACGGCCGAGGCTCTGCACCGACTCGGGCTTGACCTCGATGAACAGCACCGGCCGCACCGGCTCTGGCGGCGGCTCCTGCTTCGAACAGGCGGCCACCAGCAGGGCTCCCAGCCACAGCAGCGACAGGCGCTTCATGGCGTGCTCCCCCCGGCGACCTGGACCGGTGGCTGGGCGATCTCCACCAGCATGCCCGGATGCAGCAGTTGCCCACCGGCGACCACCACCTTCTCGCCACCCTGCAGCCCTTCGCCGATCATCACATGGCCGGTCAGGTAGCGCGCGACCTTGACCGGGTGCAGGCTGACCTTGCCGGCCTCGTCCACCAGCCAGACGGCCGGCTCGCTGACGTCCTTGGTCAACGCCGACCAGGGCAGTTCGATACTGGCCTTGGCCGGTGCCGTCACGGTGGCGCTGACCACCGAGCCGAGGTCCATGCCGGCCGGCAGCGCCTCCAGCGCCACCTTGACCTGCACCGTACCGCTCTGGGCCGAGACCGCCGGGGTCACTTCACGGACCTTGCCCACGGCCTTGATCGCCGGGTTGTCGAGCAGGGTCACGGTGATCGGCAGGTCTGCGGGCGGCTCCACCAGCAGCGACTCGTAGACATTGAACACGGCATCGCGCTCACCGTCGCGGGCCAGGCTGAAGATCGGCATGGTCGCCTGCACCACCTGGCCGACCTCGGCCTGGCGCGCGGTGATCACCCCCGGCGCCTCGGCGACCAGCGCGGTGTAACCGAGTTGCTCACGGGCATTGGCCAGTTGCGCCTGGGCTGCGGCCAGCGCGCTCTTGGCACTGAGCAGGCCGGCCTGGGCGGAATCGTATTCACTGCGACTGGTGTAGCCCTTGGGCAGCAGCTTCTGCTGGCGGACGAACGCCGCGCTAGTCTGTTGCACCCGCGCCTGCTGGGCACTGACCTCGGCCTGGGCGCTGTCGACGTTGGTCTGCAGGTCCTTGGGATCGAGCCTGGCGAGCACCTGCCGGGCGGTGATCCGGGCGCCGACATCGACATTGCGCTGGATGATCTTGCCGCCGACCCGGAACGACAGGTCGGTCTGTACCCGCGCCTGGACGTCGCCGGTGAGCGTGACGGCCGCACCGAAATCCTTGCGCTGCACCTGCTCGACGAAGACCCGCGGGCGAAGTGGCTCCGGAGGTTTTTCATGACCACAACCGCTTAGGAGCGCCAGCGGCACCAGGGCCACCTCCCACCTAATTCGACGCCCTTTCATACACACTCCTTCGCGTAATGCCGACTCGCAGTGTCATTACGACTGATAGCGTAGAACAGGGTTCCGTCCCTGCACGACTGCCCCATCGTCGTGGCGAGCGGGCTTGCCCGCGTTCGGCCGCGCAGCGGTCGTGAAGCCGGATACTCCGTAATCGCTGGCACACCGCGCAGGGAGCCTTGGGGCCGCTTCGCAGCCCAGCGCGGGCAAGCCCGCTCACCACAAGAGCAGCGATGTATCGATCCGGGTTATCGGGCACACTGTCGACTCAATCGCCAGGACCTACCCCATGCTCAAGACGCTTGCCGTGGCCAACTACCGCTCGATCAACAAGCTGGTGGTGCCCCTCGACCGCCTGAACCTGATCACCGGCCCCAATGGCAGCGGCAAGTCCAACCTGTACCGCGCCCTGCGCCTGCTGGCGGAAACCGCCCAGGGCGGCGTGGTCAACGCACTGGCTCGCGAGGGCGGACTGGACTCGACCTTCTGGGCCGGGCCGGAAACGATCAGCCGGCGCATGCGCCAGGGTGAGGTCGAGGTGCAAGGCGTGGTGCGCCAGGGTGCCAAGCGCCTGCGCCTGGGTTTTGCCGGCGAGGACTTCAGCTACGCCATTTCCCTCGGCCTGCCGGAACCCAGCAATTCGTGGTTCTCCCTCGATCCGCAAATCAAGCGCGAATGCATCTGGGCAAGCCCGGTGTATCGCCCGGCCAGCCTGCTGGTGGATCGTTCCGGCCCCATGGTCAAGGCTCGCGGGGAGCCGGGTTGGGAAGTGCTGGCGCAGCACACGCCGAGCTTCGACAGCCTGTTCGACCAGGTCGGCAACCTGCGCAGCTCGCCGGAAGTGCTGTTGCTGCGCGAGCATATTCGCGGCTGGCGCTTCTACGATCACTTTCGCAGCGATGCGGATGCGCCGGCGCGCCAGCCCCAGTTGGGCACGCGCACACCGGTGCTGCATCACGAGGGTCGCGACCTGGCGGCCGCCCTGCGCACCATCATCGAAATTGGCGATCCGCAGGCGCTGCAGGAGGCGATCAGCGATGCCTTCCCCGGCTCACGGCTGGGGATTGCGGTGTCGCCGGGCGCCCGCTTCGCCATCGAGTTCCACCAGGATGGCCTGCTGCGACCGTTGTCCGCCGCCGAGCTGTCGGACGGCACCCTGCGCTACCTGCTGCTGGTGGCCGCCCTGCTGACACCACGGCCACCGACGCTGATGGTGCTCAACGAACCGGAAACCAGCCTGCACCCCGACCTCCTGCCGGCGCTGGCGCGGCTGATCGTTCGTGCATCGCACAGTTGCCAGGTGTGGGTGGTGTCGCATGCCAGCCGCCTGATCGCGGCCTTGCAGCAGGACCCGGCATGCAATGCCATCGTGCTGGAGAAAGTCCTCGGCCAAACCCGGATCGTCGGCCAGGGCATGCTCGACGAACCGGCCTGGAAGTGGCCGGACTGACTGGCCGGTACTGCATTTGCCGGATGCTCGCCGGGGGACTATTTCCTTGCAGCGGGTATGGATCTTTTCCCCGTAGCGACGTTCCAACCACGGACGAAAACGGCCAGCCAAGTGGCCACCCATAACAAGGAAGACAATATGGCCCAGATACAGGCGCCGCAAAGGCTCAATCCCAAGGACATCGTAAAACTGCTGGTGGCGTTGCGCCGTGCGGTGAACGACCAGGCAGGTACCCGCCTGGCTTCGCGGGGCGCCCTTCGCGGATAAACCGGGGCGCCGGACCGCCTGCTCCCCCAGTGTGTCCCCAGGAGAGCAGCGCTGCATACCGTGGGAGCCGGCGGTCCGGCGCCCCGGTTTATCCGCGAAAGCGTCCTTCCAGCCACTACAAAAGTAACGCCTGGCACTTTTGCACAGGCCATAAAAAACGCCGACGCTAATCGCTCGTCGGCGTTAAAACCTTGAAGGGGTTTCGGTCAATCAGAACGCCGGCAGTACCGCGCCCTTGTACTTCGAGTCGATGAACGCTTTCACTTCAGGGCTGGTCAGGGCCTTGGCCAGCTTCTGGATGGCGTCGCTGTTCTGGTTGTCAGGACGGGCCACCAGGAAGTTCACGTAAGGCGAGTCGGCACCCTCGATCAGCAGGGCATCCTTGGCCGGGTTCAGGCCGGCTTCCAGCGCGTAGTTGGTGTTGATCAGGTCCAGGTCGACCTGGTCCAGCACGCGTGGCAGCAGGGCCGATTCCAGTTCCTTGAACTTGAACTTGTGCGGGTTCTTGGCGATGTCCTTGGGCGTCGACAGGGCGTTTTTCGGGTCCTTCAGTTCGATCAGGCCCTTGCTCTGCAACAGCAGCAGGGCGCGACCGGCGTTGCTGCCTTCGTTCGGGATCGCGATGGTCGCGCCGTCCTTCAGCTCGGACAGGCTCTTGACCTTCTTCGAGTAGCCACCGAAAGGCTCGACGTGCACGCCGATCACGGTCACCAGGTTGGTGCCCTTGCCCTTGTTGAAGCCATCCAGGTACGGCTTGGTCTGGAAGTAGTTGGCATCCAGGTGCTTCTCGGCGACCTGGGTGTTGGGCTGTACGTAGTCGGTGAAGACCTTCACTTCCAGGTCCACGCCTTCTTTGGCGAGGGTCGGCTTGATCAGCTCGAGGATTTCCGCGTGCGGGATCGGCGTCGCCGCCACTACCAGTTTTTCCCCAGCCTGGGCCAGGCCGGCGGTCAGAGCAGCCGCCAATGCGGTAAACAACAGAACCTTTTTCATGCAGTGTCCTTATCGAAAATCACGGTCGTCACCGACGACAGCCTGGAGAAGAGAGGTGCAAGCAATTTGATATCGCTTGCATGGAATGGAAGATACCGGGATTTTTTATTCCCGAACAATACCTTTTATTCATCTTCATATTCCATTTTTCTCATACAACCTTCCCGCCTTGCACCACACCTGTAGGAGCGTGGCTTGCCCGCGAACCGCCATCAGCGGCCATTCAAAATAGTTTCGGATGGCCGCCTGCGGCGGTTCGCGGCGGTTCGGCGCCCCGACAAGCCACGCTCCTACAGGGATGAGCAAGCCACAGGGAACGCACACGCCGCAGGAGGAATGAGCGCTCCACAGCATAGACGTTCGATCAATCCAGCAAGCGCTTGAGCGCCGCCCGCTCCTCTGGCGAGCTGCCGGCCAGCAAATGTTCGATCACCGCCAGCGGCTGCGGCAGGTTCAGGTGCTCCGGCAGGATCTCGTCGCCGCTGCTGACCAGCAGGGCGAAGTGGATGACGTTCTCCAGCTCGCGGGTATTGCCCGGCCAGCTGTGCCGCTCCAGGGCGCGCTGGGCGCTTTCGCTGATCAGCGGCACCGGCAGGCTCAGGCGCTGGCTGTAGATGCCAAGGAAGTATTCGGCCAGGGACAGGATGTCGCCGACCCGCTCACGCAGCGCCGGCAACTCCAGGCGCCCTTCGCTGAGGTAGTTGTAGAGCCGCTCGTGGAATTTTCCCACCGCGACCGCCTGCGCCAGGTCGATGCTGGTCGCCGCGACCAGCCGCACATCCACCGGGCTCGGCTGGTGCGCGCCGACGCGGGTGACCTCGTGGTTTTCCAGCGCGGCCAGCAGCTTGACCTGGATCGGCAGTGGCAGGTCGCCGATCTCGTCCAGGTACAGCGTGCCACCGTTGGCCGAACCGAACCAGCCGGCGCGGCTGCTCACCGAACCGCTGTGGGCTCCGGCCGCATGACCGAACAGCTCGGCATCGGCATAGGTCGGGCTGATGGCCCCGCAGTTGACCGAGACGAACAAACCGCCGCGATCACTGGCACGGTGAATATGCCGGGCCAGCAGCTCCTTGCCGCTGCCGGTCTCACCACGGATCAGCACCGGCAGCGCCCTGGGTGCCAGCTGTTCGAGTTCCTCGCGCAGTTGGCGCGAGCGCGGGTCGACGAACACCAGCGCCTTGGCGCGGATGCTCAGCGGACTTTTTTCCGCGTCGGGAAAGGTCAGCAATGGCTGACCGAAGGTTTCATGCAGGCTCATGACAGACTCCCGCCCGGATCCGCCGGGCGGCGGGGGCGTTGAACGAAGAAAAGAATTCAGGCGCGGCGCAGGGAATGTTGTTCCATGCGGGTTTGCAGGCGATACAGGTAGGCGAATCCCTGCTCCCAGCGCTGGTGGCCGGACTTGACGTTGATATGCCCGGCGCCACTGATGATGCCGGCCTCGGCGCCCCACTGGCGGGCCAGTTCCAGGGCACGCGGGGCACTGACCGCCGGGTCGTTGTCGGAGGCGACGACCTGGCTTGGGAACGGCAGCGCCTCGCCGGGGATCGGCGCGAAGTTACGCAACGCTGGCGCGCAGGCGGGCCGCTCGACATCGGCCGGGGCGACCAGCAGCGCACCGTGGACCTGGTGCAGCAGATGTGCCGGGGCGGTGCGCGCCCAATGCGCGACGGTGATGCAACCGAGGCTGTGGGCGATCAGGATCACGGGCGTGCTGTCGGCGGCAATGGCTTCGGCCAGTGCCGCAACCCAGTCTTCACGGCGTGGCGTCAGCCAGTCGGCCTGTTCCACCCGCGCGCTGTTGGGCAGGCTGTTCTGCCAGTGGGTTTGCCAATGATCCTCTGGCGATCCTTGCCAGCCCGGCACGACCAGATAACGAATCGACTCGTTGCGCATGGGGTACACCTCCTCCAGCGTTTGCGTTCCTGATCGAGTATAGGGAGGCGGGACATATTCGTTAAGGAATAAGAAGCTATTTATTAATATCAATATGAAATATAAGAACATCCCCCTGTAGGAGCGTGGCTTGCCCGCGAACCGCCCTTCGGGCGGCCATTCAAACCGTTTCTGATGGCCACCTGCGGCGGTTCGGCGCCCCGACCAGCCAGGCGCCCACAGAGGGAATGCGTCAGGAGCAGAAATAAAAAAGGGCCGCACCCTGCCAAGGAGACGGCCCGAGAAACACGAGGATCGGTTGTGCTCAGCGTGCGGTGATCACCGACAGCTTGGTGATGCCGGCCCGCTCGATGGAAGCCATGGCCCGCGCCACTTCGCCGTAGTTGACGCCATTGTCAGCCTGCAACTGCACGCGCAACTCCGGATCCTTGGCCTTGGCCGCCTGCAGGTTGGTTTCCAGCAGGTCGGGCTGGATCTCGTCCTTGTTGAGGAAGAACTTGCCATTGCCGTCGATGCTCACCACCAGCGGGTCCTTCTGCTCGACCGGCGCCACGGCTTCGGTCTTGGGCAAGTTGATCGGGATCGCGTTGGTCAAAAGCGGCGCGGTGACGATGAACACCACCAGCAGCACCAGCATCACGTCCACCAGCGGCGTGACGTTGATTTCGCTCAGCACTTCATCGCTGTCTTGAGTGGAGAAGGCCATGTCAGGACGCCTCCTTCACTTTCTGCGCCGAGCCCTGGGCAGCGGCCTTGTTCGCGGCCGGGTGCACCAGCACGCGGAACGCGCTCTTCTGCGCCAGGCTGTAGAAATCGTGGGCGAAGTCGTCGAGGTCGGCGGCGGTGAGCTTCAGTCGGCGCAGGAAGTAGTTGTAGACCAGCACCGCCGGCACGGCGACGGCGATCCCGACACCGGTCGCCACCAGCGCGGCACCGATCGGCCCGGCCACGGTTTCCAGGCTGGCGGAACCGGCGGCGCTGATGCCTTTCAGGGCTTCCATGATCCCCCACACGGTGCCGAACAAGCCAATGAACGGCGAGGTGCTGCCGATACTGGCGACCACCGCCAGGCCGGTTTCCAGCGAGCGCCGCTCACGCACGATCTGTTGGCGCAGGGCACGTTCGAGACGATCCTGGTGATTGATCGCCTGGCTCAGGTCGGCGGCATGACTGCCGTCACCGACCTGGATTGCCGCATAGCCGGCCTGGGCCACGCGGGCAGCGGCGCCGGGCTGGGTTTCGCTCAGTTCGGCGGCCGAATCGAGGCTGGAGGCCGCCCAGAACTGCTTGTGGAAGCGGCGATCCTGGCCCTTCAGGCGGCCGAACTGCACGGCCTTGAGCAGGGCCAGGCCCCAGGTCGCGACGGAGAAGACCACCAGCAGCCAGATCACCGCGCTTTCGATGGATTGGAGTGGAGATGCCAGTAAACTCATGATGTGTTCCCTCTTGAAAGCGATTAGCGCGTAGGCGGCCGGTCAGTGGATCTTGAAGTCGATGGGCACGCTGACCCAGCCGACCTGGGCGACATCGCCCTGTTTGGCAGGGACGAAGCTCCAGCGCTTCACCGCTGCCAGGGCAGCGTCGTCGAGTTGCTGGCGACCACTGCTCTTCTGAATCTGGATCTCGCCCGGTTTACCGCTGGCCAGGACCTGCACCCGCAGTACCACCGTGCCCTCCCAACCGCGACGCTGGGCCAGCGACGGATACTCCGGCGCCGGGTTCTTCAGGTACGCGGCGTTGGCCGAAGCCGGGGTCACCGGAGCGGGTGCGGGGGGTGCCGGCGGCGCAGGTGGCGCAGCCGGCTGTGGCGGTGCCGGTGGCTGCTCGACCGGCTTGGGCGCCGGCTTCGGCTCGGGCTTGGGCACCGGTTTCGGCTTGGGTTTCGGAATCGGCTTGGGCGGCGCAGGCTTGGCCGCCAGCTCGTCGACCACCGGGGGTGGCGGCTCCACGACCGGCGGTGGCGGCGGTGGCGGAACCGGTGGCGGCGGTTCGACCACAGGCGGGGCGGGCTGGGAGAACTCGATGGTCATTGGCGGAATTTCCGGCGGCACCACCGGCAACACCGGGGTCTGCTGCTGGCTCAGCCAGTAGATCACCGCACCATGCAGCACCAGGGCGAACGCCCCGAGCAATACCGCCTCGCGCCGGCTGAGAATGCCCTTGGGGGCTTTCTGCAGGCGCAGTTGCCCCAGCGGCGCACGGTGCGGCCGGCCGAGATCGACCAACTCGCCACCCGGTGCCTGGCGCCAGGGCACCTCGTGTGCACTGGCAGCGGTCTGGACATTGCCCATTGAATCACTCCTGCGGTCTTCAGCTAAAAATCGTCGCGGCGCACTTTGGCGACGTCGAGGTGCCGATGATCCCCGCAGGCTGCTTAGTCCTTAAAGTAATCTTTGAAGTTATGGATATACCCGAAACGAATATAAGTTTTCCCCAATCCGCGCAAAGCCACGTGTTTCAAGGGCTGTAGCCGATCGACGAAAAACCGATGCTTTTCAGGCATGAAAAATATTCCCGAAAGGCATGAAGTCGAGCCTCGAAAACCCCTGCGACGGGCAAAGGTAATGTGCACGACAAGTATTGGCAGTTGGGTACTCAATACCGATGGAAATAATCGAGGAGGGGAAAAGGGGGACAGGAACGAGTTAAAAACAGCAAAACCTTATTTTGCATCAGAAACAACAAAACATACCGCCGACGTCGCCACCCGGCAAATGGAAAGTTCCACTTGCGCGAGGACTTCCCCGGCAGTATGTCGTGGTGCTTTTATTACTGTTTGACGAACTCGCCACCCAGGCCGACCACTTCACCGTCAAAGGTGGTTCGCGATCCGCTGGCTCTCAGTTTCGCGTAGTTGTGGTCCGGCGAGAATGCCGCGAAGGTAACGTAGCCGTGACCATCATTGTAGCCGGTGAAGGCGATGATCGTAGGCTGGCCGGTGCTGTTCTGGAAGTGGTAGTGCCCGGTGACGTTGTAGTTCACCCCCGCCTGGGTGATCTGTCCACTGAAGGAACCGTTGGCGTCGTTGCCGTCGGTAACCACCAGCTTGGCGTTCGAGTTCGAGTTCACATAAGTTCCATTGATGCTCGACATGATGCGTGCTCCTTATGTCGTTAATACACTCTTCCGATGAAAGTGAGTCTCTCCTGAAACTCACGGATTCCAGAATGGTCGGACTTGTAGTTTCTGTCCAATACGCCACCACGTTATTTTCCAATCGATTGGCTATATGCACTATTTAAGTTGCGAATAACTTATTGCCCTGCGTTGTTTCATGACAACCGACATGCGATTGCGCTGGATCAGAAGTCATAACGCCCGGTAACTCCGAGGGTCCGCGGCGTACCGAGCAGGCCCTCATAGCCACCGTTGCTGGCGGTCCAGAGGGTGGTGTAGTAGGTCTTGTCGAAGGCGTTCTTCAGCCACAGCGAGACGTCCCACTGGCCCTGGTTGAAATCGCCACGCAGGCCGGTGGACAGGTTGACCACGGCGTAGCTGGGGATCTGCCCATAGGCGGAGTCCTCGACCGTGCCGACCGCCTTGGAGCGGAAGGCGTAGCTGGCGGTGACATAGGGTTCCAGGCCGTTGTCCAGGTTCCACTTGTACTCGCCGTTGGCGTTGGCGATCCATTTCGAGGCACCGACCACCTGGTGCCCGGTGAGGTCGCAGGAGGCCGGCGCGCCCGGGCGCAGGCTGACTTCCGGCGGGCATGGCGCATCCTTATAGGACAGGTACCGCACATCGTTGTAGGAACCATTGAGGTTGAGCGTCAGCCCGCGCACGGGGATCAGCGTGCTCTCGACTTCCACCCCGCGTGAGCGCACCGAACCGGCGTTGGTCAGGTACTGCACGCGGTTGGCGTCGTCATAGGCGTTGGTCTGGTAGCCGTTGACCTGGGTCCAGAACAGGTTGGCGTTGAGCTGCAGGCGCTTGTCCCACAGGGTGCTCTTGAAGCCCAGTTCGGCGTTGTTCGCCCGTTCGGTGCCGATCAGCAGCGAGTCGGCGCCAGCGGTCGGGGCCGAGCCCACCGCCAGGTTCACCCCGCCGGACTTCTCGCCGTGGGACAGGGTCGCGTAGCCGAGCAGGTCGTCGGTGAAGCGATAGCTCAGGTTGAGCAGGCCGGACGGGCTGGTACTGTACTGGCTCAGGTTACCGGAGTCGTAGGCACCGGCACGGGCACGTCGGGCGTTGGCGGCGGCACCGGTGACCGCATCGCCGCCAATCGGTGCATCACGGCTCACCCAGGCGCTTTTCTCCTCGTAGCTGCCGCGCAGGCCGGCGGTGAAGTCCAGGCGCTCGGTCAGGTGCCAGGTGCCCTGGGCGAACAGCGCGAAGCTGTCGGTCTCGATATGCCCGTTGCCGATACTGGTGACGTTGTTCAGCGCGCCGGTGGCGGTGCCGTTCCAGATATCGGCCTGCGGCCCATAGTAGTTGAAGCTCTTGTTATCGAGCTTGGAGCCGAAGTAGTAGGCCCCCAGCACGTAGTCGAAGAAGCCGCCGGTGGGCGATGCCAGGCGGATCTCCTGGGACCACTGCTTGTCCTCCACCGAAACCCCGGCGTTGTAGTACGCGGTCGTGTTGAGGCCATCGTCGTTGCGCGGGGTGAAGTTCCACCAGCGATAGGAACTGACCGAGGTCAGGGTGAAGTCGTTGGGCAGGGTCCAGTTGGCCTCCAGGGAATTGCCGCCCTGGAACACCGTGACCCGCTGCTGGCCATTGAGATTGACCTTGCGGTCCGCGCCGTTGACCAGGGTCGCCCCGGCGGCAGTGGCCCGCGACTGGTAGAGGTTGACGCCGTTGATGGTCGGCCCGGTGCTGTACAGCACGCGGGTCCCGGCGCTGGAGTCCTCCTCGTTGTAGTCGCCGATCCAGCGCAGGTTGAAATTCTCGTTGGGTTTGAACAGCAGTTGCGCACGGAAGCCATCGCGCGCGCCGCCGTTGAGGTCATGACCGTCGTACTCGTTCCTGATGTCGCCATCGCTGCGGGTGCGGTAGACCGACAGGCGCCCGGCCAACTGGTCGTTGATCGGCCCGGAGATACTGCCCTTGGTCTGGAAGTAGCCGTCCTCGCCCACCGAGGCCTCGATGCTGCGTTCCGGAGTGAAACTCGGCGCGCGGGTGTTGATGTTGATCACCCCCGCCGTGGTGTTCTTGCCGAACAGCGTGCCTTGCGGGCCACGCAGCACTTCCAGCTGTTCGATGTCCATCAGGTCGAACACCGCCATGCCCGGCCGCCCCAGGTAGACGTTGTCGATGTACAGCCCGACGCTGCCTTCCAGGCCGTCGCTGGCCGGGTTGTTGCCCAGGCCACGGATCGACACGCTGGACTGGCGCGCATGCATGTAGGCGACGTTGACGCTGGGCACCAGTTGCTGCAGGTCCTGGATGCGGTAGACGCGCTGGCTTTCCAGGGCCTGGCCGCTGACCACGCTGATCGGCGTCGGCACGCTCTGCGAACTTTCCTCACGCCGACGGGCCGTGACCGTCACGGTTTCCAGCCGGCCGCTGTCGGCCTTGGCCTTGCTGGTGCTGCTGGTCGCCGGTGCCGCCTCCTGGAGCGTCTCGCTCTCGGCAGCGTGGCCCAGCGACCAACTGGCGCTGCCGGCCAGCAGCAGGGCCAGGGGCAAGCGCTTGAGCCGTCGTGAAGGGTGATGCACTGCAGGATTGGGCGAAGTCATGGGCGGCTCCTGATCAAAAAACATACGGAACGTATATTCTTTAAAGTTATTTATTTATGTTTTCTAAAAGATTTACTGCATAAGAGATTGCCTTTATAAGGAGTTGAGCGGATGCATAGCCAATGCATTTCCCCGATATTTTTTATGTGAAAAATGCATATCGATCTGCGCCAACTTCGCCACTTCATCGCCCTCGCCGAGCACCGCAGCTTCGTCGCCGCCGCGTTGACGGTGAACCTGTCGCAGTCGGCCTTCAGCCGCAGCATCCAGGCCCTGGAGCACAGCGCCGGCTGCCAGCTGGTGGACCGCGGACGCAAGGACCTGGCGCCGACCAAGCAGGGCCTGGTCCTGCTCGAACACGCCCGGCGACTGGTCAGTGGAGCCCAGCAGTTGGCCAACGAGATCAGCCAGTTCAACGGCCTGGAGGCCGGCGAACTGCGCTTCGGTTGCGGCCCGGCTCCGGCCTCGGGATTGATCCCGCGGGCCATCGGTCATTTCATCGGCCGCTACCCCAGGGCGCGGGTGCAGTTCCAGGTCGACGACTGGCAGAGCCTGGGCAAGCGCCTGCTCAGCGACGAGTTCGAATTCTTCGTCGCCGATACCCGCCATTTCGAGGCCAACCCGGACTACCAGACCCAGCGCCTGCGCCCGCGCAAATGGCATTTCTGCTGCCGCGCCGGGCACCCGCTGGCAGAGCGCGAGAGCGTGACGGCCGAACAACTGCTGAGTTATCCACTGGCCTCGACGCTTCGCCCGCCGAACCTGCGCAAGGTGATCGCCGACCTCAGCGGCCGCCCGGACTTCACCCCGCAGGTGGAGTGCGAAAGCGCCTTCAGCCTGCTCGGGGTGATCCTGCGCTCGGAGGCCATCGGCATCTGCGGCGAGAACAGCGATGCCTGGGAATATGCCCGGGGTGGGCTGGTACGGCTGAAGGTCGACGGCCTGGCCGATGACCGGGAGGAGCTGTACACGCGCTACGGCATCGTCAGCCGCGCCGGCTATCGGCTGTCGCCGCTGGCCGAGGCGATGGTCGAGCAGATCCAGAGCGAAGATGCGGTGGAGGTGGGTGAGGTGTGCAATCTGGAGCAGGTGGCTGTCTGAGATGGCCTATTCGCGGGCAAGCCCGGCTTCTACATACGGTACGTGAACCCTGTAGGAGCCGGGCTTGCCCGCGAATAGGCCCTCATGCCCCACCGCCATGCACCGGATGCATGAAAAACAGTCACCGAATGCACTTGTCGAAATCCGCCCCACCCCGCGAAATCGCCTACCTGTCTTCCACTGCGGTGAATTCCCATGCCTCATGTGCGCAACGTGCTTTACATCATGTGCGACCAGCTACGTCGCGATTACCTGTCCTGCTATGGCCACCCTCACCTGCACACGCCGAACATCGACCGCCTGGCCGCCGCCGGTGTGCGTTTCAGCCGCGCCTACACCCAGGGCACGATCTGCGGCCCGTCGCGGATGTCGGCCTACACCGGGCGCTACGTCAGCAGCCACCAGGTGGCCTGGAACGCCGTGCCGCTGCCACTGGAAGAATTGACCCTCGGCGACTACCTGCGCCCCCACGGCATCCGTACCGCGCTGGTCGGCAAGACCCATGCGACGCCCAATCTCGATGCCCTGCAACGGCTCGCCATCGACCCCGACAGTCCCCAGGCCGAGCCTCTGAACGAGGTCGGTTTCGAGCCCTGGATGCGCCACGATGGCATCTACCCCGACAGTCCGCTGTTCGCCGACAAGCGCGAGTCGGCGCCCTACACCCATTACCTGCGCGGGCTCGGCTATAGCGGCCAGAACCCCTGGCACGACTGGGCCAACGCCGCCGAAGGCAGCGACGGCGAAATCCTCAGCGGCTGGAAAATGCGCAACGCCCATCGCCCGGCGCGTATTCCCGAGCAGCATTCGGAAACGGTCTACACCACCGACCGGGCCCTCGACTTCATCAGCGAACAGGGCGAGCAACCCTGGTGCCTGCATCTGTCGTACATCAAGCCGCACTGGCCGTACATCGCCCCGGCGCCCTATCACGCGCTGTACGGACATGAGCAGGTGCTCGCGCCGATACGCCCGCAACCTGGCAAGGCCAGCGATCACCCGGTGTACAACGCCTTCCGCCAGCACGAGGAGAGCCGGAACTTCTCCCGTGACGAGGTACGCCTGAACGTGGTGCCGACCTACATGGGCCTGATCAAGCAAGTGGACGACCAGCTCGGACGGCTGTTCGATGCCTTGCAGTCGAGCGGACGCTGGGACGATACGCTGATCGTCTTCACCAGCGACCATGGCGACTTCCTCGGCGACCACTTCCTTGGCGAGAAGGAATTCCTGCTCGAGCCGGCGGTGGGTGTGCCACTGATCGTCCGAGATCCGCGCGCAGCGGCGGATGGCACCCGGGGTACGGTGGACGAGCGACTGGTGGAAACCATCGACGCACTGCCGACCTTTCTCGACGCATTGGGGCTGCCGGGAGCGGAACACCGGCTGGAGGGGCGCTCACTGGTGCCGCTGTTGCACGGTGATCAACCGGACTGGCGCCGCTACGCCGTTGCCGAGTACGACTACGCCTTCCAGGCCCCGGCGCGGGAGCGGCTGGGCCAGCCGATCGACCGTTGCCGGATGACCATGGTCCGTAGCGAACGCTGGAAGTACCTGGCCTACGACGGCTTCCGCCCGCAGTTGTTCGACCTGCGGAACGATCCGCAGGAACTGCACGACCTGGGCGCCGACCCGGCGTTCGCCACGGTGCGCGAGGAACACCTGGGCTATCTGCTCGACTGGCTGCGTGGCCTCAAGCGCCGGACCACCATCAGCCACGAGGAAATCGACCTGCGCGGGCAGCGGTTCCGCTATGGCGAGCCGGAGACGGAGAAGGTGGTGCAGATCGGGGTTTGGTGACTGAACAAACGAGTCCTGGCTCAACAGGAACCTGTGGCGAGCGGGCTTGCCCGCGCTGGGGTGCAAGGCACCCCTGAAACCAGACATCGTGATATATCCGATAAAACGCGGTAGCAGGTTTTGGGGACGCGTTGCGTCCCAGCGCGGGCAAGCCCGCTCGCCACAGACCGATACCACCACAGTCGGCATCCCTTCGGGTTCAAGCCCCGCGCAGGGTCTGGCTACGCTGCCCCTGCACCCCCACCGGCACCTCGCCCTTGAGCGTCACCCGGCGCACGATGCGTTCCTGGGTGCCGTAGTCGTCCACCGCGTAGTGCTGGGTCGCGCGGTTGTCCCAGATCGCCACGTCACCCGTCTGCCAGCGCCAGCGCACGGTGTTCTCCAGGCGTGTCACATGGCTCTGCAGCAGGCCGAACAGGTGCGCCGAGTCCGCGGGCACGTACCCCTTGATGCGCTTGACGAAGTGCCCCAGCAGCAGGCTGCGCTCGCCGCTGATCGGGTGCACACGCACCACCGGGTGTTCGGTCTCGTACACGGTGGAGGTGAACACCTGGCGATAGCGCTCCTGTTTCTCCGCCGAAACGTTCGGCCGCAGCCCGGCGTAGTCGTACTCGTTGCTGTGCACCGCCCAGAGCTTGTCCGCCAGCTCGCGCAACTCCGCCGGCAACTCGTCGTAGGCCGCCGCCGTGTTGGCCCACACCGTGTCGCCACCGGACGCCGGGGCCAGCACCGAGCGCAGGATCGAGGCTTTCGGATAGGCGTCGACGAAGGTCACGTCGGTGTGCCAGGAGTTGGCGCGCTGGCCCTGGGTGCCGTCCAGTTCCATCAGGTAGCGGGTGCCATCGCGCACCGGCACCGTCGGGTGCGCCACCGGCTCGCCGAGCAATTGGGCGAACGCCTCCTGGCTCTGGTCGTCGAGGTGGGTCTGGCCCCGGAAGAAGATCACCTTGTACTGCAACAGCGCCTGCTGGATCGCCTCGATGACGCTGGCATCCAGCTCGCCGGAAAGCGCGATCCCACGGATCTCGGCTCCGATACGACCGGCCACCGGATGAATGTCCAGGGCGTGTACGGCAGGTTTTACAGCAAGTGCGGCATTGCTCATGGAAGGACCCTCGTCGACTGCTTACGGTTTGAGCCGCAGCGAAACAACGCTCTATCTATATTCAATTTAGATCTAATAGATATTCACATGCTTCGTTGACGGAATAAGAGCTTGCATTTAAAACCTCAAGCCCAGCTCGTCGCAAATACCTTCGAGCTATTTTTCGGATGCCGGGAAAGCATATGGATCTTCGCCAGTTGCGTTACTTCATCGCCCTCAACGAACACCGCAGCTTCGTCCGTGCGGCGGACGCGATGGGCATCACCCAGCCGGCCTTCAGCCGCAGTATCCAGGGCCTGGAACAGGAGTTCGGCTGCGTGCTGGTGGACCGTGGCAACAAGGACCTGCGCCCCACTCCCGAGGGCCAGGTGGTGCTGCAGCACGCGCTGAGTCTGGTGCAGGGCGCGGCGCTGCTCAGTGCCGAAGTGACGCAGATGACCAAGCTCGATGCCGGCGAACTGCGCTTCGGCTGTGGCCCGGCTCCGGCGGTGAAGCTGGTGCCGGAGGCGGTGGCGCGGTTTCTCAATGCGCACCCGAAGGTCCACACCCGCTTCCGTGTGGATAACTGGGAACGGCTCAGCCGCAGCCTGAGCCGCGAGGAGATCGAGTTCTTCATTGCCGACATTCGCCATTTCGAGGCCGACCCGAACTTCCAGACCCAGGCACTGCGGCCCCGTGGCGGCGTGTTCTTCTGCCGGCCCGGACACCCGTTACTGGCCAAGGAGAGCCTGTCGACCAACGACATGTTCGATTACCCGCTGGCGGCCACGCTGATTCCGCCGGGTATCCGCAAGCTGTTGGCGAACCTGAGTGGTCGCATGGACTTTTCGCCGAATATCGAGACCGAGCATTTTCCGGCGTTGGTGAAGATCGTCCGTCGTTCCAATGCGATCGGCCTGGGCAGTCGCGAGGCCTTCGAGGAGGATGTGGAAAAGGGTTCGCTGGTGCAGTTGCACTGGCGCAACCTGCCGCAGAACATCGAGAACCTGAGCGCGCGCTGCGGCATCGTCAGCCGCACCGGATTCCGCTTGTCACCGGCGGCGCGGGCGATGATCGAAACGCTGGTGGCTGTGGATAACCTGGAGGAGCGGGTGGCGGTCTGAAGACCCCTTTCGCGGATGAATCCTGCTCCCACAAGGTACTGTGCCGACCACAAATCTTGTGATCGACGCAAAACTGTGGGAGCCGGCGGTCCGGCGCCCCGGTTTATCCGCGAACAGGCCCTAGGCTGTGTACGAAATTGTTTGAAACGCAGGTTAGGCAAGGCAAAAACCGGCGAGGAACGCCCGGGGTCGCGCCCGACTTGACTGGTTGTCAATGAGCATTCCGAGCCGGTTTTTAACGCCGCATAACCAAGTTTCAAGCGATTTCGTTCATAGCCTAAAGAACAGCGCTGGTCAGAGCCCCGCCGCCGCCAGGTTCGGCGCCACCCAGTCCGCCACCTTGAACGGCTTGCGAATCAGCTTCTGCTGCGCCGCCAGGTCCACCGAGTCCTGCAGCTTGCCGAGGAACACCGGGTCGAGCTGCGAGGGGAAGATCTCGCTCAGTTTCTCGTCCTTGAGGTCCTGCTGCAGAATCAGCTGTGGATAACTCGCCAGCCCGGACACCAGCTGGACATAGGCGTCCCTGTTGCTCTCCTGCGTCAGCCAGTCCACCGCCTGCTGTTGCGCCTTGAGCAGCTTGGCGACCAGCTCCGGATGGGCATCGACGAAGGCTCCCGAGCCCAGCAGCACGCTCTGGATGCTGCCTGCTCCACCCAGGGTCCTGGTCGTCACCGGCAGCTCCGCCAGGCCCTTGGCCTGCAGCGCTGTCAGGTTCGAACCGCCCCAGGAGGCATCGACCTGTTTCGCCGCCAGTGCCGCCACCGCCGCGCTGAAGTCCAGGTTGATGACCTTGATGTCCTTCTCGCTCAGGCCCTGGCTGGCCAGCGCGGCATCGAAGGACAGCTGGCAGGCGGTTCCCCGGAACACCGCCACGCGCTTGCCCTTGAGGTCCTGCAGGGAATTGATCCCCGAACCCGGGACCACGCCCAGGTACTGCTTGATTCCACGCGCGGTGGCACTGAGCAGCCGTGTATCCAGCCCGTTGGACTTGCCGATGATGGCTGCCAGGTCACCCAGGTAGGCGAAGTCCACCTGGCCGTTGGCGATCGCCTCGTTGATCACCGGGCCCGCTCCCTTGAAGAAATTCCACTGGATTTTGATGCCCTGGTCGGCAAAGGCCTTTTCCAGGATCTGCTGGCTGCGCAGCACATCCACCACGCCACCGCCGCTGTGCTGGGTACCGGCGCTCAGGTCGGGCACCGCGATACGGATTTCCTTGACCTCGGCGGCGGCTGCGGTCAGCGACAGGCAGCCGAGCACGCCAGCCAGCGCGGTGCTGGCGAAGAGCCGGGTGAGGCGGCCGTTGAACAGGGTTTTCATCGTGGTGCTCCTTGGCGAAAGGCTTCGAGGCGCTGAAGGTAGGCACAGTTCGAACCAACAATAAAATACTAATAATTCACATTTTAGTAACTTTTGGAAATATAAGCAGTGAAACCGCCACCCTGCGGGGATATGCGGGAAATGCATGGAAAATATTCTCCGAATGCATTGGATGCCGGCTCCCCACAGGCCTTAAATGGCTTTTTCTTATCTCCCAATAGCATCGATAAGATTATTTATAGATCTAACAAGCATATAGATCCTGACGCCGTGCATCGCCCGGAAAACCGACAACGGAGGTCTGCCATGGCCCGTGTTTCTCTCCTCAGCCTGCCGCTGACGCTGCCACCCGACGGGAACCGCAAACCGTGGCCCAACCTCGGCCAGCGTCTGTTGCCCTGGCTGCTGCCCCTGGCCCTCGCCGCCCTGTGGTGGACCGCCAGCCGCCAGCACTGGATGAGCGAGCAGGTCCTGCCGTCACCGGCGCTGGTCGCGCAGAGTGCCCTGGAGCTGGGCAGCGGCGAGTTGTGGAGCCACTTGTGGATAAGTCTGCAACGGCTGCTGTACGGGCTGCTCGCCGGGGTCGGCATCGGTGCGCTGTTCGGCGCCAGTCTCGGTTTCAGCCGCCGCGCCGAACGCCTGGTGCTCCCCACCTTCAACGCCCTGGCGCAGATTCCGACGCTGGCCTGGATTCCGCTGTTCATGGTGTTCTTCGGCATCGGCGAACTGCTCAAGCTGGTGGTGCTGATCAAGGCCATCGTGGTCCCCGTGACCCTGCACACCCTGGTCGGCGTGCGCGATGCCCAGCCGCGCCTGCGCGAAGCGGCGGTGGTGCTGCGGCTGTCGCCGTACCTGCTGGTGCGCCGGCTGATCCTGCCGGCCGCACTCCCCGCATTCATGGCCGGCCTGCGCCTGGCCCTGGCCGCCGGCTGGACCTCGCTGCTCGCGGTGGAACTGCTGGCCTCCAGCGAGGGTATCGGCTACCTGATGGTCTATGCCCGCCAGTTGTTCATGCTCGACATCGTCTTCGTCTGCATCCTGGTCATCGGTGTGATCGGCGTGCTGATGGATCGCGGCATCGCCCTGCTCGACCGGCGCCTGGTGCACTGGCCGCACCCGGCCACCGCGCAGATTCCCCGCGGTCCGCGCTACCACGGCTGGCAACGCCTGCAACCGTGGCTGCTGCCGCTGACGCTGCTGGTGCTCTGGCAACTGGCGAGCGAACTCGAGTGGGTCGACGGCAGCATCCTCGCCAGCCCCCTGGCGGTGCTGCATGGCACCTGGAGCGGCCTGCTCGACGGCAGCCTGCCGGGCAGCCTCGGCCTGAGCCTGAAACGCACCTTCGCCGGCCTGTTGCTCGGCGGTTCGCTGGGCCTCGGCCTGGGCTTGCTGCTGGGGCTGTCGAAGACCGGCGAACGCCTGCTCGGCCCGAGCCTGTCGGCACTGCGCCAGATCGCGATCTTCGCCTGGGTGCCACTGATCACCGCCTGGTTCGGCCTGGGTGAATGGGCCAAGGTGGTGTTCGTCGGTCTCGCGGCGTTCTTCCCGCTGTTCATCGCCACCCAGCGCAGCGTCGCCCACCTCTCGCCCCAACTGACCGAGGCGGCCCGGGTGCTGCGCCTGGGCCTGTGGCAGCGGCTGGGCAAACTGGTCCTGCCCGGCGCCGCGCCAGGGATCTTCGCCGGGCTGCGCCTGAGCCTGATCTATGCCTGGCTGGGCACCCTCGGCGCCGAATACTTCATGCCGTCCAACGGCGGCATCGGCTCACTGATGATCGGCGCCCAGCAACTGCTGCGAATGGACGTGATCATGGCCGGCATGCTCGTGGTCGGTCTCACCGGCGCCCTGATCAACCTGCTCGGACAACGCCTTGAAACCCGCGCCACCCGCTGGAGACACGCATGAACGCACCCTTGGTCAGCTTCAACCAGGTCGGCAAATCCTTCGACGTCGACGGCGCCGAACTGCAGGCCATCGACAATTTCAGCCTGGACATCGCCGAGGGCGAATTCGTCGCCATCGTTGGCTCCAGCGGCTGCGGCAAGTCCACCCTGCTACGCCTGCTGGTCGGCCTGGACACCGCCTTTCGCGGCGAGATTCGCATCGACGGCCAGTTGATCGACGGCATCGGCAGCGAGCGCGGCATCGTCTTCCAGGAACATCGGCTGTTTCCCTGGCTGACGGTCGAGGACAACATCGGCCTGGGCCTGGTCAACGAAGCGCTGGGCAACGACGAACGCCAGCGACGCATCCGTGACTTCATCCAGTTGGTTGGCCTGGCCGACTTCGCCCGCGCCTACCCGCACCAGCTGTCCGGCGGCATGGCCCAACGCGTGGCGATCGCCCGTGGACTGGTGGCCAGCCCGCGCATCCTGTTGCTGGACGAACCGTTCGGCGCCCTCGACGCACTGACCCGCCAGCAGATGCAGGATGAGCTGCTGGCGATCCGCGAGCGCGCCAGCATCACCACGCTGCTGGTCACCCACGACGTGGAAGAGGCGATTTTCCTCGCCGACCGGGTGGTGGTGATGGAGCCGCGCCCCGGACGGATCAAGCGCGTGGTCGAGATCGCCCTGCCCCATCCGCGCCAGCGCAGCGGCTTCGACTTCCATCGCCTGCGCGAGGAACTGCTGCACGAGCTGACCCGCGACGATCACTACCAGCCGCCTGCGCCCGAACAGATCCGCGACCTGCCCCTGACCTTCATCGCCTGCTGAGAGGAACCCCGACATGGCGCAACGCCCGAATTTCCTGGTGATCCTGGCCGACGACCTCGGTTTTTCCGACCTCGGCGCCTTCGGTGGCGAGATCGCCACGCCGAATCTCGATGCGCTGGCCCATGGCGGCCTGCGCCTGACCGACTTCCACACCGCACCGACCTGCTCGCCGACCCGGTCGATGCTGCTGACCGGCACCGACCACCATATCGCCGGCATCGGCACCATGGCCGAGGCGCTGACCCCGGAGCTGATCGGCAAGCCAGGCTACGAGGGCTATCTCAACGATCGCGTGGTGGCGCTGCCCGAACTGCTGCGCGAGTCCGGCTACCAGACCTGGATCAGCGGCAAGTGGCACCTGGGCCTGACCGCCGAACAGGCGCCGCATGCCCGCGGTTTCCAGCGCTCGTTCTCGTTGCTGCCCGGTGCCGCCAACCACTACGGTTTCGAGCCGACCTACGACGAGACCACCCCGGGACTGCTCAAGTCGACCCCGGCGCTGTACATCGAGGACCAGGATTTCGTCGAGCAACTGCCAGAGGATTTCTACTCCTCCGACGCCTTCGCCGACAAGCTGCTGCAGTACCTCAAGGAACGCGACCAGAGCCAGCCGTTCTTCGCCTACCTGCCGTTTTCCGCGCCGCACTGGCCGTTGCAGGCACCGGCCGAGGTGGTCGCTCGCTACAAGGGCCGCTATGACGCTGGCCCTGAAGTCCTGCGCCGGGAGCGCCTGGAAAAACTCCGGCAGTTGGGGCTGATCGACAGCGAGATAGAACCGCACCCGCTGCTCGGTCTCACCGCCGAGTGGAAGTCGCTGAGCGAGGAACAGCGCCAGCGCTCGGCGCGGGCGATGGAGGTCTATGCGGCGATGGTCGAGCGGATGGACTGGAACATCGGCCGGGTCGTGGATTACCTGCGCAAACAGGGCCTGCTGGACAACACCTTCATCCTGTTCATGTCCGACAACGGCGCCGAGGGCGCCCTGCTGGAAGCCTTTCCCAAGTTCGGCCCGGAACTGCTCGGCTACCTGGACCGGCATTACGACAACAGCCTGGAGAACATCGGCCGGGCCAACTCCTACGTCTGGTACGGCCCGGCCTGGGCCCAGGCGGCCACAGCGCCGTCACGGCTGTTCAAGGCCTTCACCACCGAAGGCGGCATTCGCGTGCCGGCCTTGCTGCACTATCCGCCGCTGACCCGGCCCGGGCAGATCAGCCATGGCTTTGCCACGGTGATGGACATCACCCCGACCCTGCTCGACCTGGCTGGCGTGCGTCATCCGGGCAAGCGCTGGCACGGCCGGAATGTGGCGCCGTTGCGCGGCAAGTCGTGGCTGGGTTTCCTGTCCGGCGAGACTGCGCAGGTCCACGACGAGCACACCGTTACCGGTTGGGAGCTGTTCGGCCGCCGGGCGATTCGCCAGGGGCACTGGAAGGCGGTGTACATCCCCGGCCCGGTGGGCCCGGCGACCTGGCAACTGTATGACCTGAGCCAGGACCCGGGCGAGATCCACGACCTGGCCGAGGTCCGGCCGGAGCGGCTGCAGGCCCTGATCGGGCATTGGCAGCAATATGTCGAGGAAACCGGGGTGATCCTGAGCGCCTCGCCATTCCAGCCGGATTGAGCCTTACTCCTGTGGCGAGCGGGCTTGCCCGCGTAGGGCTGCAAAGCAGCCCCAAAACCAATCCATGCGTAGCATCAGGTACACCGTGCGTGCCGACTTTACGACTGCCTTGCAGTCGAGCGCGGGCAAGCCCGCTCGCCACAGGTAACCAACCACACACTCAGGCCCGAGCGCGGCTCACCTCTTGTACACTGCCCCGATCCTCGCGCACAAAGCGATTCGCCCGGCCAAACGTGCCGAAATCATTGAAGCGCACGCCCATCTCGGCCATCACCTGGTGCGCCACCGGCGCGGTCAGTTGGCGGATATAGAACGGTTCCTTGACCACGAAGTGATGAATGCCGTGGGTGCTGCCGAAGTTGAAGCAGAACGCCTGCAACGGCCAGAGCCACCAGGGGTTGAGCACCTGGGTCTGCTGGATCACGTTGCCCGGCTCGACGTCACCGTAGTAGTGCATGTTCGAGCTGATGAAATGCAGGCAGAAGGTGCGCAACACGTTCGGCCCGATGATCACCACCGCGGCGATGTCGATCACCCGCATCGTCGCCAGGGTCCCGGCCGACCAGTCGATCGAACCGCCCAGCAACGCGGCGACGCCGTTGGCGCCATGGAAGCCCAGGAACACATACCACGCCCCCCAGTGCAGCAGCGCCAGCGGTGCATAGACCAACGCCACGCGCTTGAGGATGCTGCGCCGGTGCGCCCAGGTCTTCGCCCGCCCCGCGCGGATCAGCGCCGACATGACGTTGTCGCCGACCATCAGCAGCCGCGCCAGGCCCCAGGGTTCGCCGTTGGTGATCGCCCGTTCCTCCATGTCGGCCTCGGTGCCCGAGACCTTGTGATGGTTGAGGTGCAGGTGACGGCGCACCCACGGGTTGATGGTGCTCGGCCGTGCCAGCCAGACCAGCGCCAGCATCAGGTTGTGCGGCACGCGCTGCTTACGGAAATACATGCTGTGGATCAGGTCGTGCTCCAGCTCGTGGGTCAGCGAAGCCAGGAAGGCGTTGATCAGCAGGCACGCCCACCACGCCAGGTAACCCTCGATGTAGAGCGCCGCCGAGCCGATCATGCCGGCCAGGGCAAAGGCCAGGATGCCCGCGCCGAGGGCGTCCTGGTGGTTGAGCAGCGGGTAGCGCCGGCGCAGCTCGACGCCACGGGCCAGCACCACCTCACGAATGCGCGCGGAACGCTGCTGATCGTCCATGGCCTGAATATTCGCGGCCTGGGGACTTGCGCAAACACCTTCCATGATTCCATCCTCTGGTCATTGATGTTCGCATCTTGCGCCGTAGCATCCCTGGAGGCCGTAGCCGCGAACGCCAACCCGTTGACCGGACGCGCCAACATGCCTGAACCGACCTCGCTTTCCAGCTGGACCCGCGCCCTGCGCAAGCAGCTCGACGCCCTTGGACTCGACAGCGCATCCCTGTGCCGCGAGGCCGGGGTCGACCCGCAGCTGATGGACGATCCCAACGCCCGCTACCCGCTGTCGGCCACCACCCGCCTGTGGCAACTGGCGGTCGCAAACAGCGGCGACCCGGCAATCGGCCTGCGGGTGTCGCGGTTCGTCAGCCCGACCACCTTTCATGCCCTCGGTTATGCGCTGGTCGCCAGCGGCAGCCTGCGCGAGGTATTCGAACGGATCGTGCGGTATCACCCGGTGGTCAGCGACGCCCTGGAGCTGGAACTGAGCCGTGAAGGCGAGCGCTACTGCTTCTACCTGCGGGTCCCCAAGGACAGCCCCGAGCCGGCCCCGGAAGCCATCGACGCGTTCGCGGCGATCTACGTACGCACCTGCCGCAACCGCCTGGGCCGCGAATATGCGCCACTGGCCGTGCACTTGCGGCGCACCGAACCGGCCGATCCCAAGCCCTGGCACACGGTGTTCCGCGCACCGGTGTACTTCGCCGCCGCCGAGGATCGCCTGGAGTTCGCCTGCAGCGACTTCGACAGCCACCTGGACGACGCCAACCCGGAGCTGGCCGAACACAACGAGGCAGTGCTCAATCGCACCCTGGCGCAGCTCAAGCCGCTGACCTGGGAACGCAAGGTGCGCCAGGCCATCGAGGCGCAGTTGCCGGAAGGCGAACCGTCGGCCGAACGCATCGCCCAGGCCCTGCACCTGAGCCTGCGCAGCCTGCAGCGGCACCTGGCCGACGAGGGCTGCCGCTATGACACGCTGCTCAACGAATGCCGGGAGAACCTGGCGCTGCTGCACCTGCGCGATCCGCAGTGCTCACTGAGTGAAATCAGCTACCTGCTGGGGTTTGCCGATACCAGCAGCTTCAGCCGGGCATTCAAGCGCTGGACCGGGCTCACGCCGGGGCAGTTTCGCGACGGTTTGCGTTGAGGCGCTGGAGCCTTGGCAAGGCTCAGGGACGCCTTCGCGGATAAACCGGGGCGCCGGACCGCCGGCTCCCACAGTTGTGGTGTGCACAGCCTTTGCGAAAGTCACGAACCTTGTGGGAGCCAACTGTCTTTAGCCCGCAACTGATGAGCGGCAGAACAGTCTCCCAGGAACTAAGGCAGACGCAGCAGGACCGTGGGAGCCGGATTTATCCGCGAATAGGCCCACAAAGCCTGCCCACAACCATGGAACCTCCACAGATCAGCTTTCAGCGGCAGCCCGCAGGCGCGCCAGGTCGATGATCTCGATTTCGCCATAGTTCAGGTGCACGATGCCCTCGTCCTGAAACCCCTTGAGGATCTGGTTGGTCGTCTGCCGCGTCAGTGACAGCATCGAGGCCAACTGGTCCTGGGACAGCGGGATCAATTGTCGCGAGTGGTTGAGCTCGCCATAACCCTCGGCGATCTGCAGCAGCCGGTGTGCCAGCCGCGCGCGGGCCGGCAGCAGGCTCAGCTGCTCCAGGCCGATGAAGGTCAGCCGCAGTTTCTGGCTCATCAACAGGGCGAAATGCCGCCAGTACTCGGGATGTTCATCCAGCAGTTGCAGCAACACGCCCTGCGGCACCTGCAGCAGGATGGTATGGCCCACCGCATAGGCGTCGTGGGTACGCGGCAGGCCGTCGAACAACGAGATCTCGCCGAACCAGTACGGCAACTCGATCACGCTCAGCAGGGCTTCCTTGCCCTTCTCGCTGACCGCACCGACCCGTACCGAGCCTTCGAGCACCGCGTAAAGGCCGCAGGGCGGGTCGCCGCGCTTGAACAGCCGCTGGCCAGGCGTCAGGCGCCGGCCCTTGGCCGCCGCCAGCAGGCTATCCTGCAAGTGAGCCGGCAGATTGCTGAACCAGTGACCCGTCAGCAGGCGTGAACGCCAGGCAGATACTTCCATGGGAACTCCGAGACGATTGTCGGGTAGCCGACAGCGCAAAGTTTTCGAGCAGGGCATGATCCCATCACCCTACAGGAGGAATAACAATGAAAAACCTCGTCGAGCATCTCAGTCAATATGCGGCGTACCACCGTGATCCGCGGAATATTGCCAGCCATTTCATCGGAATCCCGCTGATCGTGATCGCCGTCGCGACCCTGCTGTCGCGCCCTGGATGGCCGGTGGCCGGGCTCTGGCTGACCCCTGCGGTACTTCTGACGGTGGCTTCGGCATGGTTCTACCTGCGCCTGGAAGTGGCCCTCGGGGTGCTGATGACGGTGCTGCTGGGCCTATCCGTTTGGCTAGGCCAGACGATCGCCGCACAGAGCACGATGGTCTGGTTGAGCGCCGGGATCGGTCTGTTCGTGGTCGGCTGGGTGATCCAGTTCATCGGGCATTACTACGAGGGACGCAAGCCGGCGTTCGTCGACGACATCAGCGGGCTGATCGTCGGGCCGTTGTTCGTGGTCGCCGAGCTGGCGTTCCTGCTGGGGCTGCGCAAGGCGCTCAAGCAGGAGATCGAGGCGCGGGCGGGGGTGGTGCAGTTGCGCGAGAAGCGCGCGGCGGCCTGATTGGAGCGGTAACCGGGTTTGTGGGGAAAGGCTCTCTGTAGCAGAGGGCCTTCTGTGGCGAGTGGGCTTGTCGGGACGCCGCACCGCCACGCTGGGGCGCGAAGCGCCCCTAAAGCCAGGCGCCTCATTCTGTCTGACACAACGCGATCACGGGTTTTAGGGCCGCTTCGCAGCCCAGCGTGGGCAAGCCCACTCGCCACACAAGACCACTCGTCTCAAGAAGGTGACCTGCCCCAAATACCGCCCAGCGCCCTGTCAGACGCTGGCCAGCTTTTGCCAGACCTTCGGCTTGAAGAACAACGTCTCGCCCCGCGCCAGGCCGATCAGACTGTCGTGGTCCTTGACCACCTCGGCCTCGATCAACTCGCTCTGGCCTTCCACCTTCAGCGTCACCCGGGTGGTCGCGCCCAACGGACGGATGTCGCGCACTTCGGCGACGTGGTGATCCTCCAGCTCATGCCGTGACAGCGACACCTCGTGCGGGCGGAACAGCACGTGGTTGTCCTCGCCCAGGTGCAAGCGGTTGGAGTCACCGAGGAAGTGGTAGACGAAATCGCTGGCCGGGTTCTCGTAGACCTCGCCCGGCGAGCCGATCTGCTCGATCACGCCCTTGTTCATCACCACGATGCGATCGGCGACTTCCATGGCCTCTTCCTGGTCATGGGTCACGAACACCGAGGTCAGGTTGATGTCTTCGTGCAGGCGTGCCAGCCAGCGGCGCAGTTCCTTGCGGACCTTGGCATCCAGCGCACCGAACGGCTCGTCCAGCAGCAGTACCTTCGGCTCCACCGCCAAGGCACGGGCCAGGGCGATCCGCTGGCGCTGGCCACCGGACAACTGCTCCGGATAGCGATCGGCCAGCCAGTCCAGCTGCACCATGTTCAGCAGTTCGTGCACCTTGGTGGCGATCTGGCTTTCGTTCGGCCGTTGGTTTTTCGGCTTCATGCGCAGGCCGAAGGCGACGTTGTCGAAGACGGTCATGTGGCGGAACAGCGCGTAGTGCTGGAACACGAAACCGACGTTGCGATCACGCACGTCGTGGCCGGACACGTCTTCGCCGTGGAACACGATGTTGCCGGCATCCGGGGTTTCCAGCCCGGCGATGATCCGCAGCAGGGTGGTCTTGCCGCAGCCGGACGGACCGAGCAGGGCCACCAGCTCGCCGCTGCTGATGTCCAGGTTGATGCTGTTCAGGGCCTTGAAAGCGTTGAAGTTCTTGCTGACGTTACGGACTTCGATCGACATGACTTATTCCTCCGCGGCGCTGGCGCGCAGGCGGTTGATACGGTTTTCGCTCCACTGCTTGAGCAGCAGGATGAAGAGCGCCAGGATCAGCAACAGGCTCGCCACGGCGAACGCGGCCACGTGGTTGTATTCGTTGTAGAGGATCTCGACGTGCAGCGGCAAGGTGTTGGTCACCCCGCGAATGTGCCCGGAAACCACCGACACCGCGCCGAACTCGCCCATCGCCCGCGCCGTGCAGAGCACCACGCCGTAGATCAAGCCCCACTTGATGTTCGGCACGGTGACATGCCAGAACATCTGCCAGCCATTGGCGCCCAGCAACCGGGCGGCCTCTTCTTCCTGGGTGCCCTGTTCCTGCATCAGCGGGATCAGTTCACGGGCGACGAAGGGCACGGTGACGAAGATGGTCGCCAGGACGATGCCCGGCAGGGCGAAGACGATCTGGATGTCATGGTCGACCAGCCACGGGCCGAACAGCCCCTGGGCACCGAACATCAGCACGTAGACCAGGCCGGCGATCACCGGCGAGACCGAGAATGGCAGGTCGATCAGGGTCACCAGGATGCTCTTGCCGCGGAAGCTGTACTTGCTCACGCACCAGGCGGCGCTGACGCCGAACACCAGGTTCAGCGGCACCGAGATCAGCACCGCGATCACCGTCAGTTTCAGCGCCGACAGCGCATCGGGCTCGAAGATCGCGGTGAAGAACGCACCCAGGCCGAGCTTGAGGCCCTGGGACACCACGATGAACAGCGGCAACAGCAGGAACAGCGCGAAGACCAGCCAGCCGAGGCTGATCAACACGAGCCGCGAGGTGGCGCTGCCACGCCGCGCGGCATTGGCCGAGGAAGCGGCCGCAATGGACGATTGGGACATGTTCGCGCCTCCTTATGGGGTTTCGATACGCCGCTGCAGCAGGTTGATCAGCAGCAACAGGACAAAGGAAACCACCAGCATCAGCACGCCGATGGAGGTTGCGCCGGTGTAGTCGTACTGGTCGAGCTTGACCATGATCAGCAGCGGCAGGATCTCGGTCTTCATCGGCATGTTGCCGGCGATGAAGATCACCGAACCATACTCGCCGACGCCCCGGGCAAAGGCCAGGGCGAAGCCGGTCAGCCAGGCGGGCAGCAGCGCCGGCACGAGGATATGGCGGAACACCTGCAACGGCCTGGCACCCAGGCAGGCCGCAGCCTCCTCGACCTCACGAGGGATGTCGGCCAGCACCGGCTGGACCGTGCGGACCACGAACGGCAGGGTCACGAAGGTCAGCGCCAGGGTGATGCCCAGCGGGGTGTAGGCGATCTTGAAGCCCAGGTCGGCGGCGAACTGTCCGACCAGCCCGGTCGGGGTGTACAGCGCGGTCAGCGCGATACCGGCGACGGCGGTGGGCAGGGCGAACGGCAGGTCGACCATCGCATCGATGATCTTGCGACCGGGGAAGGTGTAGCGCACCAGCACCCAGGCCAGCAGCGTGCCGATGATGCCGTTGATGATCGCCGCGTACAGGGCGGTGCCGAAGCTCAGCTTCAGCGCCGCGATCACCCGTGGCGCCGAGATGATGTTCCAGAACTGGTCCCAGGTGAGTTGGGCGGCATGCACGAACATCGCCGCCAGCGGTATGAGCACAATCAGGCTGAGGTACACCAAGGTGTAGCCCAGCGTCAGCCCGAAGCCGGGTATGACGGGGGAGATACGACGCGACATAAGAGTCCTTGGTTTTGATGCACGAAAGCCCCGAATGCAATCCGGGGCCCTGAGCTTGGCTTATTTCAGACTACCGATCCCGGTCACTGGGCCTGGTAGATCTTGTCGAACACGCCACCGTCATTGAAGAATTTCGGTTGGGCAGTCTTCCAGCCGCCGAAGTCCTTGTCGATAGTCACCAGTTGCAGTTTCGGGAACTGCTTCTCGTACTTGGCGGCAACCTTCTCGTCACGCGGACGGTAGAAGTTCTTCGCGGCAATTTCCTGACCGGCCGGGCTGTACAGGTGCTTGAGGTACTCGGTGGCGATCTCGGTGTTGCCCTTCTTCTCGGCGTTCTTGTCGACCACCGCGACCGGTGGCTCGGCGAGGATCGACAGGGACGGCACGACGATGTCGAACTTGTCGGCGCCGCCGTCTTCCTTCAGTGCCAGGAAGGCTTCGTTTTCCCAGGCCAGCAGGACGTCGCCCTGGCCGTTGTTGACGAAGGTGATGGTCGAGCCGCGAGCCCCGGTGTCCAGGACCGGCACGTGCTTGAACAGCTCCTTCACGTATTCCTCGGCCTTGGCTTCGCTGCCGCCGGATTTCAGGCCGTAGGCCCAGGCCGCGAGGAAGTTCCAGCGGGCGCCGCCGGAGGTTTTCGGGTTCGGGGTGATGACCGACACGTCTTTCTTGATCAGGTCGCCCCAGTCCTTGATGCCTTTCGGGTTGCCCTTGCGCACCAGGAACACGATGGTCGAGGTGTACGGGGTGCTGGCGTCCGGCAGGCGCTTCTGCCAGTCCTCGGGCAGGGTCTTGCCGAGCTTGGCGATTTCGTCGATGTCGCCGGCCAGGGCCAGGGTCACCACGTCGGCGCGCAGGCCGTCGATCACCGCGCGGCCCTGTTTGCCGGAGCCACCGTGGGACTGCTGGATCTTCACGTTGTCGCCGGGATGGGCCTGCTTCCAGAAGCTGGTGAATTCGGCGTTGTAGTCCTGGTACAGCTCACGGGTCGGGTCATAGGACACGTTGAGCAGTTCGTAATCCTTGGCAACGGCGGAACCGGCAAACACGGCGCTGGCGAGCGCGGCCAGGGCGTAACGGCGAATCGACGACATGGTGAAGCTCCCGAAAAATATGAGGTATTGGCTTTTTCTTATGGCGCATCAGGTCCGCATTCGAGCCTGAACGCTGCTGTCTTTCGTAGAGGGGGGGCATTGAAGGATGCGCCCTCTGGTTGACCAGTCGGGCCTCTGAGGGCTCAGAGGGTGTAGCGATGTTCAGCTGGGCTTGTTGCCGGGGTTCTGCAGGCGGAATTTTTCCTTGCGCTCGATCTGCACCACCTGGGCGTTGTGCACGGTGATCTCGACCGCGCCGAAACGCAGGTCGCGCAAGGCGCTCTGAATCTCACGCAGAATGGTTGCTTCGTCCTGGCCGTCAACGCTACGCAGAGATGCGCTCATGGTCGTGCTCCTGAAATGAGAGTTGCCGCGGCAGTGGCGGCACTGCTTTATGGCGTTGGAGCAATCTTAGACAGGCGTAGTTATTCTTAAAAATACTATTTAAGAATTTTGATATAACTGAATTCACCTTACGAAAGGGCCGGCAAAACGAAGGGGCTGAAACATTCCGTGCAACAGGCGAGCTCTCGTGGCGAGGGGGCTTGCCCCCGCTGGGGTGCGAAGCGCCCCTGAAATCAGCGACCTCGTCTTTTCAGGTAAACCGCAGCGACAGATTGACGGCTGCTTCGCAGCCGAACGGGGGCAAGCCCCCTCGCCACACCAGTCAGGCGATAGCAGGCGAGTGTTGCCAATCGAGCCTCGGCGCCGGCACCGGCCGGCCGAACCAGTAGCCCTGCCCCAGGTCGCAACCCTGTTCGAGCAGGAAGCGCGCCTGCTCCTGCTGCTCGATACCTTCGGCGTGCACCTGCATGCCCATGCTCTGTGCCAGGGCGATCACCACCCGGACGATCGCCGCATCGTCCTCGTCCCACGGCAGGCCGGCGACGAAGCCCTGGTCGATCTTGAGCTTTTGCACCGGCAACCGCTTGAGCCGCAACAACGAGGAATACCCGGTGCCGAAGTCGTCGATCGCCAGGCTCACGCCCAGCTCGCGCAACCGATGCAGTTGTTCCAACGCCACTTCGGGATCGTCCATCACCGCACTTTCGGTCACTTCCAATTCGAGCAGCGCCGGGTCCAGGCCGGTTTCGTCGAGCACCTTGGCCACCTGCTGGTACAGCTCGCGCCGGGCAAACAGGCGGCTGGACACGTTCACCGCGATGAACGACAGCGCCAGCCCCTCCTGCTGCCACTGGCACATCTGCCGGCAGGACTGCTCCATGACCCAGGCATCGATCTCGGCGATCAGCCCGGTACGCTCGGCGATCGGGATGAACTCACCAGGCGAGACCAGCCCGCGCTGCGGGTGCTCCCAGCGCACCAGCGCCTCGACCCCGACCAGCCGGCTGCCCCGCAGGGCGTGTACCGGCTGGTAGTAGACCCGCAGCTCGCCCTGTTCCAGCGCCCGGCGCAGTTCGCCGGCCATTTCCACGCGGTGCTGGGCGTGGGCGGTCAGCTCCTCGGTGTACAGCGCGTAGCCTTCGCGGCCGGCGCTCTTGGCCTTGAACAGCGCCGAATCGGCGTTGCGCAGCAACTGCTCGGCGTTCAGCGCATCGCTGGGGAACAGGCTGATGCCGATACTGGCGTTGATGAACAACTGGTGGCCATCGAGCTGGAACGGCTCCCTGAGGCCTTCGATCACCCGCTGGGCCAGCGCCGCGGCCTGGACCACCTGCGGGCAGTTCTCGGCCAGCACGGCAAACTCGTCGCCGCCCAGCCGTGCCAGGCTGATACCCGTGCCGAACAGCCCCTGCAGGCGTTCGCCCACGGCCTTGAGCAACTGGTCGCCGATGTTGTGGCCGAGGCTGTCGTTGATGATCTTGAAATGGTCGAGGTCGATCAGCAGCAGGGCGCAACCGCGCTTGTGCACCTGCGCCGAGGCCAGGGCCTGGGCTGCCCGGTCGGAGAACAGCAGGCGGTTGGGCAGGCCGGTCAGCGGGTCGTAATGTGCCAGCTGGCTCAACTCCTGCTGCGAGTTCTTGATCGCACTGATGTCGGAGAATACCGCGACGTAGTGGCTGAGCTGACCGTGGTCATCACGGATCGCCCGGATCGTCTGCCATTGTGGATAGATTTCGCCGCTCTTGCGCCGGTTCCAGATCTCGCCACTCCACTCGCCGCTCGCTTCCAGCGCCTGGTAGACCTTCTGGTAGAACTCCGCCGGGTGACGCCCCGACTTGAACAGGTTCGGGCGCTGGCCCAGTACTTCGGCCTCCTGGTAGCCGGTAATGGCGACGAACGCCCGGTTGACGTGGACGATCAGCCCCTCGCGATTGGTGACCAGCACCCCTTCACGGGTGCAGTCGAACACCGCCGCGGCCTGGCGCAGGCGCTCTCGGTCATCACCGGCATCCGCGGACTGCTGCTCGCGGGCGGCCTGGGCGAACCGCTGGTAACGCGCGTGAATCAGGAAAATCAGCACCGCGCTGACACTGACCCACAGGTAGCCACGCACGATCTGCCAGCGCACCAGTTGCTCTGGCTCATCGAAAAAGCTGCTCAACAGCTGCTGGCTAAGCTGGATCCAAAGGATCGATAACAACAGGTACAACACCCCCGCCTTCAGGGCGTTGCGGTATGAAGTTGTCATAAGCGGTGCTAATTCCCTCTAGAAATGCCAAATTGCCCTACAAACCGGCCGGAATTATAGAGTAAGAAACATCCCGGCACTCTTATCTGAAACGGCGACTGGTTTTCTCTGGTGGCTCGGTGATAATGCAACGGCTGTTCTTTACTTTTTCGAGGGCCATACAGCCTATGTGGTACAACGGTTTTCTTGACCTGTCAGCCTGGCAACTGGTGGCGGTCACTCTGTTGATGACCCACGTGACCATTGTCGGCGTCACGGTTTATCTGCACCGCTATTCGGCCCACCGCTCCCTGGAGCTCAACGGCGGCCTCAAGCACTTCTTCCGTTTCTGGCTGTGGCTGACCACGGCACAGAATACCCGCGAATGGACGGCGATCCACCGTAAACATCACGCAAAATGTGAAACCGTCGACGATCCCCACAGTCCGGTGATCCTCGGCCTCTCGACCGTGCTGCGCACCGGTGCCGAACTGTACCGGGCCGAAGCGGGCAATGCCGAGACACTGCGCATCTACGGCAAGAACTGCCCGGACGACTGGATCGAACGCAACCTCTACAGCCGCTACAAGCTGCTCGGCGTGGCCCTGATGGCCGTCATCGACCTGCTGCTGTTCGGTGCCATCGGCATCACCATCTGGGCGATCCAGATGATGTGGATCCCCTTCTGGGCCGCCGGCGTGATCAACGGCCTGGGCCATGCCGTCGGCTATCGCAACTTCGAATGCCGCGACGCCGCGACCAACCTGATGCCCTGGGGCATCCTGATCGGTGGCGAAGAGTTGCACAACAACCACCACACCTACCCCAACTCGGCCAAGCTCTCGGTGAAAAAGTGGGAGTTCGACCTGGGCTGGGCCTGGATCAAGGTTTTCAGCTTCCTGCGCCTGGCCAAGGTACAGCGTGTCGCGCCGATCGCCCACCGGGTCGAGGGCAAGGGTCACCTGGACATGGACACCGCCATGGCGATCCTCAACAACCGCTTCCAGATCATGGCCCAATACCGCAAGCTGGTGATCGGCCCGCTGGTGAAACAGGAGCTGGCCAAGGTCGATCATTCGGTACGCCAGAAATTCCACCGGGCCAAACGCCTGCTGTCGCGGGAAACCAGCCTGCTCAGCGACAAGCACCACCTGCGCATCGAGGGCATGCTCGAACACAGCCAGGCGCTCAAGACAATTTACGAGAAACGCCTGGCCCTGCAACAGATCTGGATCAAGACCAGCTCGAATGGCCACGACATGCTGGCCGCCATCAAGGACTGGGTCCACGAGGCCGAGGCCAGCGGCATCCAGTCGCTGCGCGAATTCGCCAGCCAACTGAAAACCTACTCCCTGCGCCCCACCACCGCCTGACACCGCTGATCGGCATGCCTCGTCCCGGGGCGTGCCGATTGGAACTTAGCGCCCATTCCTCTATCTCAAATGCACTTCGCCAATCTGGCGGGTTGTCAGTGTCGTCGTGCCCGATCGGGGCGCGACCTACCCTGTGAGATGTGTGCCGATGGTGATAAAAAAACCCAAACCGTCCTTGCTCAAGCAGTGGCCGGAAGCCGCTGAAACCCTGCTCGCACTGGTGCATGCGCAGGGCGAGGTCGCGCGCCTGAGCGAGCGCGAGCAACTGTTCAGTTCCCTGCTGGTCAGCGTCAACGCGGTGCTCTGGGCCTTCGACTGGGAGGCGCGGCAGATGCTCTATGTCAGCCCCGCCTACGAGCGCATCTTCGGCCGTTCGGCCGGGCTGCTGCTGGCCGACTACGACGAATGGCGCAACAGCATCTACCCGGACGACCTGGAGTACGCCGAACGCAGCCTGGCCGAGGTGCTGGAAAAAGGCGCGGTGGAAGATCGCGAGTACCGCATCATCAGCGCCGATGGCGAGATCCGCTGGCTCAGCGACAAGTGCTTCATCAGCCGCCAGGCCGAACCGGGCCAGCGGGTGATCGTGGTCGGGATCGCCGAGGACATCACCGAGAAGAAGGTGCTGGAGGACGAGCTGCAACGCCTGGCGACCACCGACGTGCTGACCGGCAGCAGCAACCGCCGGCACTTCTTCGAATGCGCCCACCGCGAGTTCGAGCAGGCCCGGCTACAGGACTCGCCGCTGGCGTTCCTGCTGCTGGATATCGATGACTTCAAGCTGATCAACGACACCTACGGCCACCCGGCGGGCGACCAGGTGCTGCAGCGGATCGCCGAAACCGGCCGCTCGGCGCTGCGCAGCGGCGACCTGTTCGGCCGTATCGGTGGCGAAGAGTTTGCCGCCCTGCTGCCGGGCTGTGCCCCGGACATGGCCCTGACCATCGCCGAGCGCCTGCAACGGGAGATCCAGCGCCTGGGATTCAGGCACGACGGCGAGAACTTCGGCGCCACCGTCAGCCAGGGGCTGACCAACCTCACGGGGCAGGATGAACTGCTCGACAACCTGTTCGCCCGGGCAGACGGGGCGATGTACAAGGCCAAGCGCCAGGGCAAGAACCAGATCGTGCTGGCCTAGTGGCCGCCGTCAGTTCTTGCGCAGGCGCGCCAGCTCCGGCAGGCCGACCTTGAGCAGCCGGGCAGCACGCGTCTTGACCACGTCCTCGACGCCCTCATTGGGCGTCAGCCGCGCCAGTTGCGCCGCCAGGTTCATCGCCAGCGCCTCGCGGGAATACACCCCGCCACCGAGCTGGTAGATCGCCGCAATCAGCTCGCGCAGCTCCAGCGGCAGGCGCCAGCGGGTACGCAGGGCGGAGCCGTAGCCGGCGCCCTGTTCGAAGAGCGCCTCGCCGATCAGTTCCTCGTCCAGCTCGCCACCGGCCTGGCGCCACTCCTGCATGCAACGCAGCACCGCCAGGTCACCCAGGCGGTGCAGCAGGCCGGCGCAGTAGCAGAGCTCCTGGTCCAGGTCGAACATCCGCGCCAAGGTGCGGCCGAACTCGGCAGTGTGCAGCGACAGATCCCAGTACCGCTCGGCGTAGTCGGCCAGTACCGCATCGCTGAGCTTGGCACAGCGCTTGAGTGCCAGGCCGAGGATCAGGTTCATGCTCTGCGCCGAGCCCAGCCGGTGCAGGGCCTGGGCCAGGGTCTGCACCGAGCTGCCGTGGTGCTGCGCCGCACTGTTGGCGGCAGCGATCAGCACGGCGGTGATCTGCGGGTCGGTACCGATTTCCTGTTCCAGCAGTTTCAGGTCGAGACCGTTGGGGTTGAGGCTGCGTTTGACCGCGACCTGCACGTCGGCCATCAACGGCGCGCCTTCGGACTCCTCGCGGCGCCGCTCGAGGTAGGTCCGCAGGTCCATGCCCGGCGCCAGCGCCGGAATCTCGCAGGACACACTCTGCCCGGCATCGAGCAGCAGGTCCTGCAGGCGCTGGGTCAGGCCTTCGATATTCAGGGGTTTGGTCAGGTAGGCAGTCGGTTGCAGCGGCAGCGCCTCGCGCACACTGGCCACGTCGCTGCGCGAGCTGAGCAGGATGAACGGCAGCAGCGGGTAGCGCTTTTTCTGGCGCATGCTGTACAGCAGGCTCAGGCCGTCGACACCTGGCAATTCACGGTCGGCGATCACCAGGTCGAAAGGCTGCTCGTTGAGCTGGCGCAAGGCTTCCTGACCATGGGCACACAGGGCCAGTTGCGCGTCGCAGCGCACCGTCAACAGCACCTGTTTCAACAGATCCCGCGCCCAGGGATCCGCCTCGGCAATCAACACGCGGGGTACGGCAGGCAAATCCACGGCCATCATCTTGCACTCTCCCAGAGCAGTCCTGACACCTTAGTCAAAACAGCCCTCCAGATACAACCGGGAACCCTCATTGCCCGGCCCTGAAACAAAAAAACCCGCCAGGGGCGGGTCTTTTTGTCTAGCTCATCGCGAGACTCAAGCCAGTTCGGCGAAGCACTCTTCGATGATCGCCAGGCCCTTGTCCAGCTGCTCGTCCGGCGAAGTCAGCGGAACCAGCACGCGCAGGACGTTGCCGTAGGTGCCGCAGGACAGCAGGATCAGGCCTTTTTCACGGGCCTTGGTGACGATCTGCGCCACGGCGGCGGCGTTCGGCTTGTGGGTGTCGCCGTCGTCGAACAGCTCGACCGCGATCATCGCGCCCAGGGCACGCACGTCACCGATCACCGGGTACTTGGCCTGGATCTTCTTCAGGCCGGTCACCAGACGCTCGCCGACTGCCTTGCTGCGGTCCAGCAGCTTTTCTTCCTCGAACACTTCCATCACGGCCAGGGCCGCGGCGCAAGCGATCGGGCTACCGGCGTAGGTACCGCCCAGGCCGCCTGGCGCGATGGCGTCCATGTACTCGGCCTTGCCGCACACACCGGCCAGCGGGAAGCCGCCGGCGATGGACTTGGCGAAGGTGGTCAGGTCAGGCGCGACGCCCATCTGCTCCATGGCGAAGAAGGTACCGGTACGGCCGGCACCGGTCTGTACTTCGTCGGCGATCAGCAGGATGCCGTGCTGGTCGCACAGGGCACGCAGGCGCTTCATGAACTCTTTTGGCGCGACGTAGAAACCGCCTTCGCCCTGCACCGGCTCGATGATGATCGCGGCGATGTCACGTGGCTCGGCGTCGTTCTTGAAGATGCGCTCGATGCTGGCGATGGAGTCGTCGACGCTCACGCCGTGCAGTTCGTTCGGGTACAGCGCGCGGAAGATGCCGCCTGGCATCAGGCCCATCCCGGCCGAGTAAGGCACGACCTTGCCGGTCAGGCCCAGGGTCATCATGGTACGGCCGTGGTAGCCGCCGGTGAAGGCGATCACGCCGGCACGGCCAGTGGCGGCACGGGCGATCTTCACGGCGTTCTCGACGGCTTCGGAACCGGTGGTGACCAGCAGGGTTTTCTTGGCGAAGTCGCCTGGAACGCGGGCGTTCACTTTCTCGCACAGTTCCACGTACGGCTCGTAGGCCAGGACCTGGAAGCAGGTGTGGGTCAGCTTGTTCAGCTGCTCGGTCACCGCGGCGATGACTTTCGGGTGCACGTGACCGGTGTTCAGTACGGCGATACCGCCAGCGAAGTCGATGAACTCGCGGCCTTCGACGTCAGTCACCGTGGCGTTCTTCGCCGAGTCGGCGAAAATCGGGTGGATCTGGCCGACACCGCGTGGAACGGCAGCCTGGCGGCGTTGCATCAGGGATTCGTTGGTCTTGCTCATATTGTCCTCATTCACCGCTCATCGGGCGGCGTGGTTCAAGGATGACGCGGCAGGGAGAGCACTGCGCCAGCATACGATGATCGACTGGCACAGGGTACCGGCCACATTGAAGTGACGTTTGAAACGCGACAGGAACAGCGCTCTCGTGCCCCTGCCGCCGAAGCATCCGACCGGGTTAGACGCCCAGGCAGAGGTATTTGATTTCCAGGTAGTCTTCGATGCCGTACTTGGAACCTTCGCGGCCCAGGCCCGAGGCCTTGATACCGCCAAACGGCGCGACTTCGTTGGAGATCAGACCGGTATTGACGCCGACCATGCCGTATTCCAGGGCCTCGGCCACGCGGAACACACGGCCCAGGTCACGAGCGTAGAAGTAGGAAGCCAGGCCGAACTCGGTGTCGTTGGACATCGCGATGACGTCGGCTTCGTCCTTGAAGCGGAACAGCGGTGCCAGCGGGCCAAAGGTTTCTTCCTTGGCCACGGCAGCGTTGTTCGGCACGTTGATCAGTACGGTCGGCTCGAAGAAGTTGCCTTCCATCGCATTGCCGCCGGTCAGCACGGTGGCGCCCTTGCCCAGCGCGTCGGCGATGTGTTCCTTGACCTTGGCCACGGCTTTCTCGTCGATCAGCGGACCGGTGGTGGTGCCTTCTTCCAGGCCGTTGCCGATCTTGAGCTTGGCGACCGCCGCCTTCAGCTTCTCGGCGAAGGCATCGTAGACACCTTCCTGCACGTACAGGCGGTTGGCGCAGACGCAGGTCTGGCCGTTGTTGCGGTACTTGGAGATGATCGCGCCCTCGACCGCCTTGTCCAGGTCGGCGTCGTCGAACACGATGAACGGCGCGTTGCCGCCCAGTTCCAGGGATACCTTCTTGATGTCCTGCGCACATTCAGCCATCAGCTGGCGACCGATTTCGGTCGAGCCGGTGAAGGACAGCTTGCGCACGATCGGGTTGCCGGTCAGCTCGCCGCCGACTTCGCCGGCGCTGCCGGTGACCACGTTGAACACGCCTTGCGGGATGCCGGCGCGCTGGGCCAGTTCGGCCAGGGCCAGGGCCGAGTACGGGGTCTGCGAAGCGGGCTTGAGCACCATGGTGCAACCGGCGGCCAGGGCCGGGCCGGCCTTACGGGTGATCATCGCGGCCGGGAAGTTCCACGGGGTGATGGCGGCGGTCACGCCGATCGGCTGCTTGATCACGATCAGGCGCTTGTCTGGCTGGTGGCCAGGAATCACGTCGCCATAGACCCGCTTGGCTTCTTCGGCGAACCACTCGAGGAACGACGCGGCGTAGGCGATTTCGCCCTTGGCTTCGGCCAGTGGCTTGCCCTGTTCGAGGGTCATCAGGCGAGCCAGGTCGTCCTGGTTCTCGATCATCAGTTCGAACCAGCGACGCAGTTTGTTCGAACGCTCCTTGGCGGTCAGTGCACGCCAAGCCGGCAGGGCCTTGTCGGCCGCTTCGATGGCACGGCGGGTTTCGGCGGCGCCCATTTTCGGCACGGTACCCAGGATGTCGCCCGTGGCCGGGTTGTTGACCTTGATCGTCTGACCATTGTCCGCGTCGGCCCAGGCCCCGTTGATGAAGGCTTGCTGGCGGAACAACTGGGTATCTTTGAGCTGCATGTAGGCTTTCCTTAACAGCACCGCGCACGCGCGGAGCGAATTATTGATTGTAGAAAGGCGCCTTGGGGGCTGCCGTCAGGAAATTCATTCACCGGGCCGAAGCACATAAATAGCGCACATGCGATCGATGTGCGGTTCAGCACCCAGACAGGAGCGTTTGAAATCTCAAACGAATCCTAGGAGCAATGGGGTCAAAGGACAATAGTCTGTTCGAAAAAAAGAACGAGAATAGACCACTGGCGAGGGCTTTTTCTGATCAGCGTCACCCTGGCCCCGCGCTGCGCCTGGTAGCACGGGGCCAGCTCGGCAATCACTTGGACTGGAAGGATTTCAGCACGGTCAGCAGGCTGGTGAGGTTGTCGGCGACCCCGGCCTGCGCGACCTTCTCGGTAGCGCCTGCGGCAGCGGTGGTATCCATGCTGTAGATCTGCATTACGCCCTGGGTGGTGGCGGCCTGGGCCAGGGAGTTCTGCTGTTGCTGGGCACTGACCGCATTCTCGAACAGGATGCCGGTGGAATGCGCCATCGACTGATAGACATTGCCCAGGGCCATGGCCGGGGCTTCGCCCACTACCTTGACGCTGGATTGGGTCACCGCATCGGTGATCTGGGGGTTCACTTCGGTCATGTGCTGACTCCTTGCGCGGGACGATGGGACAGGTTGCGAATATCGATCACTCGGACGACGTTCGCTCGGAAAGATGCGCGCTGAAGCGGGCGATACTCTGGTCGATGCGTTCGATCGCCCCGGTCACGCTCTCGGCATCCAGCACCCCGGTGGCTGCGGCCACCGCGGCGGCGCCACTGACCAGCAGATGGGTGTTGAGTGCACCCAGGGCACTTTCATTGGCGGCCGTGAGGTCATCCTTGAGGATGCTCTCGGTCATCTGCCGGAGCAACACCCCCTGGGAGGCCAGGGCCAGCTTGGTGACCCCATCGAAATAGCTGGCCGCCGACTGCGCGACCAGGCCGCTGGCCTGGCGAGTCAGCAGCTCCGGGCCCAATGCCGACAGCGCCGGTACCTGAGCCGCCAGTTGGGCATTGATCAGGTTCACCGCCTCGACGATCTGCCGGTTCAGGGCCTCGTTGCCGATGCCGGCAGCGGCCTGCTTGAGCAACTGTTCGTTGAGTTCTCCCAACAACGCCGCGGCCGTGGCGGCCGGGTCGCCCGCCGGTTGCTCCGGGGCGGTAGCCTGGTCGTCGCTCATGTCCGTCCCCCCACCGCGAGAATCTGCTGCACGGCGGAGGCCACCGTCGCATTGCCGATGATGTTCAGCGCCTGCTGCTGGCTGACCGCATTCTGCAGGGCCAGGCTGACCGCGTGACTGCTGACCTGGCACAGCGAAGCGATCGCCGTGGCCGGCGCGCTGCCGACGACCTGGACGTTCGACTGGGTAACGGCGTCGGTGATTTGCGGATTGACGGTGGACATGCATCTCTCCTTGAGACGACGACAACGAGGAAAACGCTCGGCGAACCCGTAGCAGGAGAACGATAGATCAGTTGCGTCAAAGCGCCAGAAAGCCCTTTGCCAGGGAATCCGCGCCAGCGGCGTGCAGGAAAACGAGCCACCGGGACAGGGTAAAGTCAGCGGCTTAAAACCGGCGTGGACGCCCAGGGTCTAGATAGGTATGATGTCGCCCGCACAAGCACTCGTAGCTCAGCTGGATAGAGTACTGCCCTCCGAAGGCAGGGGTCGTGGGTTCGAATCCCGCCGAGTGCGCCATCTTCGAAAAATGCCCCGGATCGTCGATCCGGGGCATTTTTGTTTTCAAGGTCGTGCAACTGCCGCTAGAAATTGTCCATGGCATTGCACATCGAAGCCTTCGCCGTCTGCGGCGCCCCGACGGCCTGCAACTGTCCCTCACTGCCGCGCAGTTCATCCAGTTCGATCCGGCACGCTCCGGCCGTGGTTGCCCGCAGCAGGTAATCCGCGCCGGGACGGGGTACGAAGGTCAGGGTGCTGAAGCACTGCCGGGCGTAGTGCTGCTGGGCCAGGAAATGCAAGGCGATGGGTTTGTTCGCCGCAATGACCAGCTCCGACGAAACGGCATCCACCAAGCGGGGTGCCACACCTGGCATGCCCAGACGTTCGCCGTTACGGTCGGTGAAACCGGACTGCGCCGAGACCATCACGCCGGCGCCCGGGCTCGTCCAATCCAGGCAGTTGCGTCCGGGCACCGCCCGCACCATACCGTCGCTGACGACGCGTAGGCGGGCCGTTTCACCCACCTGCGGCGAGGTATAGGCGGTCGAGAACGACCGAACATTGGACAACTGGCCACAGCCGCTCAGCAGTAGCAGAAGCATGGCAGGGGCAATACGTAGAGTTTTCATGGGCAAGCGACTCGCTGAGTGCCTGTTCACGGCCGGTTGCGTTCGGCTCACACGCCGTAGCGCACCCCAGCGGATGAGCAGGCTTGAGAAAGACAAACCTGTCAGGGCTGGCGGCAGTTCTGGTTGACCGACAGGTTCGGCGCCGGCTCGAAGCTCACGCGCTGCAAGCCATCGGCGCCCTGGAAGAGGAAATACTTGATGCGACAGTCCTTGAACATCGGCGAGTAGCCTTCGGCCCTGAAACCCTCGCCCTTGACCTCCCTGGTCACGGTATTGTTGCGGCTCACAACGGCGAGCACCTGTGGATAACTATCTCCCATCTTCACCCCCGGCTCGCCGGTGGTGGACATCGACGAGGCGCAGCCGCCGAGCCCGAGAGCTGCGCAAAGTGCGATCGCAATCAAATAACCATGACGTGCCTGGTCGACGTTGTTCCTGTTGTTCATTGCCCACTCTCCATCCATAGAATCTTTATCGACGACCTTTGCACACCGGCAGTTCGGCAACGCGTTCCATCTTGCAAAGATCCAAGTTGTCCCGCCGGGAAAAACCGGCGTCCTTCATACAGTAGAAGCGCGTGAGTTGTACCTCAATAGGGTCTCTGTCCCCCACTCCGTCGAGATTACGGTACCCGCAGGCACGCATGGCGCTCTTGACTGCCTCGACGGATACGCCCTCTTTCCTCCATTCAGTAAAGTCTGGTGGTGGCGGTTGAAAAGGTGTGCAGCCGACAAGCGTTAATGCGCCCAAGCAGAAGAGCAAGTTGCCCCTGGTCATAACGCTCTTCCTCAAGGTTTGACTTTGACATAGTGTGCCCTGCCATCAGGCGAGTCCCCCCAGTAGACCCGACATTCAATGCCGCCGTTGCCATAGCAGTTGTGAACCGTATTGTCGCCGCCCAGCACTCTCGGTACTTCCCAAGCAGCATTACTGCCAGGCGGTATCGTGCCGCAGCTATGACCGTCGACGTGCAAGCCGCTCTGCCCGAACTGGGCCATACAGTACTTGGTCTGCTGGGTTGCGGTGGACAAGCCTGAGGTCGAGGGTATTGGTCCCAACGAGTTCACGATGGTTGATCGCCGCCAGCCAGCCGGGCATTCGTCGCCTCTGGACCTCAATCTCGGTGTCGTCGATGAAGTTGCTTGAGGTTCGGCTCCAGCACTGTTGCCAATAGCCGTAGGGCACCGAGTGATGCAGGGTGCCCCCCTGGAGCCGCGATCACTACTCTGTCCGCCGCCCAGGTCATGGTTGAGGCTGATGTAGAAGAGGTCGTTGAGAGTGGCCAGGTTGTCCAGCGACTCGGCCACGCTGCCCTGATAGTTGCCGGTCTGCCGGCTTCCGGGGATCATCGACCGACAAGCTGACTCGCACCGGCAGCGCCTGCTTCCAGGCGATCACTACGTCACTCTCCATCCACTTCTTGCGCCGGAGTGATCTGCACGTCGGCCTCGGCGGTCGGGTAACCCCATCGGCAGTAGAGCATTGAAAGACATTTCTCATCCCTGTGAGTGAAACTTTTCCTGCAAGCGGGCGGTTGGGCAGCACAAGGATGAGAAAGTGCAAAATGAAAATTCGAAAATGTGACGCGGTAGACACGGGTTCGCATCTGGCAATCGACACTCACTGTACCCGGATAAAGAACACCACGATCCGCTGCGAATCCGGCACCCGCTGCAGGCCGGCGACCAGCTTCACCAGCCGCCCCTGCTCCAGCGCCGCCCTGGCCGGTTGCAGCCGGTCGCTGTGGCTGATCGAGCGGGTGTCGACCAATCGGCGCAACCAGGCATCCGACAACTGTACCGGCGCGCCGCGGGAACGGAAAAACTCCAGCGCATCATTGCGCGTCCATTTGAGCAGGAGCAGATAACGGTACTCGGACGCCGGATGGGTGCACTCCAGGTTGACCGAGAGGAAGGAGCGCCCCTTGGGTATCTCGTTGACCACGAAGCCATGCTGCAGAAGGATGTCTCTCACCGCCCGCTCGGTGTGCAGTGACAGGTCCATGACCCGGTGCCGCCCCTCGACATCGAAGAAACGTGGATTGATCACGTGGGCAGGCTCGAAATCCAGCCGGGAAAAGCCTGCGCTCCCCTCCGGCAAACCGATGCGAAAGTAACGCTGGGCAGCCCGGCCATCCAGTTCCCGCAACAGCACATGCAGGTCGACACCCCGTGAACCCCAGGTTTCCAGCGTGCGCTTGAGGGCCACCATACGGCTGGCGGTCACCGCCGCGCTGCCGGTCTCGGAGCGCTCGATCAGTCGATTGAGCGTGCGGGTTCGGCTGCCTGCGCTCATGTGCCCGGTCAGTGGTTCGAGAAGCTGCGGTCCGGGCACCTCGAACAACGGCGCGCGGGGCGTCCAGACGCCGCTCCGTGGATCGAAACTCACCGGCAGTGGCTGCTGGTCCAGGTGGGACCACCAGTGTTCGAAATCGCTCAGGGCCAACTCGGCCAGCGGGCCGGGACGCCTGAGGAAAACGATCTCGGACTCGATATCGGAACCATCGGCCAGCAGTTCGAAGTAGCGGTCATCGAGTTTCAACAGGCGGGCATTGCTGCTCCGGTTTCGATACAGGCCCCTGCCTGGCGGCAGCTCCACCACTTCGCTGTCTGCCAGTGCCAGCCCCCAGGCTCTCCAGTGGGAGGATGAAGCAGCCGGCCGACGGCTCATCCACTCCAGTCGCGACATGGCGACCGGCGCCGTTGATGGCGCAGGTACCGCCTCCCAGGGGCGGTGGAAGAAGCCGCGACTGGGGCCCGGCTGCGGCTCGGGAGCATCGGCACGCAACAGGTGCTCTCCCGACTCGCGGATGTACAGGATCAGCTCATTCGGCTGTTCGGCGGTTTTCTTCAGACGCAAGGCCGACTCGCCCTTGGGTCGATAGACCTCGTAGCGATGGTGGCCATCGCTGATGAACTGCACACCCTCCTTCACCTGGCTGCCGGCATTGACCGGACCGTGTAAAGGCACAGCACCCTCCCCGGCGATGTTCGCGGCATAACCCGGGAGGGCAAGCGCGGGGCGAGCCGTCGTGTTGAACTTCGCCAGGGCGCCCCGGCCCTGCAGCAGACGCCTGCGGCTGATACTTTTCAGGGCCGCACGTGCCCAGGCCCCCAGGGCAACCCGTGCCGGCCGAGCCGCCATGGCGACCGGGTAGAGGGTCGGTGCAATATCCACCAGGGCCATGTGCATCGCCTTGAACAGCTCGAAGGCATCACGCGGATCGCCACTGCGGGAGAACTGGCGCAAGGCCACGGCACTGTCGCGGATATTGACGGCAACACTGATACCCGGCACCACCGACAGCACCCTCAACCAGTAGGCCGTGCGCTGTTCACGCTCATGGGTCTCGCGCTGCTGCGACAACTGTCGGTTGGACTGGGATACCACCCTGGCACGTTGCTGGGCCCGCAACACCAGGGCATGGGCAAGGATCAGCGTCAGGTCCGAACGCCGGGTCCTCTCCAGGCGCAGCCAGTGCCCGGGGTTCTGCTCGATCTCGCGTCGCACCTCCTGTTTCAGTGCCTCAGGCCCCGGAAATGGCTGCTCCACCTCACTGTGCCACCAGCTCTTGATGAGTTTGAACAGCCAGCCGGGCTTGGCCGCCAACAGCGGATGGGTCAGCTCAGGTACCGGCTCCGGCAGCTGATCGGCTGGCGGACAGGTCATCGAGACAGCCGGTTCGGCGGGATACTCCTCGATGACCTGCGCCGCCCAACCCACCGACAACCGTTGCGCAATGTCCTCGATCCGCTGCAACGCCTGCTCGTGGTCGACCAATCCCTGCTGGGCCGCTGCCAGGCCGGGATACTCGGTCAACACCTGGGCATGCGGGGCACCTGGCAGATAGACCAGCGTCAGGCCGGACACCTTGTCGCGGATCGCCACGGCATTGCCAACATGCCGGGCCTTGGCGAACGCCCGCCCGGCGAAGGTGAGGAAGTACAACTCCGGTGCCGGACCGTCATTGCGCGGTTGCAGGCCGCCCCCCTCGTCCAGCGCCCGCTCGAACAACCGCGCGGCCTGCTCGCCAAGCCCCTGTTGCCGCGCACTGAACAGCTCCAGGCGGGCCCGTTGACGTACCAGGCGCGCCAGCAACTGCCGTTCGAAAGCCGGTACGGCTTCACCCCGGGGATCGTCGATACCGTAGAAGGCCTGGTGGATCAGCGTGTCGTATTGCCCGCCCAGGTCAAGGTTGGAAATGCTCGAAATCAGGTAGTCGGGCGTCAGGCGCTCCTGCCAGGCCGGGTCCAGGATCCGCCCATGCTGCAGCCGCAGCCGGGTGGCGGGGGCATGCGGGTCGAGGTTCTCCAGGGCCAGTTGCAGGAAGCTGTAGCGCCGGCGTTGCGGACTGACCTCCGTCTTTGCGGTGGAGCCACCGGCCGGACTTTCCGGGTGCCCGACCCACACCCGCTCGACGCGCTCGGGCAGGTCGAACAGCGGCTTGTCGATCTCCAGGCCGGGATGAAAACCGTCCCGCTCGAGCCGCTCGATGAGCTTGGCCCGGGCGAAGTCATCCAGGTCCGGCAGACGCTGCTCCAGGCGTTGCGTCAGGGCCTGCACGCTCAACAGGTAATGCCTCAGCAGGCGGGCATAGCGCTGGCGCAGGACAAGCGGCGCCTGTGCCAGCCACTCGGGCAGCTCGCGGGCCTGCGCCGCAGTCAGTTGCAGGGCAGCCAGGTTCTCCAGCGCCCGTTCACGGGCGTCATGCCCGGGAACACGCAGGTTCTGCTCCAGCTCATGGGCAAGCATCTGCAACGAGCTGCGGGCGTCACCGATTTCCGAGAAGGGCCGCAGTCCCCCCTCGATCGCCCGGCAGATCCGCAGGTGTTCCTCGATCTGCTGTTTCACGCCTTGCTGCCAGGCGTCCTTGGCAATGACCTGATAGTGCACCGGGACACCCGCGCCCGGCGCCAGCTCGCGCAGCCAGTCACGCAGCTCGCCGCGCCGCTCGCGGGCAATCAGTGGCCAGAGGCTTTCGCATTCGGGGTCAAGCAGGGTCAGGCCGACTCGCTGTGACAGGCTGTCGAGGCTCACGAACGCCTCGAGGCCGCCCAGGTCCCCCGGAACGAACAGCAGTGCCGCGGTATTCAGCCGAGGGTCGGCCAGCGCCTCGCGGGTGCAGATGACACAGGCTCCCGTCAACGCCCAGGGCGCTCCCCGGGGCCCCACCGCGATACTCGCCACCTGGGTCTCGGAGACGACACGGGGTTGCGCCAGCAGCGCCGCAGGCAGCACATCGAGCAGCCGCTCCAGCTCGGCTTGCCCGAACAACCCGAGCTGGCGCTGCATCCGCGCCTCATGCAACAGGGCCTGGCAACGGCCATTGGCAAGCCGGTCGGCCAGCTCGACACCCAGTTCGTCCTTGCCGCTCCAGAAGGATGCGCGGGCGTAGCCGTCCCGATCGACCAGCAGTTTTCGGACCTTGTCCACCTGCGCAAGCCAAGGCTCATGGTCATCCAGCAAGCCCTTGGGCGGCGATGCCTCAATCTGCCCAAGCAACCCCAACAGGCCACGCTCCTGCTCGCGAACCTTGTTGTGGCGCAAGCGCAGGGGGATGCCGGCGGCCAGGCTGCCAAAGGTGATCGCCAACATGCCGCGCCGCTCATCGCTGCGCAGCAATCGCGCGAGTAACGGCCGAATCGCCGGCAGGTGGGCCAGGGCGCAGCGCGTCTGTTGCATGGCCTCCACCGCCTGCAACGGCATCAAGCGCCCGACCGGGCTCGACTGCCGTGGCAACAGATAGGCCGTATTGATCAGCAATGCCCCGGCCCATTCGTTGGCCAGCTGTGTATCCAGCCGGCCCAGAGCGCTGTGGGCCAGGGCATCGTCGTCCAGCGGAGCACACGCCAGGAAGCCATATGGCAGGGCGGCCGGGTCCGCCTGGCCGAACAGTTCATGCCGTTCCTGCACGGGCAGCAATTGCCAGGCCGCATAGTTGCCCGGTGCGTTGAGGTGCCTCGGGAGTTCACGCTGCAATTCGGCAAGGCTGCTGAACTCGAAGAACTCCTCGGCAACGCCCGGCACGAACACCACCTGCCGACCCCGGGCATCACTACCGGAGCTCCACAGGTGCAAGGCACCGCTGAGCACGGGGGCGGTCGGGCCGATACCTGGCCAGGCCAGTTCCGCCACCAGCAGTTTGGCCCAACGCCCGCCGGCCAGCCCCCGGAGGTGGGCAGACGGCGCGTCCAGCAGTCCCATCAGCATCGCTGTCGCCGTGGCGGACAGCACACCTAGCCCCTGTGCCAGCAAGGCCTTGTCGTGAAACATCAACCTGTGCAGCTCGACCACTCGCTGCCGACGGGAAACGTGGCAGCCATCGGCCGGCTGCTGCCAGTAGTCGTGCAGGGTGGTAGTTATCCTGGAGGCCAGTCCCAGCGCCTTGAGGCGCTCCAGCATCTGGGCGGGGGTCAGCGCCGGAATGCCACCCGGCTCGCCAGCAGGGCTCAGCACCACTCCCGATTCCAGGGACAGGAACGGATTGCGCAGCAACGCCAGGGCGACCTGCACCAGATTGCGGCTCGTCGGTTCGTCACTGTCACCCGCCGGCACGCCGAACAACAGGTGCTGCGGGTCATGCCCGAAGGTTTCGCGCAGCAGTTGCCCGAGCACGACACCGATCCGTGGCGCCCGCTCCAGCAGGCGCTTGAGCTCGCGTTGATGGTCGAGTGCACGGTTCAACGCCTCCTGGAGCCGATTGAGCGAAAGGCTGGGATGCGGCGAAGTGGCAAGGTGCTCGAGCAGTCGCTCTTCGAAACGCTTGAGCAGTACGCTGTCGGGCGCAGGTAATATGGCCGCTGCCCCGCCGTTGTCCGGGGCCTGCTGGAGGCTCTCCATGAGCTTTCCCTCTTTCCATGGAAAAGGGAGAAGCCTAAGACGCTAGCGCCCGCGGCCAGGCACTAGATAGTTAGCCTTGCGGCTTGCCATCACCCTCCGACGGCAGGCGGATCACATGGGGATGGGCCGGCGGTGCCAGCGGCGACGGCTGCTCGCCCGGGTCGACCCGGTACAGGTGGGTGATCACCTCGCTCACCCCGCCATGCTCGTCGTTGTGCACGATCATCGAACCCGACTCGCGCATCCGCGCGAACTTGTCCTCGCTGAGCCGGAAGCTGCGGCTCAGGCCATCATCGCCGACCACCGGCGGTGCCAGGCGGCGCTGGGCGAACCCACGACTCTTGCGCTGCTGGTAACGGGCCCAGGCGATCAGCAGCGCGGCATTGAACAGCGCCACCCACAGGTAGATCTGCAGGGTGTCGAGGGCCTTGAAGAACGAGATGTCGATGCGCGGCCCCGCATGCCCGTCGAACAATGGCACCAGGCCTTCGATCAGCAGGTACAACAGTCCCGCCCAGGCCAGCAGGGTGAACAGCGTGTCGATGATCACCATGAGCGGGTGCTGGCGGGTCTTGATGATTTTCATGATCACACCTTCTGCTTGTCGCCATCGAACGGCTTGATGCCCCGGTCCGGACTGACCCAGCGGGCCCGCTTGCCACCCTGGCCGAACAGCACACGGGGGAAGCTGACCAGGGTGGTGAACAGGCTGATGAGCCAGAACACCAGGGGGTACCAGACCACCCAGAACATGATCTTCCACAGGTCTCGCTCGTAACGGCGATCAATCAGCACGCTGACCGCGAACTGCCCCAGGCAGACCACCGCCAGCAGCAACCCGGTAAAGGCCGGGGGCAGGATCCGCTGCACATTGATCGCCGCCGGCAGCTCGATGAACAGTCCCAGCACATAAAAGATGATCGACAGCACGAAGGTGAACGCCCAGCCGGTCGACAGGCAGTACTCGAACAGCAGCGGCCAGAGGTAGCGATGGCGCCAGTGCCAGATACCGCGCACGTTCTTGAACAGCACCTCAGCGCCACCCTGGGCCCAGCGCAGCCGCTGTTTCCACAGCCCGCGCAGGGTTTCCGGCATGAGAATCCAGCACAGCGCCCGCGGTTCGTAGAACACGCTCCAGTGGTCGAGCTGCAGTTTCCAGCTGATGTCGATGTCCTCGGTGATCATGTCCGGGCTCCAGTAGCCGACCCGGTCGAGTGCCGTGCGGCGGAAGGCACAGACCACCCCGGAAACGGTGAAGATCCGCCCGAACACCCGCTGCGTGCGCTTGATCAGGCCGATGATCGAGGAGAACTCGCCGACCTGGACCCGCCCGACCAGGGTCGAGCGGGTACGGATCCTGGGATTGCCGGTGACCGCGCCCAGCCGAGGGTTCTGCAACAGTGGCGCCACCAGGTAGGCCGCGGTATGGGGCGCCAGCAGCGCATCGCCATCGATGCACACCAGGTACTCGCTGCGGGCCGCCACCGCGCCCATGCTCATCGCTACCGCCTTGCCCTGGTTCTGCGCCAGGTGGATGACCCGCAAGCGCGAATCCTTGAGCGCCAGCTCGTCGAGCATCTGCCCGGTGTTGTCGCTGGAGCCGTCGTTGATGGCGATCACTTCGATGTTCGGATAGTGCTGGGCCAGCGCCGCGTCGATGGTCTCGACGACATTGTCACCCTCGTTGAAGCAGGGGATCAGGATCGAGATCAGCGGCTCGCCCGGCAACGGCGGCGGCAGGGTGTCGGCCTCCCATGGCCAGTGCCGCTCCCAGTGCAGCCAGAAATACAGGCCGCCGGCCATCCACAGGCCCGACATGAACAACGGGTAGAAGAACACGAAGTCCATCAGGAATTGCCCGGTGACCAGGAAAATCACGCCCAGGGGAAAACCGAGGACGAGTGCCAGGACGATCAATGCCAGAATGCGATCGATCATGATCTAGGGATTCCACTTGTTGGAGAGTGCCGGGCGCACGACCTGCAGCGATGGACGGCCATCGAGGAAGTTGTCCGGGTAGTAGCCGAAGCTGGTCACGCCCTTGCGCTTGAGCAGCCCCATCCATTGCACCAGTTGTTCGGCCTCCAGGTCCTGCGCCGGCTGGTTGCGCCAGTCGCGCGCCTGCAGTTCGAACACCGTGCGCTCGAGGGCACCGGGCCGTTGCCTGACCTTGTCGGCCAATGCCTGCAGCCAGTCGTCCGCCTGTCGCTCGCCCTGCCCCTCCATCAGCGGCATGGCCATCGGGGCGGTCCAGTCGTAATTGGCGAGGAAATCGTCGAGGTTCTGCGCGAACCAGGCTTCGCTCTGTGGGTCCAGCACCGGCTCGGCGAACAGGTTGCGCGCCGTCTGCACCTGGGGCCCGCGAATGGCCCGGACCTTGGCGGTCAGCTCGCGGGTGAAGTCGACCAGGTAGCGGCTCTTGAAGCGCGTCCAGCGCTGCAGCGTGGCCGGGTCATCGCGCAGGGCACCGATACCGCCGGGCAGGCCGGCGCCGGCGTAGGCCTGCAGCGCCCGTGGGCTGGCGTCCTCGAAGTCGGACAGCACGGCATCGTCGTGATAGAGGATGCCGTCGACCGAGGTCAGCCGGGCCAGGTCCTCGTAGATCTCGCCAATGATCCGCCGTACCTCGGGGTCGAACGGCGACAGGCGCCGGTATTGCTTCGGATCGACCGAAACCTGGCCGGTGGCCGGGTCCCAGCGGGTGACCCGCGGCAGTTTCTCGTCCAGGGCGAAGCTGAGCACCGGCATCCAGGCGAATACCTGCACATGGGCGCGAGTGCGCAACTGCCAGGCGACCCGGTCGAACAGGTCGGCGCGCACCGGCAGGTGACGGTTGGGGAAGTACAGCGAACGGGCCAATCCATCGCCCGTCGGATCGGCGAAGGCCTGCAGGAACACGGTGTTGGCACCCAGGTCGGCCATGCGCTGCACCAGCCGGCCCAGGTTGGCCTCCTGCTGGGCAGGGTTCGGATCGTAGACGTTGTCCAGGTCGACGTGCACCACCCGCATCGGTACATGGGCCTGTATCGCCACGACACTGCCGGCGAAATGGACAAGATCCGGATCGGAGGACACCAGCAGGCGCGGGCTGTTGAGCAACTGGTCGAGGCTGTCGATACCGTCGTCCAGGGTCAGGGCGATCTGGTAGCCCTGGCTTTCGATCACCTTCAACGCCGTGCCATCGGCGACGCCGTAGGGCCAGACCCAGACCCGCGGCGAATAACCGGTGGCCGCGCGGATCTTCTTCGAGATGGCGACCACGTCGGCCCGCAGGCGCGCCTGGAAGTCCGCCTCGCTCTCATAGCGGCCGGTCTTGGCGTCATAGCGACGGGTCGCCGCCGCCGGTTGCAGATTGCCCTGAGGGTTGGCGAGCACGCCCTGGTGGCTGGCGTCGGTGTGGGCGGCGATTTCCACCAGCCCGGAGGCCGCCACTTCGCGGACCTGGGCCCAGGTGAGGAACTGCGAGCGCGGGCGCAGTTGGCCGGCGAAATCCACCGGCTTGTCCGCCGGGGTATCGATCCACACGCCGACCGGCGCCAGCACAGCCGGCCAATGGTAGCTGCGCAGGATCGGCATCACCCGGGTATAGAAGCTCGAGTAGCCATCGTCGAAGGTCAGCAGCACGGCCTTGGGCGGCAACTCGGGTCCGCCACTGCGCGCGGCGAGGATCTGGTCCACGGTCACCGGCCGGTAGTGGTTCTCGCGCAACCAGGCCAGTTGCGCAATCAACCGTTCGGTACGGACCGCGACGACTTCCTGGTCGGGATCGCGGTCCTCGATGTCATGATAGGTCAGGCTGAGGAAGTGGTTCTTCGGCCACGGTGCCTCATTGGCCGGCACCGGTCGCTGCGCCGGGGCGACGAACTCGGCCGGTTTCTGTGCACAGGCGCCGACCAGCAAGGCTCCCAGCAACAGGATGCAACGCGTGATCACAAGCATCATCCACCTCGGCTAGAAGCGGTAGGTCAGGTCGAAGATCAAGCGCACGTCGCGCTCGCGGTTCCCGTCATAAGGTCGGCTGATCCAGCTCAGGTTGGCCCCGGCCTCGAGTACATCGTTCCACATGAACCGCTGGCCGTAGCCCACCAGGGCAACCCCGCCCGTGGAGTAGCCACGCTGGCTGTAGCTACCGGCACCGATCTGGAACTGTTGGCTCCACCGGGTTTCGTAACGGTGATACAGCACATGGTTGATGTTCACCGTCGGCAGCACGCTGAAGTCGGACTTGGGATTGAAGTACGGCACGTCCTCGCTCTTGCTGTTATGGCTGGCGCCGACTTCCAGGCCCAGGTCCACTTGCACGTGGGCGTTGCTGTAGAGGCCCTCGCGCCCGGTGAGCAGGTATTCGGTACGGTTGTTGCCATCGCTGAAATGCGATGGGGTGACCGCCACCTTCCACTCACGGCTTTCATTGGCGCGCCAGCGCAGGAAGGCACTGGCCGAGTTGGCACTGATGTCGTTCTTCAGGGCCCGCAGCGGGGTCGCCGCGGCCAGCCGCTCGAGGCTGCCGCCGTACTGCCAGTGATCGTCGATATCGAAGGCCGCCGCCACGCGCGCACCGAGCTTGTTGCCATAACCGTAGGACTGGTTGGAGATCTCCGCCTGCAGGGTCATGTCGCGGGAACGGTTCTCCACGCCCAGGCGCTGCCAGCGGCGCTGGGCGTCGCCTTCGGTGAAACGGCCGAAGGCATAGCCGGCGCCGGCGAACAGCCGCCAGTTGTCATTGATCGGCGGGCTGTAGAGCACGCTCTCGATACCATAGTCACGACTGCCGGTGACCGCGCCAGCCCCACTGCTGCCACCGCCGAAACTGCGGCCGGTGTAGCCCTCGACCCGCAGCTCGGCCATCTCGTGGACCTGCCGCTCGCGGGCCAGGCGCTGGACCTGCTGGCTCTCCGGATACCGCGCGACGACGTCGTCGGTCAGCACATCGAGCTGGCGCCACTCCTGCAGCGCCAGCGCGGTGTTGGCCTGGGAAAGCTCCAGGCCCAGGTCCCGTGGTGACGCGCTTTCGGTTTCCTTGTTCAGGCTCTCCGCCCGCCGTGGCCAGCTGCGGGCCAGGTAGACGTCGGCCTGGGCCACTCTCACGCCTACGTTACCCGGTGCCTGCTCCGCCAGGGCGTCGAGCTTCTGCTGGCTGCCGGGCAGATCGCCGTTGTGCTGGCCCATCTGGGCCGCCAGTTGCTGGGCGTCGACCCACTCGTCATTCGACACGCCGACGGGCTGGCCCTTGAGTTCGAGCCGGGCCTGGGTGGTACTGGCCAGGTTGTCGGCAACCTCGCGGGCCTCCTCCGGCCGGTCACTTTCGATCAGGGCATAGGCCAGTGCGGAAGTGTCGTCCACCCGATCGGCCGGATCGGCGTCAGGTGAGGCGAGTACCTGGCGGTAGAGTTCCGCCGATTTCTCCGGCTGGCGCAGCCCCAGGTAGGCCGCCGCTACCCAGCGCTGGGCGTAGGTCGGGATCGTCACCCCTTCATCGAGCAGTTTCTGCTGTTCGCTCAGCACCTCGGCGTTGCGCGAACGGGCCTTGAGAGCCCCGAGGCGATCAAGGCGCCAACGCACCCTGTCGTCATGAGCCTGGGGGTCTGCCGACCAGGCGGCAAACAGGCGGTCATAGTCGGCCAGGGCCCGATCGGCCAGGTCGAAGCGCTCCCGCTCGGTCCGGCTCGGCCGTTCGGCCAGGCGTACTCGCTCTGCCGCCAGTTCGCCTTCGAGGCGCCGGGTCGCGGCCGCGTCGATCAGCCCGGGATGCCGCTCGGCCAGGCGCAGGGCCGGCTCCGGCAGCCGCGCCCGCTGCAGGGCGAACACGTATTCACGCAGGACCTGGGGTTTGTCCGGAGCCCGGGCATAGGCCTGGTCGTATTCGAACAGGGCGTCGCTGTCCGCGCCCGAGCGGGTCAGGGCATAGCCCAGCGCCATGCGCCGCGACGGATCGCCGGGCTGGCGGGCAACCTGTTCGCGGGCACGGCGGATCGCGTCCTGGGGATTGCCGTCATCGGCCTCGGTCACTGCCAACCCCAATTGCAGGTCGGCATTGCCCGGCTCGCGCTCCAGCGCCTGGCGGTAGACCCGTTCGGCATCATCCCAGCGCTTCAAATTGCGATAGGCACGGGCCACGGCGCCCAGGGCCTGGGACGGCAAGGCGCGGTGCACGCCCTGGGTTTCGTAGACGCTGACCACCTCGGCATCCAGTCCGGCCCAGCTGGCGATCTGCAGGTGATCGCTGACCTGGCCAGCCGATTGCTGTGCCGGTGGCACTTGTCGCAGGAAGGTCAGTGCCGGCGTATAGCTGCCGTCACGGGCCTGGCGAATCAGTTGATCGTAGGAAGTATCGGCCAGGGCGGTGAGCGGCCAAAGCAGTTGGCTGCACAGTGCCACGCCCAGCAGCGGGCGTAATCTGCCACCTGGGCAGAACAGGGCATTACGCGGCATATCGTTCAATTCCCGAGTGACAGCCGGATTCCAATGCTCCTGCCTGAACCAGACACGCAGGACGCAACCTCGCGACAGCGACCGGAACGAACAGTTCCGCTGTCTTTCAGGAAGGGTAGACGAAAAAAAAGGATGCAGGATCCGAAGTGGAGTGGGCATCGACCCGGGCGGTCGATGCCACGATTGGAGCGTTACTCGGCCGCTTCCGCGCCACCCAGGCCACCGGCCTTGGACATGATCAGGTTGATGAAGTCTTCCAGCGGCATCTTCTGCCCGTTGAACTCCACCTGGCCTGCGGCATAGTGCAGCTTGGAGACGATGTCCATGCCCTCGACGGTGGCCATTTCGGTGGACAGCGCCATGGTGCCGGCCATCTCACTGGTCATCGAGGCCTGCTGGGCGATCAGCTTGGGATCGGTCTGGCCTTCGAGCTGTGCCTGCACGCCCGCGAGGTCGGCAATCATCGGCTTGGACAGCGACAGCTTGGCGTCCAGTTGCGAGACCAGTTGCTTGCCCAACTCCAGCGGTGGCAACTCGGTGGACGACGGGTTGTCCAGGTTCACCTGCAGGTTGAAGCGGCTCTCGCCATTGGCGGTCTTGAACGAAAAGTTCTCTACCGCGATCTGCGGTTTGCCGGCCAGCAATTTCTTGATGTCGGCCTGGGCCTTGATCTGCTGCTCGGCGCTCAGCTCGGGCACCGCCGGGACGTCTTCACCCTGGGCGGAGGCCTGTTGCATGGCCTTCAGCTCGGCCTGGTACAGCTCGGTCAGGGAACGGACCGCCGGGATATCCAGGTTCTTCGCGCTCAGGTTCAGTTTCGCACTGCCCACCGACTTGCCGTTGTAGCCGATATCACCGACGGTGTAGTCCAGGCGGCCAGCCAGGACGTTGCCATTGGCTTCCAGCAGGTCTTTCTGCTCGAAGTCCTTGACCGTCACCACCACCGGTTGTTCACCGTAGGTGACCTTGGCGTTGCTCAGTTCCAGGGTGTTGCCGCCCAGGTAGAAACCGAAGTCGCTCTTGGTCAGGTCGCTGGCCACGGTGAAACCACCGAGCTCGACCGAAACCAGGCCGTCTTCCTTGGATTCGCCGGAGATCTTCAGGCTGTTCATGTAGCCGTTGGCCTTGATCTTCGCACCCTTCTCGGTGCCGGCCACGTTCAGGTTGAGCCCGGAGAACTTCACCGAGCTCTTGTCATCCGGCGCGAAGTCCAGCGGGATCAGTTCGATGTTGCCATCGACCGCACGATCGTAACCCAGGGCGACCACGCCCTTGAGCGGCGCGGCGCCCTTGGCGGCCTCGAACCACTTGGCGGTCAGCTCGTTCTTTTCCAGCTCGTAGTTGCTGTTGAGCATCACCGGCGCCAGCTTGAACGACTTCAGGCGCGACAATGGCAGCGGACCGTGCTCGATGTGGTCGACGAACAACAGTTCGACGTCCTTGTTCTCTTCGCTGAGCTGCAGGTTCTGCAGCTTGAGCCGGTAATGCGCAGTGCTGGTGAACAGGTTGCGCTCCAGCGACACCAGTTCAATGCTCGCACTCGCGCCGCCACTGTTCATGGCTGTCTTGAGTTGGGCGTTGGCCTCCTGGATCGAGGTGTTCAACACACCCTCCAGTTGATTGCCGGTGTACCAGGCACCGGCGGTGCTCACCGCACCGACCACGACGACAAACCCTAACAGCAAGCCTGCTGATTTATTCATGAATGACCCGATCAGATATCCGTTGTGTTGAAAAATGCTGGTCTTCCCTGAACCCTTGACCGGGTTCGGCTCGACGGCGCCCCGAAAGCGCGCAGAGTATCATTTGCACCAATACGGACGCACCTGCCCGCCCCACGTCGACATGTGACACAGAGAGCAAAAATGCACGGAAAGCGGCCCGCCACCGGGCGGCGGCGGGCAGAATGGGCAAGTGAGGACTCAGGAGTACTGGTGTTCCATCTCGTCCAGTTGATGGTCGAACGTCTTCAGCCGGGCGGTCCAGGTGTACACCAGCACCTCGAAATCGCGGTTGATCACCACGCCATCCGGCGAGTCGTTGCGCGGGTCGCAGACATCCAGCTGATAGCGCTCGCGGGCCATGGCACTGGCCACGTCCGCCAGCTCGCGGGCGTTGTTCAACCAGTGGCGCTCGTCATGGGCGACTTCCCGGTCGAGCTTCAGGCATTGGCTCTTGAGGGTCTCCAGGCTTTTTTCCAGGGGGGTACCGGTCAGTTCGCCCATGACCTCCTGGAAGGTCCGCCCGGGCTGCCAGTAGCTGCCCCAGAAATAGCGGTCGAACACGGTTTCGACCCGCCGCAGGGCGACCTTGGTGTCCCAGACCAGAACCAGGGTCTTGCTCTGCGACAGCTGTCGTTTCTTGATCTGCTGGGTCTGGTAGGTAGCCCAGGCCACCACCACGATCGCCATCACCGCGATCAGGGCACTGACGCTGTCGAGGAACACCAGTGCCTTGTCGATCTGGTGGGCGAGCATCACGCCATAGAAGTACGCCGCCGACAGCAGCACCAGGGCGACCACTGCACACCAGAAACCGGGAGCATAAGGGTTTTTCATTATTAGAATCCCCATCAGGCCACGCCGGCCGCGCCAGGGGATTCACCCGAAGCCCCGAACCAGCGGCGGCCAGCCGCTAATTCAGAGCATAGCAATGGACTCAGGGTTTGGCGGGTTGCGCAGGTGGCGTTCGTCCGCTTTCCCAACCACCGCCCAGCGCCAGGAACAGCTCGATCTGACTCATCGCCACTTGGGTGTTGGCCGAGGCCAGCTGCGCGCGCATGTCGGTGTAGGTGCGGGTGGCCTGCAGGTCGGCGAGGAACGAGGCGCGCCCGGCGGTGAAGAAGCGGTGAGTCTGCTCCGCCGCCAGCTTGGCCGACTGTTCGGCATCGGCCAGCGCATCGCGGCGGTCGAGTTGCGCGGTGTACTGGGCCAGGCTGGTCTGGGTTTCGCGAATGGCGTTGAGCACCACACCGTCGAAATGCGCCAGCACGCCCTGGGTCGTCGCCTCGGCTTCGCGGATCCGCGCCCGGGCGCCGTTGGTCGGTACGGTCCAGCTGATCGCCGGGCCGAAGCCCCAGCGATTGGTCGACGGCTCGCCAAGGTCCTTGGCGAAGCCGACCGTGCCGATGGTCGCGCCAATGCTGATGTTCGGGTACAGCTCCCCCGTGGCGACGCCGATCCCGGCGGTTGCCGCCGCCAACCGACGCTCGGCCTGGCGGATGTCCGGGCGGCGCTTGAGCAGTTCGGCACCGTCACCCACCGGCAGCAGCTGGGCGATGTGCGGCAATTGCGCACAATCGGCGACGCCGGCCGGTAGTTGGTCCAGCGGTTTGGCCAGCAGCATCGACAACCGGTAGAGGCCGGCCTGGCGGGCCGCGGTGTAGCGCGGCAGCTCGGCGCGCAGCGATTTGAACTGGGTCTGCGAACGGGTGACCTGGGTCTCGTCGCCCCGCCCGGCGTCACGCAGGCGCTTGGTCAGCTCGGTACTCTGCGCTTGCAGGTCGAGGGAGTGCTCGGCGATCTCGCGTTCTTCGTTGGCCGCGCAGATCTGCGTGTAGGAACGCACCACGTCGGCCACCAGGGTGATCCGCGCCACATCGCCCGCTGCCTGGGTCGCATCGGCATTGGCCTTGGCAGCCTCGACGCCACGCTGCAGCGTCCCCCACAGGTCGAACTGGTAGGACGCGGACAGCGAGATATCGGCGACATTCGCCACCGGGACCTTCTCCGCCAGCAGGAACGCCTGGCCGGACTCCTGCAGGCGCTGTGCGCCGGCCTTGATCCCGGCGCTGAAACCACCGGCCGCCTCGGCCTCTTCCACCTGGGCACGGGCCCGTGCCAGGCTGGCCGCGGCGACCCGCAGGTCGGTGTTGGCAGCCAGCGCCTGTCGGACCAGTTCGTTCAGTCGCGGGTCCTGGTAAAGCCGCCACCAGTCGGCCGGCACCGGGGCCGAGACGACGTTGTCGCTCTCGCCGGCGATCGAACCTTGCAGGTCCTTGCGCTGCATCGCCGCATCACCCGGCAGGTGATAGTCCGGACCGACCATCGAACATGCCGACAGCAACAGGCCCATGCCCAGGGTCGTGACCTTTGCCAGCGGTTTCATTTCGAGGCCTCGGGCTTGGCTTGCGGCTTGGCCGAGTCCTTCGCGGCGTCGTCGATGATCGATACGGTCGCCGTACGCCCGGCGATCATGCGGAAGTCCTGGGGTACCTCGTCGAAGGCGATCCGCACCGGAATCCGCTGGGCCAGGCGCACCCAACTGAAGGCCGGGTTGACGTTGGGCAGCAGGTTCGAGCCGCTGGTGCGATCACGGTCCTCGATGCCGGCGACGATGCTCTCGACATGACCGCGCAGGCGGGCATTGTCGCCGATCACGCGGATATCCACGCTCTGGCCGACGTGAATGCCGTCGAGTTTGGTTTCCTCGAAGTAGCCGTCGATGTGGAACGACGCGCTGTCCACCACCGACAGTACCGGACGGCCGGCGGTGACAAACTCCCGATCACGCGGCGCGCGGTCGTTGACGTAGCCGTCGACCGGGCTGCGGATCACCGAACGGTCGAGGTTCAGTTGCGCGGCATCCACCGCCACCTTGGCCTCGGCCAGGGCCGATTCGGCGCGGGCCACCTTCGACTGGCTTTCTTCCAACTGCTCGCCGGGCACCAGGTTGCCCAGGCCACGGTTACGCTTGTTCTCGCGCTGCGCCTGGGCCAGGGTTTCCTGGCGATCGGCGACGGCTGCCTGGGCCTGGCGCAAGGCCAGCTTGAAGCGGTCCTGGTCGATGCTGAACAGCACCTGGCCACGCTTGACCGGCTGGTTGTCGCGCACCTGCACTTGCTGGATCAGCCCGGAGACATCCGGGGCGATCTGCACGATATCGGCACGGATATGCCCGTCCCGGGTCCAGGGCGCGAACATGTAGTACATCACCATGCGCCAGATCACGAGACAGGCGAAGGCCACCACGAGCAAGGTCAGGACCACGCGGCCAATGGTCAATATAGGTTTTTTCATGTCATCAGGTATCGACTGAACGAATCCACAACGCCCAGCAACAAAGCGTAGAGACCGACGTTGAACAATGCCCGGTGCCAGACCAGGCGATAGAAGTGGATGCGCGTCAACAACCCGTGCACCACGAGGTACAAGCCATAGGTGATGCCCATCAGCACCAGTAGCGTGGGCAGGAACACCCCGCTGATATCCACGTCACCGATCATAACGGCACTCCATTGATCCCATAGGGCACGTTGTCCGACTGATCGCCGCTGTCGACGAACTCCACGCCGGGCAGCAGCGCCAGACGCAGTCCGCTCAGGGCGTGCAGCAGGTGCAGGCGGGTTTCGCCGTCATCCAGCCCCTGGGAACTCAGGGCCCGACGCGTGCGGTCCAGCGTCATCAGCAAGGGCGCGGGTGCCGGCAGGCGCTCGCGGGCCTTGAGGCAGGCGCGGAAATACTCGCCGACCTCTTCCACCACCTGCCTGAGCAGCACGTTGCCCACGCCGAGTACACGCGGGGTGTAGGCCAGCAGGTCGAGCAGGTTGAGCGCGACGCGCAACTCGCGCAGCGCCGCACCGGTGTCCTGACCGGTCAGTGCCAGGCGCGGCAGGTGCTGCATCAACCGGTCGAGCATCTGCACACCCATGTGCCGGTGCTCGGCCAGGGTCGCAGGCTCGGTCAGGCGGACGATGTCGCGCCAGCTGAAACGGGTCAGGCGCTTGCTCGCCAATTCGGCGCCGAAGGGTCGCACCACCAGGGTCCAGACGAAGGCGAACAGCAGGCCCACCGGACCCGCCAGGTTGGCGTTGGCGAAATTCAGGAAGTCGGCGTCATAGGCCCCTGAGATGCTGATGAAGGACGAGGTGTTGACGATGGTCAGCAGGGTGCCGAGGTAGAACGCCGGCTGCAGCGTCAGGGTACCGACGCAGATGAACGGCACGGCGAACGCCAGTACCAGCATCGGGAAGTCGTGCAGGTTGGGCAGCACCACGAACAGGTAGAGGCTGGCGAAGATCACCGACAGCGCCGTCCAGAAGAAGAAGCGGTAGATCTGCGGCGCCGGGTCGTCCATCGCGGCGAAGAAGCTGCAGGCCACGGCGGCGAGGATCACGGCACTGGCGCCGTCGTTCCAGCCGGTCAGGATCCACAGCACCGAGGCGACGGCGATCGCCAGCACGGCGGTGCCGGCCGAATAGAGCATCAGGCCACGATCGAGAAACGGCGACAGGCGCGCCAGCCGCCAGTGCCGGTAGACCGCGCGCCAGTTGTCCTGGCTGTCGCACTGGATGGCATATTGCAGGCTACGCAGGTCCTGCCACAGGTCGATCCATTCGCCAAGACGATAAAGCGCGTTGGAAAACAGCAGTTGCCGGCGGTCATCGAGTTCGACGGCACTCGGCTGCAGGCTCTCGAGCTGGGCGCGCAGGGCCTGCCAGTGTTCGGTCGGTGCTGCGCGGCTGGTGCTTTCCAGCCAGGCCTGGGTCGCCTCCAGCAGCGGCTGGAACCGCGCGACCAGTTCCGGCGTCCGCCGCTCCAGGGCGTACAGCGCGTCGTCCAGGGCATCGACAACCGGCAGCAGGTGGATCATCCGCCCACGCAGCTCCTTGGCATTGCGCACGGTCTGCGGCCGGGCCCCTTCGTGGCTCAACTGGCCGATCATCGGCTCCAGGCTGTTGAAGGTCGCGACCATGGCCGAGCGCAGCGCACTGACTTCATCGGTCTGCAGATTGCGCGCAAGGAATTTCTGGCTGTAGCTGGACGCCGAGCCGAACCACCTGCCAGCGGCATCGAGCAATACCGGCGCCAGCCGGCGCGGCCAGAACATGCTGCCGACCACTGCGGCAACGACGATGCCGAGAAAGATCTCCTCGGTCCGCGACACGGCGATGTCGAACACGTTGAGCGGGTTGTCCACCACCGGCAGGGCGATCATCGGCATGGTGTAGCCGGCCAGCATCAGCGCGTAGCTGTTGGCGGTGCGCAGGTGCAGTGACAGGAACAGCAGGGTACCGGTCCAGAGCGCAACCACCACGGCCAGCAGGAACGGGGTCTGCACGAACAGCGGCACGAACAGCACGGCCGCCGCCGCGCCGATGAAGGTCCCGACCGCCCGGTACAGCGCCTTGGAGCTGGTCGGGCCGACGAAGGGGCTGGAGACGATATAGACCGTCGCCATCGCCCAGTAGGGTCGCGGCATTTCCATGATCAGTGCGATATACAGCGCGATCATCGAGGCGGCGAAGGTCCGCACCCCGTAGAACCAGTCGCGGGCCGGCGGCATGCCTGTCCAGAAACCTTTCACGAATCGGCCACTCCCGATATGTGTCCGGCGGCCTCGAAGGCACGGATCACCCGCAGCGACGCTTCCAGGTCAGCCAGGGGAATGCCGCCCAGCACCTCGTGGCGCAGGCGCACCAGCTGCTTTTCGATATCGTGGAACAAATCCTGGCCGCTTTCGGTCAGGCCGAGCGTCTTGGCCCGGCGATCACTGGGATCCTCGGTGCGCTGCACGTAGCCGGCACCGCACAGTTGATCGAGCAGACGCACCAGCGACGGACTCTCCATCCCGGCGATCTGCGCCACGGTGACCTGGCGTACGCCCGGCCCCATGCGACCGATGATCAGCAGCGGCATGGCGCAGGCCTCGGAGATACCGTAGTTGGCCAGCGTGGTCTGGCAGACCCGCCGCCAATGGCGCGAAGCGAGCACCATACCGGTGCAGATGCTCTGCTGGAGCTGTTCGAGATGCTTGGACACAGGAGGATTCGCATAATGTTAGTTTGCTAACTATCAATATCGCGCATCGATCAGGATTTCGTCAAGTCTTGAAACAAATTTGTGATTTCAGCCGCCTCGCCCTTTCCTCAGCAACACATTCAGTTGGTCGATCACCTCGGCCCAGTCGGCATCCTTCAATACTTCATTGCGCAGGAAATCGGCTTGGGCCTTGCTCCAGAAAAACGCATCGGCCAGGTGCAGCTCCGGCTTGAGCGGCGAATGGGAGGCAATGAATTGATCGATGCTCACCGCGTCGCTGGGCAGGCCCAGTTGTTCAAAAAGAGAGGTGAGGCTGTGGGTCGGGGAATCCATGGAAATCTCCAGTTATCGGGGGGAATATCGGGGCACGGCGTTGCGACATGCCCGTACCCATCAATGGATGGGAGGAGAAACACAAAGGTTCAGCGGCATGTTGCGAACACCCGGAGGATGGCACCACGACCGGCCATGAGTATGAGTCTAGGCCGTCCGGCGCCGAGTGCATCTGAAACCAGGTGGGAGTCCGCACGCTTGTGTCCTTGAGCGGACTTGAGTGGACGATGAATACATGAACAGGCTGGAAGCGTGGCGAGTGGGCTTGCCCACGCTGGGGCGCGTAGCGGCCCTAAAACCAGGCGACGCGTTCTGCCAGGAAGGTTGCATCAGGAGGGTTTACGGCTGCCATGCAGCCGAGCGCGGCGGTGCGGCGTCCCGACAAGCCCGCTCGCCACAGGCAGGCCGTATAGTCGCTACCGGGGAGCACTGGCCTGGCGCAGACGCTCCAGGGCCTGGTACGGGGCGTCAGCCCAGAAACCGACGCGTTCCTTGAGCCGCTCGGAAGCCTCCCGGTGCTTGTCCTCGCTGTCGGGTACGAAGGCCTGGTCAGGCTGCTTGGCATGCTGCCCGGTCACGGCTAACGCCTGGCGGCGCTGCCGGGCGTCAAGACCGAAGCACTCGCCAAGGTGAGCTTCCAGCGCCAGCGGCAGTTCGTGATAGTTGACCGGCAGCCCGCCAAAGGCCCGGCAATGCTCCTGCGCCAACTGGAACAATCGCCCCAGGCGCGCGGCGATGTAGTCTTCCCGAGAATCGTCCTGGCCGGGCGTGTCCAGGCAGCTTGCACCGATCATCCCCGGGACCATGTGCATGCCCGCCCGACGCCAATGGGAAACGGCGATTTCCAGCGGGTCGCGGTACACGAACAGCCACGGCGTGTCGGGGAAACACTCGCGCAGCAGCGGCAGCTCGCCAATGTTCCAGGCATCGAGCTTGATCACCAGCGCCCGCTCGCCGCCGCGCCGACGTTGGCCGTAGGCCGCCAGCAGGCCGCGCAAGGCGGCACGACGCTCGTCGGCATCGAGTGCGGCACGCAGCAGGCTGTCCAGCGCCGGCGGTTCGCTGATGACGATATGATCGTCCAGCTGCACCAGCATCTGGCTGAGCAGGGTCGAACCGCAACGCGAGGCGTGATAGATGAACGCGCTGGGCGCGACGGCCGGCGTGCGCCATTCACTGAGCGCCGCCAGCGGGGTTTCCCGCCGAAACGCCTGGTTGAACGGCAACCGCAACGCCTCGTCCACCGCATCGCAGAAGAACGGCTGCACCAGCTTGCGTTCACCAAACCAGCACCAGTCCACCCGCCAGTCGCCGGCCTGCTGCCAGAGACGGATCGGCAGCCAGTTTTTCAGAAGCTCCATTGTCGGCTCCAGGCATTGCGCCCCTGGCGCATCGCCGCACGCAGGTCCTCGCGACCGAAGCGCAGGCCGCGCTCGGAGGCCAGCGCCAGCGTGCGGGCAATGAAGGCTTCGCTGTCGTCCAGGCCCTGCAGCGCCTCGCACAGCGCCGGCTCGCTCTCCAGCAAGGCGCGAAAGCGCGCGAGATCACCGGCGGCACGACCGACGCCGGCGGCCGGCGTAGTCGCCAGGCCGGCGACAATCTGCTGTTCCAGCCAGGCCTCGGGAAGACAGTCGAGTACCAGGTGAACGCGTTCGCCCTCTCCCCAGTTATCGACGCTGTGCGGCCGGGCCAGGTCGAGAAACCACAACTCGCCGGCCTTCATCGGGATGCGCTGGCCGTCGAGCATGAAATCCACGCCGGGCGGGCTGAGCAGGGGAATGTGCAACCGCCGGTCCGCATCCGGCGCACCGAGGTCGTAGTCGCGATGTTCATGGATGCGCCCGCCTGACCCCAGGCGCAGCAAGCGGGCCGAACGGATCGATAATGGCAGGTCGAGGGCTCTCGCCCAGGCCTCATCCTGCAGCCAGGGATCACGTGCGACTGCCACGCCTGAACCATGGGCCAGTTCGCTCAATGCGTCGGCTGGCGAAATCAGCGCCACCCCACTCCAGTCACCCTCGTAGTAACCGGTATTGAAGTGGGCCTTCCAGGCCTGTGCGGGAATACGCGAAAGCGCCTGCAACAGTTGAGGCAGGTCCACCGCAAGCGGCAGGCGGGAAAAGGCAGGCTGGCTCAGACAATCACCCCACGGCCCCGTAAATGTTCGAGCAACTGAGCGACGCAGTCCTGCACGGAGAAACGCCCGGTATCCAGGATCAGCGCCGGCGAATCGGGGATCTCGTAGGGCGCGGAGACACCAGTGAAGCTCGCCAGCTCGCCACTTCGGGCCCGGGCATAGTTACCCTTCGGGTCACGCGCCTCGCAGACCTGCAACGACGCACTGCACCAGACTTCATGGTAATCCTCGCCCAGACGCCGGGCGAACAGCTCACGCTGCCGGGCCTGTGGCGCGATCATCGCCAGGATCACGATCTGCCCGTTGTCCACCAGCAGGCCGGCCAGCTCACTGGCCCGGCGGATATTCTCCTGGCGATCGCTTTCGGCGAACCCCAGGTCGCTGTTCAAGCCACCGCGCAAGGCATCGCCATCCAGCACCAGGCACTGCAGACCACGCTCGAACAGCGTGGCCTGCAGTGCCTGGGACAGGGTCGACTTGCCCGCTGCCGGCAACCCGGTGAGCAGGATGGCGGCCCCCCGATGACCGTTGCGGGTCTCGCGCTGCAGCCTGTTGACGCTCGCCTGCGGCGCCAGCAGGTTACTGCTGCGTCTTGGCATTGGGCGCTGGCGTACTGATGTTCCCCGCCGCCCACTGCGACTCGCGTGCTGCCAGGGCACCGGCAATGGCCTCGACCTTGGTCGAGGAAACCTCAGGCGGCAGTGGATCCAGGCCGGCACTGGCGAAGATCTGCCCGTAGGCATTGCGCAGGTCGGCATAGGCCAGGTCGCGACGCAGGTCGGCCTGCAGGTTGTTCAGCTCGCCCTGGATCAGCTCCAGTTCGCCGATGCCTGCCGCCTGGTGACGGTTACGCAGTTGGCCGACGATCTGCCCGTCGATGTTCGACAGCTTCTGGCTGGTCTTGAACTGGCGCAGTGCCTCGCGGTAGTTGGCGTTGGCCACGTAGAGCTGGGCCAGCACGGCAATCGACATCGCCTGGCGCCGGGCGCCCGCGACTTCCTCGCCAGCCTTGGCCACGTCGATGGCCGCCGGGGCGGAGATCACGTTGAACAGGTTCCAGGTGACCTTGACGCCGTAGTCGGCCCACTTGTCGTTGACCAGGAACGAGTTGCTGTCGTAGTGCCCACCGGCCGAGAACTCCAGGCCCGGCAGCAGGCGCAGCATGGCCTTGCGGGTCTCGTTGGCGCTGATGCGGGTCTGGTAGTCCTGCTCGCGCAGCTCGGGCCGGCTGGCCAGGGCTTCCTGCTCGAGCCTGGTCATGTCGACCTTGAGCTCCGGAATCGAATAGTCGTCCGTGGTCGCCAGGGTCAGGTTGGTGCCCAGCGGCAGGTTGATCAGGGTCGCCAGTTCGGTCTTGGCCAGGGTCAACGCCCTGCGCTGTTCCTCCAGCTGGCGGGTGGCCTCGATCAGCGCACGCTGGTAGCCCAGGGCCTGGATCGGGTCGCCGATGCGCTGGTCGCTCATCTGCTGGCTGTTGTTCTGGGCCGCCTCGACCCGTGCCATCAGGCTGTCGATCTGCTTGAGCAGACGCTCGGCCGCCACCGCCCGCCAGTAGGCCGAACGCACGTCCTGGACGATGGTGTTGATCACCTTGCGCCGGCGTTCCTGGACGATCAGGCGCTGGTCACCCTGCTGCTTGGCGTTGATGTAGCTGACGCCAAAGTCGAGTACGTTCCAGACCATGGTCAGGTCGGCGACACGACGGTCGCGATCCTGGGAAGTCGACGGTTCCAGGGACTGGCTGCCGGTCTCGACACTGCGGCTACTGGAAGCACTGACGTTGTTACGCCCGGCATAGCCGGCCGACAACGCCATGCGCGGCAGCATGTCGAAGCTGGCGAGGTCCAGCTGACGCTTGGCCAGGGCCTCCTCCATGATCTTCAGCCGGCCTTCGAGGTTGTACTTCACCGCGCGGGCCATGGCCTCGTGCAGGGTCAGCGGGCCCTTGAGTGGCTCCTGATCCTTGTACATGTTCTGCAGATCGCTTTTGGCCCGCTGCTCGCTGACGCTGCGATCGATCGGCTGGCTGGTGACGGCACAACCACTGACTACCAGCGCCAGCAGGCTGACGCTGAACAACTTCTGACTTCTTCTCATCCCTAGCATCGCCCCTGACTGCCGCTTTCTTTTTTATGAGCGCCGACCGCAGTCGGCGCGAACTCCCGATTTGTTTCAGGCCGGTATTTCGCTGACACCGACCTGTTCCAACGCCCAGGCTAGCTCATGCAGTTGTTTCTGCTCGCTGTCCTTGAGTTGCTGCAACTGCTGCCCGAGGGTCGGCGCGCCGAAAATGCCGCGCAGGCCCTTGGCCGGATCACCCAGGCTCTTGCTGCCCTTGCTCTCGAAAGCCTTGGCGCCACCGTTGTCGCTGCCCGACGACTCACGGTTGAACAGGCCCGCCACGGTGCTGCTGCCGAACACACCGCCATCGCCGCCACCAAAGCCGAGGAAGCCGCTGCCATTGCCGTTGCCACCGCTGTCGCTGGAGCTGAACACCTGGGCAATGAAGCTCGGCGCCAACGCACCGTTGTTGATGAAGATGCTGCCGGTCGGCGGCAGCCCCGCGCCCATGTCACGCTGCTCGAACAGCGGCGGGAAGCCCAGCGGCGAACCGAGGTTGCCGGTCGGCGGCCCGAAGATGGTCGGTTGCAGTGGCTGGTTCGGCGTGGTCAGGACCGGTCCGGTCGGGCCGCTGACGCGGAACTGCGGATCGCCGCCCTGGGCCACGGTATTCACCGCGAAGTTGTTGGAGTTGGCGAAACCGACCCCGGCGTTACCGGCCAGGTCAGTGACCAGGCTGGTGTCGAGCGTGATGAAGTTGCTCGGGTCGGTGGTGTTCGCCGTCGGCGTCAAGGTTGCGGTCCAAGTCTTGCCGCCATCGCTGGTGACCAGGTTGGACAACGTGCCACCCGCCACGCTGAGGTCAGACAGATCGAACCCGGTGACCTTCTCGCTGAAGGTGAAGGTCACGGTCGTGGTCTGGCCCGCAGTCAGGTTCGGGTTGGCGACCACGATGGTCGCGGTCGGCCGGTCGTTGTCGATCCCGTAGTTGTTGGAGATCGCGATACCCGAACCGGTGTTGCCCGCGGCATCAGAGACCAGCGCCGTGTCGAGCACGATCAGGTTGGTCGGGTCGGTGAGCCCTGCCGTCGGCGTCAGGGTCGCGGTCCAGGTCTTGCCACCGTCGCTGCTGGTCAGGTTGGACAGCGTGGCATTGGCGACGCTGAGGTCCGTCAGGTCGAAACCGCTCACCGCCTCGTTGAAGGTGATGGTGACAGTAGTGGTCTGGCCGATGCCCAGGTTGGGGTTGGCCACGACGATGGTCGCGTTCGGGCGCTGGGTGTCGATACTGTAGTTGTTGGAGCTGGTGGTACCGCTGCCGGCATTGCCCGAGGCGTTCTGCACACCACTGTTGTCCAGGGTGATGAGGTTGCTGGTATCGCTGACGTTCGTGGTCGGAGTGAAGGTCGCGGTCCAGGTGACGCCACCATCACTGCTGCTGACGGCACTCAGAGTACCGTTCTCGACCGTCAGGTCGGCGTTGGTGAACCCGGTCACCGCTTCGCTGAAGGTGATGGTCACCAACGACGTCGCGCCAGCGTTCAGGGCCGGATTCGCCACGACGACGGTCGCGGTCGGCCGCACGGTGTCGATGCTGTAGTTGCCCGAGTTGGTCACGCCGACACCGCTGTTGCCCGCCAGGTCGGTGTAGCCGGTGTTGTTCAGGGCGATGACGTTGGTGGTATCACGGACGTTGGTATTCGGGGTAAAGGTGCCGGTCCAGGTGATGCCGCCGTCGGTGCTGGTCAGTGTGCTCAGGGTACCGTTGGCAACACTCAAGTCACTGTTGTCGAAGCCGGTGACGGCCTCGCTGAAGGTAATGGTAACGGTGGTGGTCTCGCCTGCGCTCAGGACCGGATCGGCGATCACGATAGTCGCGGTCGGCCGTACGCTGTCGACAGCGTAGGCATTCGAACTGGTGGTGCCGCTGCCGGCGTTGCCGGCCATGTCGGCCACGCCGGTGTTGTCCAGGGTGATGTGGTTGTTGTTCTGGGTGATGCCGGCGGTCGGCGTCAGCGTGGCGGTCCAGGTAATGCCGCCATCGCTGCTGCTGACCGCGCTCAGGGTACCGTTCTCGGTCGTCAGGTCGGCATTGCTGAAGCCGGTCACCGCTTCGCTGAAGGTGATGGTCACCTGCGACGTGCCGCCGATGCCCAGGTGGTCGTTGGCCACCACGATAGTGGCGGTCGGCCGCTGGGTATCGATCACGTAATTGTTGGAAGCGGTGGTGCCGCTGCCGGCGTTGCCCGAACTGGCCGCCTGGACACCACTGTTGTCCAGGGTGATGTGGTTGGTGGCATCGTTGAGGCTGCTGGTCGGGGTGAAGGTGGCGGTCCAGGTGATACCACCATCGCTGGAACTCACCGCGCTCAGGGTACCGTTTTCCACCGTCAGGTCGGCATTGGTGAAGCCGGTCACCGCCTGGCTGAAGGTGATGGTCACCAACGAGCTCTGGCCAATCCCCAGGTTGGGATTGGCAACCACGATACTGGCGGTCGGCCGGCTGGTGTCGATGCTGAAGTTCGCCGAATTGGTGGTGCCCGCCCCACTGTTGCCAGCAAGGTCGGCGATGCCGGTATTGGCCAGGGTGATGACGTTGGTCGAACTGTTGGTGTTCGCGTCCGGGGTGAAGGTCGCGGTCCAGGTGATACCACCATCGCTGCTGCTCAGGTTGCTCAGGCTGCCATGGCTGGCGTTCAGGTCGGCCAGGGTGAAACCGGTCACCGCTTCACTGAAGGTGATAGTCACCTGCGAGGTCTCGCCGAGGGTCAGTACCGGGTCGGCGACAACGATGGTCGCGGTTGGCCGCTGGGTGTCGATCGTGTAGTTGTTCGACGTGGTGGTCCCGGTCCCGGCGTTACCGGCGCCGTCGGTATAACCGGTGTTGTCCAGGGTGATGACGTTGCTGGTGTCGGTGATGTTCGAGGTCGGGGTGAGGGTGGCGGTCCAGGTGATACCGCCATCGCTGGAACTCACCGCGCTCAGGTTGCCGTTGGCCACCGTCAGGTCGGCGTTGCTGAAACCGGTCACCGGTTCGCTGAAGGTGATGGTCACCAGCGAGGTCTGGCCGATGGCCAGGCTCGGGATGGCGACCACGATGGTGGCGGTCGGCCGCACGCCATCGATGGCGACGTTGTTGGACGTGGTGGTACCGCTGCCGGCGTTACCCACGGCGTCCTGCACCCCGGTGTTATCCAGGGTGATGTGGTTGCTCGGGCTGACGAGGCTGGCCGTCGGGGTGAAGGTAGCAGTCCAGGTGACGCCGCCGTCGCTGGAGCTCACCGCGCTCAGGGTACCGTTTTCCACGGTCAGGTCGGCGTTGCTGAAGCCGGTCACCGCCTCGCTGAAGGTGATGGTCACCAGCGAGGTCTGGCCAATGCCCAGGTTGGGGTTGGCGAACACGATGCTCGCCGTCGGCCGCTGGGTATCCACCGAGTAGGTATTGGAGGTGGTGGTGCCGCTACCGGCGTTGCCCGCCTGGTCGCTGACGCCGCTGTTGGCCAGGGTGATGACGTCACCGGTGTGGCTCACCCCGGCCGTCGGCGTCAGGGTCGCGGTAAAGGTGATGTTGTCACTGGTGGTCAGGTTGCTCAGGGTACCGTCGGCCACGGTCAGGTCGGCCAGGGTGAAGCCGCTCACCGCCTCGCTGAAGGTGATGGTCACCAGCGAGGTGCCGCCGATGTTCAGCGAGTTGTTGCTGACCACGATCGTCGCGGTGGGGCGCTGGGTGTCCACGGCATAGCTATTGGACAGGGTCACGCCGCTGCCGGTGTTGCTCGCGGTATCGGTGTAGCCGGTATTGTCCAGGGTGATGACGTTGCCGGCGCTGGTGTTGCCGTTGATCGGCGTCAGCGTGGCGGTAAAGGTGATGTTGTCACTGGTGGTCAGGTTGCTCAGGGTGCCGTTGGATGACGTCAGGTCCGCCAGGCTGAAGCCGGTGACCGCCTCGCTGAAGGTGATGGTCACCTGCGAGGTGCCGCCGATGTTCAGCGTGCCGTTGCTGACCACCACGGTTGCGGTCGGCCGTACGGTGTCGACCGTATAGTTGTTGGACGAGGTGGTCCCGGTGCCCGCCAGGCCGTTCGAGACCCCCGTCACGCCGGTATTGTCCAGGACGATCTGGTTGGTGGCGCTGCTGACACTGGCGTTCGGCGTGAAGGTGGCGGTCCAGGTGATACCGCCATCGCTGGAACTCACCGCGCTCAGGGTGCCGTTGGACACGGTCAGGTCCGCGTTGGTGAAGCCGGTCACCGCCTGGCTGAAGGTGATGGTCACCAGCGAGGTGGTGCCAATGTGCTGGGCGGTGTTGCTGACCACGATGGTCGCGGTTGGCGCCGGGTTGTAGTTGGTATTGATGGTGCCGCCATCGTTGAATATATTGTTCACGGCCGTTGGAACAGCACCCGTGGCACCACCGCCTTTGGTCGTACCGCCAGCACCACTGGCACCGACGTTGCCGCTCATGGCCGAGAAGTTGGCGGCCGTGACCAGCAGTGTCCCCTTGTTCCAGATGGCACCGACACCCCTGCCGGCTGCGCCACCCGCGTCGGCGGAACCACCGGAGGAACTGTCGCCGCCACCGCCACCACCACCGCCACCCGCGGCGATGTTGTTGGAGATGACCGAGGTCCCGACGATAGTCAGGGTACCTGTGCTGGCGTTATAAATGCCGCCACTGGCCGAAGCACCGACACGGCCGACGCTGTCCCAACCGGAGCCGCCGCCACCGCCACCAATGGAAATGGTGCCGTTGTTCGCCGTGCCACCCGCACCGCCATTGCTGTAGCCGAAGGCGCCCGAACCACCCGAGCCTCCCGTGCTGCTGCCGCCCCGGCCGCCCATGACAACCGTGTTGTAACCCCCGCCATTACCACCGGTGTTCGCACTGCCAGCGGTACCGGCATAGGTCCCCGTGCCACTGCCGGCATTACCACCGCGGCCACCGACCTGCCCACCCAGGGCACCGCCGCCGCCGCCACCTCCGCCAACGGAGCCACCGGTGACACCACCGCCGCCGCCACCGCCCGAAGCGGCGTTGGAAGTAACCGTAACGTTGTTCAGGGTCAGGTTACCGGCGTTGACGATGCCGCCGCCCATGGCCGAGGTGGCATCAGCTCCGGCATTGGCGCCCTGCCCGGCCGCCAGGCCCTTGGTGATGATCAGGCCGTCGAACGTCGCGGTGACGCCGGAATTGACCCTGATCACCTGGGTCTTGTACTGGCCGCTAAGGGTCACGTCGGCGACCCCGTCGTTGTTCAGGTCGCCATCGATCGTGAGGTTCTTGGTGACGATCAGTTGCGAGTTGAGGTTGACCGTCATGCCGCTGTTGAAGGTGACGATGTCGCCGGCCACCGCATCGTTCAGTGCCTGACGCAAGCTGCCGGCGCCGGTATCGGCGCTGGTGGTGACGGTGATGGTGGCCAGGCCGTACTGGTAGGCCGCCATCGAATCGCTCGAAAGCAGGTTGCGGCTTTCGATGCTGCCGGTAGCGATTTCCAGGGTCCAGTCACCGCCCAGGCCGGTACGGTTGGTGGACGCGGCGATATCACGCCCGGTGTACTGCGCCAGGGAGTCGACGAAGCTGAGGCCCCTGTCGCCCGCAGCGGTGTTGCAGGCGTAGATCAGGATATCGCCGCCGACGTTCATGTCGCTGCCGATACGCGCCAGCACATCGGCACGGGCCGCGACGTTGTCGGCCGACAGGTAGCTGTTGCCCAGCCACAGGTCGCCGGAGTTGCCGTGGGCGATGATTTCCACGGTGCTCACGCCCTGGTGGGTGTCCAGGTAGTCGGCGATCTGCTGCAGACCGTCCTTGCTGGCATCGAGCACCACCACCTGGGTACCCGGTGCGACACCCTTGAGCAGGCTGTCGAAATCCTTGACCCGCGAATCGACGAACACCACCGACTGGCCGGGCACCGCCGTCGGCGTCGCGGCCGGCGTGGCATCGGACTGCGCATGGGTATCGCTGCTGGTGGCCGCGTGATCGCTGGTCGGCGCCTTCGCCGCATCGGTGGTCGCCGTGGCATGGTCGGTCGGTTGCGCGGCCTCGGCCACGGTCGCCGCCACCGCGCCGTCGAACAGCATGCGCGGCTCAAGCGGGATGATCATGGGTGAAACCAGGGTTCTCACGCCTTGTGCCCGCGCTTTCGGTTTGCTCCACCACATGCTTCACCTGCACTTGAGCGTTCGTGCGCTCAAAGAATTTTTCTGTTGGGATAAAAAACCGCGATCAACTGACCGCGGTGTTGGCTTTCATGCGAATGACATTCGCGGCACTGGCCGTTCCATCATTCCAGAACGACAGCTCCGCATATTTTTCGAACAGATCCGGCGGCAGAATGGTGCGCCGTGATTCCAGCGCCACCTTCGGTTTGACCTTGTGCAGACCAGCCACACCCAGGGCCTGGTCGAAGGCCGGCGCGTCATAGGCCAGGTTGTCAAAATCGTGTTCGAACCACGGCTCGCCGATGAAGTCGTAGACCAGTCGCAGCACCCGCTCCGGGGCCTGGGACAGCAGGTCATAGTCGATCAGCAACAGGGAGTCGGCGTGTTCGCCGTAATAGGCTTCCTTGAGCGCGGTCCAGGCATACCCCACCAGGCGATTGCGCTGTGCCAGGGTTTCGCAGCGGCTGTAGACCGTGTTGCGCTCGATATCGTCGTTGAACAGCTTGGTGTTCTCGAAGGGATTGGCGCGGTACAGCCGCTCCAGGCTGTCCATGACCCAGGCGACGTTGCGCACGCAGACGATGACCTTGGAACGCGGATACAGGTCCATCAGCGCCGGCAGGCGCGCGCACCACTGGCGATTGGTATCGAAGATGACCGACTGGCTGGTCTTGTCGGCGTAGTAGGAATCGAACAAGCCGCGCAGCAGGCGGCGACGGGTGTCGAGGTCGATCACCGAGCCGAATTCGCTGCCGGCGCTGCATTGTTCCAGCACACCGTTGAACAGCACGCCGACCGGGCTGCTCATACCGGCATGAAAACGCGGATTCTGCAGGAGAATGGCGGACAGCAGGGTCGAGCCGGAGCGCGGCAAGCCGGAAATAAAATGGAAACAGCGCAATCCCTTCACCCTAGCCGTAAGTCCTTTTGTAGGACAAAGCGTAGCGTAAGGAAGTGTTTCAGACTAGTAGTGTTTTGACATCAAATTACTGGCCTTTAAGCCGGAAAAGCCCCGTGAACGCGGGCCTTCTCCGACCTTCAACAAGCCTTGCGAACGATCTCATCGCTCTATATCAAGGCCTTAGCGGTTAGTGTCCACTACATGAAGGATGGCAGGTCTCATATAAAATCGCCTGGGTATCCCCCCCTGCTCCCTGATCGATTTTCCGCCAGCCGGTCGGAATCGAGGGGAATTCGTCCGGTGCAACCCGGCTCATCACCAGCCAAACCCGCCCATTACCTGCCGGCAAGTCTTCGAGATGATCCAGATAGACGCCAGCCCTTGCGTCGATCAGGGTACCGAAACCATAGCTGTTGGGCCGGGTCGACATACCGTTGTCGGTCGGCGGCGTATACAGCCGCGGCACTATGGCACTACGGTCGTAGTAACCCCAGGTCAGATACCAGAACATGTCCCCCATCACCACCTGGTCGCCCGCCTGGCTGTGCCGGTTCATGTACTCGACCATGTTGTTGAACTGGTCACCGGCATCCACCGTGTAGTTGTTCTTCAGCCCCATGCCCTCGGCAGCCAGCACCGCCGCCAGCAGCAGCCCGGCGAGGAACCGGCCGTATCGCGCCAGGCGGACGATGGCCAGGGCCAGGATGATCGGCAGGCTCAGCGCCGGTACCGTCAGGTAGCGCTCGATGAACACCGGTGAGACGAACGACACGGCGAACACCAGCAACAGTGGCAGGGCACTGTAGATCACCAGCAGTGTTTCCAGATGGAAGCGGCTGCGATCAGTCCAGACGATGAACACCATCGCCAGCGCGATGACGCTCGGCAGGCTGGTGAGCAGCCACACCGGCATGCCCTCGCCATCGTCCTGGGCCATCACCTGCCAGACCATCGAAGGCAACGAACGCAAGGTCACCGGCGGCTCCCAACCGACATCGCCGCCGACCTTGAGGTCATCCATGTGCAGCACTAGGTCGACCAGGCCCGGCAACCAGGGCAGGAACAGCACCACGATTGCGACGTTGGCCAGCCACCAGTCGCGGCAGGCGATGGGTCTCTGTCCGATTTCGGGATGGCGGCGCAGCAACAACAGCCAGCACCAGTGCGACAGCACGCACAGCGCGGTGAAGTAATGGGTGTAGAACCCGGCCGCCATCAGCAGCACATAGCCCACCAGGTAGCGCTTGCGTTGCGGATTGTGGACCCAGTAGACCAGGGCCAGGGTCGCCCCCAGCAACCACACGCCCAGCAGCGAATACATGCGGATTTCCTGGCTGTAGCGCACCGCCGTGGGCAACAGCGCCAGCAACAGGCCGGCCAGGATCGTCACCCGGCGCCCGGCGGCCAACAGGTGCGCCAGCCAGATGCCGAGAAACACCACCACGACGCCGGGTATGGCGCTGGCCAGGCGAATCGACAGGATCGAGTCGCCGAACAGGCCGATCCAACCGCGCAACAGGGCGAAGTACAGGGGCGGGTGAACATCGCGGGCAGCGTGCACCCACAGCTCGGTCAGCGGGTACTGCGCCAACAGTACACTGGAACCTTCGTCGCCCCAGATCGCCGCTGCCGTCAGTTGATACAGCCGCAACGTCAGGGCCAGGGTCAGCAGCGGTATCAGCCAGGGTTCACGAAGCAGTTGCACCAGGGATTGCGGGGGTAAGACAGGCCGATCATAAAGCTGCTTTATCGTTTCACTACTACCGAGAACGCCCATCACCACCCTCAACAAGTCAACTACTGCCCCACACGGAAGGCATGACGCGATGAATTGTAGGCTAGAACGACCTCGACTTGCCTGGCTGTTCCATTCGCGACTCTTGTCCTACAAAAAAAACCTGAATGTCAAAGACAACGGCTACTCTGTCATCCGGTGCACAACAGACTTGGGCAAAACCAGGCGAGGCACCTCACTCAACACAGCTGAAGGAAAGGGATCCATGGAAGTTTTTGTCGGTACTATCCAGATGTTCGGATTCAACTATGCCCCCCGTGGCTGGGCACTCTGCAATGGTCAAATCCTGAGCCTCGCGCAGAACCAGGTGCTGTTCGCCCTGATCGGCACCTACTATGGCGGCAACGGCACCACCAACTTCGGCCTGCCCAACCTGCAGAGCCGACAGCCGGTCGGCTTCGGCACCGGGCCAGGCCTGTCCCCACGCGTCATCGGCCAGAGTGCCGGCACCGAAAACGTCACGCTGCTGAGCAGCAACATGCCGCCGCAAGCGATCTCGACAGCCAATCTGACCGTGAACACCAGCATCCAGCTGGCAAGCGCACCGAGCACGGTTGTGACCACGGCACCGACCGCCGCCAACTCCTTCCTCGGCGCCTCTCCGACGGGCGGCCCGACTTCGGCCGCCATCTACTCCACCGAAGTGGGGACCGCTGTCAACCTCCAGGGCGTGAGCAGCACCATCGGTGGCACCCTGGTGACACCAGGCAGCAACCTGCCGGTCAGCGTGCTCAACCCATACCTGGCAGTAAACTTCAGCATCGCCCTGGAAGGGCTGTACCCTTCGCGTAACTGATCGAGCCCGTGGGGGCCGGCTGGCCGGCCTCTCACACCAACGGAGAGCATCGATGCTGCAACATGTTTCAAGCGAACATTTCCAGTCCCTGCTGGACCAACCCTGCCCGCTCTACCTGCCCGATGGCAGCCAGTTGCAGATCCTGATCGAGGCCATAGAACCGCGCCCGAAAGCGCAGTTGCCGGAAATGAGCCGCGTACCGTTCAACGTCCAGTTGCACAGCCTGCACCCGACGGACTTCGTCGATGGCCTGTGCAACCTGGAACTGCCGGGGATAGGGCTGCTGGAGGGGATTTTCGTATCGCGGGAGCCAGCCCTGGGCCGGGACCAGGCCCTGGGCTACTTCAACATCGTCTTCAACTGATACCCGGGTACCACACCAGCCGTTCGGCGCCCGGTGTGCTTTCCTCGACCCGGAACCCCAGCGCCAGGTAATGCTGGCGCGCCTGGGGGTTGCTGGCCCAGACCGTGGTCGCGACCGGGCAGCGTACCTGTGTCGCCGCCTTCTGCACGTCCTGCAGCACCATCCGCCCGAAGCCCTTGCCTCGTGCCGCCGGAATGAACGCCAGGTACAGCACGCGGATTTCATTGGGCCCGAAATCGGCACTCAACACACCAATCGGCGTATCGAGCTTCTCCACCACATAGTGCATCGCGTTGGGGAACTGCTCGCCGATGCCCTGTTCCTGCACCTGGAACTGCTGGGCGATCACCTGCTCGATCAACTCCGGCTCGGCATCGATCCACTGCAACTCCGGCCGGGCCGACTGGTAGAGGCTTTGCAGAAAGGGCGCGTCGGTAGGCCGCGAGGGCCGCATGGACAAACCGGCAGCCGACGAACTGTTCAACATCGGTGTATTTCCCTGTACCTGGTTAATGATCAGAAGCCACTTTCACGCACGCCCAAGGCTGCCATCCGCCGCCAGGCGATGCCCAGCAGCGACTCGCTGCGGCCCTGCAGGACTGCGACACCGCGTAGCGGATGGCTGGGCGTGGGGACATCTTCAAGCAGTTTGAGCCGGGCACCGTATTGTGCCTGCACCGGCTCCGGACGACGATTCTCGTCACGGCGCACGGCAATCGGCCCGTGGTGATCGGAAGTCAGCGCTTCCTGGTCGATGACCGACACACCGTTGGCGTCGATATCCAGCAACTCCACCGGCCAGGCCGGGCGCATCGGGTCGTCGGCGACGAAGCGCCCGCTCGCGCCGGGCGCGACTCGCCACAGGTCCTCTTCGGCCAGGTAGCCGCGCAAGCGCGTGCCGTCCTCGACGATCCGCGCCAGCGGATCACGGGTCGAGACCCAGCGGCCGGCACGCAGGTTCGGCATCAGGTCACGCACCTGGCCGGCCTGCGGGGCCCGCAGCAGCAGGCGCTCACGCCGCGCCTGCAGACCGCGATACTCGGCCACCGACTCGGCCAGCCGCTGTTCGAGAATGCCGACATCCGCCGCCGTTTCACTGCGCCCGGCCTGGCGACGCAACTGCAATTGCAGGATATCGATCTCGCGTCGAACGATGACCGAGCGCGATTCGATATCCGGCGACTCCAGCTCCACCAGCACCGTGCCCTGCTCGACCTGCTGGCCATCCTGCACATTGATTTGGCGGACCCGCGCCGCCACCGGCGCATGCAACGCCGTGACCCGTCCGGCTTCGAGCATCGCCGGCACTTCCACGCTGCTGCGCCAGGGTACCGCCACCAGCAACAGCAGGCCCAGCAGCCCCAGGCCGCTGAGCAGCACCCGCGGGGTGTGCGCCTGCTCGTGGCGCTCCCACCATTCGCGGGTCTCCTTGAAAATCGGCAGGAAGATGAACCAGCCCAACTCCACCAGCATCAGGAAGATACCCAGCAACTTGAAGAACAGGTGATAGACCGCCAGGGCGATCCCGAAGAACAGCGCCGCCCGCCACAGCCAGGACATGAAGCCCCAGCCCAGCAGCCGCCGGCGCATGCTCGGCGACCAGGGCTCGGGGGCCGGCTCGCCGTAGCCGAACAGCGCCTCGCGCAGGCGCCAGCGGCACAGGGCGAAGGCGCGGCCCTGAAGGTTGTCGACCTCCCAGAAGTCACTGAGCAGGAAGTAGCCATCGAAACGCATGAACGGGTTGAGGTTGACCGCCAGGGTCGTCAGCCAGGTGGCGCTGGCGAGCATGAACGCCGCCGTGCGCGCCGCTCCGTCGGGCAGCAGCGACCAGGCCAGCAGGGCGATGCAGGCCAGCAGCATTTCCGCCAGCACCCCGCCGGCGCCGATCAGCAGCCGCGCCTTGCGGTCGTTGACCCGCCAGGCATCGCTGACATCGGTATAGAACAGAGGCAGCAGGACCATGAACGCCACGCCCATGCTCTGCACCCGACAGCCGGCACGCTTGGCCATGAAGGCATGGCCGAACTCGTGGCAGAGCTTGGCAAAGAACAACGCCACGCCAAAGGCCATCGCCCCGCCGAGGCTGAACAGGTGCGGAAAGGTCGCGAGAAAGCGCTCCCAGTCGCGCGAGACCAGGAACACGCCCAGGCCGAGCGTCAGCGGCAGGCCGTAGCGCAGCAATCGCGGGCCGAAACGCGCCAGCCACGGCCAGGCGCGATTGAGAAAGGCGTCCGGTCGCCATAGCGGAATACGGAAGAACAGATACTGGTGCAGCGCCATCTGCCACAGGCTCTGCCGCGAGGCAGCGGCTTTCCAGGCATAGCTGGCACGCTGTTGCGGGTCGAGGGCGGCGATCAGGTCGTGGCTGCGCAGGAAAGCCAGCATCTGCTCCAGCTCCGGCTCGCCCAGCGGCAGGCCCGGTTCATCGTTCGCCGCCTGCAGCACCCGCGCCGGATCACCCAGCGACCAGTGCCGCAGCAAGCGGATGGCCTGGGCACCGAGCTTGAAATAACGCCCGCGCACCGGGTCGGCCAGGGTCCAGCGTGGCGACCCGTCGAGGGCCGCCGAGGCGGGCGTGAGCTGCAGGTCCGCGCGCAGGCTGGGCAGGTTCATTACAGGCCGACGCTCTGGCGCAACCCGGCCAGCGGCCGGCGCAGCAGGTACAGGGCCAGCGGCGCGCGCTGGCCGAAGATCTTCGCGGTGCCGCGCAGACCGATCCGCGGTGGCGGCGAATCACTGAAGCCGGCGTCCAGCCGATAGGCCAGTTGCCCGGCCGGGGTCGCCTGGGCCTCGTAGGCCACCCGCTCGAGCCTGGCCGAATGACGCTGCAGCGGGTCACTGTCGAGGAACAGTGCCACCTCGGCATCCGGCTCCAGCGCGATGGCGTCGCCCACGGCCAGTTCGATGCGCAGTTCGGCCTGGGTCGGGTCGGCGATTTCCATCAGTCGCTCGCCGGTCTGCACCGGCTTGCCGGTCCAGCGCTCGGCATCGGCGAACACCGCGATGCCATCACGCTCGGCACGCACCTCGCTGCGCTTGAGCAGTTCGGCGGCATAGTCGCGCTCGGCGCGCTTCTGCTCGACCCGCGCAGCGAGCAGGTCGATCTTCGAACTTGATTCGGCATCAGCGAAGGCCCGCTGGGAGTTGGCCTTCAACTCCGCCTCGGCCACGCCGAGGGCACGCTGGGCCACATCGGCCTGGGCCTTGAGCGTGGTGCTTTCGAAACGCACCAGCAGGTCACCGGCCTTGACCGTCTGGTTGGGCTTGACCAGGAACTCGGCGATCACCCCATCCAGCGGCGCCGCCACCACCCGGCCGGCCAGCGGCACGACTTCCGCCGGCGCCAGCACCGACTGGCGCACCGGAATCAGCAGGCTCAGCAACACCAGGGCGACCAACAGCACCTGGCGCTTGCGCGTCAGCCGCAAGCGCCACGGCCGGCGGGGCTGCAGCGCCAGCCAGGCGTGGCTGTAGGTGTCGCCCAATTGCGCCAGCAGTACCTGTTCAGAGGGGGTCCAGGGGTTGTCGCGGGCCAGCCAGAGGCCGCCGAACACCTCGCCCTTGTGGTCGAGCAGCGGCAACCAGAACACCTGGGGGGCCGACAGGCTGCGCCAGTCCTCGACGACCGAGGCACTGAACGCGTCCATCGGCACCACGGTGGCAGGCTGGGCCCGTTCCAGCTTGAACAGTTGCGCCACGGCGTGCTCGACGAAGGCCACGAAGGGCGCATTCGGCTCCACCGCACTGACGCCGGTCACCGCGCGCACCTTGCCGGCAATCAGCAGGGCGGCATGGCGAAAGCCGAACAGCGCCTGGCCATCGTTGACCAGGCTGTAGGCCAGTTGCTCAGGGGTACGGGCAGCACGCGTCAGCCGTTCCAGGTCGAGGAACTGGGCAAAGACCCGCTCCGCCGCGCCTGCGACCGGTGCGTTCATTTCAGCTCCGCGAAATGCGCCGTGCCGCTCATGCCCGCCAACAGGCCTTCGGCCTTGGGCAGGCTGGCCACCAGCAACAGGGTCTGGCTGCCTTCGTCGATGCGCGCTCCCAGGCGCTTGATGGTCGCGGTCAAAGACTGACCGGTTTCATCCGGAACGAAACTGAAAGTCTGCCCGGGCTTGAGCTTGCCCATCCAGCGCGACGGCACCAGCAGGTGGATTTCCAGGGTGCGGTTGTCGACGATCTCCAGCATTGGCGAGCCGACCGAAACGCTTTCGTAACGCTGGACCTTGCGCTGCACGACCTGCCCGTCATAAGGCGCGATCACGCTGCAACGCTTGACCTGGACCTGATAGACCTGGGCCTGGGCCTGGGCCTCGGCGACCTTGGCTTCGGCCCGCGCCACTTCGAAACGACCGACCGAATTGAGCGAGGCGAGCTGGCGGTTGTGCGCCAGTTCCTCGTTGGCCCCGCGGCCGGCGGCCTGGGCGGCGGCCAGCTGGGCCTGGTAGGCCGAACAGTCGAAACGCGCCAGGGTCTCGCCCTGCTTGAACGTCTCGCCTTCGCTGAACGGCAGTTCGACGATGCGCCCGGACAGCTCGCTGGCGAGCATGGCCTGGTCACGTGCGCGCAACACGCCACGGGCCTCGCTGGCCGTGGTCGCGTGGGCAGCAGGCGCAGCCGTGTCCAACAGCGGATCCGTCTCGGCCGCCTGGGCCTGAGCCATGTGCGCCACACAGGACAACCCGAAAACCAAACCCCAAAAACGCTGCATCACAGTGACTCCTTGTCGGACAATCGCGAGTCTACGGTAGCCAGGGTTAGCGTCAAGCAAATTGCCAGCATCGCGCCCCGGCTTGCCGATGTGCGGCAGGTCACAGCCTGCACTGCCGCGTGCGGTACAAGCATAGGTGGACTTGCCGCGCTTCGGTATGATGGCGGCCCTCCCCGGCCTCGGCGCCGCACGTTTACGGATTAAGGACAATTCATGCGTATCGCTCTTCTGACATCCCTGGCGCTGGGCGTTGCCTTCTCCTCTCAGGCCCAGGCCAGCTCCGACGATTTCTGCTATCCACGCTGGTCGATGATGCAGTACGGGCTGGACCGCTGCAGCAACCTGGCCTTCCTCGCCCCGGGCAACGACAGCCGGGTCAACCTGCGCCTGCTGCTGGCCGACCAGGGCAAGCTGCCGCTGGCCCCCGACGAGTTGAACGAGGAAGAGCTCGCCGAAGGCTACGGCCCGGTGCCCTTCGCCAATACCCGGCTGCAATCGAGCGTGCCGGACGCCAGCGGCGAAGTGAGCAACGCCGAGAGCGTCGAGCTGGACGAAACCCTGGAAAAACTCGGGATCAAGCGCGGCGACGAGGCTCCGGCCGGCGATGCTTTCCTCTCCGGCGAAGGCAGCCGCTGCCGCAGCAACTCGGAGGAAAGCACCAGTGCCTTCATCGAGGCGCTGCTCGCCACCGGCGAGCTGTCCGAGGCCGAACGCCAGGCCCTGGCGCGCTCGCGGGTACAGATGCTCACCACCTGCAACTGGGACCCGGCGCAGCAGGCCGCCTTGTTGCCCACCGACGTACAATCGGCGCCAGGCCAGGCGTTCGTCAGCTACCTGCGCGCCGCCAGCGACTTCTACAGCGGCCGTTTCAGTGAAGCGGCCGGCGGTTTCGCCAACCTGGCGCAGAACAGCCAGCCCTGGCTGAAGGAGACCGCGCTGTACATGCAGGCGCGTACCGCCCTGAACATCGCCCAGCAGAACCTCTTCGACGCCGAGGGCATGCCCACCGACAAGGAGGCGGACCCGGCGCAGTTGAAACAGGCCGAGGACGGTTTCAACAACTACCTGAAGACTTATCCACAGGGTGCCTACGCGACCTCCGCCCGTGGTCTGCTGCGCCGGGTCTACTGGCTGGCGGGTGACAGCGACCGGCAGGCGGCCGAATACCTGTGGCAGTTCAACCTGCCCGAAGACGCCCCGCGCAACGTGTCCTCGGACAGCCTGGTGCAGGAAATCGACAGCAAGCTGGTGTTCGGCGTCGGCGAAATCAACGACCCGCTGTTCCAGGCCGTCAACGACCTGATGGCCATGCGCACGACAGGCGACTACGAAACCAGGAAACAGCTGACACTCGACGCCCTGCAAGCCCATAAGGCGATCTTCGCCGCGCAACCGGCGCTGCATGACTACCTGCTGGCGGCGTTCCACCTGTATGTCGAGAAGAATCCGGAGCTGGCGCTCAAGGCGCTGCCGACCGAAATCCCGCCGAAGCTCGACTACTTCGCCTTCAGCCAGCAGATGCTGCGGGGCCTGGCACTGGAAGCCAAGCAGGACTGGCCGGCCGCCGAGACGCTGTGGCTGCAACTGCTGGCCCAGGCGAAACAGCCGCTGCAACGTGAACAGCTGGAACTGGCGCTGGCCAACCACTACGAACGCAGCCAGCAGGTGGGCAAGGTGTTCGCCGCCGACTCGCCGATCAAGACCCCGCAGGTACGCGCCATCCTGCTGCGCCATGTGGCCGACGCCGCACTGCTGCGCCAGCAGGTCAAGCAGGGTCCGGACGCCACCGAGCGCGACAGCGCGCTGTTCGTGCTGCTGTACAAGGACCTGCGCCTGGGTCACTACCAGGACTTCAGTGAAGACCTGAAGCAACTGCCCGCCGAACCGGCCGACACCAAGCTGGGCACCAGCCTGGGCTACGTCTACAGCAGCGGCCAGTCGCTGCAGCTGTTCCGCTGGAACGGCGCCAAGGCCGAGTCCGGCTACACCTGCCCGGCCATCGCCGAGACCGTCGCCAGCCTGCAGGCCGATGCCAAGGCACCGGCGGCACTCAACTGCCTCGGTGAATTCATCCTGCGCAACGGCCTCGACGGCATGCCGCTGGACAGCCAGCGCAACAAGGACGAGTTGGGCGGTACGCCGTCGCTGTTCAAAGGCCCGGTGTACTCGCGCCTGGACGGCTACCAGCACGTCCTGGCCGATGCCAAGGCCTCGCGCACGGACAAGGCCTACGCGCTGTTCCGGGCGATCAACTGCTATGCCCCTGCGGGCTACAACAGCTGCGGCGGCAAGGAAGTCGAGCCGGCGCAACGCAAGGCCTGGTTCAAGCAGTTGAAGGGCAGCTACGCCGACACCCAGTGGGGCAAGTCGCTGCAGTACTACTGGTAAGTGTCGATGGGCCGAGGGTGCTGGCTGTTGCTGGCCGCCTGGCTGAGTACCAGCCAGGCACTGGCAGCGGTCGATGCGCGCGAGCATGACGCCTTCTGGCTGTGGAGCGGCGTCGCGCCACAACCGGTGCTGGCCCAGGCGCGCAGCCTGTACGTACTGCAGGGCCAGGTCAGCCAGTCACGCCAGCGCGGCATCAGCTTCATCGCCCAGGGCATCGCGATTCCGCGCCTGAGCCGGGGCGAGGTGTGGGTGGTCTATCGCGCCCATACCCTGCACTGGCCGGAGTCGGTCTATCGCCAGTTGCTCGGCCAGGTCAAGCGCTGGCAGCAGGCGGGCAACCCGGTGGTCGGCATCCAGATCGACTTCGATGCCCGCACCCGCTACCTCGACGAGTACGCCGACTTCCTGCGTGACCTGCGCCAGCGCCTGCCGGCCGATCTGCGCCTGAGCATCACCGGGCTGATGGACTGGAGCAGCAATGCCGATCCGAAGGCCATCGCCCAGCTCAAGGGCGTCGTCGATGAAGTGGTGGTGCAGACCTACCAGGGACGCCGCAGCATTCCCGACTACGCCGCGTACCTGCCCCGCATGAATCGCCTGGGGTTGCCGTTCAAGATCGGGCTGATCCAGGGTGGCGAGTGGCAGGAGCCCTCGTATCTCAAGAACAGCGAGTGGTTTCGCGGCTACGTGGTGTTTTTACAGAATCCTTGAGTCAGGCGGTGCCTGGGCCGACGTCTTCGCCGGCAAGCCCGGCTCCTACAAGGCTGCGTCGACCATAGATTTTGTGTACGGCGCGGCGTTGTAGGAGCAGGGCTTGCCCGCGAAGACGTCAGACCGGACAACACCACTTAACGCTGCATGCCCCAGCGCTTCACGGTCACCCGCTCCAGGCTGTCGAACACCAGGTTCTCCACCAGCAGGCCGATCAGGATCACCACCGCCAGCCCGGCGAACACCTTGTCGGTATAAAGCTCGTTGCGGTTCTGGAAGATGTACCAGCCCAGTCCGCCCTTGCCACTGGTGGCGCCGAACACCAGTTCCGCCGCGATCAGGGTGCGCCAGGCGAACGCCCAGCCGATCTTCAGTCCGGCGAGAATCGACGGCAACGCCGCCGGAATCAGGATGAACAGCACGAAACGCAGGCCCTTGAGGCCATAGTTGCGCCCGGCCATGCGCAGGGTTTCCGATACGCCAAGGAAGCCGGCGTAGGTATTGAGCGCCAGCGCCCACAGCACCGAGTGCACCAGCACGAAGATCAGGCTGTTCTGCCCCAGCCCGAACCACAGCAGCGCCAGCGGCAACAGGGCGATGGCCGGCAAAGGGTTGAACATCGAGGTCAGGGTGCCGAGCAGGTCGCGGCCAAAACGGCTCGACACCGCCAGCGTGGTCAAGCCGAACGCCAGCACCACGCCCACCACATAACCCTTGAGCAGCACGACCAGGGAAATCCATACCTTGCCCAGCAACTCGCCACTGAGCAAGCCGTCGTAGAGGGCGCTGGCCGTCTGCAGGAAGCTCGGCAGCAGCAGGTCGTTGTTCTGGTAGCGCGCCACCGCTTCCCAGAGCACCGCCAGCAGCACCAGGATCAGGCTCTTGCGCAGCCAACCCTGTTGCCACAGTCGTTGCGCCAGCGACAGGTCGCGCTCCAGCGGCACTTCGAGCAGCGGCTCCAGGGTGACTTCGTATTCTTCACGCACGGGGGATGAAAGACTCATCGGCAATTCTCCAGCCGCTCAATAGGCAATGCGGATATCGGCGAAATCCAGTTCGGTTTCGGCCTGCGGGGTTTCGTCGAACAGCAGCCGGTGGATGCGCCGGGCCGACGCCTGGAAAGCCGTGCCGCCCAGGCTGTGCAGGTCGTACTGATGACTGTGGATTTCCGCCCGCACCCGCCCTGGGTGAGGAGACAGCAGCAGGATGCGGTTGCCCACCACCAGCGCCTCCTCGATCGAGTGAGTGACGAACAGCAGCGTGAAGCGCACTTCCTCCCAAAGCTGCAACAACTCTTCCTGCATCTTGCGCCGGGTCAGCGCGTCGAGGGCGGCGAAGGGCTCGTCCATCAGCAGGATCTTCGGTTGCATGGCCAGGGCCCGGGCGATCGACACCCTGGCCTTCATGCCGCCGGACAAGGTGTGCGGGTAGGCATCGGCGAAGGCCGCCAGGCCAACCTTCTCCAGATAATGCAGGGCGCGCTCCTCGGCCTCGCGGCGCTTGAGCGTGCCGGAAGCGAGTAACGGGAACATGACGTTCTGCTTGACCGTTTTCCACGGTGGCAACTGGTCGAACTCCTGGAACACCACGATGCGGTCCGGACCCGGCTCGGTGACCACCTGCCCCTGCAGACGGATCTCGCCTTCACAGGGCCGGATGAACCCGGCGGCGGCCTTGAGCAGGGTCGACTTGCCGCAACCGGAGGGCCCGAGCAGGACGAAACGGTCCTGCTGGTCGACTTCGAAACTGACCCGGTGCGTGGCCCGCACCACCCGCTCAGGGGTGCGGTACTCCAGGCTGACCCGGTCGACCGCCAGCAACGCGGGGGTCGTGGCGATCGGTTTGCTGGCCGTGTGGCCTGGCAAGGGGGCATTCATGGCGATCAGCTCCCCTGCAACGGCTTGGCGTCCTGGAAGAAATAGTCCTTCCACGACTCGGGCTTGTGCTTGATGGCGCCGACACGATGGAGGAATTCGGCCAGCGGATAGGTGTTCTTCGGTGTCACGGTGAACTCGAACTGCGGGTTGTCGATGATCTTCAGCAGCGCCGCCCGGTCGATCTTGGCCTTGGTCACCCGCAGGTAGGTGTCCGCCGCCGCGCCCTTGTCCTTCTGCGCGAAGTCGGCGGCTTCGGCCAGGGCCTCGACGAAAGCCTTGTAGGTCTTGGGGTTGTCGTTGCGGAATTTCTCGGTGGCGAACAGCACGGTCGGCGAGTTCGGCCCGAACAGGTCGTAGCTGTTGAGCACTACGTGGACGTTGGGGTTCTCCAGCGCCTGCTCCTGGAACGGCGGGTTGGAGAAGTGCCCGGTCAGCTCGGTGCCGCCGGCGATCAGTGCGGCGGTGGCGTCCGGGTGCGGGACGGCGACGGTGTACTTGTCCAGCCGATTGAACTCCTTGTCGCCCCACAGCTTGGCCGCCGCGTACTGCAGGTAGCGCGACTGCACCGAGACGCCCACCGCCGGCAGGGCGATGCGGTCCTGCTCGGTGAAGTCGGCAATGGTCTTGACCTTGGGGTTGTTGCTCACCAGGTAGTAGGGAAAGTTGCCCAGCGAGGCCACGGCCTTGACGTTCTGCCGGCCGTAGGTGCGGTCCCAGATGGTCAGCAGCGGGCCGACGCCGGCCCCGGCGATGTCCACTGAACCTGAGAGCAGCGCGTCGTTGATCGCCGAGCCACCGGACAGCTGGGTCCAGTCCACCTTGATGTCGAGGCCTTCGGCCTTGCCGTGCTTCTCGATCAGGTGCTGGTCACGAACCACGTTGAGCAGCAGGTAGACGATGCCGAACTGTTCGGCGATGCGGATTTCGCCTTCGGCCTGGGCCGTGGCCGGAGCCAGCAGGCTGCTGGCGAACAGACTCAGGCTCAGGCCGAGGGTCGTGGTGAAGCGGCCGAGTTTCGGCAGCAGCGCAAAGGGTGCAGGCATGGGGATGCTCCTTGAAAGCGATCGGGTCAGAACGGGGCATCGCCCTGGATAGTGGTGCGGTACAGCTTGCGGCGCAGATGGTTCGGGCAGCCGGCGGCCAGGTGGATCAGCGAGCGGTTGTCCCAGAACACCAGGTCGTGTGGCTGCCATTGATGGCGATAGACGTTGTCCGGGAGCACGCTGTGGGCGTACAGCTCACTGAGGATCTGCCGGCTTTCGTCTTCCGGCAGGCCGATGATCCGTGTGGTGAAACCTTCACTGACGAACAACCCCTTGCGACCGGTTTCCGGGTGGGTGCGGACGATCGGGTGCACCACCTCGGCGACCTGGGCCAGTTGTTCCGGGGTCAGAGTCGGACGCCAGTTGCCCTCGAACTTGGTCTCGCTGTAGCGCGCGGTGTAGGAGTGCGCCGCCGAACGTCCCTCGATCGCCTTGCGCAGCGCTTCGGGCAGGTTGTCCAGGGCCTTGTGCTGGTCGGCGAACAGCGTGTCACCGCCCTCGGTCGGCAGTTCCTGGGCGTGCAGCATGGACCCCAGGCTCGGCAGTTCCTTATAGGACAGGTCCGAATGCCAGAACTTGCCGGCGTCGCCCAGGCCGATGTTCTGGCCGTTCTCGATGATGTTGGAGACGATCAGGATTTCCGGGTGCCCGGCCAGGAGAAACTGTTTCAGTACGTGAATCTGCAACACGCCGAAACGCCGGCTGAAGGCGATCTGTTGCTCGGGGCTGATGCGCTGGTCACGAAACACCAGCACATGGTGGTCCAGGTGGGCACGGTGGATACGGGCGAAGTCCTGCTCATTGACCGGCTGGCGCAGGTCCAGGCCGATGATTTCGGCACCTGTCGCGCCAATGAAGGGGCGGACCTCGAAGGATTGGGACGCCGCCACGGGCGCCGGGGAAACCGCAGAAACCAAAGACATGTATTCAACTCCCACGCAGAGCACGCCCGATAGCGCGCCTCGATCAGAAACTCACGGTGGTCCCGTGTTGGTTCAGTTCGTGCGGCGCACCGATTGGTCGGTGGGTACGCAGTGGGGTGACGATATAGTCATAAGAGATATAATTTAAATACTATTTAGGAATATGCATAGGACATCGGCAAGCGCCGGTCCTGTCGGCCAGCTGCCGCTGTGCAAAATACGCCGCCGTTGCAAAGTAAAACGTACTTACAGAATGACGGAGACCTACACTGATTCGAGAAACGCTTGATAGTTACGCGGGGTTTGCTGGAAGAAAATGGCACCTTGCAACTATCCGCTGTGGAAGGACCCCAATATCCGGCAGCGGTTTGAAAAGCGTCCGGGCGGCAGCAGGTATTGCGTCGAACTCGACTTGAGCTGCCCTTTCGAGCAGCAGGTGGTTCCAAAGTGGCAAGAAAACCAAACCCCTTGAGCAGCATCCTCGTCAGCGAGCCGATACCCGCCCATCTCGCCCGGGCCGTGATCGAGGAAACCTTGCGCGGCGCCATTCTCGATGGACGCCTGCCCTGCGGCATGGCGTTGCGCCAACAGGAATTGGCGACGCTGTTCGGCGTCAGCCGGATGCCGGTCCGCGAAGCCCTGCGCCAGCTCGAGGCGCAGTCGCTGCTGCGCGTCGTCCAGCACAAGGGCGCGGTAGTCGCCCCGCTGATCGACGATACCTCGACGGAGAACTACGACCTGCGCATCCTGCTCGAATCGGAAGCCCTGCGCCTGTCGGTGCCGCGACTGAGCGAAGAGGACCTGGCCCGCAGCGCCGCCTATATCGACGAGCTGGAGGCCCAGACCGACTACAACGACGTCGGCCGGCTCAACCGCCTGTTTCACATGAGCCTCTATTGCAAGGCGCCCAACCACAAGCTGCTGGCCCTGATCGAACAGGGCCTGGTAGAGGAGGAACGCTTCCTGCGCTTCAACCTGTCAGCCATGGGCCTGGGGAAACTCTCCCAGGACGATCACCGGGAACTGCTCCGCTCGGCTCGTGCCGGCCAGGTCGATGCCTGCGTGACGCACCTGCAGCAGCACCTGCGACGAGGTATCGAGGTCATCCGGCGCTACCTTGGCCAGCCTTGAACGATCCGCCGAGGCACGGGTCGATCACCGTCTTTCCCTGAACGTATTCACGGAGGTCAGTCCCGGACCACCCCGGCTGACTGCGGGACGACCGGCCCCGGACGAGGCATCGGGTGCGCCTGTCTCCCCAGGCGCTAGCCGAGTCACGCGGTTGGACACACCCTTGTCAATCGGCACGGTGCCCCCTCGCTACGCAATACCCGGACAGGAGACTCACCAGAAGGAGCTTTGCCACAGGTTGCAAGGCACGGATGAAGCGTGCCCCGACCCTATCGACCAAACCACTGCCCCATCCATTAAAGAGCGACCGGAGTGAGGCATTCACTCGTTGTTTTCATTCTGCCCGTTATAGGCTGGAAGATGTTCGCTCACGCCAATAAAACAAACCCGGTTTGTTTTACAAGGAACTTTCGCCCTTTATAAAACGAAAACTTCAACAAACTTAAAAACAACTTGATTGAAACTTGTACCCTGTACTAGTTTTAAACAGCCGGAGACGCACAGCCGCCGTGACACCCACGCCGCGCCGCAGCGCTTGATCAGTACCGGCTATCAGCGAACACCACGACACGGGCATCAACAGCGTCGCCCAGGGCCTCTCGGTTTTCAACTGTCGAGTGCGGCCGCCGTTCGCCTGTTATTTAGTCATATGGCTTCACGGCATTGAACACGGGTGTTTATCGCTATCCAACTTACCAACCACCAAGGTGGCCAATGAATACTTATGACCCGCACTTCGAATATAAACAGGCACAATTACTTGCACACCTCGTGTTCAGCGAAATCCATTCACTGCCGCAACTGCGACGCTTCATGGAAACCCATGTCTTCGCGGTGTGGGACTTCATGTCGCTGACCAAGCGGCTGCAGCGGGAACTGACCTGCCTGCGGTTGCCCTGGCTGCCACCCGAGGACGCGGCGGCGGCCCGTGCAATCAACGAGATCGTGCTCGGCGAGGAATCGGACACGCGTCCCGGGGCAGGCCATTGCAGCCATTTCGAGTTGTACCTGCAGGCCATGGCGGAAATCGGTGCGAGTACGCAGGTCATCGACGGTTTTATCCGCCTGCTGCGTGAAGGCGCCACCGTCGACAGCGCCCTGCAACGCGCCGGTGCCACGCCGGGTGCCTGCCGCTTCGTCAACCAGACCCTGGCGGTCGCCCTGCACGGCACCCCGCACTGCGTCGCCGCAGTCTTCCTGCATGGCCGGGAAAACCTGGTGCCGCGGATGTTCCGCCGCCTGCTCGAACAATGGCATATCGACCAGGCCCAGGCGCCCACCCTGCACTACTACCTGCAACGGCATATCGAGCTGGACGCCGCCGACCATGGCCCGGCCGCCACACAACTGCTGGAACGGCTGGTCGACGGTGACCGGCAGCGGCGCCAGGAGGCCGACATTGCCGCCCTGGGAGCGCTGGAGAGTCGCTGCCGGCTCTGGGACGACGTACTCGTGGCACTGCGGGCCGAGCCCATTGGAGTGGGGTCATGAACGCCGCCGACTATAGCGCCTTCGTCGAGGCCTGGGAAAACCGTGCCAGCATCCGCACCCGCCCGCGCCGATTGCTGGAGGACGATGACCGGCTGATCTATCCGCTCAGCCGCCAACCGTTGGCCAACAGCGGCACGCTGCTCGCCCACTGCCCCGAACAGCGCGATTTCGTGCTGACCCAGAGCCTGTACAAATTCATCAACGACGTGGTGATTTTCGAGACCGATATCGTCGACCGCACCGCCCGGCGCATCGCCAAGGACCGCTTTCCGGTCCGCTTCCCGCTGGCCTGCCGCTATGCCGCCATGACGGTGGTGGTCGACGAGGACTACCACGCGCTGGTGGCAATGGACTTCATGCAGCAGGCCATCGCGCTGACCGGCATCCAGCCGCTGGCCATGCCCAACGAGATCGAGTTGAGCCGGGCCATACCGGTAGCCCTGGGGATGGCGCCGGAGCATCTGTCGGGCGCCGTCGAACTGCTCTGCGTGGCAATCGCGGAAAACACCGTGACCCACGATGTCGCGGCCTTTGCCCAGGATGCGACCGTCAAGGCGTCGGTCAAGGGACTGATGGCCGACCACCTGCTCGACGAGGGTCGCCATGCCGGCTTCTGGACCCGGCTGGTACGGCTCTACTGGCAGGACGCAGGCGAGGCGGACCGCGAGACGATCGCCGAGATCCTGCCGGTGTTCATCGTCCATTACCTGACCAACGATATCCAGAAAGCCTTCGACTTCCGGGTGATCGAGCACCTGCCGGTCGCCGAGCCGGTTCGCCAGGCCCTCAGGAGCGAGGCCGCGAGCCTGGCCTACCCGCTCAATCGTCATCACCCGCTGGTGATCAATATCATGCGTTTCCTGCGCAACAGCTCGCTGCTGGACTCGCCCTGCGTACAGGACACGCTGGGCGACTACCTGCTCCAGCCCGGGAGCCACCCGTGAGGCGCCTCGACATCCTGCTGGCCGGGCACAGCCAGGTGCTGGAGCCACTGAGGCTGGAGCTGGAACAGCACGGTCACCGGCTCCATCGCCTGACGCCCGGTGAAAGCCTGCCCTGCGTAGCAGACCTGCTGATCGAGGATGGCAGCCAGCGCCTGCCTGCCGCGGCTGACAAGCTGCTCCGCCTGCGCCTGCGCCTGGAATACGGCCAGCCGACGGCCAGCGGCCTGCCGGAACTGGCGCTGCGCTGCTGGCAGGGCGAACGGCTGATCCTGCGCCAGCCGATAGCCGCGGAAGACTCCGGCAATGGCCAGGCCCTGCGCCGGGCGGCTGACAGCGCCCTGCTGGAGTTCGGTGCGCTGCTGGTCAGCCGCTTCGCCCGGGACAGCGGCTGCTTCCTGGCGGACACAGGCATGGCTCCCACGCCAGCAAGCGTCGAGCAACCACTGTCGGCCCTGGCGTCACTGGCCTTCGAACATCGCTTCAACCGTACCGCTCGCCCCGAGCTGCTGGCCCTGGCAGCCGTGCCGGTGATCCAGCGTATCGAAGACAGCCTGCGGCGCTTTGCCGATCGGCCGGCCCTGGACGTAGCCGGAGCGACAACCTGCTACCGTCAATTGCATCGCCACAGCCTGGCGATCCAGCAGCGCCTGCTGGCCGCCCTCGCCCCACGGCCCCATCGGGAACCGCCCCCGGTGGTCGCCCTGTGCCTGGCGAAAACGCCGGCCTTCTACGCCAGCCTGCTAGCCATCCTCGGTTGTGGCGCGATCTACCTGCCGCTGGACCCGAACCATCCGCCGGCGCGCCAGCGGTTCATCCTGGAGGATGCCGGGGCCAGCCTGCTGCTGCACGATGGCCGGCACACGCTTGGCGAGCGCTTGCCCGCGCTGGATGTCAGCGCCGTGCCGGTCGACGAGGCATGCGTGGGCGCATCGCTGGTGCGTCAGCCCCTGCCCGCGCAGAGCCCGTGCCTGGCACTCTACACCTCGGGAACCACCGGTCGCCCCAAGGGCATCCTGCTCAGCCAGGCCAACCTCGCGCACTTCTGTGCCTGGTATGCCGATTACATCCAGCTCGGCGCCCGGCATCGCGTGCTGCAATTCTCGACCCTGGGCTTCGATGCGGCGCTGATCGATATCTTCCCGAGCCTGATCCAGGGCGCCACGCTGGTGGTCGCCAGCGAGGACCAGCGGCGCGACCCCGCCCAGCTCGCCGAGCTGATCCGCGAGCGGCGGGTCAGCCATGCCTTCCTGCCCCCTACGCTGCTCGGCCTGCTGCCACTGGAGCCGCCGCTGGGCCTGAGCCACCTGCTGACCGGCGGTGATGTCTGCGAGCCCTGGGTCATCGAACGACTCGCCCGGCAGACAACCCTGCACAACCTCTATGGCCCCAGCGAGGCGACAGTGCTGGCCACCGCGCGGCGGCTGCACAGCGATACCGGCAACCGCAGCCTTGGCGGGCCGATCGCCAACAGCCAGGTGTTCATTCTCGATGAAGGTGGCCAGCCGGTGGCCGAGCAGGTCGTTGGCGAGCTGCATATCGTCGGGCCGGGCGTGAGCCTCGGTTATCTGAATGCCCCGGAGCGAACCGCCGAGCACTTCGTCGAGTTGCGCCCCGGCAAGGGTCCGGCGCTGCGAGCCTACCGTACCGGCGACCTGGCCCGGTGGACCGCCGACGGCATCGAGTTCTGCGGGCGCCTGGATCACCAGGTGAAGATCCGCGGCTTGCGGGTCGAGCCAGCGGAAATCGAGCACTGCCTGCGCAGCAGCGGGCTGTATCGCCAGGTGGCCGTGCTCATCGACAGCCAGCAACGGATCCTTGCGTACGTGGCGCAGCCGGCCAACGCCGACAGCTCCCGGGCTGCCCTGCGACACCACGCCGAATGCCACCTGCCGGACTACATGCACCCGGCGACCTATCTTGAGCTGAGCGGGCTGCCGATCGCAGGCAACGGCAAGCTTGACCGCCAGGCCTTGCTGCAGACGCCGGTTGATGAGGGCGGCAGCCCTGCCTTGCGACAGCCGGCCAACGCCGACGAAGCCTGGCTGCAAGCGCTGTGGGCCGAGCTGCTGGAACGGCCGGTCGAGGGGATCGCCACCGACGAAAGCTTCTTCAACCTGGGCGGGCATTCGATCCTGCTGTCAAAGATGCTGCTGGGAATCCGGGCCCACTACGGGCATGGCATCTCCATCAACCGCTTCATCGAGCAACCGACCCTGTGCCGACTGGCGATCCTGGTCAGGGGCGAATCGGCCAATGGCGCATTGAGCCCGCAGGTTTTCACCGATGCCGCACGCGAGTTGGACTGGCAGCCACTACCGGCGCAGCGTGCCGGTGACCGCGGCAAGGTACTGCTGACCGGTGCCAACAGCTTCGTCGGCGTGCACCTGGTCGAGGCCCTGCTCGCCGCCGGTGTCCGCGAGGTCGCCTGCCTGGTCCGCGACAGTGCCGGCGAATCCGCGGCCGAGCGTTTTGCCCGGGCGCTGCGCAACAACCGCCTGGAGCATCTGGACCTGGGCCGGGTGCGGGTCTACCCGGCGGACATCCGCCAGCCTCGCCTAGGGCTGGCCGCCGATGTCTACGAGCGGATCGACCGCGAGTTCGGCGTGCTGATCCACAACGCCGCCCACGTCAATCACGTTCTCGACTACGAGGCCCTGGCGCCCGACAACGTCGGCCCGCTGTTCGAATGCCTGCGCCTGTGCGAGGGGCGGAGCAAGAAGGTGTTCAACTTCATCTCCAGCCTGTCCGCCTGCAGCCGTATCAGCGACCAGGGCCGGGTGCTGGAGCAGCCTGCGGCCGAGACGCCGCCGATCTACATCAGGAACGGCTACAACCTGTCCAAGTGGGTCGGTGAGCGGATTGTCCAGCGGGCCCGCGAACAGGGTGCGTGGGTCAATCTCTATCGCCCCGGCAACATTGCCTTCAACAGCCGCAACGGCGTCTGCCAGCCGCATCGCAACCGCCTGCTGCTGATGCTCAAGGGCTCGCTGCAGTTGGGCCAGGTGCCGGCTCTGGCGCTCAACTTCGACCTGATGCCGGTGGACTTCCTCGCGCGCTTCATCGCCCGGCAAAGCTGCTGCCTGCCGGGCACGGGCGGGGTGTTCAACCTGCACAACCCGCAGCCACTGAGCTGGCATGACTATATGGCGGCGTTCCGCGAGGCCGGGCACGACTTCCAGCTGGTCAGCGTGGCCGACTGGCAGCGACAGCTGCAGCGGGTCGACCGCGACAACGCGCTGTTCGAAGTCCTGGGTTTCTATCTCAACGGTTTCGAGGAGGACATCGGCGACATCTCGGCCATCGAGCACGGGCAGGCCGAGGCCGGCGTACGGCGCATGGGCGAGCCCTATCCGGTCAAGAGTGCGGCGTTGCTGCGCAAGGGCTGCGACTACCTCAGGCAGATCCGATTCATCTGATTCACCCCAACCACCCGGAGCACATCATGCATTCCCCGCAACCCGATACCCTGATTCGCAACCCCCAAGGCCAGGCAGTGACGTCCACGGTCGAGATCCCCGGGGCCGCCGCCAGCGCCTGGGCCCTGGTCGGTGACTTTGCCGGCTTTGCCAGGTTCGTCCCGGCGCTTTCGCAGATCGAGATGATCGGTGAGGGCGTGGGCGCGCTGCGCAAGAAGTCGTTCCAGGATGGGCACCTGGTGGTCGAACAGCTCAACAGCCGCAACGAGCAGGCGATGTGCATGACCTGGACCACGCTCTACAACACCCTCGGCGTCGGCCAGCTGTGGGCGATGATGAGCGTCGAGGCACTCTCGCCAGAGCGTTGCCGCGCGACGTGGACGATCATTGCCGAGCCGGTGGCGGCCAGTGCGCAGGACATGCCGGGGTTCCGGCGCTTCATCCAAGAGTTCGCCGATGAGGCGATGGCGAATGTGCGGACGTTGTTGAGTTGAAGGAGAGGGCGGTACGGTGGTTCACGCGCAAGCCCGGCTCCTACACTTTGGCGTCATTCAGCAACGCTGCATACGACACAAGTCTGTAGGAGCCGGGCTTGCCCGCGAACAGACCCTCTGAGACACCGCCCCAGCAACCTCGCCGGGGGGATGTCTCAGCCCTCAGATCTTGAAGCTGTCGACCAGCTGCTTCAGGCGACCCGCCTGCTGCGACAGGGCATCGCAATCCTTCAGCGTTTCGTTGAGATTGGCCACGCCCTGCTGGTTCAGCAGGTTGATCTGGCTGATGTCCATGTTGAGGGCTTCCACCACCGCCGTCTGCTCTTCGGTGGCGGCCGCGACCGACTGGTTCATGCCATCGATCTCGCCGATCCGCTGGGTCACGCTGACCAGGCGCGCACCGGCCTGGTTGGCGACCTCGACGCTTTCCTCGCTGGAGACCTGGCTGGCGTTCATGGTCGTCACCGCCTCGCGGGAGCCAACCTGCAGCGAGGTGATCATCTTGTGGATCTCTTCCGCCGACTCCTGGGTACGGTGCGCCAGGTTGCGGACTTCGTCGGCGACCACGGCGAAACCACGCCCGGCTTCACCCGCACGGGCCGCCTCGATGGCGGCGTTGAGGGCCAGCAGGTTGGTCTGCTGGGAGATGCCCTTGATCACATCGAGGATGTGCCCGATGTTGTCGGTGCTGGCGTTCAGGGTCTCGATCTGGGTGCAGGACAGGCTGATCTTCTGCGACAGCTCGGTCATGGCCTGGATGGTCCGCTCTACCACCTGGCGACCATCATCGGCCTGCTCGCTGGCGCCACTGGCGTGCTCCGAGGCATCGGCGGCGTTGCGGGCGATTTCCTGGGTGGCGGCACCCAACTGGTTGATCGCGGCGGCGACGCTGTTGGTCCGCGCACTCTGCTCGTCCGAGCCGATGATCGAGGCGTTCGACGAGTTCATCACCCGCTGGGACAGGTCGTGCACCTGGCGCGTGGCCGAGGACACTTCGGCGATCGAGGCATGAATCCGCTCGACGAACTGGTTGAAGGAACCCGCCAGCTCGCCGAACTCGTCCTTGTGAACGATGTGCAGGCGACGGGTCAGGTCGCCCTCGCCCTGGGCGATATCCTGCATGGCGCGGCCCATGGTGGTCAGCGGACGCATCAGCACCTGGATCAGCAGGGTCAGCAGCACGGCGATGGCGGCCACGGCGATGAACATCGCGATCAGCGCCGAGGTGCGGAACTTGCTCAGTGGCGCATAGGCCTTGTCCTTGTCGATGGACAGGCCGATGTACCAGTCAGCCGATGGCAGGCCGACCACCGGGGTGAACGACAGGATACGTTCCTGGCCGTTCAGGGTGACTTCCTGGATGCCCTTGGCGATGCGCGGGGCGGAACCCGGATAGATGTCCTTCAGGTTCTTCATCACCTGGTCCTTGTCCGGGCTGACGATCACCTGGCCATCACCGCTGACCAGGAAGGCCTGGCCGATCCCGCCGAAGTCCACCGAGTTGATGATCTTCACCAGGGTTTCCAGGCTCAGGTCGCCACCGACCACACCGAGCAGCTGACCGCTGCTCTTCACCGGCATGGCGATGGTCACCACCAGGCCACCGACCGAAGCCATGTAGGGTGGGGTGAGCATGGTCTTGTCAGCCGCCACGGCGGCCTTGTACCAGGGACGCTGGCGTGGGTCGTAGCCATCCGGCATCTTCGCGTCGGGACGCTGGGTGAAGGTGCCATCGGTCTGGCCGACGTAGGTGAACTGGAAGTTCGAGGTGAAGGCCGGCTGGTCCACCAGGCCCGGGTAATCGGCCTTGCTGCCCTGGTGGGCAATGTTCTGGGCGAGGTTCTCCAGTACCAGGATTCGCCCGCTCAGCCAGTTCTGCACGCTGCTCGCGGTCAGGTCGCCCGCCTGCTGGACCGAGGATTCGAGGTTCTGTCGAATGGTGCTGCGTTGCAGGTAGTCGTTGTAGAAGGTGAACAGCGCAAACGCCAGAACCACGACACCGGAGGCGGCCAGTAGAATTTTATGGCTGAATTTCAGGTTCATTTCACGGAGCTTCTCATGCCGAAGGTTGGGGGTGCGTACACGATGCGACAGTCCTTCATGCAACTGGTATGACCGTCCATGGGTGCTCCACTTTGGTGCACGCACGACTCATCCTCTTGTCGGCACCATCGGCGGAAAACTTAATGGCCTTCTCGCAAATGTCGCGGTTCGCCGACGAGAGGGTGAGATCCCGTGCTGATCTTGTGCGCCTAGCTCAGGGCAAAATACGGGGGACAGGCGGGAGATGTCCAGAGAGGACAGGCCTGAAAGACAAAACCCCTACCTGCCTGCGCAGATAGGGGTTTCGGAATTCAATCTTGACGATGACCTACTCTCACATGGGGAAACCCCACACTACCATCGGCGATGCATCGTTTCACTTCTGAGTTCGGGATGGGATCAGGTGGTTCCAATGCTCTATGGTCGTCAAGAAATTCTGTAGCCAGCTCGTTGCCTGGGCAACGCTCCAGCGAAATGAGGAACTTCTATAAAAAGACAAAACCCCAACTGCTTTCGCAATTGGGGTTTCGGAATTTAATCTTGACGATGACCTACTCTCACATGGGGAAACCCCACACTACCATCGGCGATGCATCGTTTCACTTCTGAGTTCGGGATGGGATCAGGTGGTTCCAATGCTCTATGGTCGTCAAGAAATTCTGTAGCCGGCTCGTTGTTTGGGCAACGCTCCAGCGAATCGGGTATGTGACAGTCTTCGGTGCTTTGTGCGTGGCAAACTTTCGGTTCACTTCGTCTTCATACACCGCAATCTGCTTCGTTTCGCAAATTGCTTGGGTGTTATATGGTCAAGCCTCACGGGCAATTAGTATGGGTTAGCTCAACGCCTCACAGCGCTTACACACCCCACCTATCAACGTCGTAGTCTTCGACGGCCCTTCAGGAACTCAAGGTTCCAGTGAGATCTCATCTTGAGGCAAGTTTCCCGCTTAGATGCTTTCAGCGGTTATCTTTTCCGAACATAGCTACCCGGCAATGCCACTGGCGTGACAACCGAACACCAGAGGTTCGTCCACTCCGGTCCTCTCGTACTAGGAGCAGCCCCTCTCAAATCTCAAACGTCCACGGCAGATAGGGACCGAACTGTCTCACGACGTTCTAAACCCAGCTCGCGTACCACTTTAAATGGCGAACAGCCATACCCTTGGGACCGGCTTCAGCCCCAGGATGTGATGAGCCGACATCGAGGTGCCAAACACCGCCGTCGATATGAACTCTTGGGCGGTATCAGCCTGTTATCCCCGGAGTACCTTTTATCCGTTGAGCGATGGCCCTTCCATACAGAACCACCGGATCACTAAGACCTACTTTCGTACCTGCTCGACGTGTCTGTCTCGCAGTCAAGCGCGCTTTTGCCTTTATACTCTGCGACCGATTTCCGACCGGTCTGAGCGCACCTTCGTACTCCTCCGTTACTCTTTAGGAGGAGACCGCCCCAGTCAAACTACCCACCATACACTGTCCTCGATCCGGATAACGGACCTGAGTTAGAACCTCAAAGTTGCCAGGGTGGTATTTCAAGAATGGCTCCACGCAAACTGGCGTTCACGCTTCAAAGCCTCCCACCTATCCTACACAAGCAAATTCAAAGTCCAGTGCAAAGCTATAGTAAAGGTTCACGGGGTCTTTCCGTCTAGCCGCGGATACACTGCATCTTCACAGCGATTTCAATTTCACTGAGTCTCTCGGGTGGAGACAGCGCCGCCATCGTTACGCCATTCGTGCAGGTCGGAACTTACCCGACAAGGAATTTCGCTACCTTAGGACCGTTATAGTTACGGCCGCCGTTTACCGGGGCTTCGATCAAGAGCTTCGCTTTCGCTAACCCCATCAATTAACCTTCCGGCACCGGGCAGGCGTCACACCCTATACGTCCACTTTCGTGTTTGCAGAGTGCTGTGTTTTTAATAAACAGTCGCAGCGGCCTGGTATCTTCGACCGGCATGGGCTTACGGAGCAAGTCCTTCACCCTCACCGGCGCACCTTCTCCCGAAGTTACGGTGCCATTTTGCCTAGTTCCTTCACCCGAGTTCTCTCAAGCGCCTTGGTATTCTCTACCTAACCACCTGTGTCGGTTTGGGGTACGGTTCCTGGTTATCTGAAGCTTAGAAGCTTTTCTTGGAAGCATGGCATCAACCACTTCGCGTCCTAAAGGACACTCGTCATCAGCTCTCGGCCTTAAGATCCCGGATTTACCTAAGATCTCAGCCTACCACCTTAAACTTGGACAACCAACGCCAAGCTGGCCTAGCCTTCTCCGTCCCTCCATCGCAATAACCAGAAGTACAGGAATATTAACCTGTTTTCCATCGACTACGCTTTTCAGCCTCGCCTTAGGGACCGACTAACCCTGCGTCGATTAACGTTGCGCAGGAAACCTTGGTCTTTCGGCGTGGGTGTTTTTCACACCCATTGTCGTTACTCATGTCAGCATTCGCACTTCTGATACCTCCAGCAAGCTTCTCAACTCACCTTCAGGCTTACAGAACGCTCCTCTACCGCATCACTTACGTGATACCCGTAGCTTCGGTGCATGGTTTGAGCCCCGTTACATCTTCCGCGCAGGCCGACTCGACTAGTGAGCTATTACGCTTTCTTTAAAGGGTGGCTGCTTCTAAGCCAACCTCCTAGCTGTCTAAGCCTTCCCACATCGTTTCCCACTTAACCATGACTTTGGGACCTTAGCTGACGGTCTGGGTTGTTTCCCTTTTCACGACGGACGTTAGCACCCGCCGTGTGTCTCCCACGCTCGGCACTTCCAGGTATTCGGAGTTTGCATCGGTTTGGTAAGTCGGGATGACCCCTAGCCGAAACAGTGCTCTACCCCTGGTGATACGTGAGGCGCTACCTAAATAGCTTTCGAGGAGAACCAGCTATCTCCGAGCTTGATTAGCCTTTCACTCCGATCCACAGGTCATCCGCTAACTTTTCAACGGTAGTCGGTTCGGTCCTCCAGTCAGTGTTACCTAACCTTCAACCTGCCCATGGATAGATCGCCCGGTTTCGGGTCTATACCCAGCGACTAAGCGCCCTATTAAGACTCGCTTTCGCTACGCCTCCCTATTCGGTTAAGCTCGCCACTGAATATAAGTCGCTGACCCATTATACAAAAGGTACGCAGTCACAGAACAAAGTCTGCTCCCACTGCTTGTACGCATACGGTTTCAGGATCTATTTCACTCCCCTCTCCGGGGTTCTTTTCGCCTTTCCCTCACGGTACTAGTTCACTATCGGTCAGTCAGTAGTATTTAGCCTTGGAGGATGGTCCCCCCATATTCAGACAAGGTTTCTCGTGCCCCGTCCTACTCGATTTCATGACTAAGAGACTTTCGCGTACAGGGCTATCACCCACTATGGCCGCACTTTCCAGAGCGTTCCGCTAATCTCAAAGCCACTTAAGGGCTGGTCCCCGTTCGCTCGCCACTACTAAGGGAATCTCGGTTGATTTCTTTTCCTCAGGGTACTTAGATGTTTCAGTTCCCCTGGTTCGCCTCTTGTACCTATGTATTCAGTACAAGATAACCAGCTTATGCTGGTTGGGTTCCCCCATTCAGAGATCTCCGGATCAAAGTCTGTTTGCCGACTCCCCGAAGCTTATCGCAGGCTACCACGTCTTTCATCGCCTCTGACTGCCAAGGCATCCACCGTATGCGCTTCTTCACTTGACCATATAACCCCAAGCAATCTGGTTATACTATGAAGACGACATTCGCCGAAAATTTGCCGCTCAATTAAGAGTACTCACAAATTTTACCTTAGCCTGATCCACTACCAGTGAAAGTAGTGTTCAGTCTTCTTTCTATCACATACCCAAATTTTTAAAGAACGATTCTGATAAAGTTCAGAAATCAATATTCGTCATCGAATATTCATTTCTAAGCTCTACGATCTGGCCAACTGCATGGTGGAGCTGAATATGGTGGAGCCAAGCGGGATCGAACCGCTGACCTCCTGCGTGCAAGGCAGGCGCTCTCCCAGCTGAGCTATGGCCCCGTATCGACTACAGGGTGCACCAGGTAATTGGTGGGTCTGGGCAGATTCGAACTGCCGACCTCACCCTTATCAGGGGTGCGCTCTAACCAACTGAGCTACAGACCCAATCGTCTTCTTCAATGAATCAAGCAATTCGTGTGGGAACTTATGGTGCAGCTGATGTCGTCGATTAAGGAGGTGATCCAGCCGCAGGTTCCCCTACGGCTACCTTGTTACGACTTCACCCCAGTCATGAATCACACCGTGGTAACCGTCCTCCCGAAGGTTAGACTAGCTACTTCTGGTGCAACCCACTCCCATGGTGTGACGGGCGGTGTGTACAAGGCCCGGGAACGTATTCACCGCGACATTCTGATTCGCGATTACTAGCGATTCCGACTTCACGCAGTCGAGTTGCAGACTGCGATCCGGACTACGATCGGTTTTGTGGGATTAGCTCCACCTCGCGGCTTGGCAACCCTCTGTACCGACCATTGTAGCACGTGTGTAGCCCAGGCCGTAAGGGCCATGATGACTTGACGTCATCCCCACTTCCTCCGGTTTGTCACCGGCAGTCTCCTTAGAGTGCCCACCATAACGTGCTGGTAACTAAGGACAAGGGTTGCGCTCGTTACGGGACTTAACCCAACATCTCACGACACGAGCTGACGACAGCCATGCAGCACCTGTGTCAGAGTTCCCGAAGGCACCAATCCATCTCTGGAAAGTTCTCTGCATGTCAAGGCCTGGTAAGGTTCTTCGCGTTGCTTCGAATTAAACCACATGCTCCACCGCTTGTGCGGGCCCCCGTCAATTCATTTGAGTTTTAACCTTGCGGCCGTACTCCCCAGGCGGTCAACTTAATGCGTTAGCTGCGCCACTAAAGTCTCAAGGACCCCAACGGCTAGTTGACATCGTTTACGGCGTGGACTACCAGGGTATCTAATCCTGTTTGCTCCCCACGCTTTCGCACCTCAGTGTCAGTATCAGTCCAGGTGGTCGCCTTCGCCACTGGTGTTCCTTCCTATATCTACGCATTTCACCGCTACACAGGAAATTCCACCACCCTCTACCATACTCTAGCTCGCCAGTTTTGGATGCAGTTCCCAGGTTGAGCCCGGGGATTTCACATCCAACTTAACGAACCACCTACGCGCGCTTTACGCCCAGTAATTCCGATTAACGCTTGCACCCTCTGTATTACCGCGGCTGCTGGCACAGAGTTAGCCGGTGCTTATTCTGTCGGTAACGTCAAAATTGCACGGTATTAACGTACAACCCTTCCTCCCAACTTAAAGTGCTTTACAATCCGAAGACCTTCTTCACACACGCGGCATGGCTGGATCAGGCTTTCGCCCATTGTCCAATATTCCCCACTGCTGCCTCCCGTAGGAGTCTGGACCGTGTCTCAGTTCCAGTGTGACTGATCATCCTCTCAGACCAGTTACGGATCGTCGCCTAGGTGAGCCATTACCTCACCTACTAGCTAATCCGACCTAGGCTCATCTGATAGCGCAAGGCCCGAAGGTCCCCTGCTTTCTCCCGTAGGACGTATGCGGTATTAGCGTTCCTTTCGAAACGTTGTCCCCCACTACCAGGCAGATTCCTAGGCATTACTCACCCGTCCGCCGCTGAATCGAGGAGCAAGCTCCTCTCATCCGCTCGACTTGCATGTGTTAGGCCTGCCGCCAGCGTTCAATCTGAGCCATGATCAAACTCTTCAGTTCAATACTGCTTGGGTTTTGAGAAAACCCTAAACTTGGCTCAGCATACTCAAATGACTCATTTGATTTCTCGCATGGTCACTTGTGCTGCTGATAATCTAGTGACTATTCAGTCTTACACCACAAGCACCCACACGAATTGCTTGATTCAGTTGTTAAAGAGCGTTTGGTGAGCTGTTCGCTCAACCGAGGCGCGCATTCTACAGCAGCCTCATTTGCTGTCAAGTGATTATTTTCAGAAGTTTTCAAGATTTCTCTTTAAGCTTCAACCACTTGCGCTTCCGATCTCTCGTTAGCGGGAGGCGAATTCTACAGCGTTACACGCTGCTGTCAACACCTCTTTTACAGCCACTTCCGTGTTTCGATGATTTGAAACTGCGCTGCCTGAAACTGGTTAACTCATTGAATTTCAAGGAGTTTTCCGTTCAGTCTGCGCCGGAAGTGGGCGCATTATAGGCCCCTGGGAACCAGCGTCAACCGTTATTTTCAGATTTCTGTCATAAAGGTCAAAAACCCCGGAAACACGGAGCGAGCGCCTAAGCCACTGATAGGACAGGAATTGCGGGTAACCGATTCTGTAGGAGCCGGGCTTGCCCGCGAAGAGGCCCGCAAGTCCTGCATCGCCAGAAAGGACGCCTTCGCGGATAAATCCGGCTCCCACAACATCGATAGCGTGCCAGTGTCTATATAGAAGAGAGCAGGGCGCCTAGAGCACCCCGGACTCCCTTAGCGTGGCTACCGCCTGCGGACTCAGGCTCAACACCCGCTGCAGAATCTCCTGCGTATGCTCGCCCAATAGAGGAGGAGCATTACGATACTCCACCGGCGTCTCGGACAACCGAATAGGGCTCGCCACCTGTGGCACCCGCCCGGCCAGGGCATGGGGCAGCTCGACCGCCAGCCCACGCGCCTGCACCTGTGGATCGGCGAACACCTGCGACAGATCGTTGATCGGCCCGCACGGTACCCCCACCTGCTCCAGCTGCGCCACCCACTCGGCCGTCGTCTTGAAGACAGTCGCCTGGCGAATCAGCGGAATCAGCACCGCACGGTTGGCAACCCGCGCGACATTGCTGGAGAACCGCGGATCGTCCGCCCATTGCGGCTGGCCCGCCACCTCGGCGAACTTGCGGAACTGGCCGTCATTACCCACCGTCAGGATGAAGTCGCCATCGGCGGTCGGGAAGTCCTGGTACGGCACGATGTTCGGATGGGCATTGCCGAGCCGCTTGGGCGCCACCCCGGAGGTCAGGTAGTTCATCGCCTGGTTCGCCAGGCACGCCACCTGGACATCGAGCAGGGCCATGTCGATATGCTGCCCACCACCATCACGATCCCGATGGGCGAGGGCGGCCAGGATCGCCACGGTCGAGTACAGCCCAGTGAGGATGTCGGTCAAGGCCACGCCAACCTTCACCGGTCCAGCCCCTTCGTCACCTTCAGGCTTGCCTGTCAGGCTCATCAGCCCACCCAGGCCCTGAATCATGAAGTCGTAGCCGGCACGCTTGGCATAGGGCCCGAACTGACCGAAGCCGGTGATCGAGCAATAGATCAGGTTTGGGTTCAGCGCCTTGAGCGACTCGTAGTCCAGCCCATAGGCTGCCAACCCGCCGACCTTGAAGTTCTCGATCAGGATATCGGACTTCATCGCCAGCTCGCGCACCAGCCGCTGACCCTCAGGCCGGGTGAAGTCGATGGTGACCGATTGCTTGTTGCGGTTGGCCGACAGGTAATAAGCCGCCTCGCTGGTGTTCTCGCCATGGGCGTCCCTGAGGAAGGGCGGCCCCCAGGCGCGCGTGTCATCCCCGTTGCCGGGGCGCTCGACCTTGATCACCTCGGCCCCCAGGTCCGCGAGGATCTGACCGCACCAGGGCCCGGCCAATACCCGCGACAAATCCAATACCCGCAGATGCGAAAGCGCGCCCATGAGCCCAGCTCCTGTCAGTAGAACGCCTGGAGACCGGTTTGCGCGCGCCCGAGGATCAGCGCATGCACGTCATGGGTACCTTCATAAGTGTTGACCACTTCCAGGTTGACCAGGTGACGGGCCACCCCGAACTCGTCGGAAATGCCGTTGCCACCGAGCATGTCCCGCGCCATGCGGGCGATTTCCAGGGACTTGCCGCAGGAATTGCGCTTCATGATCGAGGTGATTTCCACCGCGGCGGTCCCTTCGTCCTTCATCCGCCCCAGGCGCAGGCAACCCTGCAGGGCGAGGGTGATCTCGGTCTGCATGTCGGCCAGCTTCTTCTGGATCAGTTGGGTAGCCGCCAGCGGCCGACCGAACTGCTGACGGTCCAGGGTGTACTGGCGAGCAGTGTGCCAGCAGAACTCGGCAGCCCCCAGCGCCCCCCAGGAGATGCCGTAGCGGGCGGAGTTGAGGCAGGTGAACGGGCCTTTCAGGCCACGCACATCCGGGAAGGCGTTCTCTTCAGGCACGAACACGTTGTCCATGACGATCTCGCCAGTGATCGAGGCGCGCAGGCCGACCTTGCCATGAATCGCCGGGGCGCTCAGGCCTTTCCAGCCTTTCTCCAGGACAAAGCCGCGGATATCACCGGCATCGTCCTTGGCCCAGACCACGAACACATCGGCGATCGGGCTGTTGGTAATCCACATCTTGGTGCCGGTCAGGCTGTAGCCGCCCTCGACCTTGCGTGCACGAGTGATCATCGCACCCGGATCGGAACCGTGGTTTGGCTCGGTCAGGCCGAAGCAGCCGATCCACTCACCGGTGGCCAGCTTGGGCAGGTACTTCTGCTTCTGTGCCTCGGTACCGAATTCGTTGATCGGCACCATGACCAGCGAGGACTGCACACTCATCATCGAGCGATAACCCGAATCGACGCGCTCCACCTCACGGGCAATCAGGCCGTAGCTGACATAGTTCAGGCCGCTGCCGCCGTACTCCACCGGAATGGTCGCACCGAGCAGGCCGACTTCGCCCATTTCGCGGAAGATCGCCGGATCAGTCTGTTCATGACGGAAAGCTTCGAGCACCCGGGGTGCGAGCTTGTCCTGGGCGAACTGCTGGGCGGTGTCGCGAATCATCCGCTCCTCTTCAGTGAGCTGTTGATCCAGCAGCAGCGGATCGATCCAGTTGAAGCTAGCTTTAGCGCCCATCAGAGACTCCTCGCAAAACAGGTCAGATAACGTGGATTGATCCTAGGCGCCGCCAGCGGATCCGGCAAACGAGGATTTCGCATACTGTTGTGCTAATTTCTCACTCCGAAAGCTTCTCGCCAGCCTTTTTCCCGCACCTTTAGTGAGATTGCCGTACATGCGCAGGAAGATCCCCAGCACCGCCGCACTGATCAGCTTCGAAGCCGCCGCCCGTCACGAGAGCTTTACCAAGGCCGCAGTCGAGCTGTCCCTCACCCAGGGCGCCATCTGCCGACAAATCGCCAGCCTGGAGGAGTTCCTCGGCGTCGAACTGTTCCGTCGCTCGCGGCGCGGGGTGAAACTCACTGAAGCGGGGCTTTCCTACAGCCGCCGGGTCGCCACGCAACTGGATGCGGTCGAGCGCGACACCCTGTCCGTCATGGGCCAGCAGGGCGCCAACGTGATCGAACTGGCAGTGGTGCCCACCTTCGGCACCCAGTGGCTGCTGCCGCGACTCAAGGACTTCCAGCAACAGCACCCGGAGGTCACGGTCAACCTGACCAACCGCACCCGGCCATTCCTCTTCGCCGATACCGATTTCGACGCCGCCATCTACTTCGGCGACGCCGACTGGTCGGGTACCGAGTCGCATCGCCTGATGGGCGAAAACCCGATGCCGGTGTGCAGCCCGGCACTACTGGGCAATCGACCGGAGCTGAGCGCCGCCGAGATCGCCGAACTGCCGCTGCTGCAGCAGACCACGCGTCCCTATGCCTGGCGCCAATGGTTCAACGCCCAGGGGCTGAGCATCCCCCGCGACATGACAGGCCCGCGCTATGAACTATTCTCGATGCTGGCCCAGGCAGCCATGCATGAGATGGGAATTGCGCTGATCCCACCGTTCCTGATTCAGCGGGAACTGTCGGAAAAACGCCTGGTGATTGCCAACCCCAGCGCACTCTCCAGCATCAAGGCCTATTACCTGATGATTCCCGACCGAAAAGTCGAATCCGCCTCGCTTCGGGCATTCCGTGACTGGCTGGTAAACCAGGCACAAGGCTACAGCCTTCTGAATTGAAGGCCTTCAGCGATATCTGACCCCGTAGTCAAATACCCACAAAACCTACAGACATAACAATATGTCGCCTTTCTGCAAACCGTATCGGCGATGTCGTTTTTTGTACGAAAGTGCCTAATGGCAAGGCCTGCAGACGCTTTTCAGTGCAATACCGAGCTATTCACGTCGCCGATTCGAAATTTCTCCATTTCCGACCAAAATCCTTCCAAGGCCTCTATTTTGCTGGTCTGAGCCTTACCTGTGCGACATTCGGTCACGGGGTGACTTGTAGTTAATTTTGCGTCACCTTTCAGAATCTCTTGTAGGGTGTGGTTTTCGCCTGCAAAATGCCGCGCCCCGGCCGGAAAAAGCCGGGATCGTGCTGATCGGCCGCTCCAGTCGCACCATTCGTAGTGCGCTGGCCTTCTTATAAAAAAGATCACGCAGGAGATTTGACGTGCACATTGGTGTTCCTCTCGAAACCCAGACAGGTGAGACTCGGGTTGCTGCAACTCCGGAAACCATCAAGAAGCTAGTCGGCCAGGGTCACAAGGTCACTGTTCAGAGCGGCGCCGGCGTACGTGCCAGCGTCATCGACAGTGCCTATGAGACGGCCGGTGCCCATATCGGCAGCGCAGCCGAGGCTTTTGGCGCCGAACTGATTCTCAAGGTGGTAGCCCCCAGCGACAGCGAACTGATGCTGATCAAGCCCGGTACCGTGCTGGTCGGCATGCTCAATCCCTTCAACAACGAGACCATCGGCAAGCTCGCCGAACGGGGCATCACGGCCTTCGCCCTGGAAGCCGCACCGCGCACCTCGCGCGCGCAAAGCCTCGATGTGCTCTCGTCGCAGGCCAACATCGCCGGCTACAAGGCGGTGCTGCTGGCCGCTCACCACTACCCGCGCTTCATGCCGATGCTGATGACCGCCGCCGGTACCGTGAAGGCCGCCCGCGTGCTGATTCTCGGCGCCGGCGTCGCGGGGCTGCAGGCCATCGCCACGGCCAAGCGCCTGGGTGCGGTGATCGAAGCCTCGGACGTACGTCCTGCGGTGAAGGAACAGATTGAGTCCCTGGGTGCGAAATTCGTCGATGTGCCGTACGAAACCGACGAGGAACGCGAGTGTGCGGTCGGCGTAGGCGGTTACGCCCGGCCAATGCCGGCCAGCTGGATGCAACGCCAGGCCGTGGCCGTGCATGAGCGGGCCAAACAGGCGGATATCGTCATCACCACCGCCCTGATTCCCGGGCGCAAGGCGCCGGTATTGCTGAGTGCCGAGACCGTCTCGCAGATGAAGCCCGGCTCGGTGGTGATCGACCTGGCAGCCGCCCAGGGCGGCAACTGCCCGCTGACGGTCGCCGACCAGGTGGTGGTGGCCCATGGCGTGACCATCGTCGGCCCGACCAACCTGCCCGGCGAAGTCGCCGCCGACGCCTCGGCGTTGTACGCCCGCAACCTGCTGGATTTCCTGAAGCTGGTCTTCAACAAGGAAAAACAGTTCGAAGTGAACCTCGAAGACGACATCGTCGCCGCGTGCCTGATGTGCCGCGACGGCCAGGTCATCCGCAAGAACGCCTGAGCAGAGGATCCAGAAGATGGAAGAGCTTATCTCCCCCGGTATCTACAACCTGATCATCTTCGTGCTGGCGATCTATGTCGGTTACCACGTGGTCTGGAACGTCACACCCGCGCTGCACACCCCGCTGATGGCCGTGACCAACGCCATCTCGGCGATCGTGATCGTCGGCGCCATGCTCGCCGCCGCCCTGACCGTGACCCCGTTGGGCAAGATCATGGGCACCCTGGCCGTGGCCCTGGCGGCCGTCAACGTGTTCGGCGGCTTCCTGGTGACGCGCCGCATGCTTGAGATGTTCAAGAAGAAAGCCCCGAAAGCCGTAAAAGAAGAGGCGCCCAAGTCATGAGCATGAACCTGGTAACGACGCTCTACCTGATCGCGTCGGTTTGCTTCATCCAGGCCCTCAAGGGCCTCTCGCATCCCACCACCTCGCGGCGCGGCAACCTGTTCGGCATGCTCGGCATGGCCCTGGCGATCGCCACCACCGTGGGCCTGGTGTTCAAGCTGGGAGCCGAGCTGGCCACCGCCGGCATCGGCTACGTGATCGTCGGCCTGCTGATCGGCGGCAGCGCCGGTTCGATCATGGCCAAGCGCGTGGAAATGACCAAGATGCCCGAGCTGGTGGCATTCATGCACAGCATGATCGGCCTGGCCGCGGTGTTCATTGCCATCGCGGCGGTAGTCGAGCCGCAGTCACTGGGCATCGTCAAGCAACTGGGCGACTCGATTCCGGCCGGTAACCGCCTGGAGCTGTTCCTCGGCGCAGCAATCGGTGCCATCACCTTCTCCGGTTCGGTGATCGCCTTCGGCAAGCTCTCGGGCAAGTACAAGTTCCGCCTGTTCCAGGGCGCACCGGTACAGTTCGGCGGCCAGCACAAGCTGAACCTGCTGCTGGGCCTGGCGACCCTGGGCCTGGGCGTGACCTTCATGCTCAGCGGCAACCTGCCAGCCTTTGCCCTGATGCTGGCCCTGGCGTTCGTGCTCGGCGTGCTGATCATCATCCCGATCGGCGGCGCCGACATGCCGGTGGTGGTGTCGATGCTCAACAGCTACTCCGGCTGGGCAGCGGCGGGGATCGGCTTCTCGCTGAACAACTCGATGCTGATCATCGCCGGCTCCCTGGTCGGTTCGTCCGGTGCGATCCTCTCGTACATCATGTGCAAGGCGATGAACCGTTCGTTCTTCAACGTCCTGCTCGGCGGTTTCGGCAATGCGGCGGACGCCGGCGGCCCGGCCGGTGCGAAAGAGGCACGGCCGGTGAAGTCCGGCTCGGCCGACGACGCGACCTTCCTGCTGACCAACGCCGATACCGTGATCATCGTCCCCGGCTACGGCCTGGCGGTGGCCCGTGCCCAGCACGCGCTGAAGGAACTGACGGAAAAGCTGACCCACCATGGCGTGACCGTGAAATACGCGATCCACCCGGTGGCCGGGCGCATGCCCGGGCACATGAACGTACTCCTGGCCGAGGCCGAGGTGCCCTACGACCAGGTGTTCGAGATGGAGGACATCAACTCCGAGTTCGGCCAGGCCGACGTGGTGCTGGTACTGGGCGCCAACGACGTGGTCAACCCGGCGGCGAAGAACGATCCGAAGTCGCCGATCGCCGGCATGCCGATCCTCGAGGCGTTCAAGGCCAAGACCATCATCGTCAACAAGCGCTCGATGGCCAGCGGCTACGCCGGTCTGGATAACGAACTGTTCTACCTCGACAAGACCATGATGGTCTTCGGCGACGCGAAGAAAGTCATCGAGGACATGGTCAAGGCCGTCGAATAAGCCTTGCTCCAGCGCAATACCGAAAACCCCATCCTTGAGTAGGCTGGGGTTTTTCTTTGCCCGCTAGAAACCGACCAAAGGCTCTGAAACAGGGGTCGGCATTCGACCTTGGTCGCGCGGCGAAACTTTTTGAAACCTCTAGACTGCGCATCTTGCTTCCGTTGCCTGAGAAAAAAATCCATGTACCGTGATCGTATTCGCTTGCCTTCTCTTTCCAGTAAGGTGATGAGCGCGGCTGACGCTGCCGCACTGATCCAGGACGGCATGACCGTCGGCATGAGCGGTTTCACCCGCGCGGGTGAAGCCAAGGCCGTCCCCCATGCACTGGCTGAACGCGCCAAGCAGGAACCGCTGAAAATCACCCTGATGACCGGCGCCAGCCTGGGCAACGATCTCGACAAGCAACTGACCGAAGCCGGCGTACTGTCGCGCCGCATGCCGTTCCAGGTGGACAGCACCCTGCGCAAGGCGATCAACGCAGGCCAGGTGATGTTCATCGACCAGCACCTGTCGGAAACCGTCGAGCAGCTGCGCAACAAGCAGCTCAAGCTGCCGGACCTGGCGGTCATCGAGGCGGTGGCGATCACCGAAGACGGGCATATCGTGCCGACGACCTCCGTGGGCAACTCGGCCAGCTTCGCGATCTTCGCCAAGCAGGTGATCGTCGAGATCAACCTGGCGCACAACCCGAACCTGGAAGGCCTGCACGACATCTATATCCCCAGCTACCGCCCGACCCGTACACCGATCCCGCTGGTAAAGGTCGACGACCGCATCGGCAGCACCGCGATCCCGATCGACCCGGCGAAGATCGTCGCCATCGTCATCACCGAACAACCCGACTCGCCGTCCACCGTGACCCCACCGGACAGCGAAACCCAGGCCATCGCCAACCACCTGATCGCCTTCCTTAAAGAAGAAGTGGCCGACGGCCGCATGACCAACAAGCTCGGTCCGCTGCAGGCAGGGATCGGCAACATCGCCAACGCGGTGATGTGCGGCCTGATCGACTCGCCATTCGAAGACCTGACCATGTACTCCGAGGTACTGCAGGACTCGACCTTCGACCTGATCGACGCCGGCAAGCTGTCCTTCGCCTCCGGCAGTTCGATCACCCTGTCGAGCCGCCGCAACAGCGACGTGTTCGGCAACCTGGAACGTTATAAAGAGAAGCTGGTGCTGCGCCCGCAGGAAATCTCCAACCACCCCGAAGTGGTTCGGCGCCTGGGCATCATCGGCATCAACACCGCCCTGGAGTTCGACCTGTACGGCAACGTCAACTCCACCCATGTCTGCGGTACGCGGATGATGAACGGCATCGGCGGCTCCGGCGACTTCGCCCGCAACGCGCACCTGGCGATCTTCGTCACCAAGTCGATTGCCAAGGGCGGCGCCATCTCCAGCGTGGTGCCGATGGTCAGCCACGTGGACCACACCGAGCATGACGTCGATATCCTCGTCACCGAGATCGGCCTGGCCGACCTGCGCGGCCTCGCGCCGCGGGAGCGGGCACGGACGATCATCGACAACTGCGTGCACCCGATGTACCGCGACGCGCTCAATGACTACTTCGAGCGCGCCTGCGCCCTGGGCGGGCACACGCCACACATCCTGCGTGAAGCACTGAGCTGGCACATGAACCTGGAAGAAACCGGGAAAATGCTCGCCGACTGATGGAAACAGTTCCCCGCTGACGCCAACACAGTTTCGTCAGCGGGTGGACCGCCCCACACAAACTAGAAAAAACTGTACTGCTGTACCGGTGTTTTTCCCCTCCAATTTCCCTCTCCACTTCCACAACTGCACAAAAATGCACCAATATCGTGCGGACAGGTACAGTTGCCTCAATTTCGAGCAGTACAGCCCCTATAAACAGTTAACTGGTCCCTCACAATACAGGTGAACTGTATCTAGAGAGACTGGGCAAATGAGAGGATCATTGGCATCAGTCGAAGTTAAACCACTCCCTAATCCCGCCAAAAGCGGAAGGATGTCAACCATGGAACGTACACTCAGTTCCGAACTGTTCTACGAAAACACCGCTACTGAAGCCAAAGCTTCCCTGCCTCTGCGCATTCTGGCCAACCTGATGCTGTGGCAGCGCCGTATCGCCAGCCGCCATCAACTGGCTCGCCTGGACGCTCGCCTGCTGGCTGACGCCGGTATCAGCGAAGCCCAGCGCTACGAAGAGCTGAGCAAGCCGTTCTGGCGCTAAGCAGCGCCCGCTGGCCCTGACCTTCCGGGTCCACCGCCAGCAACCGAATTGAACACACAGAACCCGTCGCGGGAAACCGCGACGGGTTCTGTCGTTTCAGGGCGACGGATTCTTGCGGAAAACCCGTCGAAATCGACGAACAGGTACAATTTCAAAAATAATAAAAACAGACCAGTACAGTTTATGAAATCCGACGAAAAGGCTCTAGAACGGCCATCAGGGCGGCGAAACCGGCTTCCGGAGCCCATGGAACTCCGCCTAATATCGCGGTCATAGGTAGCCCGCAGCGCGGAATGTGCGTCTGAGGTTCATCGTTACCGTGTTCGACTGGCTGCTTCTACCGGGCCATCGTTCCTCTTCATGTCCAGGAGATTCACCATGTCCCGTCTTCGCCTGCTCGGCGCTGCCAGCCTGTTGTGCATGGCCGCCACCGCTCATGCCAGCAGTTTCCTCGTCACCACCGATGCCCTGGTCGGCGCGCTCCAGGCCACCACCGACACCACTTCGGACGCGACCTCGTCACTGCGTGACAACAAGATCGTGCGTGCCGCCCGGGACGACGCCGCCAGCTTCGTCGCCAGCGAAGGCCGCATCCGCGGCGTGAAGCTGGAGAGCGCCTTCGACACCATCCGCCGCCAGGCGCCACAGCTGCAGGCCAGCGATGCGCAACTGGCCCAGGCGATCCTGGCGATCTGACAAACACCCTGTGCCTGAAGGAGCGTGGCTCGCCCGCGAAGAGGCCGGCAAATCTTGCCCACAACCCTGGAATCGCCCACAAAGAGCAGCCACCCCAGGTCCTCACCAGCGCGGCGCAGACCGCTGCGCTGGTCCTGGCCGGCTCATTCCGCTAGCCTTGACGCTCGTTCAATCAGCCATCGAGACTCATGCGTTCATTATCCTTATTGCTCATAGCCCTCAGCTGGATCACTCAGGCCCACGCATTCGACATGACGACCCAAGGCGTCGTGGTCAGCGGTTATGTCACCAGCCAGGTGACCACCGCGCCCTTCGACCATAAACTGATACTGGCGGCCCGGGATGATGCCGCCGCCTTTGTCGCCAGCGACGGCCAGATGCGGGGAGCACAGCTGGAGTCGGCCTTGACCTGGTTACGCCAGAGCCGGCCAAAACTTCATGCAAGCGACCTTGAACTGGCCGAGGCAATTCTCGTCCAATAGCTACTTCTGTATCCGGAGACACTTCATGCGTACCCCCCTGATCGCCGCCACCCTCGGCTTGTTGTTGCTGGCCGACGTGGCCTCGGCGCACACCCTGGTGGCCACCAGTAACATCATCGTCCGTGCCTCGGGTCGCACCATCGACTTCACCTCGGACACCACCACCTCGATCCGCGACTCGAAAGTGGTCCGCGAAGCGCACGACGACGCCGCCAGCTTCGTCGCCAGCCACGGTGAAATCCGCGGCGCACAACTGGAAGCCGCCTTCAACGCCCTGCGCACCCAGGTACCGGAAGCCCGCGACGCCAGCGACCAGACCCTCGCCGAAGCCATTCTCGCCCTGTGAAGCCACTTGCCGGCTGGCTGCTGGCCTGCGCGCTGTTGCTGGTCGGCAACGCAGCCCAGGCCAGCCTGCAATTGCAGCTCGACAGCAAGGGGCTGAGCCCGGCCGAGCAACGCGCCAGCCAGGCCCTGCTGGATGAAGCCATCGCCCACCTGCCGCCCAGTTTCATCGAACGGCTGGACCGACGCATCACCCTGAGCTGGTCCACCCGGATGCCGGAGAACGCCTATGGCGAGGCGTCCCTGGTCTCGGAAGTGGAGCTCAACCGCAACCTGCTGCCCGGCCTGGTCGACGGCTCGGCGGCCACGAAGAAGACCAACCGCCCGCATGGCACCGTGCGCGAGGAAATGCTCGCCACCGTGTTGCACGAGCTGACCCATATCTACGACCGCGCCCGCCTGTGGCCCGACGCCGAGCGCACGCTGATCCAGCGCTGCCGCCGCCAGGGCGACAACACCGGCCTGGTCGGCCTGCCCGATCGTTGCCGTGGCCAGACCGATCGGCGCTTCACCCTCAGTGACGACCCGCGCCTGCTGGACCTCGCCGGCTGGCAGCAGTCGGTCGGCACCCGCGGCCAGCGCGAGGACCACAACAAGCAGGTGGCCCGCAGCCCGGATCTCTACGAGACCACCAACCCCAAGGAGTTCGTCGCGGTCAACATGGAGTACTTCCTCCTCGACCCGGCCTACGCCTGCCGCCGCCCGGCGCTGTACCGCTACTACCAGGAACACTTCGGCTGGGCGCCACCGGCGAAGGACACCTGCGACAAGGCCTTCCCGTTCCTCAATGCCGGCAACGACTTCGGCAAGACCCCGCTGGGCAAGATCGACCCGGAACGGGTCTATGAGGTCGACTACCTGCTGGCCGAAGCCAACCAGAACTGGGTCAGCCGCTGGGGCCACAGCATGCTGCGCCTGGTGATCTGCGCACCCGGCCGCCCACGCGGGCCGGATTGCCGGCTGGACCTGGACCAGCACCTGGTGCTGTCCTACCGTGCCTTCGTCAACGACGTGCAGCTCTCGACCTGGGGCGGCCTGACCGGCGCCTACCCATCGCGGCTGTTCGTGCTGCCGCTGGCCCAGGTCATCGACGAGTACACCAAGACCGAACTGCGCAGCCTGGCCTCGGTGCCGCTGAAACTGTCGCGCCGGGAAATCGAGGAAGTGGTCGAGCACGCCGCCGAGATGCACTGGAGCTACGACGGCAACTACTACTTCATCACCAACAACTGTGCGGTCGAGACGCTCAAGCTGCTGCGCAGCGGCACCGACAACGCCCAGCTCAAGGGCCTGGACAGCATCATGCCCAACGGCCTGCTGGAAGTACTCAAGGGCCGTGGCCTGGCCGACACCAGCGTGCTCGACGACCCGCGCGAGGCGCTGCGCCTGGGCTATCGCTTCGACTCCTACCGGGACCGCTACCAGGCGATGTTCGAAGTGCTGAAGCAGCACCTGCCGATCAAACAGGAGACCGTCGAGGACTGGCTGACCCTGCGCCCCGAGGAACGCCGCCCGTGGTTCGCCCAGGCCGACCTGCGCACCAGTGCCGCCTTGCTGCTGCTGGAGCAGGCGGGCTATCGCCGGCAGTTGCTGCTGGCCCAGGACGAGGTCAAGCAGAAGTACCTCGGCGGGCGTGACATCCAGGACAGCGGCATGGACCAGGCCAACCGCACCCTGCAGGCGATCCTCGCCAACAGCGGCTTCCTCAGCCGCCCGGCGGAACTGCTGGGCAGCGGCGGCTACGGCCTGCCACAGCCGGGCGAGTGGCAGCGCCTGGAAGCCGAGAGCGCCCAGCGCCAGCAGCAGTTGCAGCGCCTGACCGGCGACCTCGACAAGGAAGTGCGCAAACTGCTCGACCCGGCGCGCGAAGCCGAGATCGAGGCCAGCGAAGCCAACCTGAAGATGGTCGGCGAACACCTGCGCAGCCTGCACAAGGCGGCGGGCGGCCTCGAACTGCCCTGATCCGGAAGCGGTGGTGGCCGTTGCGCCCCTTTCGCGAACAAATCCTGCTTTCATGGTGATCGGGCCTATGTGGCGAGTGGGCTTGCCCGCGCTCGGCTGCGAAGCAGTCGCAAGCCCGGCAAAGCCGGTTTTGCCTGGTACACCGCGTGGGTCGACTCCAGGGCCGCTCCGCAGCCCAGCGCGGGCAAGCCCGCTCGCCACATAAGCCCCACTGCCATACAAACCCGCTCGCCACAGTAATCTTGTCAGACACCCATGCCATGAGCGCCGCCAACCCTGTGGGAGCAGGATTCATCCGCGAAAAAGGAGACACCCTTCAGAAACCAACCTTCAGCCACGAAAGCTGGCTGAAAGCTTCCCCCATTAGCATCGCCTCACCACCGGCAACCAGACCGGTCGGCCGGGTCGTGCCCCACAGGCGCGCCCAAGGCCCAATCAACAACAACAATGGTGATACCGATGTCCGCTACGACCCGCCTGTTCGCTGCAAATCCGCCCGTAACGCCCGCGCCCGCCCTGCGCTGACCCCAGCCGCTTCGCCTTTCCCTAGCCGCGTTACGCCCGGAGTACCCCCATGCTGACTTTCCTTGGCTTCGCCATGGTCATTACCTTCATGTACCTGATCATGACCAAGCGCCTCTCGGCGTTGATCGCCCTGATCATCGTACCGATCCTCTTCGCCCTGTTCGGCGGCTTCGGCGCCACCATCGGCAAGATGATGATCGAAGGCATCACCAAGCTCGCGCCGACCGGCGTGATGCTGATGTTCGCCATTCTCTACTTCGCCCTGATGATCGACTCCGGCCTGTTCGACCCGGCCGTGCGCAAGATCCTCAAGCTGGTCAAGGGCGACCCGCTGAAGGTCTCGGTCGGCACCGCCGTGCTGGCCCTGGTGGTCTCGCTCGACGGTGACGGCGCCACCACCTACATGATCTGCGTCGCCGCCATGCTGCCACTGTACAGCCGCATCGGCATGAGCCCACGGATCATGGCCGGGCTGATCATTCTCGCCGGCGGCGTGATGAACATGACCCCCTGGGGCGGCCCGACCGCGCGCGCCGCCAGCGCGCTGCACGTCGACCCGTCGGACATCTTCGTGCCGATGATCCCGGCGATGTGCGCCGGCGTGCTGGCGATCCTGCTGATCGCCTACTTCTACGGCAAGCGCGAGCGGGCCCGCCTGGGCGAGCTGCACATCCTCGGCGACGACATCGACCACAGCGAAATCAGCGTCTCGCAGTTCCCCGAGGCGCGTCGGCCGAAACTGATCTGGTTCAACGGCGCCCTGACCCTGGGCCTGATGTGCGCGCTGATCGCCGGGCTGCTGCCACTGCCGGTACTGTTCATGGTCGCGTTCAGTATCGCCATGATCGTCAACTATCCCTGCCTGCAACAGCAGAAGGACCGCATCGCCGCCCACGCCGGCAGCGTCCTGGCCGTGGTCGGTTTGATCTTCGCCGCCGGCATCTTCACCGGTATCCTGTCCGGTACCGGTATGGTCGACGCCATGTCCAAGAGCCTGCTGGCGGTGATTCCACCGGCGCTCGGCCCGTACCTGGCGGTGATCACCGCACTGGCGAGCATGCCGTTCACCTTTTTCATGTCCAACGATGCGTTCTACTATGGTGTACTGCCGGTCCTGGCCGAAGCCGCCAGCCACTACGGCATCAGCGCGGTGGAAATGGCACGTGCCTCGATCGTCGGCCAGCCCGTCCACCTGTTGAGCCCGCTGGTCCCGTCGACCTACCTGCTGGTGGCACTGGCCGGCATCGAATTCGGCGACCATCAGCGCTTTACCCTGAAATGGGCGGTACTGGTCTGCTTGTGCATACTGGTAGGAGCACTGCTGCTGGGGACATTCCCGCTCTTCGGCAGTCTATAAAGACAACGATTCACCGCCCGCCCGGCAAGCACCACCAGGCGGGCCCAACACTCGAGCAAAGGAACACACATGGATTGGCTGACCAACCCGGAAATCTGGGTTGCCTTCTTCACCCTGACCGCCCTGGAGATCGTCCTGGGCATCGACAACATCATCATGATCTCGATCCTGGTCAGCCGCATGCCCAAGCACATGCAGCAACGCACCCGGATCTTCGGTCTGGCCCTGGCGATGATCACGCGGATCATGCTGCTGCTGTCGATCACCTGGGTCATGCGCCTGACCGACGATCTGTTCGTGGTCCTCGGCCAGGGCATCTCCGGGCGCGACCTGATCCTGTTCTTCGGTGGCCTGTTCCTGCTGTGGAAAAGCTCCCAGGAGATCTACCACGGCCTCGAGGGCGAGGATGAAGAGGCCGGTGAAGGCCCGGCAGGCAAGGGCGGCAACTTCCTCTACACCATCATCCAGATCGCGATCATCGACATCGTGTTCTCCCTGGACTCGGTGATCACCGCCGTGGGCATGGTGTCCTTCGTACCGGTGATGGTCGCGGCAATCATCGTCGCGGTACTGGTGATGATGCTGGCCTCGAAAACCATCGGCGACTTCATCGACAAGCACCCGTCGCTGAAGATGCTCGCCCTGTCGTTCCTGATCGTGGTCGGCACCGTGCTGATCGCCGAAGCGTTCGACGTGCACGTGCCGAAGGGCTACGTCTACTTCGCCATGGCGTTCTCCCTGGCGGTCGAGGCGATCAACATCAAGATGCGCACCGCGATCGCGAAAAAGAAAGCCCAGCAGGATCCGGTGAAACTGCGCAAGGATGTTCCGGGTCAATAGACCCGACGCGCCAGCGAAACAGCAGGAAGGGGCCGCATGGCCCCTTTTTTTTGTCTGTTCTTCATGACAGTTTTGTTTCAGGAGCGCCGGCAACCATGCGATGCTGGCGCTTGTCCCGATAGCCGGCTAAAGCTTAAGGACAAGACGTAGACAAGCACGCGAGACATCCAACTTGCCCCCTTGGGGCACCAGCATCCCAGGGGGCCCACCATGCTGACCCTGCTCAATCTGCTTTCCGCCGTGACCCTGCTGATCTGGGGCACGCACATCGTCCGTACCGGCATCCTGCGGGTCTACGGCTCCAACCTGCGCCAGGTGATCGGCCAGAACATGGCCAGACGCCCACTGGCGTTCATCGCCGGTATCCTGGTCACCGCCCTGGTACAAAGCAGCAACGCCACGGCGATGCTGGTGACCTCCTTCGTCGGCCAGGGCCTGATGGCACTGACCCCGGCCCTGGCGACGATGCTCGGTGCCGACGTCGGTACCGCACTGATGGCCCGGGTACTGACCTTCGACCTGTCCTGGCTGTCACCGCTGCTGATCTTCCTCGGGGTGATCTTCTTCCTCTCGCGCAAGCAGACCCGCGCCGGGCAGCTTGGCCGCGTCGGCATCGGCCTGGGGCTGATCATCCTCGCCCTGCAGCTGATCGTCGAAGCCGCCGCACCGATCACCCACGCCCAGGGCGTCAAGGTGGTCTTCGCCTCGTTGACCGGCGACATCCTGCTCGATGCCCTGGTCGGCGCGCTGTTCGCGATGATTTCCTATTCCAGCCTCGCCGCCGTGTTGCTCACCGCGACCCTGGCCGGCGCCGGGGTGATCGGCCTGCCAGTGGCGATCGGCCTGGTGATCGGCGCGAACATCGGCAGCGGCGTGCTGGCCTTCCTCGGCACCAGCATGCAGAACGCCGCCGGCCGCCAGGTGGCGCTCGGCAGCCTGCTGTACAAACTGATCGGCCTGCTGTTGATCATTCCGGTGCTCGGCCCGCTGGTGCACTGGCTCGACGGCCTGGACTTCCGCCCCCAGGAGTTGGTGATCGGCTTCCACCTGCTCTACAACACCGTGCGCTGCCTGATCCTGCTGCCCAGCGTCGGGCCAATGGCACGGCTGTGCAGCTGGCTGCTGCCGGAGCGGCCGGAGGCCAACGGCAAGCTCAAGCCGCGTCACCTCGACCTCGCGGCCCTCGACACGCCTGGCCTGGCACTGTCCAACGCCGCCCGCGAAACCCTGCGTATCGGCGACCTGATCGACAACATGCTCGACGTCATGCTGGATGTGCTGCGCGGCAAGCAGACCACCGTGTCCATCGAGATGCGCCGCCTGAGCGACGACGTCGAGGTGCTCTACAACGCGGTCAAGCTCTACCTGGCGCAGATGCCCCGCGAGGACCTGGGCGAACAGGACAGCCGGCGCTGGGCGGAAATCATCGAGCTGGCGATCAACCTGAAGCTGGCCGCCGACCTGGTCGAGCGCATGCTGCGCAAGGTCCAGCAGCAGAAGACCGCCAAGCGCCGCTCGTTCTCCGAGGACGGCCTGGAAGAGCTGGCCGGCCTGCACAGCCAGCTGATCGACAACCTGCGCCTGGGCCTGTCGGTGTTCCTCAGTTCCGATGCGGAAAGTGCCCGGCAACTGCTGCGGGAAAAACGCCGGTTCCGCGCCCAGGAACGGCGCCTGGCCCACGCCCACGTCAGCCGCCTGCAGCGCAAGATCGTGCAGAGCATCGAGACCAGTTCCCTGCACCTGGAGCTGATTGCCGACATGAAGCGCCTGAATTCGTTATTCTGCAGCAGTGCCTACGTGGTCCTGGAAACCTCCGAGACCGGGGCGCTGGCCTCGGAAGAAACGGCCGATATCACTCACTCGCCTTGAACGTCCACGGCTCGACCGTTGTCTGTGCGTAGGAACCTGTCCGCGGAAGTTGGTTATGCGTTGCCTGCTGTTCGTTTGCCTGCTGTTCACGCTGCTCCCCGCCCAAGCCCTTGATCGTTTCCAGGTCGAGGGCTATCAATTGCCCAACGGCCTGCAACTGCTGCTCAAGCCGGGCAGCGAACGCGGGCACGTGTCGATCCGCCTGGTAGTGGGTGTCGGCTTCGACGACTTCGCCTGCGCCGACAAGGAACTGCCGCACCTGCTCGAACACCTGCTGTTCAGCGGCATCGACGCCGGCGGCGAAGGTGGCCTGGAGGAGCGCATGCAAGCCCTGGGCGGCGAGTGGAATGCCTATACCAGCGACGCCGATACCACCTTCGTGATCGAGGCGCCGGCCAGCAACCAGCGCAAGATTCTCGACCTGCTGCTCGCCGTGCTGACCAAGACCCATTTCAGCGATGCCGATATCGCCGCCGCCAAGCAGGTGGTCGAACGCGAGGACGGCGGGCACTACTCGCACCTGCAACGTTGGCTGGACATCCAGGAAACCGGGCATCGCAGCAGCGAACAACTGGCCGTCGAGCTCGGGCTGAAATGCCGCGAGCGGGCCGGGGTAGCGCACCTGAGCCGGGAGCAACTGGAGGCGGTGCGCAAGAACTGGTACGCGCCGAACAACATGACCCTGATCATGGTCGGCGAACTCGACCGCCTGCTGCCGGCCTACCTGGATCGGGTATACGGCGCACTGGAGCCGGTCGAACCCAACGACCACCTGCCGCTACCGCAGATCCTTCACCACGGCGCCGCCCAGCGCGACCTGATCCGTGGCTGGGTCGGCAATGGCGCGAAGATCCACTGGCTGTTTCCCGAACCGGTGCTGGAAGACCAGCCCGACGCGGCCATCGACCTGCTCAAGGATTACCTGGACTGGGCGCTGTATCGCCAACTGCGCCTGGCCCACAGCCTGTCCTATGGGCCCTGGAGCGAGCGTGAGGTGCTCGGCGGCGTCGGTTTCTTCAGCCTCAATGCCGATGTCGAACGGGACAATCTCGACCAGGCCAGGCAGGTACTGGCCGACCTGAAGGCGCAGTTGCTCAGGGACGGTCTCGACCCGGCCACCTTCGCCCGCCTGCAGCAGGCCGCGATCGCCCGCCAGGCCTGGGCGGTGCAGGGTAACAGCGCGCTGGCCGACTACTACTGGGGCGCCCTGGGCGATTACGAGGACGGCCACTTCAGCAACCCGGCCAAGACCCTGCAGGCGGTGACGCTCAAGCAAGCCAACCAAGCCCTGCGCAAGCTGTTCGAACAGCCGGGCTACCTGCGGATCGAGAAGCCGCTGCTCAGCTATGACCAGTTGATGTGGCTGGGGGTGGGGCTGCTGGCCTTGCTGATCATGATCCCGCTGGGTTGGCGAGCCTGGCGCCGGCGCTAACAGCACCTCCATGTCCGATCGTTCCCATGCTCCGCGTGGAATGCCTCCCTGGACGCTCGGCGTCTGCTCTTGTGACGCAGAGCGTCACAGGCTGCGTTCCCACGCGGAGCGTGGGGACGATCAGGCAAGGGGGACCGCCAGGCAGCGGGATTGCTCCCATCCCTTGCGTTAAAACTGTATTGTCCGATCGTTCCCACGCTCAGCGTGGGAATGTCTCCCTGGACGCTCGGCGTCTGCTCCTGTGACGCGGAGCGTCACAGGCTGCGTTCCCACGCGGAGCGTGGGGACGATCAGGCAAGGGGGACCGCCAGGCAGCGGGATTGCTCCCATCCCTTGCGTTAAAACTGTATTGTCCGATCGTTCCCACGCTCAGCGTGGGAATGCCTCCCTGGACGCTCGGCGTCTGCTCCTGTGACGCAGAGCGTCACAGGCTGCGTTCCCAAGCGGAACGTGGGAACGGTCAGGCAAGGGGGACCGCCAGGCAGCGGGATTGCTCCCATCCCTTGCGTTAAAACTGTATTGTGTCGGGCCATTTCGCCCGCCAGTCCAGTGAACCGCCGCATGACCCAGCTGACCCTCCTCATCCAACGCGTCCTCGAACTGATGAAGCGTTACCCGGGAGCCATCGCCGCCTTCGGTTTCTGCTCGGGCATCGCCAGCTTCATCCTGATCGACCGCCAGCAGAGCAAGGCCAGCCTGATCGCCATCGTGCTGTTGCTGAGCTGGGTCTGGCTGATGCTGGAAAACACCCTGACCCAACTGTTCAGCCGGCTGTTCAAGCGCGAAATCCCCGAACCGCTGCTGCGCTACGCAACGCAGCTGATCCACCAGGAAAGCCTGTTCTTCGTCCTGCCATTCTTTTTCATCACCACCACCTGGAACAGCGGCCAGCTGATCTTCACCAGCCTGCTCGGCGCGGCGGCGCTGGTGTCGATCACCGACCCGCTGTACTACAAGTGGCTGGCGCCCAAGCGCTGGCTGCTGCTGGGCCTGCACACCCTGACGCTGTTCGCGGCGATGCTCACCGCATTGCCGATCATCCTCCACCTGACCACGGCGCAGAGCTACAAGCTGGCGCTGGGCACCGCGCTGCTGCTGTCGATCCCCAGCCTGGCGGTGAGCCTGCCCCTGCGCAGCCTGCGTGGCTGGCTGATGCTGGTCAGCGTCACCCTGGCCATCGGCGGCGCCGGTTGGCTGCTGCGTTCCTGGGTGCCACCGGCGACCCTGTGGATGACCGAAGTGGCGGTGACCACGCAACTGCAGGACCGTACCCCCGGCGCCAGCCTGGAACAGGTCGACGCCGCCCAGGTGCGCAGCGGCGGGCTCTATGCCTATACCTCGATCAATGCACCACGCGGCCTGGACGAACGGATCTACCATGTCTGGGAATTCAACGGCCGCGAGGTCGACCGGATCGCCCTGGATATCCATGGCGGGCGCAAGGAGGGTTACCGCGCCTGGACGCACAAGCAGAATTTCCCCGCCGACCCCAGCGGCAGCTGGCTGGTCCGGGTGCTGACCGAGGACGGGCAGATGCTCGGCGTGCTGCGTTTCGAGATCACCGCCCCGGCAAAGACCGCACAAGGGTCCTAGTGATTTGTCAGACTCTCGTGCTATTACAGAGGTTTGCGTAAACACCTGTTAAGCCCGGAAGCCCATGATCATCAGCACGATGGCCGGCAATGCCCAGCTGGACACCTCGACGAGCCCCGCGCGCCTGCGGATCAGTGGCGACTGGACGCTGGCCCACTACAACGCCCTGAAACGCCGCAGTGCCGAGCTGCTCGGCCAGTACGACGCGGCGACCACCGTCGACCTCGATCAGCTGGGCGCCCTCGACACCGCTGGCGCCTCGCTGCTGGTGGAACTGCTGGGTGCCCAGCGCCTCGGGCAATTGGCCGAGCACAGCGAACACCTGTCCGCCGCCGACCGCGCACTGTTGCAGACCGTCTACTGCTCGCTGGCCGACTTCTGCGTACCGGTCAAGGAACCGGAGCAGGCCGCCGGCATGCAACTGCTCGAACGCATTGGCCGAGCCGTCGACAAGGTCTGGCAGGACACCCGGCAACTGCTCGGCTTCGTCGGCCTGATCCTCGAGACCCTCGCTCGCGGCCTGCTGCGGCCGTCGCGCTGGCGGCTCACGCCGATGGTCGCGCATATCGAGCAGACCGGTCTCGACGCCGCACCGATCATCGCCCTGCTGACCTTCCTGGTCGGCGCCGTGGTGGCGTTTCTCGGCGCCACGGTGCTGGCCAGCTTCGGCGCCAGCATCTTTACCGTGGACCTGGTGGCCTTCTCCTTCCTGCGTGAGTTCGGCGTGCTGCTGACCGCCATCCTGATGGCCGGCCGCACCGCCAGTGCCTTTACCGCGCAGATCGGCTCGATGAAGGCCAATGAAGAGATCGACGCCATTCGCACCCTCGGCCTGGACCCCATGGAACTGCTGGTGCTGCCGCGGGTGCTGGCGCTGCTCGTCGCCCTGCCGATGCTGACCTTCCTCGCCATGCTCTGCGGGATCATCGGCGGTGGCGTGGTTTGCGCACTGTCGCTGGGCATCTCGCCGGCGATGTTCCTGTCACTGCTGCAGGCCGACATCGGCATCCAGCATTTCTTCGTCGGCCTGGTGAAAGCACCGTTCTTCGCTTTCCTGATCGCCGCCGTTGGTTGCCTGGAAGGCTTCAAGGTCAGCGGCAGCGCCGAATCGGTCGGCGCCCACACCACCTCCAGCGTGGTCCAGTCGATCTTCATCGTCATCGTGCTCGACGCCGTCGCGGCGCTGTTCTTCATGGAGATGGGCTGGTGAGCCGGGTAGTGCGGGCGCCGAGCGAAGCGGTGATCCAGGTCCGCGGACTGTGCAACCGCTTCGGTGCGCAGAGCGTGCACGAGAACCTCGACCTGGACCTGTACAAGGGCGAGATCATGGCGGTGGTCGGCGGCTCCGGTACCGGCAAGTCGGTGCTGATGCGCAGCATCATCGGCCTGCGCCAGCCCAGCGACGGGCAGGTGCGGGTATTCGGCCAGGACCTGACGAGCCTGCCGGAACAGGCAAGATCCCAGGTCGAGCGGCGCTTCGGCGTACTGTTCCAGCAGGGTGCGCTGTTTTCCTCCCTGACCGTGGTCGAGAACGTCGCCCTGCCACTGATCGAGCACGCCGGCCTGAATCGTGCCGACGCCGAACACCTGGCCTGCGTGAAGCTGGCGCTGGCCGGCCTGCCGCTGTCGGCCGCCAACAAGTACCCGGCCTCGCTGTCCGGCGGGATGATCAAGCGGGCCGCCCTGGCCCGTTCCCTGGCACTGGACCCGGACATCCTGTTCCTCGACGAGCCCACTGCCGGCCTCGACCCGATCGGTGCGGCCGCCTTCGACCAACTGATCCTGACCCTGCGCGATGCCCTCGGCCTGAGCGTATTCCTGATCACCCACGACCTCGACACGCTCTACACCATCACCGACCGGGTCGCGGTGCTGGCGCAGAAACGCGTGCTGGTGGCCGACGCCATCGACCGGGTCGCCGAAACCGACGACCCCTGGATTCACGAATATTTCCACGGCCCACGTGGCCGCGCCGCCTATGACGCGGCAACAGCGCTCAAGGAGGGATGAGATGGAAACCCGTGCCCATCATGTGATGATCGGCCTGTTCAGCGTACTGGTGGTGCTCGGTGCACTGCTGTTCGGCCTGTGGCTGGCCAAGTCCAGCGTCGACACCGCGTTCAAGGACTACGAAGTGGTCTTCAACGAGGCGGTCAGCGGCCTGTCCCGCGGCAGCCCGGTGCAGTACAGCGGGATCAAGGTCGGTGACGTGCTGCAGCTGAGCCTCGATCCGAAGGACCCGCGCCGGGTGCTGGCGCGCATCCGCCTGGCCGGCGACACCCCGATCAAGGAAGACACCCGCGCCAAGCTGGCCCTGACCGGGATCACCGGTACCTCGCTGATCCAGCTCAGTGGCGGTACGCCGCAGAGCCCCGAGCTCAAGGGCAGGGACGGCAAGCTGCCGGAGATCATCGCCAGCCCCTCGCCGATCAGCCGCCTGCTCAGCGACAGCAGCGACCTGATGAGTGGCATCAACGTGTTGCTGCACAACGCCAATGAGCTGTTTTCCGCGGAAAACGTCGAGAATGTCAGCAAGACCCTGGACAACCTGCAGCAGACCACCGGGGCCATCGCCGGCCAGCGCGACGACATCCGTCAGGTGCTGCAGCAGATGACCGTGCTCAGCAGGCAGGTCAGCGGCACCCTGGAGCAGACCTCGCAGCTGATGCGCAACGCCAACAACCTGCTCGACAAGCAGGGCACCCAGGCGCTGGGCAGTGCCGAGCGCGCCATGCAGTCGCTGGAGCGCAGCAGCGCGACGCTCGACAAGCTGCTCGCTACCAACCAGGACTCGGTCAACAGCGGCCTGCAGGGGCTCAACGAGCTGGCGCCGGCGATCCGCGAACTGCGTGAGACCCTGAGCAGCCTGAAGACCGTTTCGCAGCGCCTGAACGCCAACCCCAGCGGCTACCTGCTGGGCCGTGACACGAACAAGGAATTCACCCCATGAGGCTTGCCCATCGCGCCCTGAGCCAACTGACCCTGATCGCCGGCCTGGCATTGGGCAGCGCCTGCTCGATCCTGCCCCAGGCCGAGCCGGTGGACGTCTATCGGCTGCCGACCACGCAGGGCAGCGCCACAGCTTCAGCGGTACAGCCGGTCGAGTGGTCGTTGCGGATTGCCAAGCCGATCGCCGGCGAGGCGCTGAACAGCCCGAATATCGCCGTGATCCCCCAGGGCAACCTGCTCAGCCACTACAAGGCCTCGCGCTGGAGCGACCCGGCGCCAGTGCTGCTGCGCAACCGCCTGCTCGATGCGTTCCAGCGCGATGGCCGGGTGCGCCTGCTGAGCACTGACGACAGCAACCTGCGCGCAGACTTCGAACTGGGTGGTGAACTGCAGGCGTTCCAGACCGAGTACCGCGGGCAGGACGCCGAGGTGGTGATCCGCTTCGATGCACGGCTGGTGCGTGACAACGACCAGCGGATTCTCGCCAGCCGGCGCTTCGAAGTGCGCCAGCCGCTGGGCGACAAGCAAGTGCCGGGCGTGGTGGCCGGCTTTGGCCAGGCCGGGGACAAGCTGACCACGCAGGTGATCGGCTGGGCGGTGCAGCAGGGCCAGATTTCAGCTAAACGCTGAAGACTCCTGTGGCGAGCGGGCTTGCCCGCGCTGGGATGCGCAGCAGCCCTAAAGCCAGACACCTAGCTCGGTCAGATACACCGGGTTTTCTGATGTTGGGGCTGCTTTGCAGCCCAGCGCGGGCAAGCCCGCTCGCCACCAAAGCCAGCGTTGGCCCCAGCCAAAGAACCAGTAGCAGACCCCGATCGCCGCAACCACCCCGGCCAGTTCCGCCAGCAGGGCACAGCCCACCGCATGGCAGCCGCAAATCGGCTACCGCGTTGTATCAGGCAGGACATGCATGCTGGTGTCAGGGCCGCTTCGCGGCCCAGCGCGGGCAAGCCCGCTCGCCACTCAGTCAGCCAACCAGTTAGCCGTTAGCCGTTAGCCGTTAGCCGTTAGCCGTTAGCCGTTAGCCGTTAGCCGTTAGCCAGCATCCTACAAGGAATGAGGTGAAACCTCACACCACGGCAGGCCTCAGCCAAAGAACCAGTAGCAGACCCCGATCGCCGCGACCACCCCGGCCAGTTCCGCCAGCAGGGCACAGCCCACCGCATGGCGGGCGCGCTGGATGTTCACCGCGCCGAAATACACGGCCAGCACATAGAAGGTGGTCTCGGTGCTGCCCTGGATGGTCGCCGCCGCCAGGGCCGGGAAACTGTCCACGCCCTGGGTCTTCATGGTTTCGATCAGCATCGCCCGGGCGGCACTGCCGGAGAACGGCTTGACCATCGCCGTCGGCAACGCGTCGACGAAACGCGTGTCCCAGCCGGCCCACTGCACCAGGTGACGAATGCCGTCGAGGCCGAAATCCAGCGCCCCGGACGCCCGCAACACACCGATCGCACAGAGCATCGCCACCAGGTACGGCAGCAGGTTCTTCGCCACGTCGAAGCCTTCCTTCGCGCCTTCGACGAAGGCCTCGTAGACCTTGACCTTGCGCAGGGCACCCACCACCAGGAACAGCATGATCAGGCCGAACAGCGTCAGGTTGCCGAGGATCGACGACAGGCTCGCCAGCGCCGTGGCCGACAGACCGGCCAACACCGCCATGAAGCCACCGAGGAGCAACGCCCCTGGCACCAGGTAGGCCAGCACCACCGGGTCCCACAGGCGCAGGCGCTGCATCACCGCTACCGAGAGCAGGCCGACCAGGGTCGAGGCACTGGTCGCCAGCAGGATCGGCAGGAACACCAGGGTCGGGTCCGGCGCCCCCTGTTGGGCGCGGTACATGAAGATGGTCACCGGCAACAGGGTCAGCGACGAGGCGTTGAGTACCAGGAACAGGATCTGCGCGTTGCTCGCCACGGTCTGGCTCGGGTTGAGCTCCTGCAGCGCGCGCATGGCCTTCAGGCCAATGGGCGTGGCGGCGTTGTCCAGGCCCAGGCCGTTGGCGGCGAAGTTGAGGGTGATCAGGCCGATGGCCGGGTGGCCGCGTGGCACTTCCGGCATCAGCCGGCTGAACAGCGGGCCGAGGGCCTTGGCCAGCCAGTCGACGATCCCGGCCTTTTCGGCGATGCGCAGGAAACCGAGCCAGAGGGTCAGGGTACCGAACAACAGGACCATGACCTCCACCGAGAGCTTGGCCATGGCGAAGATGCTTTCGACCATGCTGGCGAAGATCGCGTGATTGCCACCCACCAGCCATTGCGCTAGCGCCGAGACGGTCGCCACCACGAAAAAGCCAAGCCACAGGCCATTGAGCATCGGGAAAACTCCTTGAAGATGCGGCGAATGATAGCGGTAGGGCCAGAAACAACAAACCCCGGAGAGTCCGGGGTCTGTCATTCGATCAGAGATGATTCGATCGTTCCCACGCTCTGCGTGGGAACGCATCCCTCGATGCTCCGCGTCGCCAAGCTGAAGCGGAACGCGGAGCGTCCGGCGAGGTGTTCCCACGCAGAGCGTGGGAACAATCGGCGTCAATCAGGCCTTTCGATCGTTCCCACGCTCTGCGTGGGAATGCATCCCTCGACGCTCCGCGTCGCCAAGCTGAAGCGGAACGCGGAGCGTCCGGCGAGGTGTTCCCACGCAGAGCGTGGGAACAATCGGCGTCAATCAGGCCTTGCTGCGCCAGTGCGGCAGCGAGTTCCAGTAGCGCTCGCCCTTGGCATCGTCGTACAGGCCTTCCCAACGGGCGATGACCAGCGCGGCCAGGGCGTTGCCAACCACGTTCAGGGCGGTACGCGCCATGTCCATGATGCGGTCGACACCGGCGATGAAGGCCAGGCCTTCCAGCGGAATGCCGACGCTGCCCAGGGTGGCCAGCAACACCACGAAGGAAACGCCCGGTACCCCGGCGATGCCCTTGGAGGTGACCATCAGGGTCAGCACCAGCAGCAGTTGCTGGCTGATGGACAGGTCGATGCCGTAGAGCTGGGCGATGAAGATCGCCGCGATGCTCTGGTACAGGGTCGAACCGTCGAGGTTGAACGAGTAGCCGGTCGGCACCACGAAGCTGCAGATGGCCTTTGGCGCACCATAGGCTTCCATCTTCTCGATGATCCGCGGCAGGGCGGTTTCCGAGCTGGCGGTGGAGTAGGCCAGGATCAGCTCGTCCTTGAAGATGCGCATCAGCTTGATCACCGAGAAGCCGAACAGGCGGGCGATCAGGCCGAGCACGACAAAGGCGAAGAAGATCACCGCGACGTAGACCAGCACCACCAGCTTGGCCAACGGCAGCAACGAGGCGAAACCGAAGTTGGCCACGGTCACGGCGATCAGGGCGAACACACCGATCGGCGCGTAGTTCATGATCATGTGGGTGACCTTGAACATGGTTTCCGAGACGCCCTGGAACATCTTCACCAGCGGGTCGCGCAGTTCGGCCTGCAGGCTCGACAGACCGAGGCCGAACAGGACCGAGAAGAAGATGATCGGCAGCATTTCGCCACGCGCCATGGCAGCGATGACGTTCGACGGGATCAGGTTGAGAATGGTCTCGATGAACGCATGCTCATGCTGGACTTCGGCCACGGTGGCCTTGTACTTGGAGATGTCCACGGTGCCCAGGGTGCTCATGTCGATGCCGGCACCCGGATGGACCACGTTGGCCAGCACCAGACCGACGAGGATGGCGATGGTGGTGACGATCTCGAAGTAGATGATGGTCTTCAGACCGATGCGTCCCAGTTGCTTCGCATCACCGACGCCGGCGATGCCGACCACCAGCGAGGAAATGACGATCGGGATCACGATCATCTTGATCAGGCGGATGAAGATATCGCCTGCCGGTTGCAGCACGTTACTGATCCACCAGGCCTTCTCGGCACTGAAATGGTTGAGCAGCGCACCGAGTGCAATCCCCAGTACCAGACCGATGAGGATCTGCCAGGCGAGGCTGAGCTTTGCCTTCTTCATATTATTACCCTTGCTTCAAGTGGACTTGGGCAAATGCGTCCTGCCAGCACGCCCAGGCATGCGGGAAGACCCCATCTGCCCTCCATGGAAGGTCACCCCCAGCGAGCCGAAAGCTCTCTGGCTGGCGAAAAAAGGCGCAACTATTGCGGCGCAGGGGAGGCACGTCTAATGCCGTAAACGACTACCCCATGCCGAATCGGCATAAGTTTTGTCCGACAATAGGTCAGCCAGAGGGGGCTTGAAGAAGACATTTCGGCCGCCATGATGGCCGTAATCCGGCCATCACAGAGTGATTAGTATCATTCCGAAGAGGAGTAAACCCGCCTTTGGGTTCTCGAAAAACCTTACAAATTCGGGCTTTGACCTGGGTCATTGGAAAAGGTTTTTCTGGATGTACGGTCGCATCGACGAATGGATCCGATACTAATCCGCACTTAATGTCTGAACGACATAAGACGACAGCAGTGGTAGACCACAGGGACCGCCCTGCAATCTACCGACTGCCGCCTTCACCTGACCCGGCCCTTGCGCAGGCACTCCCTGTACCCGTAGGTCGCTCCGATCCTGCAACAATCAGAGCATCCCGGCCCCCTGGTCATGCATTCGCCGTCCTCGGGCGATGCAGGGGTAGAAGCTCTCGACGAGCTCCTGCTCTTTCAATCCGCCGAACTCAGTACCAGTTCGGGTCCTTCTTCAGTTGTTCCTTCAACAGCCCCTGCATGCCTTCATCCGGCTTGCCGAGGAAGCGGTAGTCGGCGTGGCGGGTCGGCGACTTGTCGGCCGGCAGGCCCGAAGGCACCTCCACCAGCATCGCGTAGGCGTGCTGCTTGTCGAGACTGAAGGCCACGATCAGGCGCTTGTTCCGGCAAGTATCAGCGGCTTCGCACAAGGGACCGACCAGATACTTGTCGCCGTCTTCCTCGACTGCGTTCATCTGTTCGGAACTGCCCGACAGGTTCATCACCCATTCCGGCAGGCGCTCTTCCTTCTGTACGACCTTCTGCCAGGCCTCGCGATACTCGGGAGCCGAACTCAACAGCTCGTTGACCCGCGACTGCCCGTCGTTGGCGGCCAGCGCCGCGGCGCCACTGCCCAGCAACAGGGCAGCGACCACGGCTTTCAGGGTTGGCTTGAACATGTTCAGCCCCGACCGCGACGACCGAACAGGAACGACGCGATGAACATCACCAGGAACACGACAAAGAGAATCTTGGCGATGCCTGTGGCGGTACCGGCGATACCACCGAAGCCCAGTACGGCGGCGACAATGGCAATGATCAGGAATGTGATAGCCCAACTCAGCATGATGACTCTCCTTACCTTGGTCCTGCGATTTTTGGCTTTTTTGCCTTTTACTGCTTACCGCGCCAGGCCCGGGGGCTGGCACCTGTTGCCTAGAACACCCAACGCTCCTGCCGTGGCAGTTCGTCCAGCGGTTCGGCTTGGTCCACTGGCGTCAGGCGATAGTCCACCGGGGCGCTTGCGGCGCTGCCGATGGCACTGAAATGGGTTTGCACGGGAGCCTGGAAGAACACACGCTGCGGCTCGACCGCTGGCTGGGTCCAGCGCATGAAGGCCTGGCCGACGACCAGGGTGATCAACAATGCCAGGAGCGCGAACAGCCCTTGCTGTACGTGGAGCGGCGAGATACGCAATGACGCGGCAAGTTGGCGATTCATCCTGAAACTCCTCCGACACAGTCTTTTGTCTTTATTCCGGACTGGATCGGCGCACTGCCGATCCAACCTTGCGTAAGAGGGATATTGCAGAGCGCATGCCAATTTTTTTGTCAGAAAAAACTCAATAAAATCATATAGTTATAAACACATATCGACTTGTGTGGACAGCATCCTGCACGATCGCCCGGTTTACCATCGTGCACAATGCACGACAGGCCCGCCGCACTCGGCCTAAGATGCCGGAGTCGCCACGCGGAAAATCCGCAGGAATTTGCCGGAGTGTCGGTTGTCGGAAGCGTAGGGCGACAAAAAATTCCCCAAATCAGCGGGTTAGCAGACAGCGGAAGGCCGGCTTCTGCAGGCTGCCCGGCTCGTCCGGGACCATCGGGAACATTCATCTATAAAAGGAGCGCGGGTCATGGAATCAGCCCCGGAACACCAAGGCCGTATTCTGCTGGTGGACGATGAGTCCGCCATCCTTCGCACCTTCCGCTATTGCCTGGAAGACGAGGGCTATAGCGTCGCCACCGCCAACAGCGCGGCCCAGGCCGACGCCCTGTTGCAACGCCAGGTGTTCGACCTGTGCTTCCTCGACCTGCGCCTGGGCGAGGACAACGGCCTGGATGTGCTGGCCCAGATGCGCATCCAGGCACCGTGGATGCGGGTCGTGATCGTCACCGCCCACTCCGCCGTCGACACGGCCGTCGACGCGATCCAGGCCGGCGCCGCGGACTACCTGGTCAAGCCGTGCAGCCCCGACCAGCTGCGCCTGGCCACCGCCAAGCAGCTGGAAGTGCGGCAACTGTCGGCCCGCCTCGAAGCGCTCGAGGGCGAAGTGCGCAAGCCCAAGGACGGCCTCGACTCGCACAGCCCGGCGATGATGGTGGTGCTGGAAACCGCCCGCCAGGTCGCCGGCACCGACGCCAACATCCTGATCCTTGGCGAGTCCGGCACCGGCAAGGGCGAGCTGGCCCGGGCCATCCACGGCTGGAGCAAGCGCGCGAAGAAATCCTGCGTCACCATCAACTGCCCGTCGCTGACCGCCGAGCTGATGGAAAGCGAACTGTTCGGCCACAGCCGCGGCGCCTTTACCGGCGCCAGCGAGAGCACGCTGGGGCGAGTCAACCAGGCCGATGGCGGGACACTGTTCCTCGACGAGATCGGCGACTTCCCGCTGACCCTGCAGCCCAAGTTGCTGCGCTTCATCCAGGACAAGGAATACGAGCGGGTCGGCGACCCGGTGACCCGCAGGGCCGACGTACGCATCCTGGCCGCCACCAACCTCAACCTGGACGACATGGCACGTGAGGGGCGCTTCCGCGAGGACCTGCTCTACCGGCTCAATGTCATCACCCTGCACCTGCCGCCCCTGCGCGAACGCAGCGAAGACATCCTGACCCTGGCCGACCGTTTCCTTGCACGCTTCGTCAAGGAGTACGCCCGGCCGGCCCGGGGTTTCAGCGAGGAGGCCCGCGAGGCGCTGGTCAACTACCGCTGGCCGGGCAATATCCGCGAACTGCGCAACGTCATCGAGCGCGCCAGCATCATCTGCCCGCAGGAACGAGTGGAGATCAGCCACCTGGGCATGGGCGAGCAACCGGTCAACAACGCTCCGCGCATCGGCGCGCCGATGAGCCTGGACGAACTGGAGAAAGCCCATATCGGCGCAGTACTGGCCACCAGCGACACCCTGGACCAGGCCGCCAGGACCCTGGGCATCGATGCCTCGACGCTGTACCGCAAACGCAAACAGTACAACCTGTGAGCCGTACCCCATGAAGCTTGCGATGAAGTTGCGCACCCGTCTGTTCCTGAGCATCTCGGCGCTGATGACCGTGGCCCTGCTGGGGCTGCTGCTGGGGATGGCCAGCGTGGTGCAGATGAGCAGGAGCCAGGAGACACTGATCCGCGACAACTTCATCACGCTCGACCTGGGGCTCAAGCTGCGCCAGAGCCTGGGCGACCAACTGGTCATCATGCTCCGCGACAACCCGGACCAGGCCGCCTTGCAGGCCGCAGAGCAGACCTACCGGCAGTTGCTGGACGAAGGTGTCGAACACGAACAGGAACGCAGCGTACGTGGCGGATTCGCCCAGGCGCGGATCGACTACGAAAACTTCCTGCAGGCCTTCGACTCCCGCAGCAAGACGACCAGCAACAGTGACATCACCGAGCGCTTCAACACCCTGCGCAACGGTCTGCTCAGCGCGCACAAGCAGGCCCTGGCGGATATCAGCAGGGCGGAAAGCGGCGCCCGCAGCAGCGCCATGCTGATCGCCGGGCTGCTCGGACTGGTCGCCCTGGCGGTACTGATCATCGGTTTCATCACCGCCCATGGCATCGCCCAGCGTATCGGTGCTCCCATCGAGGCGCTGGCCAAGGCGGCGGACCGGGTCGGGCAAGGCGACTTCGAAGTCACCCTGCCGATCTCCTCGTCCACCGAGATGAACCAGCTGACCCGGCGCTTCGGCCTCATGGCCGAGGCCCTGCGCCAGCATCAGGCAACCAATGTCGATGAGCTGCTGGCCGGCCAGCAGCGCCTGCAGTCGGTGCTCGACAGCATCGATGACGGCCTGCTGATGATCGACCGCCAGGGCCGCCTGGAACACCTCAACCCGGTAGCCCAGCGCCAGCTCGGCTGGGACGCCGCGCGCCTCGGCCAGGGCCTGGGCGAAGCCCTCGGCCGGCCGGAACTCGACGAGCAACTGAGCCTGATCCTGCGCGGCGGTAGCCTGGAACGGGCACCGGAAGACCTTGAGGTCGAAGTCGATGGCGAGTCCCGCCTGCTGACCTACAGCCTGACGCCGGTCAGCCATCCCCAAGGCCACATTCTCGGCGCGGTGATGGTGTTGCGAGACGTCACCGAACAGCGTGCCTTCGAACGCGTGCGCAGCGAATTCGTCCTGCGCGCCTCCCATGAGCTGCGTACGCCGGTAACCGGCATGCACATGGCGTTCGGCCTGCTGCAGGAGCGCGTGCACTTCGACAGCGAGTCGCGTGAAGCGGACCTGCTGAACACGGTCAACGAAGAAATGCAGCGGCTGATGCAACTGATCAACGACCTGCTGAATTTCTCGCGCTACCAGAACGGTCTGCAGAAGCTCACGCTGGTCCCGTGCGACATCGGCCAACTGCTGGATAAGGCCCGCGAGCGTTTTCAGCAACAGGCCCAGGGCCTGGACATCGACCTGCAGATCGAGATCCAGCCGCCGCTGCCACGCCTGCATGCCGACCCCGGGCAACTGGAGCGGGTACTCGACAACCTGATCGACAACGCCATGCGCCACACCGCCCGCGGCGGGCAGATCCGCCTGCAGGCCCGGCGTCATGGCGAACGGGTGATCGTCAGCGTCGAGGACAATGGCGAAGGCATCGCCTACGGCCAGCAGGGACGGATCTTCGAACCCTTCGTCCAGGTCGGACGCAAGAAGGGTGGAGCCGGCCTGGGCCTGGCCCTGTGCAAGGAAATCGTCCAGTTGCACGGCGGGCGCATGGGGGTCTATTCACGGCCGGGGCAGGGCACCCAGTTCTACATGGCGTTACCGGTCTAGGCTGTGTACGAAATTGTTTGAAACGCAGGTTAGGCAAGGCAAAAACCGGCGAGGAACGGCCGGGGTCGCGCCCGACTTTACTGGAGTAAATGAGCATTCCGAGCCGGTTTTTAACGCCGCATAACCAAGTTTCAAGCGATTTCGTACATAGCCTAGCAAGGACAGGAGTCAGGCCTCGTCATCCAGCCGGCGGACACCCAGGCGTCGCCCGCGAGTGATCATCTCGACGAACTGCATGGCCGTCAGCGCCTGGGCGAACAGCCAGCCCTGCCCGTAGCTGACGCCTTCGCTGCTGAGCAGCATCGCCTGGGACTCATGCTCGATCCCCTCGGCAATCACCCGTAGCTGCAGGGCATGGGCCATGCGGATGATATGCGGTGCCACACCGCTGCTGGCCGCATCATGGCCGAGGGCGTCGATAAAGGCCTTGTCGATCTTCAGGCAGTCCACAGGCAAGGTCTGCAGGTAGGCCAGGCTGCAGTAGCCGGTACCGAAGTCATCGATCAACACCTGGTGCCCGACACTGCGCAGCGCCTGCAGGTTGTCCCGCGCCACCACCACGTCGATCAGGCCGCGCTCGGTGACCTCGAAGGCAATCTGTCGGGGTGCCACCCGATAGGCCCGCAGCAGCCGGCTGATCACCTCGCCGACGCGCGGCACCATCACGTCGCAGGCTGCCAGGTTGACCGAGATGTACAACTGCGGATTGGCCCGTAGCAGCGGCCCGAGTTGTTCCAGCAGGCGCTGCAGGACAAAATCGGTGATCTGGCGGATCTGCCCGGTGTCCTCCGCCAGCGGAATGAACAGGTCGGGGCTGGTCAGCGTGCCGTCCGGACGACGCCAGCGGACCAGTGCCTCGGCGCCGACGCACTGCCGGCTGCGCAGGTCGAAGATCGGCTGGTAGAACACCTGCAGCTCACCCCGGCGCAGCGCCCCCTGCAACTCACCGTTGAGCGACTGGCGCTGGCGAGCCAGTTGCAGGACCAGGCCGCCGATGCAGGCGGCAACCACCAGGCTGGCCGGCAACAGCCACCACCACAGCGGGTTGAAGCGCAGTTGCATCGCACTGCGCGGTGCAACCATCACCAACTGGTACTCGGGGGTGCTGGTAGGCATGCGATAGATCAGTTCCCGATCGGTGATCAGCAACGGGTCACGCCCGCGGCTGGTCCAGCCTTGCGGCGGCCAGGCCTGCAACGGTCCCAGGACCGGGATCGCCCGCCGACCATGATTGACCACCACCAGCAGGCTCGCGTCGGGCGGCAGTTCGACGACATCACTCAGGTGGCCCCGCGAGGTCGAGACCCGGAAGTTGCCACGCCCGAGCATCAGTGCCGCCAGGTTGTCGTTCGGCTCGGTCGAGGTATTGAGCCAGTAGCTGTAGGTGGGGCCGCGGATGTCCGGCTCGCGGTAAGAGAGCTGCGAATCCTGGCGCGGCCAGTTGGAACAGGACTCGGTGGGATCGGTGTAGAAGGCGGAGTAGATGAACCGGTAACTGAAGCTCAATTGCTGCAGGGTCTCGATCATCTGCCCACTGCAACCTCGCAGCGGCTGCGCCTCGAGCACATCGAGGCCTTCGCGCAACTGGCCAAACAGTTGCTCCAGGCGCTCGAGGAAACGCTGGCCCTGGGCATTCATCTGTTCGCTTTCCTGCTGCCGGACCTGGTGCACCACCACGGCCAGGCTGCCGCCCAGCAGCAGCAAGGCACTGAGCGAGGCAGCCAGCAATGCCTGCGACCAGGGACGATGAAACCAGGCGGGCAACGTCTCACGGGTGGCCGGCATCGTGGAATATCCGAAGGATTACCAATGAGTTATAGCAACTGATTGGCAAGATCGCCCGGACCGTCCGGCGGTGACGTTATTTTGACCGATTGAGGACCTGGAGGATCGCCGCACTCTGCGCATCGGCCACGCCATCGAAGCGCGCCGGACGGAAATGCATCTGGAACGCCGCCAGCGCATGCCGCGTGCCCTGATCCCAATCCCCCGTCTGCGGCGTGGTGGTGTAGCCCAGGTAACGAAGCTGCTGCTGGAACCAGCTGGCCGTCGGCAACTGGTAGGCATACACCTGCTGCTGGGCGACCACTGCCCGCTCATCCGGCCAGACGCCCAGGCCCTCGGCGGCCAGGCGTTTCCAGGGAAACAGCGGCCCCGGGTCCTGCTTGCGCATCGGCGCGATATCGCTGTGGCCGATCACATGGCGCGGCTCGATGTTGTTGCGCTTGACGATGTCCTTGAGCAGGACGATCAGCGCCTGGATCTGCGCTTCGCTGTAGGGGTACCAGACACGCCCGGCGGGCGTGTCACGGAACCCCGGGTTGACGATCTCGATGCCGATGGAGCTGGAGTTCAGCCAGGTACGGCCTTGCCACTCGCTTTCGCCGGCGTGCCAGGCACGCTGGTTTTCGTCCACCAGCTTGTAGATGGTCGCCGGGTTGTTGTCGCCGATCAGGTAGTGGCTGCTGACCTGGCCATGGGTCAGCAGGCGCAGGGAGTTTTCCATGTTCGCCGAGGTGTAGTGGACGATGACGAACTGCGCGCGGCTGTCGTGGTTGACCGAAGGGTGGCTGGTGTCGAGGCGCGGGCCGCTGGCGCAGCCCGCGAGCAACAGGCCCGCGATAAGGAGAGGGAGCAATTTCATGACGGAAACGAAAACCAGGGCAGTAACGCTCTAGCATAACGTACCCGGGCCTTCGACACCGGCCCAGGCAAGATTCCGTGACAAAAAGACAGCTGCGGTTCAGCCCAGCTCCACCCGGTTGCGCCCAGCGTTTTTCGCCCGGTACAGCGCCTCATCGGCTCTTTTGAGCACATGATCGCTACGCTCGCCGGCCTTGAACGCCGAAACCCCCAGGGACACGGTGATGGTGACCCGCTCTCCCCTGAAGTGGAACGGGCAGGCCTCGATGGACGCCCGCAGGACCTCGGCCAGCTTGAGGCCAGCCGCCACCGGCGTCGCCGGCATCAGCAGGACGAACTCCTCGCCACCGAAACGGGCGATGAAATCCGTACCGCGCAGATTCTTGCGCAGCACCGTGGCAATGATCTTCAGCACCTTGTCGCCGGCCAGGTGCCCGTAGCTGTCGTTGATGCGCTTGAAGTGATCGAGGTCGAGGATGGCGATCAGCAGGGTGTTGCCATGCTGCTGCCACTGCGCGACCTCGTGATCCAGGCGCTCGCCCCAGGCGGCCCGATTCGGCAGGCCGGTGAGCGGGTCGATCAGGGCCTTCTGCCGTTGCTCCTCGAGGTGATCGCGATAGCCCTGGGCTTCCTGCTCCATGTGCGCCACGCGCTCGGACAGGCTCTGCAGGCGCGCGGCGACTTCCTGTTCGCGGATGTCGCGCTCCTGCTGATGCTTGTCCATGGTACCCAGCAGGTCTTCGAGACGGTTTTCCAGCACGTGCTTGAGGCTGTCGAGGTCCGCTGCGGCCTGGACGCTGCTCTGCAGCACATCGACATGCTCGCGCAATTGGCTATGCAGGTCGTCGGCTGCCGAACGGCCCTCGGCATGGCCTTCACTGGCGGCTCGCAGGTTGCTCTGGAAGGATTCAAGGCGTTCGTTGAGTTGCTTGAGGTAGACCTCGAACTCATGCTGGCCGCTGTCGTTGATCGCCAGCATCAGCACCGCCAGGTCATCGAGGATCGGCAGCAGTTCGTACCAGTTCAACCCATGTTCGAGGCGATGTCGCATACCCTCGGCATGCGGCCGATGGCGTTCGGGCAACGACAGCTCGTCCAGCAGGCCAAGCAGCGTCGACTCGATGTGCTCGGCCACCGAACTGTAGGAAGGTTCCGGGGATTCAGGCAGGGCATAGAGCACGTCCTGCTCGTTGTCCTCGGGATGCACCGCGGCCAGGGCTTCGGCCATCACCGGCGGCAGAGGCAGGCTGTCGAGGAAGGGCAGGGCGGTCGCCGGGGTGACCGCTTCGGGCTGCTCGGTGAGTTCAGCCTTGGGCTCGGGTACGGGCTCGGTCGCACTCCGTGGCGCCTGCGCGGTATCGGCCTGCGCTGCCGTTTCGGGCACAGGCTCCGGCGCGCCCGCTGGCACGTCCGGTTCGGCAATCTGCGCCACGGCCTCCGGCTCGGCCGCGACCACGGGCGGTTTGTAGGTCGCGACCTCGGCAGGTGCAACCACCGGCGCAGTCTCGGCAACGGCTTCGACAACCGTCGCAGCCGGAACGGGGGCCTCAACCGTCGACGCCACCCCCTCGACTGCGGGAGCGGGCTGGACGACCGGCGCAGCGGCCGGCGCCAAGTTCTGCGCGAGCGGCGCGGCAGGCTCGTGCGGCTCGTCGTCTTCATCCTCGTCCGCGGGGACGGGAGCTGGCGCAGCAGGCGGGACCACTCCAGCCTGGGTCACGACCGGGGCACCTTCAGGACTCGCCTCGGCATTCTCCTTCGAACCGAACAGGCGCTGCAGCAGGCCGGGACGGGCGGCTTCGGCAGGATGGTCGAGTTCCGTCAGGGCCTTGCCCTGCAGGTTGCTCAGTTCGCTGAGCAACAGGGGAATCTCACGGGCCTGGCTGACCCGGCCATCGAGCTGCTTGGCAAAATTCTTCAACGGCCGGCGCACATCGCGTGGCAGGGGCAAGGCCTGCAACTGGGTCACCAGCGCCGTCAGCGCCGTCCCCATCTGTTCGACCCGGGTCTCGCGCCGCTGCTCGGAATCGAGCACGGCCTTTTCCAGGCGTGGCAGCAGGTTGGCCAGGGCCGCATCCATGTCATCGGTGCGGATCACCTCGCGCATTTCCTTCATGCACTGGTCGACCGCCTTGTCGGTGCCTTCGGCCGCCAGGGTACTGCGCACCAGCCCGCGCCGGAGCAAGTCGAGACGAGCGTCCCAGCGCCGTTCGAGCTTTTCCTGTTGTTCGATGCTTTTAAGGTACTTCTCTTTCCAGCGCTGGGCTTCTTCGCTGCTCATTGCAGGGTGTCCGTGAGATTCAACGACTCAAGACGGGCAACGTATCAGAACCGATGGAACCTGGCAGGCGAATTTCAACGGCAACCGGCAAATGGTCGGAAATAGGCTGGTCCAGCACCTGGACCCGCTCCAGCGCCAGGCTCGGGCTGAGCAGGATATGGTCAAGGCAACGCTGTGGTCGCCAGCTCGGAAAGGTCGCCTCGACCTGCGGTGCCAGCAGCCCCAGGTCGCGCAACGGCGAGTGTTGCAGCAGGTCGGCAGCATGGGTGTTCATGTCCCCCATCAGCACCTGGTGCTTGAAACCACCGATCAGCTCGCGGATGTACGCCAACTGCCGGGTCCGCGTACGGGCGCCCAGAGCCAGGTGCATCATGACCACCACCAGCGCCTGCGGACCTTCGCCGAAACGCACCAGGATCGCCCCGCGACCGGCTGGCCCGGGCAACGGATGATCCTCGATCGCCCAGGGACGCAGGCGGCTGAGCACACCATTGCTGTGCTGGGCCAGGCGGCCGAGATTGCGATTGAGCTGCTGGTACCAGTAGGGAAAGGCGCCGAGCTGCGCCAGGTGTTCGACCTGGTTGATGTAGCCCGAGCGCAGGCTGCCCCCGTCGACCTCCTGCAGGGCCACCAGGTCGAAGTCACCGAGCAGGTTGCCGATTTTCTGCAGGTTGTCGGCCCGCCCGGTGTGCGGCAGCAGGTGCTGCCAGCCACGGGTCAGGTAGTGTCGATAGCGCTGGGTGCTGATACCGACCTGGATGTTGAAGCTGAGCAGCCTCAGGCGGTTGTCCGCCGGCAGGCCGCTGGATTGCAGGTGGTGTTCGTTGACCTTCGGCTGATGAAGGCCAACGATGCGTTCCGATCCCCAGCGAGCCATGGCCGGGGCGCCTTACTTGCCGGCAGTCGCGCCAGCCGCTCGCTCCTTGGCGATCAGTTGGTCGGCGACGTTCAATGCGGCCTCGGGCCCGCCAGCGGTGCCCAGGTCAAAGCGATACTTGCCGTTGACGATCATGGTCGGTACGCCACTGATCTCGTACTTCTTGGCCAGCTCGCGGGCGGCAACGATCTTGCCCTTGATGGCGAAGGAGTTGTAGGTGGCCAGGAATTTCTCCTTGTCGACACCCTGGGTGGCGACGAAGTCGGCCATGTCTTCAGGTTCGAGCAGCTTCTTGCCTTCCTTCTGGATGGCGTTGAACACCGCCGAGTGCACCTTGGTCTCGACGCCCATGGCGTCCAGGGTCAGGAACAGTTGGCCGTGCTTGTCCCATGGGCCACCGAACATCGCCGGAATGCGCACGAAGTGCACGTCGGATGGCAGTTTCTCGATCCACGGGTTGATGGTCGGTTCGAAGGCGTAGCAATGCGGGCAGCCGTACCAGAACATCTCGACCACCTCGATCTTGCCTGGCTCCTGCACCGGCACCGGGGTCTTGAGTTCGACATAGGTCTTGCCGGCTTCGAGCGGCACGTCCGCGGCCTGGGCCGTCATGCCGAACAGGCTGGCGGTGACGAGTGCGGCGCTGAGGATCAGATTACGCATGCTTTACTCCTGGGTATTTAGAAGTCGCCTCCGTCGCGACCTGTATTTCTGACAGACCGAGCGGGCTCTTGGTTCGATTAGTTTAACGGCAGCGGCCACAAAAAAGGGCGGCCAAGGCCACCCTTTTATCCTTGCAACCAAGGATTAATCGATTATTAACGCGGGCCCGCCGCGTCAATCCTCGCGCAGACCTCAGTGCAGGCCCTGCACGTAGCTGGAAACGGCCTCGATGTCCTTGTTGCTCAGCTTGGCGGCGATGCTCTGCATGATCTTGGTGTCGCCGTCGTTGGTACGCACGCCTTCGCGGAAGTCGGTGAGCTGCTTGGCCACGTACTGGGCGTGCTGGCCACCCAGGTGCGGGAAGCCGGCAGGGGCGTTGCCCGCGCCATTGGGCGAGTGGCAGCCGGTGCAGGACGGCATGCCCTGGTCGAGCTTGCCACCGCGGAACAGTTCTTCACCACGGGCCACGAGTTTTGGATCGGCTGCGCCGACGCTGCCCTTCTGGCTGGAGAAGTAGGCGGCGATGTCGGCGATGTCCTGATCGCTGAGGTTGGTCAGCAAGCCGGTCATTTCCAGGACGGTGCGCTTGCCGGACTTGATGTCGTGCAGCTGCTTCTCCAGGTAACGCTCACCCTGGCCCGCCAGTTTCGGAAAGTTGGGCGCCATGCTGTTGCCATCAGGACCATGGCAGGCGCCACAGACGGCGGCCTTGCCCTGGCCGGCGGCGGCATCGCCGGCGGCATGGGCGAGACCGGTGATCCCCAGGGTCAACAGCAGACTCACGATCAATTTGTTCATCAGCTAATCCAATACGGCTAAGGGTTAAGAGTTATGGACCGGGCTCACTCGCTCATCCACTGGATGATGCTTCGGTAATCCTCGGTACTGCAGTCCATGCACAAACCACGCGGCGGCATCGCCTTGAAACCCTGAGTCACGTGTTGCACCAGCACATCCATGCCTTGGGCCATTCTTGGCTTCCAAGCGGCCTGATCGCCCTTCTGTGGGGCCATCGGCAGCTGTCCGGCATGACAGGCACTGCAAACACGGTTGTACACGGCTTCCGGATCCTGTGCAGCCTGAGCGCCGTGAAGCGGGATCAGGACACTGGCAGCTAGCAGCCATCTGTTCATGATCGGAACGTTCCAGTCACGAACTTCAGGGTTGGGAACGTGCCGCGTTCTAATGCGCAGCCTAGGTCAATCGCTCCCGTATGCGTCATCCTACGTTGGGACAAAGCACACACTAAATCTGCGGCATTATATACTGGCGTCCATGAAACGGAAACGACACAGCTTGTCGCGCCTCCCGGCACCGCCCACATTGGAAATCCCATGCAACTCAAAAATCCCATTCTCGGCCTGTGCCAACAGTCCACCTTCATGCTCAGCGCTGCCAAAGTCGACCAGTGCCCGGACGACGCCGGCTTCGAAGTGGCCTTTGCCGGCCGTTCCAATGCTGGCAAATCCAGTGCACTGAACACCCTGACCCACGCCAGCCTCGCGCGCACCTCGAAGACCCCGGGTCGCACACAGCTGTTGAATTTCTTCAAGCTAGACGATGAACGCCGTCTGGTCGACCTGCCGGGCTACGGTTATGCAAAAGTTCCGATCCCGCTCAAGCAGCACTGGCAGCGTCACCTGGAGGCTTACCTGGGCAGCCGCGAGAGTCTCAAGGGCCTGATCCTGATGATGGACGTGCGCCACCCGATGACCGACTTCGACCGGCTGATGCTCGACTGGTCGATCGCCAGCGGCATGCCGATGCACGTCCTGCTGACCAAGGCCGACAAGCTGACCTACGGCGCGGCGAAAAACACCCTGCTCAAGGTCCAGTCGGAAATCCGCAAGGGCTGGGGCGGCACGGTGACCATCCAGCTGTTCTCGGCGCCCAAGCGCATGGGCCTGGAAGAGGCATACACCGTGCTGGCCGGTTGGCTGGGGTTGATGGAGGACGGGAGCGAGGAAGAGGCGGAGTAACGTCGCGCAAGGTAGGGGGAGGATGGCCGCCTGCGGCGGTTCGCGGATAAATCCGGCTCCCACGGGATTTGTGTCGCACGTCCATTTTGTGGGAGCAGGATTTATCCGCGAAGACTTGGGTGGCCTTGATGCCCTGCTCGCGGATGAATCCGGCTCCCACGGTCGTCACACAGGCCACCACGGACTCTGCGGCGCACGCCAAACGGCCTGTGGTGCGTTCAGGCAAGGCGAAAGCGCGGCTCGAAAGCGGAGTTTAGTGGTCTAAATGAGCATTTCGAGCCGCGCTTTCAACGCAGCATGAACGCATCACAGACCGTTTGGACAAAAAAAACCCCGGACTTCGTATGGGGAGGGGAAGTTCGGGGTCCAAGTTCCGGACCGCTAGGGCGGGGTCCAGAATATCTGCCAACACTTAACACAACATAGGAGCATCGAAGGGCTTCACCAGCCATTCAGTAACTCTGAGTAGCCGGGTGCCGATTTAGTTCAAAAATCTTCAAAAACTATTTGGCATAGCCACTGAGGATTTCAGAACCAAAGCCCTTCGCGGGGGTGCAAGGCTTGCGGGCCTGTTCGCGGCGGTGCGGCGTCCCGACAAGCCCGCGAACCGCCGCAGGCGGCCATCCACGGCAACCGAATCAGTGCGCCTCGTCCCAGTTGTTGCCCACGCCCACTTCGACCAGCAGCGGCACATCCAGCTGCGCCGCACCACTCATGTGTTCGCGGATCTTCTCGCTGACCTCGGCCACCAGGTCCTCACGTACCTCCAGCACCAGTTCGTCGTGGACCTGGAGGATGACCTTGGCGTCCAGGCCGGAACCGGCCAGCCAATCGTCGACCTTGACCATGGCCTTCTTGATGATGTCCGCCGCAGTCCCCTGCATCGGCGCGTTGATCGCCGTACGCTCGGCTGCCGCGACCTCCTGCGGCTTGTTCGAGTGGATATCCGGCAGATACAGGCGACGACCGAACAGGGTCTCGACGTAACCCTGTTCCGAGGCCTGGGCCCGGGTGCGATCCATATACTCGCGAACCCCCGGGTAACGGGCGAAGTACACGTCGATGTAGGCCTTGGCGGTCTTGGTGTCGACGCCGATGTCCTTGCCCAGCTTCTGCGCACCCATGCCGTAGATCAGGCCGAAGTTGATCGCCTTGGCGCTGCGTCGCTGATCGGAAGTGACCTCGCCCAGCTCGACCTTGAACACTTCGGCCGCAGTGGCGGTGTGCACGTCGAGGTTGTCACGGAAGGCGTTGAGCAGCCCTTCGTCCTTGGACAGGTGCGCCATGATCCGCAGCTCGATCTGCGAATAGTCCGCCGCCAGCAGCTTGTAGCCCTTGGGCGCGACGAACGCCTGGCGGATGCGCCGGCCTTCGGCGGTACGCACCGGAATGTTCTGCAGGTTCGGGTCGCTGGAGGACAACCGGCCGGTCGCCGCCACCGCCTGGTGGTAGGAAGTATGGATACGCCCGGTACGCGGGTTGATCTGCTCCGGCAGGCGGTCGGTGTAGGTGCTCTTCAGCTTGCTCATGGAGCGGTACTGCATCAGCACCTTGGGCAGCGGATAGTCGTCCTCGGCCAGCTTGGCCAGCACCTCTTCGGCGGTGGACGGCTGGCCCTTGCCGGTCTTCTTCAGTACCGGCAGGCCGAGCTTCTCGTAGAGGATCACGCCCAGCTGCTTGGGCGAGCCGAGGTTGAATTCCTCGCCGGCGATCTCGAACGCCTGGCGCTCCAGTTCGGCCATCTTGTCGCCCAGCTCGATGCTCTGCACGCCGAGCAGCTCCTTGTCGACCAGCGCGCCCTGGCGCTCGATACGCGCCAGCACCGGCACCAGCGGGATCTCGATGTCGCTCAACACGCAGGCCAGGCTCGGGATTGCGGCCAGCTGTGCGTGCAGCGCCTGGTGCAGGCGCAAGGTCACGTCGGCGTCCTCGGCGGCATAGTGGCCGGCCTGTTCCAGGGGGATCTGGTCGAAGGTCAGCTGCTTGGCGCCCTTGCCGGCGATGTCCTGGAAGCTGACGGTGTCGTAGCCCAGGTACTTCTTCGCCAGGCTGTCCATGTCGTGCCGGGTCGCGGTCGAGTTCAGCACGTAGGATTCGAGCATGGTGTCGAAGGCGATGCCACGCACGGTGATACCGCACTCGGGGTCGCCGCCGATGGCGCAGTTGGCGAGGATGTTCATGTCGAACTTGGCGTGCTGGCCGATCTTGAGCTTCTGCGGGTCTTCCAGCAGCGGCTTCAATGCCAGCAGCACGCGGTCGCGGTCCAGCTGCTCCGGCGCGCCGATATAGGAATGAGTCAGCGGGATATAGGCCGCTTCGTTGGCCTGCACCGCGAAAGACAGGCCGACCAGCTGTGCCTGCTGGGCGTCGATCCCGGTGGTCTCGGTATCGAAGGCGAACAGTTGGGCGTCCCGCAGTTTTTTCAGCCAGGCCTCGAAGCGTGCCTGGTCCAGGATGGTTTCGTACTGCGGCTCGGCAGCGACCGGCGCGGCCGTTTCCGCAGCCGCGTCCTCGACCACCGGCTTGGCCGCGGCGGCCGCAGCTTCCTGCAGCCCCGCACGCTTGGCCTCGCGCTGCAGCTCGTCGAGCCAGCCCTTGAACTCCAGCGAGGCGTACAGCTCGAGCAACTGGTCCCGGTCCGGCTCGCGCAAGTGCAGGTCATCCAGGCCGACCTCCAGTTCGACGTCGACCTTGATGGTCGCCAGCCGGTAGGACAGGAAAGCCATTTCCTGGTGTTCGAGCAGCTTGGCCGGCAGGGTCTTGGCCCCGCGGATCGGCAGGGTCGGCACCAGGTCGAGGTTGGCGTACAGCTCCTTGAGGCCACCGTTGACGCCGACCAGCAGAGCCACGGCGGTCTTCTCACCGACGCCCTTGACCCCGGGGATGTTGTCCGCCGAGTCCCCCATCAGTGCCAGCAGGTCGATGATCTGCTCGGGCGCGACGCCGAACTTGGCCTTCACGCCCTCCACGTCCATGGACGTCTCGGACATGGTGTTGACCAGCGTGATGTGGCCGTCGACCAGCTGCGCCATGTCCTTGTCGCCGGTGGAAATCACCACCGGCCGGTCCGCCGCCGCGCTGCTGCGCGCCAGGGTGCCGATCACGTCGTCGGCCTCCACGCCCTCCACGCACAGCAGCGGGAAGCCCATGGCGCGCACGCTGGCGTGCAGCGGCTCGATCTGTACGCGCATCTCGTCGGGCATGCTCGGCCGGTTGGCCTTGTAGTCGGCGAACATCTCGTCGCGGAACGTCCCGCCCTTGGCATCGAACACCACGGCGAACGGGCTGTCCGGATACTGCTTGCGCAGGCTGCGGAGCATGTTCAGGACGCCCTTCACCGCGCCGGTCGGCACACCCTTGGAGTTGGTGAGCGGCGGCATCGCGTGAAACGCGCGGTACAGGTACGAAGAACCGTCCACCAGGACGAGGGGAGCTTGGCTCATGAGTATGATCAACCTTTTCGGCGGGTCCAGCGGTAGAATGATGGGACCGTTGACGACAAAGGGACAAGGTTATCATGCGTACGCTCAATCGATTGTTGTTGGCCGGCCTGTTTGCAATCACTCCGTTGGTGGCGATCGCCGCGGATGACGCGCCTGCAGCCGATCCAGAAGTAACCATTCGCACGGAAGGCGATAAAACCATCCAGGAATACCGGCAGAATGGCTTTCTGTACGCCATCAAGGTCACCCCGAAAGGGGGCAAGCCATACTTTCTGGTACGCGCCGACGGAACTGATGCAAACTTTATCCGCTCGGATCAGCCCGATATGCTGATTCCGTCATGGAAGATCTTCGAGTGGAAGTAACCCTTTAACCCTAATCGGCGCCGGCTCGATCGCGGCGCCCGGACTGGCAGCTCTTAAACATGTCTGTGTTCACCCCGCTGGCTCGACCCGAGCTGGAAACCTTTCTCGCCCCCTACGGGCTCGGTCGTCTGCTCGATTTCCAGGGAATTGCCGCCGGCAGTGAAAACACCAATTTCTTCATTAGCCTGGAGCAGGGCGAGTACGTCCTGACCCTGGTCGAACGCGGCCCGGTGCAGGAGATGCCGTTCTTCATCGAACTGCTCGACGTGCTCCACGACGCCGACCTGCCGGTGCCCTACGCCCTGCGTACCACCGATGGCCAGGCCCTGCGCGAGCTGGCCGGCAAGCCGGCGCTGCTGCAACCGCGCCTGGCCGGCAAGCACATCAAGCAGGCCAACGCCCAGCATTGCGCCCAGGTTGGTGAACTGCTCGGCCACCTGCACCTGGCGACCCGTGAGCGGATCATCGAACGCAAGACCGATCGCGGCCTGGACTGGATGCTCGAGGAAGGCAACAAGCTCAAGTCGCACCTGGAGCCGGCCGCCCACGACCTGCTGGAAACCGCCCTCGCGGAGATCGAGCGCTGCAAGGAAAAGATCCTCGCGTTGCCACGGGCCAACCTGCATGCCGACCTGTTCCGCGATAACGCCATGTTCGAAGGCACGCACCTGACCGGCCTGATCGACTTCTACAACGCCTGCTCGGGGCCGATGCTGTACGACGTGGCGATCTCGCTGAACGACTGGTGCTCGGATGACGACGGCCTGCTCGATGGCCAGCGGGCGCGGGCGTTGCTAGGTGCGTATGCGGCGTTGCGGCCGTTCACCGCGAGCGAGGCCGAGCTATGGCCGACCCTGCTGCGGGTGGCTTGCGTGCGTTTCTGGCTGTCACGGCTGATCGCCGCCGAGTCCTTTGCCGGACAGGACGTGCTGATTCACGATCCGATGGAGTTCCAACTGCGCCTGGCGCAGCGCCAGCAGGTAAGTGTGCCGCTGCCGTTCGCGCTCTGATCGACAGAAGGATCTTTGGCGCCCTTCGGGGCCCTTTCGCGGGCAAGCCCGGCTCCTACAGTAATGTGGCGTACACCCATTCTGTGCACGACACCGTACTGTAGGAGCCGGGCTTGCCCGCGAAGAGGCCGGCCCTGCCTACAAGGACTCCAGGCAACCCGCCAAATCGTTACCGAGTTTTTCCAAAACCTGCTCATAGCCATGGGCAGCCGCTGGCGTATAACCGCCCAACGCATCCAGCTCCGCCAGTTTCACCGGCAACCCGGACACCAGCGTCTCGGCCAACCGCGGCCGCAGCGGCGGCTCGCTGAACACACAGGTCTTGCCGACTTCCTGCAGCCGCGCGCGCATCGCCGCGACATGCTGGGCCCCCGGCTGCACCTCGGCGGCCACGCTGAACACCCCGGCGTGCTTGAGGCCGTAGGCGGCCTCGAAATAGTCGAAAGCCTCGTGGAACACGAAGTACGGCTTGTTCGCCACACCGGCCAGGCGCGCCTTGAGCCGCGCATCCAGGGCATCCAGGCGCCCGGAGAAGGCTTCGGCGTTGTGCCGGTAGCGCTCGGCGTTGGCCGGATCGGCCTTGGCCAGGTCGTCAGCCATGCGGGCGGCTATCACCCGCGCATTGACGGTCGACAGCCACAGGTGCGCATCGAGCGAGCCCGGACGGTGGTCGTGGTCATGCTCGTCGGTATCTTCAGCATGGGAGTGGCTATCTTCGGCGAATCGGCGGAGTTTCATGCCCGGAAGATCCTGCACCGCCACGGTCGGCAGGCTACGGCCCTTGAGTACCCGCGGCAGGAAGCTCTCCATGTCCGGGCCGATCCAGTACAGCAGCTCCACCGACTGCACCTTGCGCACATCGGACGGACGCAGCGCGTAGTTGTGCGGCGAAGCGCCCGGCGGCAGCAGCACTTCAGGCGTATCGACGCCGTCTTCCACCGCGGCGGCGATCAACTGCAGGGGCTTGATGCTGGTCAACACGCTGACCTGGGCCTGGGCAGGTCCAGTCACGAACAAACCGGCGCTTATAGCGACAAAAAAGGCAAAAAGACGGGGCACGATGGACACTCAAGGCGGCAGGAACAGGTAACATAATAACGTCTCTCACAACAATCGTCGCCGCTCATGCCTAAAACCCCTCTCGCCAGCCGACCCCACGATCACTCTCACTGCGTGCACAGCGCGCTGTCCGAGGCCGATGCCCTGTGTGCGCGCCAGGGCCTGCGCCTGACCGCCCTGCGGCGGCGGGTGCTGGAGCTGGTCTGGCAGAGCCACAAGCCATTGGGCGCCTACGACATCCTTGCCGTGCTCAGCGAACAGGACGGCCGCCGCGCCGCGCCGCCGACGGTGTACCGCGCGCTGGACTTCCTGCTGGACAACGGCCTGGTCCACCGCATCGCCTCGCTCAACGCCTTCATTGGCTGCAACAACCCGGAACACGCCCACCAGGGCCAGTTCCTGATCTGCCGCAACTGCCACGCCGCCATCGAACTGGAGCAGAAGAGCATCAGCGATGCGATCGTCCAGGGCGCCCGGGACGTCGGTTTCGTCGTCGAGGGCCAGACCGTGGAAGTGGTCGGCCTCTGCTCGGGTTGCCAGGGGGCCTGATGAGCACTGCGCTGATTCGCCTCGACCAGGTCGGCGTCACGTTCGCCGGGCAGGACGTGCTGGACAACATCCACCTGAGCGTCGAGCCCCGGCAGATCGTCACCCTGATCGGCCCCAACGGCGCCGGCAAGACCACCCTGGTGCGGGCCGTGCTCGGCCTGCTCAAGCCGACACGCGGCAGCGTCTGGCGCAAGCCGAAATTGCGCGTCGGCTACATGCCGCAGAAGCTGCACGTCGACCCGACCCTGCCGCTGTCGGTACTGCGCTTCCTGCGCCTGGTGCCGGGCGTCGACCGCGCCCGGGCGCTGGCGGCCCTCGGCGAAGTCGGCGCCGAGCAGGTGATCGACAGCCCGGTACAGAGCATTTCCGGCGGCGAGATGCAGCGCGTGCTGCTGGCCCGTGCGTTGCTGCGCGAACCGGAACTGCTGGTGCTCGACGAGCCGGTGCAGGGCGTCGATGTCGCCGGGCAGGCCGAGCTCTACAGCCTGATCACCCGCCTGCGCGACCGCCATGGCTGTGGTGTGCTGATGGTCTCCCACGACCTGCACCTGGTGATGAGCACCACCGACCAGGTGGTCTGCCTCAACCGCCACGTCTGCTGCTCCGGGCATCCCGAGCAGGTCAGCGGCGACCCGGCCTTCGTCGAGCTGTTCGGCAGCAACGCGCCGAGCCTGGCGATCTACCACCACCATCACGACCACGCCCATGACCTGCATGGCACGGTGGTCAGCGAAGAGGCCGCACCGGCCCACGTCCACGTTCACGGAGATGGCTGCAAGCATGGCTGATTTTCTGCTCTACGCCCTGCTTGCAGGCCTGGCCCTGGCACTGGTGGCGGGCCCGTTGGGATCATTCGTGGTCTGGCGGCGCATGGCCTATTTCGGTGACACCCTGTCCCACGCCGCCTTGCTCGGCGTGGCCCTGGGCTTTCTGCTGGACATCAGCCCGACGCTTGCAGTGACCGTTGGCTGCCTGCTGCTGGCAGTGCTGCTGGTCACCCTGCAACAGCGCCAGCCACTGGCCTCCGACACACTGCTGGGGATTCTCGCGCCGAGCACGCTGTCGCTCGGCCTGGTGGTGCTGAGCTTCATGCATGAAGTGCGCATCGACCTGATGGCCTACCTGTTCGGCGACCTGCTGGCCATCAGCAGCACCGACCTGGCCTGGATTCTCGGCGGCAGCGCGGCGGTGCTGGCGCTGCTGGTCGCGCTGTGGCGGCCGCTGCTGGCGATCACCGTGCACGAGGAACTGGCCACCGTCGAGGGCCTGCCGGTGGCGACGCTGCGCATGGCGCTGATGTTGCTGATCGCGGTGGTGATCGCCGTGGCGATGAAGATCGTCGGCGTGCTGCTGATCACCTCGCTGCTGATCATCCCGGCTGCGGCGGCCCAGCGACATGCCCGTTCGCCCGAGCAGATGGCCCTCGGCGCCAGCTTCCTGGGCGTTCTTGCCGTGTGCGGCGGGCTGGCGCTTTCGTGGTTCAGGGACACCCCCGCCGGGCCATCCATCGTGGTGGTTGCGGCCGGCCTGTTTCTGCTGAGTTTTGTCCTGCCACGCAGAGGGGTGTAGACTTGCTCGTTTTTTGCGCAATTAGAGAGTCGCAGGAATGAAGCTTTCCGCCTCCCGTTATCTGCTCCTTGCCGCATTTTCCCTGCTGTTGGGTGCCTGCCAGAGCACCCCGCCGGCCGACACCGCCGTACCCGATGCGCGGGCCACGGCGATTGCCGCGCTGGAACAGAGCATCAACAGCAACGAACTGGCCACCGCCGAGGACCAGCTGGCTGCCTTGCAGGCGCAGTCCGCGGACGACCCGCAGTTGGTCCAGTACCAGCGGCAACTGGCCGAAGCCTACCTGCAGCGCAGCCAGATCGTGCTGCAGAAGGGTGACGTCAATGCCGCTGCCACCGCCCTGAGCCGCGCCCGCGCGCTGATGCCCAAGGCCCCGGCGCTGACCGGTGGTGTCAACGGCGCCATCGCCCAGGCACGCAAGGCCGAGCTGGAGAAGGCCGAGGCCGAGCTTCAGGCTGCCGAAGCCAGGCCGGCGGCCAGGCTGATCGACCCGAGCGCCGAAAGCAGCACCATCGCCCTGAACATCCAGGACATCGCGCTGCTGCGCAAGCAGATGGATGCGCTGGCGGCGGACGCGGTCAATTACCAGTGCGCGGTGACCTTCCAGGTACCACGGACCCAGGATTACCCGTGGCTTGCGACCCTGCTGGGCAAGCGGGTGAAGAAGCTCGATCCGAACTTCGACCTGAAGATCGACAAGCAGATCGACCGCAAGGTGAAGGCCCAGGTCGTGCTGAGTCCGCGCAAGCCCTGAGATCGCCGAGCGCCAGCAAGCGGAGCGCCGCCCGGCCGCCTCCCACAAAAGCTCGCGTGCTCTGCAGGACTGTCGATCGTTCCCACGCTACGCGTGGGAACGCAGCCCATGTCGCTCTGAGTCACAAGAGCGGACGCTGAGCGTCCGGAGAGGCATTCCCACGCGGAGCGTGGGAACGATCGGCGCCGTAGCAGCCCGGCTTGCCCGCGAATCAGCTGTCAGGCCAGCACGGCCTTGGCCCGTTCCTCCCGCTCCCAGACCCGATGCCCGCCCTGCGCAGCAATGAAAGACTTGAGTGATCGATCGTACCCACGCTCCGCGTGGGAACGCAGCCCGTGTCGCTCTGCGTCAAAAGAGCGGACGCCGAGCGTCCGGAGAGGCATTCCCACGCGGAGCGTGGGAACGATCGGCGCCGTAGCAGTCCGGCTTGCCCGCGAATCAGCTGTCAGGCCGGCACGGCCTTAGCCCGTTCCTCCCGCTCCCAGACCCGAGACCCGGCCAGCGCCGCGATGAAGGCCTTCAACGCCTATCGATCGTACCCACGCTCCGCGTGGGAACGCAGCCCGTGTCGCTCTGCGTCACAAGAGCGGACGCCGAGCGTCCGGAGAGGCATTCCCACGCGGAGCGTGGGAACGATCGGCGCTGTAGCAGTCCGGCTTGCCCGCGAATCAGCTGTCAGGCCGGCACAGCCTTTGCCCGTTCCTCCCGCTCCCAGACCCGGTGCCCGGCCAGCGCCGCGATGAAGGCCTTCAACGCCTTGGCATCACTGCCCACTACCAACCCCGCGTCCGCCTGTAGGTGCAGCTTCTCAAGCAACGGCTCGGCGTCCCCATGCACGGCGATCGGCTTGAGGTGCTTGTAGGCCTCCAGCAGGTAATGCAGCGCCACGCCGTTACCGCCGAGCGCCTTGACCGACTCGGCCCCGCCCGGCACGTACACCGCATCGAACGCCACCGACGGCAGGCCCTCCATCGAGGCATCCACCGCCAGGCTAGCACCGCCAGCCATGGTAATCGCCGCCGACGTCGGGCCAAGCAGCCGCGCATGGGCACCTTCCGTTTCCAATAGCTTCTGCACTGCCTCGATCGCCGCACCATCGACGCCATTCGCCGCAAGAATCGCCACCTTGCGTGTCTTGATATTCCCGGCCAGCAGGTTCGCCTGGCTCAGCGCCGGCGATTGCTCCAGCGCGGTCTTGCGCGGCGCCACCGTACCCGCCTGCGGCGCCGGCAGCCCGAGGTTGGCGGCAACCCGCGCGGCCAGTTCCAGGTCGATGTTGGCAAGAATCTCGTTCACCTGCCGGGCGCGGATATGTTCACGCTCGACCTTGCCCAGCTCGAAACTGTAGGCGGCGATGATGTGCTCCTTCTCGGGCTTGCTCATGCTGTTGAAGAACAACCGGGCCTGGGAGAAGTGGTCGGAGAAGGACTCGCTGCGCTGGCGGATCTTGGCCGCATCGATCCGCTCGGGATAACTCTCGAAGCCACCGTCGCGGGCCGCTGGAGGGGTTTCCCGGGGCCAGCCGCCATCGATCGAGTTGGGCTCGTAGGACGCCCGCCCCCGGTCGATCACCGAACGGTGCTGGGCATCGCGCTGGCTGCTGTGGAAGGGCGCCAGCGGCCGGTTGATCGGCAACTCATGGAAGTTCGGCCCACCCAGGCGGCTGATCTGGGTATCGGTGTAGGAAAACAGCCGGCCCTGCAGCAGCGGGTCGTTGGAGAAGTCGATCCCCGGCACGATGTGCCCGGGGCAGAAGGCGACCTGCTCGGTTTCAGCGAAGAAGTTGTCGGGATTGCGGTTGAGCACCATCTTGCCCAGCGGCGTGATCGGCACCAACTCCTCGGGAACCAGCTTGGTCGGGTCGAGGATATCGAAGTCGAAACCGTGCTCGTCCTCCTCGGCGATGACCTGCACGCCCAGCTCCCACTCGGGGTAGTCGCCGCTTTCGATCGACTCCCAGAGGTCGCGCCGATGGAAATCGGTGTCCTTGCCCGCCAGCTTCTGCGCTTCGTCCCAGACCAGCGAACAGGTCCCGACACTGGGCCGCCAGTGAAACTTGACGAAACGCGAACCGCCCTCGGCATCGACCAGGCGGAACGTGTGCACGCCAAAGCCCTGCATGCTTCGCAGGCTGCGTGGAATCGCCCGGTCGGACATCGCCCAGATCACCGCGTGGGCCGACTCCGGCACCAGCGAGACGAAGTCCCAGAAGGTATCGTGGGCCGAGCCGCCGGTGGGGATTTCGTTATGCGGCTCGGGTTTTACCGCATGGACGAAGTCGGGGAACTTGATCGCGTCCTGGATGAAAAAGACCGGCACATTGTTGCCGACCAGGTCGAAGTTGCCTTCCTCGGTGAAGAATTTCACCGCAAACCCGCGAATGTCGCGCACCGTGTCGCCGGAGCCCCGCGGCCCCTGTACCGTGGAGAAGCGCACGAACACCGGGGTCTTGCGCCCGGGGTCCTGGAGAAAGCCGGCCTTGGTCAACGCCGCGTGGCTCTCGTAGGCCTGGAAGTAGCCATGGGCGGCGGTGCCCCGCGCATGCACGATGCGCTCGGGGATCCGCTCATGGTCGAAATGCGTGATCTTTTCACGCATGATGAAGTCTTCCAGCAGTGAAGGCCCGCGTGCGCCGGCTTTCAGGCTGTTCTGGTTGTCGGCGACCTTGACCCCCTGGTTGGTCCGCAGTGCCTGCCCGGTGGCGTCGGAGCGAAACGGCTCCAGGCTTTGCAGCTTGTCATTGGTGTTGCCGCGATCCAGCGTATCGGTTCCAGCCAGTTGGCTCTGGGTGGCCGTAGGTTTCTTGGTACTCATCAGACAGATTCCTCGGTTACGGTCGCCGGAAACATGCCGTTAATCGGCAGGATCCCGGGATCAGGATTCGACATGCCTAACGAGTGACTGCCCGTGCTCCAAGGCCGTTCCTTTTTTCTGACCACTGATCGTGTTATTGCCAAATTGCAGGTTGCATGCGAAATAAATGCTAATAGCCTCTATACGGACAGGCTAAAATGCGCGCCCGGCTAACCGCTGACCCCTTTCCATTGCGCCCCACAAGGTTCGCTACGTGATCGAGTTTCATAACGTCCATAAAACCTACCGGGTCGCCGGTAAGGAAATTCCCGCCCTGCACTCGACCCACCTGCGTGTCGAGGCTGGCCAGGTGTTCGGCCTGATCGGCCATTCCGGCGCCGGTAAAAGTACCCTGCTGCGCCTGATCAACCGCCTGGAAGCGCCCAGCGGCGGCAAGATCGTCGTCGACGGCGAAGAAGTCACCGCGCTCGACGCCAATGGCCTGCGGCGTTTCCGCCAGCAGGTCGGGATGATCTTCCAGCACTTCAACCTGCTGGCCTCCAAGACCGTCGCCGACAACGTCGCGCTGCCGCTGACCCTGGCCGGTGAACTGTCCCGCCGGGAGATCGACCAGCGCGTCGCCGAACTGCTGCAACGCGTCGGCCTGGCCGACCATGCCAAGAAGTACCCGTCGCAACTGTCCGGTGGGCAGAAGCAGCGCGTCGGCATCGCCCGCGCCCTGGCGACCAAGCCGAAGATCCTGCTGTGCGACGAGGCCACCAGCGCCCTCGACCCACAGACCACCGCCTCGGTCCTGCAACTGCTGGCCGAGATCAACCGCGAACTGAAACTGACCATCGTCCTGATCACCCACGAGATGGACGTGATCCGCCGCGTCTGCGACGTGGTCGGCGTGATGGACGCCGGCGTGATCGTCGAGCAGGGCCCGGTGGCCGAGGTGTTCCTCCACCCCAAGCACCCGACCACCCGGCGTTTCGTCCAGGAAGACGAGCAGGTCGACGAGAACGAGCAGCGCAACGACTTCGCCCACGTACCGGGGCGCATCGTGCGCCTGACCTTCCAGGGCGAGGCCACCTACGCGCCGCTGCTGGGTACGGTGGCCCGCGAAACCGGCGTCGACTACAGCATCCTGGCCGGGCGCATCGACCGCATCAAGGACACCCCGTATGGGCAACTGACGCTGGCCATCACCGGCGGCGACCTGGACGCCGCCTTCGCCCGCTTCACCGCGGCTGACGTCCATATGGAGGTACTGCGCTGATGGACCTGTTCCTGAGTTTCTTCGCCAACATCGACTGGTCGGACATCTGGGAGGCCACCGGCGACACCATGATGATGCTCGGCGGCTCGCTGCTGTTCACCGTCCTGCTCGGCCTGCCGCTGGGCGTGCTGCTGTTCCTGTGCAGCCCGCGCCAGTTGCTCGAGCACAAGCCGACCTATTCGGCGCTGTCGTTCGTGGTCAACGTGGTGCGTTCGCTGCCGTTCATCATCCTGCTGATCGTACTGATCCCCACCACCGTGTTCCTCACCGGCACCTCGCTGGGCGTGGCCGGCGCCATTCCGCCGCTGGTGATCGGCGCCGCACCGTTCTTCGCCCGCCTGGTGGAGACCGCGCTGCGCGAGGTCGACCGCGGCATCATCGAGGCGACCCAGGCCATGGGCGCGACCACCCGCCAGATCGTCTTCAATGCGCTGCTGCCGGAAGCCCGTCCGGGTATCCTGGCGGCGATCACCGTGACCACCATCACCCTGGTAGGCTATACCGCCATGGCCGGCGTGGTCGGTGCCGGCGGCCTCGGCGACCTGGCAATCCGCTATGGTTACCAGCGGTTCCAGAACGATGTGATGCTGGTCACCGTGGTCATGCTGGTGGTGCTGGTGCAGGTCCTGCAGACCATCGGCGACAAGCTCGTGGCGCGGTTCTCCCGCAAGTAACGGGCAACACCCCAAAACGCTTTCGCAACCTACTGATCGCCGGCCCCGGGGCCGGCAGATGCCAAGCGGCATCCCACATGGAGTCGTTCGATGAAAAAACTGATCGCTGCCTTCGCCGCCGTCGCGGCGTTCTCCGCTCACGCAGCGGAAACCCTGAGCGTGGCCGCCAGCCCGGTACCACACGCGGAAATCCTCGAATTCGTCAAACCAACCCTGGCCAAGGAAGGCGTGGACCTGAAGATCAAGGTCTTCACCGACTACGTGCAGCCCAACGTACAGGTGGCCGAGAAGCGCCTGGACGCCAACTTCTTCCAGCACCAGCCGTACCTGGATGAGTTCAACAAGTCCAAGGGCACCCACCTGGTCAGCGTTGCCGGTGTGCACATCGAGCCGCTGGGCGCCTACTCCAACAAGTACAAGAAGCTCGAAGACCTGCCCGGTGGCGCCACCGTGGTGATCCCGAACGACGCCACCAACGGTGGCCGCGCGCTGCTGGTGCTGGAGAAGGCCGGCCTGATCAAGCTCAAGGACGCGCACAACATCCTGTCGACGCCGAAGGACATTGCCGAGAACCCGAAAGACCTGAAGTTCCGTGAACTGGAAGCGGCGACCATCCCACGCGTGCTGACCCAGGTCGACCTGGCGCTGATCAACACCAACTACGCGCTGGAAGCCAAGCTCGATCCGGCCAAGGACGCGCTGTTCATCGAAGGCAAGGACTCGCCGTACGTGAACATCCTGGTAGGCCGTCCGGACGACAAGGATTCGGATGCCATGAAGAAGCTGGTTACCGCGCTGCACAGCCCGGAAGTGAAGGCGTTCATCCTCGAGAAGTACAAGGGCTCGATCGTTCCGGCGTTCTGACCTTTGCCTTGTGGCGAGCGGGCTTGCCCGCGCTCGGCTGAGAAGCAGCCGCAAAACCGATCACTCTGCTCCACATGACACACCGCGATCATCGGTTTGAGGGCTGCCTCGCAGCCCAGCGCGGCGGTGCGGCGTTCCGACAAGCCCGCTCGCCACGACACCGCTCATGCCGATCGTTCCCACGCTCCGCGTGGGAATGCAGCCGGTGACGCTCTGCGTCACAAAAGCGGACGCCGAGCGTCCAGGGAGGCATTCCCACGCCGAGCGTGGGAACGATCAGCGCGGGCCGTTTCAGGCCTGCAGGCACTCCAGCAGGCAATCCAGGGCCGGCTGGCGCTGGGCGCGACGCAATACCGCGATCAGCTGACGCTCGAAGGTCAGCTCACCCAGCTCGATGACCCGCAACTGATCCACGCGCTGCAGCCAAAGCCCGGCCCTGGGCACCAGCGACACTCCCAGCCCGCATTCGACCATCCGCGCAATCGCCTCGATCTCGTCCAGCTCCAGCACATCACGCACCTGGATCCGTTGCTCGCGCAGGAACTGGCTGACCAGCCGCCCACCGAACGAACCCCGGTCATAACGCACGAACGGCTGCTCGGCGAGCAGTTGCCGCGGGTCGTCGCCCGCGACCTGCCGGGGCGCGATCAATACGAAGGCCTCGCTGGCCAGGGGAATCGCCAGCAACTCCTTGGGCAGTTCGAACGGCGGCTTGATCAGCAACGCCAGGTCCAGTTCCCCGGCGTCGATCTGGCTCAGCAGGTTGAGCGAGACCCCGGGGACCAGCTTCAGGTCGACCCGTGGCGCCGCCTCGCGAAACCTCGGCAGGGCCTGTGGCAGCAGGCCGGTCTGTACCGTGGCAATGGCGCCGATGCGCAGCTCGCCCTGCCACTCCGCCGCTGCGGTCGGCAACGCCATCGCGCCATACAGGCTGAGGATCTGCTCGGCCAGCGGCAGCGCATGGCGCCCGGCGGCATTCAGCACGGCCGCTCGACCGCTGCGGTCGAACAGGCGTACGCCGAGGTGCTGCTCCAGCACCCGCATCTGCGCGCTGACCGCCGACTGGGTCAGCCCCAGCTGCTGCCCGGCGGCGACGAAGGTGCCCTCTCGGGCCACGCGGATGAAAGTCTTGAGTTCTCGCAGCATCGGGCTCGTCCGGCGGTGGAAGGGAACAGATCGGGGAGGGCAGGATACGACAAAATAATTTGGGCTCGCCGGCAAGAATATGCGCTTTTCAACAAAATAATCGTCTCTAGACTGAAAGCTCACTTCTTACGGTTGGTATCCGCCATGGCGCTTTCTCCCTTTCATCTGGCAATTCCTGTCCATGACCTGGCTGCGGCCCGGCGCTTCTACGGTGAGGTGTTCGGCTGCCCGGAAGGGCGCAGCAGCGACCACTGGGTCGACTTCGACTTCTTCGGCCACCAGTTGGTGATCCACTACCAGGCCCGGACCGCCGCCCAGGAACAGGCCATGAGCAACCCGGTGGACGGCCACGACGTGCCGGTCCCGCATTTTGGCGTGGTGTTGGGCTGGGAAGAATGGGAAGCGCTGGCCGAGCGGCTGCGTGCCCGGCAGACCCGGTTCGTGATCGAACCCTACGTGCGCTTCAAGGGCCAGGTGGGCGAGCAGGCGACCATGTTCCTGCTCGATCCCTGCGGTAATGCGCTGGAGTTCAAGGCGTTCAAGGATATCGGGCAGTTGTTCGCGAAATAGCCTGGCGGTGGCCTTTGGGGCCTCTTCGCGGGCAAGCCCCGGCTCCTACAGGGTTTGTGTCGTACCTGGACTCCGCGCCCGCCCCCAACTGTAGGAGCAGGGCTTGCCCGCGAAGAGGCCCTCAAGGCCACAGCACTAGTTGCGCTTGAGCATGCTCGGCAACTGCGCCACCAGCTTCTGGTTGTTCAACGGCGCACGGATGAAGCCACGCTGGTTGCCATCAGGCCCGACGATCGCAAGGTTGCCGCTGTGGTCGACCGTGTAGTTCGGCTTGCTGGTGTCGGCCGGGATGAACGGGATGCTCACCGCGTTCGCCAGCTTCTGCAGGTCCTCGATCGAACCCGCCGTCAGCCCGCGAAACTGCGGATCGAAATAGCCCAGGTACTGCTTGAGCTGCTTGGGGTTGTCCCGGTTGGGGTCGACGCTCACCAGGATGACCTGCAGCTTGTCCACCGCCTCCTTGGGCAGCTCGCTCTTGATCTGCCGCAGCTGCGCCAGGGTGGTCGGGCAGATGTCCGGGCAGAAGGTGTAGCCGAAGAACAGCAGCGTCCACTTGCCCTTGAGCTGGTCGACCTGCACCGGCTGGCCGTCCTGGTCGGTCATCTTCACGTCCGGCAGCGTACGGCTCTGCGGCAGCAGGATGATGCCGGCATCGATCAGGGCGGTGGTATCGCCCTGGCCCTTGCCATTGAGCACCTTGTTGACGGTCAGCCCCAGGACCAGGGCCACCAGGGCGACGAGGATGAAGACGGTTTTCTGGATTCGAGTCATAGATTCAACAGTAGGTAGTGATCGACGAGCAGCGCGATGAACAACAGGAACAGGTACCAGATAGAGTACTTGAAGGTGTCGATCGCCGCATGCGGCCGGCTGCCACGGTACAGCAGCCAGGCCCATTGCAGGAAGCGCGCGCCCAGCGCCAGGGCACAGACCAGGTAAAGCGTGCCGCTCATGTGGATCACGAAGGGTAGCAGGCTGACCGCCAGCAGGGCGAAGGTGTACAGCAGGATGTGCACCTTGGTGTAGTGCTCGCCATGGGTCACCGGCAGCATCGGGATGTCGGCCTTGGCGTACTCTTCCTTGCGATGGATCGCCAGGGCCCAGAAGTGCGGCGGGGTCCAGGCGAAGATGATCAGCACCAGCAGCAGCGGCTCGGCGCTCATGTGCCCGGTGGCCGCGACCCAACCCAACAGTGGCGGGGCCGCGCCGGCCAGGCCGCCGATGACGATGTTCTGCGGCGTGGCACGCTTGAGAAAGCCGGTGTAGATCACCGCGTAGCCAAGCAGCGAAGCCAGGGTCAGCCAGGCCGTCAGCGGATTCGTGAAGGCCAGCAGCAGGGCCTGGCCGAGCACCGCCAGCAGTAGGGCGAAGGCCAGTGCCGCCGGTGGCGAGACGCGCCCCTCGGCAAGCGGGCGCTTGTGGGTCCGGGCCATCACCGCATCGATGCGCCGGTCCACCACATGATTGACCGCCGCCGCACCGGCCGCGCACAGGCCGATGCCGAGGTTGCCGAACACCAGCACCGGCCACGGCACCCCGGCGCGAGTGGCGAGAAACATGCCGACCACTGACGTGATCAGCATCAGCACCACCACCTTGGGCTTGGTCAGTTCCAGATAGTCGCGCCAGATCGCCTGGCGCCGCCGTTCACCGGTCACAGTCGCCATGGCATCTCTCCCTTGATGGTGATGGGCCCGTGCACCACGCCACGCGGGCTGAATCGCCAGCGGGCGGGAGCCTGCCGGCGTACCCGGACCAGGGCGGTCCGGGCGTGGTAATTGATCAGTACCAGGGTCAGCAGCAGTATCGCGCCGCCAGCGTTGTGAGCCACGGCCACCGGCAGCGGCAGGTGGAAATACACGTTGCTCAGGCCCAGGCCAATCTGCGCCGCCAAGGCACACAGCAGCAACCCGGCCAGGCGGGTCATGCCGACCACCCGCAGTTGCCAGGCCAGCCCCAGCAGCACCAGGGTCACCAGCAGCGCCCCGACGCGGTGAGTCAGGTGGATCGCCGTGCGGGCCTCGCTGTCGAGCTGGCCGCCCAGGTAGTTCGGGCCGATGTGCTGGGTCAGGTGGAAGCCGTTGGCGAAGTCCGCCGCCGGCCACCACTGGCCGTGACAGGTCGGCAGGTCGATACAGGCCACGGCGGCATAGTTGGAGCTGACCCAGCCACCCAGGGCGATCTGCAGGATCACCAGCAGCAGCCCGGCCGTCGCCCAGCGTTGCAGGCGCCGCGGCACCGCCAGCGCCGGCAGCACGCCGGACAGGCGCAGGGTCAGCAGGAACAGCAGGCTCAGGGTGGCGAAGCCGCCGAGCAGATGGCCGGTCACCACCTGCGGCCAGAGCTTGAGGGTCACCGTCCACATGCCGAACGCGGCCTGGGCGAACACCACGGCCAGGAGGAACAGCGGCAGTTTCAGCGGTTGCCCTTCACGCCGGCGTTCCATCCAGGAACGGGCCGCCAGGACGATGATCGACAGCGCCAGGCTGCCGGCGAAATAGCGGTGGATCATCTCGTTCCAGCCCTTGTGCGCCTCCACCGGCGTATCGGGGAAGTGCCGTTCGGCATGCGCCAGCTGGGCTTCGCTCTTGGGCACGCTGATGAAACCGTAGCAGCCCGGCCAGTCGGGACAGCCGAGGCCGGCATGGGTCAGGCGGGTGTAGGCGCCGAGCAGCACGACGATCAGCGCGAGCAGGGTGGCAAACAACGCGAGGCGGAATCCGGGCTTGGCCATGCCGTTCTCCTTAGCCGATGTTCGACAGTTTCAGCAGTTGGCGCAGGTCATTGAGCAAGTCCTTGCCCTTGACCCGGGCGTCATAGCGCAACACCAGGTTGCCGTGGGGATCGATGATCCACAGTTGCGGCCCGGTGCTGCCCCTGGCCTCCCGGGTGTAGGCCGGCAGGTCGAGGCCATAGCGCTGCAGTTGCGGGTATTCGCGTTGCAACTTGGCGGCATAGTCGCCGGCCAGCGGCTGCGCGGTCGCCAGCGCGTGGCTGGCCCGCGCGGCATCGCGCCCCAGGCCGATATGGATCTGTCGTGCCAGGTAGACCAGTTGCTGGCAGTCCACCGAACAGTCCTGCGGCGCGGTCACCAGCATCTGCCAGCGGGTTTCGTCGGCCTGCACGCCGAGGTCGGCACGGCCCTGGCCGTTGCCGATCAGCTCGCCGTGGTAACTGCGGCTTTCCGGGACCCAGAACTGCAGCTTGTACATGCCGGTGGCGAGGATCATCGGGCCGACGACCATGAGCACGATGAGGATCAGTTGCCAGCGACCCCGGGCGCGCGCTCCCGGCTGGCGGGGTTCAGTGGTGTCGAATCGATTCATGGCCGCTCCCATGCGGTTTCTCCCTTGCGTTATGCCATCCGAGGTAGAGATAGAGACCGAGCAGCGCCAGGGCCATGGCGAACCACTGCACGGCATAGCCGAGGTGCTTTTCCGGGCCCATGCCTGGCGCCACCACCGGCCAGCCGGTCTCGTAGCTGCCAGGGCCGGGCTCCTGGCGCAGTTCGTAGGTGAAGCCTTCGCGCCCCAGCTCCTTCCACAGCTTGTCCGGTTCGATCGCGGTCACCAGCCGCGGCCAGGTGGCATCGGCCGGATCGGCATGCAGCTGAAAGGTCGCGCCCGGCGCCACGTAGACCCAGGCATCGATATTGAGCACCTGCTCCGGCGTGCTGAACACCGGCGGCGTGCGCCGTTGCGGCCAGGGCAGCCAGCCACGGTTGACCAGCAGCCAGAGCCCGCTGGCCTGGTCATGAAACGGCTGGATCAATTCGACACCGACCTGGCCGTTGTGGATGCGGTTGTCCAGCAGGTAGCTGTGCTGGTCATCGAACTGGCCGCGCAGGCGCACCCGGCGAAAAGCCGGATCGGCACTGCCGTGCAGTTGCCCGACACTCAGTGGCTCGGCCATGCGCCGCTGGGCGTAGCTCTCCAGCAGCAGGCGCTTCTCCTCGCTGCGGTGCAGTTGCCAGAACCCCAGCGACACCAGCACCGGCAGCAGCAACAGCACCACCAGCGTCGGGGCCACGCCAAAGCGGAAGCGCCTCATGCTGGCGCCCCCTGGACGGCAAGCGGGCTCGCTATACTCAAATACATGCGCATCTCCCCCGGAGTCTCACCATGCTCAAAGCGGCGATTGTCCTGATGCTGATTGCCACGGTGGTCAGTCTGTTCAGTGGCCTGTTCTTCCTGGTCAGGGACGAGGGTCCATCCCATCGCCTGCTGACCGCGCTGACCATTCGTGTCGGCCTGGCCGCTGCGACCCTCGCGTTGATCACCTGGGGGTTCTACAGCGGCCAACTGGTCTCCAGCGCCCCCTGGTAGGCGGGCGCCGCGTTCACAGCACGTAGACGAAAACGAACAGGCCGATCCAGACCACATCGACGAAGTGCCAGTACCAGCTCGCCGCCTCGAAGCCGAACTGGTGCTCGGCATCGAAGTGCCCGCGCAGGATGCGCATCAGCATCACGAACAGGATCAGCGTGCCGATGGTCACGTGCGCCCCGTGGAAGCCGGTGAGCATGAAGAACGTCGCACCGTAGATGCCCGAGCCGAGGGTCAGGCCCAGTTCGTGGTAGGCGTGCAGGTATTCCTTGGCCTGGAAGCCGAGAAACGCCAGCCCCAGCAGCACCGTCAGCGCCAGCCAGGCCTTCAGGGCGCCGCGGTGACCCTTTTTCAGCGCATGGTGGGCGAAGGTCACCGTCACGCTGGAGCTGACCAGCAGCACGGTGTTGAGCAGCGGCAGGCCCCAGGGGCTGATCGTTCCCTTGGGTGCGGGGAAGAGTTTCGGATCCGGGTTGTTCAGCAGCGGCCAGGCCTTCTGGAATTCCGGCCAGAGCAGGTGCGCCAGGCCCTTGGCACCGCCTTCACCAGCCAGCCACGGCACCGACATGTGCCGCACGTAGAACAGTGCACCGAAAAAGGCGATGAAGAACATCACCTCGGAAAAGATGAACCAGCTCATGCCCCAGCGGAACGACCGGTCCATCTGCGCGCTGTACAGACCGGCACGGCTCTCGCGGATCACCGCGCCGAACCAGCCGAACAGCATGTAGGCCAGCAGCAGGCCGCCGACGAAGAAGATCAGCGGGCCATGGGATTCCGGGCGCGCCGCCTTCAGGTCATTGAACCAGGTGCCCAGGCCGTAGACGGTGATCAACATGCCCAGGGTGGCAATGATCGGCCACTTGCTCTGGGCGGGGACGTAGTAATGCTCGTGGGTGGGGGTCGCCATTTTATTGTTCTCCTTGTCGGGCACGCCGACTGGCCTACCCGCCCGTGTGGGCCACGGGTGGGTTGCGGGCGGTGATGTCGAACAGCGTGTAGGCCAGCGTCAGGTGCTTCACGTCCTTGGGCATGTCGCGATCAACGATGAAACGCACCGGCATCTCGATCCGCTCGCCGGGCTTGAGCGTCTGCTGGGTGAAGCAGAAGCACTCGGTCTTGTGGAAGTACACCGCCACGTCGCCTGGCGAAATGCTCGGGATCGCCTGGGCCTTCATCACCCGGTCGGTAGGGTTGTAGGCGACGAAGATCATCTCGTTCACCGCACCGGGGTGAACGTCGATCCGGTCGGCCTTGGGATAGAACTCCCAGACCATGTCCACCGCGTTGGTGGAGAGAAACTGCACGCCGACCTGGCGTGACGCATCCACCACCTGTTCACCCTCGTACTGGCCGGCGGTCTTGCCATTGATGCCGAACGCCTTGCACATGACGTCGTAGATCGGCACCAGGGCGAAGCCGAAGGCGAACATCGCCACCACCACCAGCAACAGCCGGGTGATCAGGCGCTTGAGTGAAACCGAATCGCTCATGGGACGATCCTCCCCGTCACTTCACTTCCGGTGGCGTGGTGAAGGTGTGGTACGGCGCCGGCGAAGGAATGCTCCACTCCAGGCCCTCGGCACCATCCCACGGCTTGGCCGGTGCCGCCGGGCCACCACGGATGCACTTGATGACGATGAACAGGAACAGCAACTGGGTGGTACCGAACATGAAGCCGCCAATTGACGAGACCATGTTGAAGTCGGCGAACTGCAGGTTGTAGTCGGGAATCCGCCGCGGCATGCCGGCAAGGCCCACGAAGTGCATCGGGAAGAAGGTCAGGTTCATGCCGACGAACGACAGCCAGAAGTGCAGCTTGCCCAGGGTTTCGTCGTACATGTGGCCGGTCCACTTCGGCAGCCAGTAGTAGGCCGAGGCGAAGATGCCGAAGATCGCCCCCGGCACCAGCACGTAGTGGAAGTGCGCCACCACGAAGTAGGTGTCCTGGTACTGGAAGTCCGCCGGGGCGATCGCCAGCATCAGCCCGGAGAAGCCACCGATGGAGAACAGGATCACGAACGCCACGGCGAACAGCATCGGCGTCTCGAAGGTCAGCGAGCCCTGCCACATGGTGCTGACCCAGTTGAACACCTTCACCCCGGTCGGCACCGCGATCAGCATGGTCGCGTACATGAAGAACAGTTCGCCCACCAGCGGGATGCCGACCACGAACATGTGGTGCGCCCAGACGATGAACGACAGGAAGGCGATGCTCGCCGTGGCGTAGACCATCGAGGTGTAGCCGAACAGCGGCTTGCGCGAGAAGGTCGGGATGATCGCGCTGACGGCACCGAAGGCCGGCAGGATCATGATGTACACCTCGGGGTGACCGAAGAACCAGAACACATGCTGGAACAGCACCGGGTCGCCGCCGCCGGCGGCACTGAAGAAGCTGGTGCCGAAGTGGATGTCCATCAGCATCATGGTCACGCAGCCGGCCAGCACCGGCATCACCGCGATCAGCAGGAAGGCGGTGATCAGCCAGGTCCAGACGAACAGCGGCATCTTCATCAGCGTCATGCCCGGGGCACGCAGGTTGAGGATGGTCGAGACCACGTTGATCGCGCCCATGATCGAGCTGATGCCCATCAGGTGGATGGCGAAGATGAAGTAGGTGACGCTTTCCGGTGCGTAGGTGGTCGACAGCGGCGCATAGAAGGTCCAGCCGAAGTTCGGCCCGCCACCGGCGGTGAACAGGGTCGAGACCAGCAGGCCGAACGCCGCCGGCAGCAGCCAGAAGCTGAAGTTGTTCATCCGCGGCAGGGCCATGTCCGGCGCGCCGATCATCAGCGGGATCATCCAGTTGGCGAGGCCGACGAAGGCCGGCATCACCGCGCCGAAGACCATCACCAGGCCGTGCATGGTGGTCATCTGGTTGAAGAACGCCGGCTGCACGATCTGCAGCCCGGGCTGGAACAGCTCGGCGCGGATCACCATGGCGAACGAGCCGCCGATCAGGAACATGGCGAAGCTGAACCACAGGTACAGCGTGCCGATATCCTTGTGGTTGGTGGTCAGCACCCAGCGCATCAGGCCCTTGGCGGGACCGTGGGCGTGGTCACCGGCGTGACCATGGTCATCGATCACAGCACTCATGTCCTGTCTCCTGCAGAGGTTTGAACCCGGCGGCCGGGGAACGCGATAGGCCCGGTCATTTGCTTTCTGCCTGTTTCAGCGCCAGCACGTCTTTCGGCGTGACCATGTCGCCCTTGTTGTTGCCCCAGGCGTTGCGCTCGTAGGTGACGACCGCGGCGATATCGACTTCCGACAGTTGCTTGCCGAAGGCCGCCATGGCCGTGCCAGGCTTGCCGTAGAACACCCGATGCAGATGGTCTTCCTTCGGCCCGGTGGCGATCGGCGAACCCTTGAGCGCCGGGAACATCGGTGGCAGGCCCTGGCCCTCGGCCTGGTGACAGGCCACGCAGGTCGTGTGATAGATCTTGTCGCCACGGGCCACCAACTCGTCGAGGGTCCATTCCTTGCTGGTCAGTTCCTTGAGCTTGGCGGCCTCGGCCTTGCGATCGGCCAGCCAGGCATCGTAGTCGGCACGGGACTTCACCTCGACGACGATGGGCATGAAGCCGTGGTCCTTGCCGCACAGTTCGGCGCACTGGCCGCGGTAGATGCCGGGTTTGTCGACCTTGGTCCAGGCCTCGTTGACGAACCCGGGGATGGCGTCGCGCTTGACCGCGAACGCGGGCACCCACCAGGAATGGATCACGTCGGCGGCGGTCACCAAAAAGCGCACCTTGACCCCGGCCGGCAGTACCAGCGGCTGGTCGACCTCGAGCAGGTAGTGCTCGCCCTTGGCCGTCTGGTTGTGGATCTGTTCCTGGGGCGTGGCCAGGTTGCTGAAGAACTCGACGTCCTGGCCCAGGTACTTGTAGTGCCACTTCCACTGGTAGCCGGTGATCTGGATGTCCACGTCCGATTCGCTGGTGTCGTACATCCTGATCAGCGTGGCGGTGGCCGGAATCGCCATGGCCACCAGGATCAGCAGCGGCACGATGGTCCAGAGGATCTCCACCGTGGTGCTTTCATGGAATCGGGCGGCGACCTGGCCGGTGGAGCGGCGATGGATGATCATCGACCAGAACATCGCCCCGAAGACGATGACGCCGATCACCACGCAGATCCAGAAGATGGTCATGTGCAGGTCGAAGACCGCGTGACTGACCTCGGTCGCCCCCTGCGTCATATTCGTGGTCCAGGCCGCTTGCGCCTGGCTGAATAACGACCACAACAGCAGGCCCATCCAGACCCGTGGATGTCGCATCATTGCGCGTTCCCCTTATCGTTCTTGTTATCCCGTCGGCTTTCACCTGGGGCAAAGGGGAATGGTCGGACTACGCACGCGGACCATTCGGTCTTGCCGATACATAAAGCCGGACGTCATCAGCTAACTCCGTACAAAACCGAGTATAGACAGCGACCGGGACCACGCAACGCGATAGAAAAAATGAACCTGTCATTTTGCTGAACGCCACGAACGGCGTGGCCTGGAGCGGAATGATGGCAAATCAATATAACGCAGACATATAACCATGAAATAATTATTACAAATACGTCTTAACAGCTTTTATAACCCAGCTACCTTATGGTCTCCCTTTTTCCCTTTGTAATACCCATTGGAGTCTTCATGAACACCGCCGCATTGCGCGAGCAAATACAAAAAGCCCATCAACACGAAGCCGAAACCGGCCAACTGACCCGACAACTGGAAGTTCAACTGCCACACCTGCACCCTGCCATCCAATTACCGGAGATAGATGCCACGGGAGTCATGACCCGCTTTGTAACCGCCTACATCGACCTGGTCCCCGACCTGCTGGATGCCGCCAACTCGGTCGCCCGCGAAGCGGGTATCGAGTCGCAGATCAAGCCGGTACTGAAAATCGCCGAGCAGTTCTTCCTGCAACCACCGAGCATCCTCGAAGGCCATGTCGGCCTCGACAGCCTGCTGGACGAGGCGTACCTGGCGCATCGCCTGGTGGAGGAAGTGAATGACCTGTACATCGTGCATTTCGGCCAGTCATTGATCCCGTTGAACACCACCGTGGCCAACCTGATCGCCCACCAGTTGATCGGCGAAGCATTCGCCAACCAACTGGATGAAGCGGTGCATCACGCTGTCGATGAAATGCTCGACGAAGAGAGCTTTGCGCTCGAGTCGGTGGAAGCCTACCGCGACCGCCTCAACAGCCCGGACACGGAAGCGGCGTGGAAACGCTGGCCTTGCCTGTCCCGCCAACTGGGCGTCGAGCTGGAACTGGAACAGCCCGCCGCCTGACCTTGCCGCTGCGCACCGTGGGTCTGTACGAAATGCTTTCGAGCGAAGGCCAGGCAAGGCGAAAACCGGCGAGCAAGCGCAGTTGACTGGAGTCAATGAGCATTGCGAGCCGGTTTTCAACGCAGCCTGGGCGAGCACAGATGTATTTCGTACAGAGCCTAAGTTGTCGACCCGATACCGGTCGTGGTGCGCAGGCGACCCTCCAAGCGCCGTTTCAATCGACGCGATTCGATCACCAGCCGCGAGCCCTTGGCCGCGTTGGCGCGCCCCCATTCCTCGAGCAGTTCCAGGCAGGAATGGTCGATGTAGGTCAGATTGTTCAGCGGCACGTGCACCGTGGTTCCCGGCGGCACCTGCGACAATACCTGGGTCAGTGCCGGTACCTTGAGAAAGGTCGCCGCCCCGGTCAGGCGCAGTTCCTGTTCCCCTTCACCCGGCAGGTCGACCAGGCTGACCTTCAGTCGCGAAGCCTTCCAGGCCAGTTTCGCCAGGGTCAGGCCGAAGCCGATCAACACCCCCGTCAGCAGGTCGGTGAAAACGATCGCCAGGGCCGTCGCGGCATAGGTGAACATCGGCATCCGGCCATAGCGTCCCAGGCTACGGAAGACCTTGAGGTCGACCAGCTTCAGCCCGGTGAACACCAGCACGCCGGCCAGGCTCGCCACCGGAATACTCTGCAGCACACTCGCCAGCAGCAGCACGAACGCCAGCAGCCAGAGGCCATGGAACATGGTCGACAGCCGGGTGCGGGCACCGGCCTGGACGTTGGCCGAACTGCGCACGATCACCCCGGTCATCGGCAACGCGCCGAGCAGGCCACAGAGCATGTTGCCAACCCCCTGTGCCGACAGCTCGCGGTCGAAATCGGAGCGCTGTCCGTCGTGCATGCGGTCGACCGCCGCCGCCGAGAGCAGGGTCTCGGCACTGGCGATGAAGGCCACGGCAAAGGCGGCGATCAGGATTGCCGGATCGGCGAGGTTGAGCAGGTCGGCCGGGCGCAGCCAGTCGATGGCCTCGGCCAGGTTGTCCGGTACCTCCACGCGCCGCACCGGCAAGGCCAGGCCGATGCTCACCAGTGTCGCCAGGCCTACGCCGAGCAGGGCACCCGGTACGAAGCGCAGGCGCTGCGGCTTGAACTTCTCCCAGCACCACATCACCAGGATCGTCAGCAGGCCCAGCAGGCCGGCCTGCCAGCCGATACCGTCGCCGACCATCGGCAGCGCCTGGCCCAGGGCCTGGGGAAAGCCCAGCAGGTTGGCCAGACCCGAAGGCAGGGGCGAGGCATCGAACATCACATGGATCTGCGAGAGCACGATCAGCACGCCGATCCCGGCGAGCATCCCGTAGACCACCGCCGGCGCCGTGACCCGGAACCAGCACCCCAGGCGCAGGCGCCCGGCCAACAGTTGCAGCAGCCCGGCCAGCAGCAGGATCGGCCCGAGCATGGCGAGGCCGTGCTGGCGCACCAGCTCGAACACCAGCACCGCCAGGCCCGCCGCCGGACCGCTGACCTGCAGCGGCGAACCGGCCAGCCAGCCGACCACCAGGCCACCGATGATGCCGGTGATCAGGCCCTTGGCCGGCGGCACGCCGGAGGCGATGGCGATCCCCATGCACAGCGGCAGGGCGACCAGGAACACCACCACGGAAGCCAGCAGCTCCCGGGGTAAAACAGCTTTCAGTTGCGCAGCACGCATGACGAATCTCCTGAGGTTTTCTTCAGGCATGGCAAAGCCAGACCGCTCTGTGGCAGTCATGGCAGAACCCTATCGATTGGGAAAAGCTTTAGGCTTAAGTGCCCCGTCCCGGCAATATCGATCCCCTCTGACGGCGCCAAATGCCGTCAAAAGGGCGAATATTGGCGGGAAAAGGTCTAGAAACGGGCCTTTGGCGTCGCGCTGGGGATTGGATGGGTGCCATCCAGGGGCAGGAAATCACCCCGATCCGCGTCGTAGGCTTTGATTTCGCTGGTTTCGATGTTGTAGACCCAGCCATGGATGAACAGATGGCCACTGGCGATGCGCGAGGCCACCGAAGGGTGGGTGCGCAGGTGCTGCAGTTGGGCGATCACGTTTTCTTCGGTCACCACGTGCATGCTTTCACGCTCGTCGGCGCAATTGCAGTTGTCGTGGACCATGGTCCGCGCCACTTCGGCATGCTGCAGCCAGGCCTTTACCGTGGGCATCTTTTCCAGGGTGTGGGGATTGAGCACCGCGCGCATGGCGCCACAGTCCGAATGGCCGCAGATGATGATGTGCTGCACGCCGAGGGCCAGCACGGCGTACTCGATTGCCGTGGACACACCACCGTTCATCTGGCCGTAGGGCGGCACGACGTTGCCGACGTTACGGGTGACGAACAGATCGCCAGGACCGGTCTGGGTGATCAGTTCGGGAACGATGCGCGAGTCGGCGCAGGTGATGAACATGGCCCGGGGAGCCTGGGCCGTGGCGAGTTTCTTGAAAAGCTCTTCCTGCTGCGGAAAGACTTCATGGTGAAAACGCAGAAAACCATCGACGATATGTTGCAATGCTGCATCGGCGCTTTCGGTCTCGGGGAGCACTGAAGCCGACGCAGCCAGCGGCTGTTTATCCTTGTCACTCATGATTCATCCTCTTTTCTGGCGGATTTAAGGGGATTTTCCTGATTTGGCTTGCTCAGGGCCAGCGTTCTTCGGGTCAGTACGCCCGATTCCTTGAACACTACCTGCAAAAAGGCAGGCCCGGTCACCATAACCGTGGAAACTTAACTCAAACTGAATCAGAGGCTCTAGGACGGGCGTTCCACATCGCCCCAGGGCACTCTGGCGGCGTCCTTGCGATGAGAAATTCCAGGGTATTGCTCCTTCAAAGCTTACGTCAGAGCAGCGACATCTGCGCTCCCGGCGGGCAGAAAAGGCTGCAGTCGAGGTTGAACCCTTCCCGTCGATCCAGCCCCAGTCGCTTGAGCGCCCTGGCGAAACGCTGGGCCAGCAGGTCGGCGAATGGCCCTTCGCCACGCATGCGCGCACCAAAGCGGCTGTCGTAGAGTTCGCCGCCACGGCTCTGGCGAATCAGGCTCAGGACATGCGCCGCCCGTTGCGGGTAGTGTGCCGCCAGCCACTCCTCGAACAGCGGCGCCACCTCCAGCGGCAGGCGCAGCATCATGTACGCCGCACTCCGGGCCCCTGCGGCATGCGCTTGGGCCAGCAGGCTTTCGAGTTCACTGTCGTTGATCATCGGAATCATCGGCGAGCACAGCACGCCGACCGGGATACCCGCCTCGCACATCACCCGGATCGCCCGCAGGCGAGCCTTGGGTGCGGCGGCACGGGGTTCGAGGATGCGCTTGAGTTCGTCGTCCAGGGTGGTCAGGCTGATCATGACCGCCACCAGCCGTTGCCGGGCCAGCTCCACCAACAGGTCGAGGTCGCGCAGGATCAGCGCCCCCTTGGTCACGATCGTCACCGGATGCCGGTAGCGCAACAGCACTTCGAGGGTCTGCCGGGTGAGCCGGTGCTCGCGCTCGATCGGCTGGTACGGATCGGTGTTGGAACCCAGGTTGATCGGCGCGCAACGGTAGCCAGGCTTCGACAGTTGCTGCTCGAGTACCGTCGCCGCGTTGCTCTTGGCGATCAGGCGGGTCTCGAAATCCAGCCCCGGCGACATGTCCCAGTAGGCATGGCTGGGCCGGGCATAGCAGTAGATGCAGCCATGTTCGCAGCCGCGATAGGGGTTGATGGAGCGGTCGAAGGGCAGGTCGGGCGAGGCATTGCGGGTGATGATGGTCTTCGCCGTCTCGATGCGCACCTCGGTGCCCTGGGTCGGCGGCACCTCCTGGTGCCAGCCGTCGTCCTCGATCACCGAGCGGTTCGGCGCGAAGCGGTTGTGCGGATTGCTCGCGGTGCCACGGCCGCGCGGCGGGAGAGGGGTGGACATCGGCAGAACCCTTTGACTGTATTTATATACAGTAATCGAGCGAACTCGATCTGCCTAGCACCGCCCGGCGGCTCACCCAGGCAACAAAACTTTGACATGAACCTCACAGGCTTTTGATCCGTCGCCGGTCATGCTGCGTGTCAGTCTCCCCTCTCTCTCGGGTCATCTGTCATGTCCATCACTCGCACACTCTCGATCCTGTGCATCGCCCTGAGCAGCCTGTTCCTGGTCGCCCAGGCCCAGGCCGCCGACAGCGGTTTCGTCCGCCCGCCGCAGTGGGCTCAGCCGGTCGGCGACAAGTACAACCTGAACCAGATGAGCCCGACGCTCTACCGCAGCGCCCTGCCGGACGCCGATGCCCTGCCGATCCTGGAGAAGCTGAAGATCGGCACGGTGATCAACTTCCTGCCGGAGTCGGACGCCAGCTGGCTGTCGACCCCCAACGTGAAGCAGGTGCAATTGCCCTATCGCACCAACCACGTCGATGACGCCGACGTGCTGGCCGCCCTTCGGGCGATCAAGGACGCGGAAGGCAAGGGCCCGGTGCTGATGCACTGCAAGCACGGTTCCGACCGTACCGGCCTGATGGCCGCCATGTACCGGGTGGTCGTGCAGGGCTGGAGCAAGGAGGACGCGCTGGCGGAAATGACCCAGGGTGGGTTCGGCGAAAGTTCCCACCACAAGGACGGCATTCGCTACATGATGAAGGCCGATATCGACAAACTGCGTACGGCCCTGGCCAATGGCGATTGCAGCACCAGCCCGTTCGCCACCTGCAATGTGCAGAACTGGTTCAAGTCAGCTTCGACCGACACCCACTGAGTTCGGCGCCGGGGCGGCACTCGCCCGCGGCGTCTTCAGCGCGGAACCGAACATCATGGCCGCCCAGGCCGGCACCGAGCGGGGCTGGACCGGCTGTGCGGGGTCGCTTCCGGTACCGCTGTCCCGGTCATCGGTTTCCCCGCTCTGTACCTTGGCCAACCGCTTCATCAGGTCGACGAACGCCGGGTCGCTCGAGTCGCGCATGGCGGCTTTCGCCGGCCGTCCCAGGAAGGCCGCCACGGAATCCGTCAGCGCGCGGGTGGCCGCCGGCGCGAACAGCTCGGCGCGTAGGCGACGCCCCTCCACCGCATCGAACAGGCCTTTTTCCTCGAAGCGGGCAAACACCTCCGTCGCCAGCTCCAAGCCCCAGAGATAAGTGAAATAGCGCGCTTCGTAACCCGTGACCAGGTGGGTGAAGGAGTAGATGAAGCGCTCGTGCATGGGTCTGGGCCAATGGGCGAGGTTTTCCTTCATCAACAGGCGGATGTGCTCGGCATCGACCGGCTGGAGCAGGTGCAGGAAGAAGTCCGCCCCCGAATACATCAGTTGCGCGCTGTCGTGCAGCCAGGCCTGGCTTTCCAGGAAGATCCGCAGGCGCCGGGCCTGGTCGGCGGACAGACTGGCTCCGGTCTGGTGATGACGGCTCATGTCGACCAGGAAATCGACGCTGTAGCTCCAACGCTCCATCAGCCGGGAGAAGAATTCCCGGACATCCAGGCCCGAATGCTCGATACACGACAGTTGCCAGGTTTCCGAGGGGTCGAGCAACTGGTGCAGGCAATGTCCGAACTCATGAAACAGCGTGCGCAGCTGCCCATGCTTGAGCAACACCGGCTCGTCGGTGCCATTGGCTGGCAGGGCACAGGACAGCACCGCCACCGGCACCTTCACCTCACGCCCTTCGACCGACAGCAGGCGATGCCCGAGGGAAAAGGTGGAGGCGGACTTGAACAGCTTTTCAGCGCGGTTGAACAGGTCGAGGAACAGATAGCCGAGGGTTTGCCCGCCCTCGCGAACCTCGAAGGTGCGAATGCTCGCGTGCCAGGTGTCGACCTCCTGGCGCTCGACGAACTCGATGCCGAACAGCCGCGTGGGCAGGTCCAGCATCTTTTCCAGGACCCGTTCGAGCCTGAAATGGCTGCGGAACTCGTCCTCACCCAGTGCTCCGCCGTTGAGGCGTACCTGCTGCCCGTAGAACGAGTAGTCCCAGGGCTTTACCGCCGAATCGGGGGCCAGCGCGACCAGCTCCGCTCGCTGCGTGATCCAGTCGGGAGCCTTGTTCGCGATCTGCTGGTGCAGGAACCACAGCACACGGGACGTATCGCGTACCGACAGGCGTTGCAGGGCCAGTTCGGCGGAACTGCCAAAGCCCAGCATCCGCGCCTGTTCCAGGCGCAGCCTGAGCAACTGTTCGAGCACGACGCTGTTGTCGAAGGTCTTGCAGTCCGGCAGGCCCTGGTCGGAGGCCAGGGCCCCACGACGCTGGTAGAGCTTCTCGCGCAAGGCCGATGCACGGGCATCGGTCATGATCGTCCTGACCAGTTCCGGATCGCTCATGTCGACCTGCCAGCCCAGCAGCGTCTTGTCCCGATAGCGGGCCATGGCCGCCTTGTCGTGGGCGGACACTCCGTCCAGCAGCGCCTCCTCCTCTACACCGATCTGCCAGCTGGCACAGCGGGAGGCGGCGGCGACATTACTGAGAAAGCGCTGGCGCAGCTCATCGATCGTCTCGCCCAGTTCCCGGAACCGCTGGCGTTGCTCGACCGACAGTTCCTGGCCCATCAGGCGATAGCGTTGCAGGACCCTCTCGAGCAGCACCTGCCGCGGACGGCTGAAGTGCCTGGCCTGCGCACTGGTCGCCAGCTTCCGATACAGGGCATGCAATTGCGCGTTGCCCCAGAGCAATTGATCGAACTGCACCTCGATCCGCGAACAGCGCAGGAACGCCTTGTTCCACTTGTCCCCGGAGCGCGACCGTGACAGGGCCAGGAGCGTGCCGACATACCAGGCCATGCGCGCACCGAGCACGTCGAGCGGCACCACGAAGTCGTCCCAGGTGGGCAGCTCGCGCTGGCTGATGAGGATGGCCTGGATCGTGCTGCGGGCCTCGTTGCGCACCTGCAGAAACGCCGGGACCAGGTGATGGGCACGCACGGACGAGTAGGGCGGCAGTTCGCCGCAATGGTGCAGCAGCGGGTTGTAGATACCCATGGTTCACTCCTTGAAAGACGCGGCCCCGGAAGGGGCCACTCAAGGAGCGAGCCTATGTGGCATGAGCCTGGCGCTGGACCTACATAGATAGGGCCGGCGGCGCGGATTACTCGCTCGGCTTTTTCAGCTTGGGATTGGGGAAGAACTGCACGGTCTGGACCGTCTTGTCGGCGACCTTCGCCGCCGGCGTGTTGACCCGCGTGCCAAGTTCCTTCGGAACCGACAGCCCCTGCTCGTTGAGCGTGTCGGCATAGCCGCACGCCACGCACTCGCGGTGCGGGACATCGTCCTCGCTCCACATCATCAGCTTGTCCTGCTCGCTGCACGCCGGGCAGACCGCCCCGGCGATGAAGCGTTTCTTGGTCTTGGTCACGACTACCTCACTCATGCCGCCGCGTCCTCGCTCAGGCCGCTGTGGCGCAACAGTGCGTCAATCGAAGGCTCACGGCCACGGAAGTCGACGAACAGCACCATCGGCGCCTGGGAGCCACCGCGGGCCAGGATCGCTTCGCGGAACGCGCGACCGGTCTGGGCATTGAGTACGCCTTCCTCCTCGAACCGCGAGAAGGCATCCGCCGACAGCACTTCGGCCCACTTGTAACTGTAGTAGCCGGCCGCGTAGCCACCGGCGAAGATGTGCGCAAAGCTGTTGGGGAAGCGGTTGTAGGCGGGTGGGCGCATCACCGAGACCTCGTCGCGTACCGCCTCGAGCACCTGCGCGACGCTGCGACCGTCGCCATGGGTGGCGTGCAGGTCGAAGTCGAACAGCGAGAACTCAAGCTGGCGCACCATCATCAGGCCAGACTGGAAGTTCTTCGCCGCGAGCATTTTCTCCAGCAGGTCCTGCGGCAGCGGCTCGCCGCTTTCGTAGTGGCCGGAAATCAGCGCCAGGCCTTCCGGCTCCCAGCACCAGTTCTCCATGAACTGGCTTGGCAGTTCCACCGCGTCCCAGGCCACGCCGTTGATGCCGGAAACGCCGGCGTGCTCGACGCGGGTCAACAGGTGATGCAGGCCGTGGCCGAATTCGTGGAACAGGGTGGTCACTTCATCGTGGGTCAACAGCGCCGGCTTGCCGCTGTCGGCCGGAGCGAAGTTGCACACCAGGTTGGCCACCGGGCTTTGCAGCACGCCGTCGGCGGTGCGCCGACGGTCGCGGGCGCCGTCCATCCAGGCACCACCGCGCTTGTTCGCGCGGGCATACAGGTCGAAGAAGAAACGGCCGACGTGCTGGCCGTTCTCCTTGATCTCGAACAGGCGCACGTCAGGGTGCCAGGTGTCGAAACCGGTCTGCTCGGTGATCTCGATGCCGTAGAGTTTCTGCACGATGGCGAACAGGCCGCCGAGCACCTTGTCGATCGGGAAGTAGGCGCGCAGGGCTTCCTGCGACACGCTGTAGCGCTGCTCGCGAAGCTTCTCGCCGTAGAAGCCGCTGTCCCAGCTCTGCAGTTCGGCGCAGCCCTGCTCGGCGGCATAGGCCTTGAGCTGTTGCAGGTCCTGGGCGGCGAACGGCTTGCTGCGCTTGGCCAGGTCGCGCAGGAAAGTCAGCACCTGGTCGCTGGAGTCGGCCATTTTGGTCGCCAGGCTCAGCTCGGCGAAGCTGGCAAAGCCCAGCAGTCGGGCCAGTTCCTGGCGCAGATCGAGGATTTCGGCCATCACCGGGCCGTTGTCGAACTGGCCGGCATTCGGGCCCTGGTCCGAGGCACGGGTGCAGTAGGCGGCGTAGACCTCTTCGCGCAGGGCACGGTCTTCGGCGTAGGTCATCACCGCGTAGTAGCTGGGGAATTCCAGGGTGATCAGCCAGCCATCGAGGCCCTTGGCCTGGGCCGCGGCGGCCATCTGCGCCTTGGCCGAGGCGCTGAGGCCGGCGAGGCCCGCCTCGTCGGTGATGTGCTTGGTCCAGGCCTGGGTGGCGTCGAGCAACTGGTTGGAGAAACGGCTGCCCAGTTCCGACAGCTTGCTCTGCACCTCGGCATAGCGCTTCTGCTCAGCTTCGGGCAGGTCGATACCGGACAGGCGGAAGTCGCGCAGCGAGTGTTCGAGGATGGTTTTCTGCGCCACGTCGAAGCCGGCGGCCTCAGGGCTGTTGGCCAGGGCTTCGAAGGCCTGGAACAGCTCGCGGTTCTGGCCCAGCTCGGTGGAGTAGGCGCTCAATGCCGGCAGGCAGGCCTCGTAGGCTTCGCGCAGCTCCTGGCTGTTGCACACCGCGTTGAGGTGGCTGACCGGGCTCCAGGCGGCGCCCAGGCGGTCGTTGAGTTCGTCCATGGCCAGCACCAGGCCGGCCCAGCTCGGATTTTTCCCCTGGCTTTGCAGGATGCCTTCGATGGCCTTGCGGTTGTCGGCGAGGATCTGCTCGATGGCCGGTTGCACGTGCTCGGCACGGATCGCCGAGAACGGCGGCAGGTCGTAGGACTGCAGAAGCGGGTTGTTCGCGCTCACGGTGGACACCTTGGCTGAAAAAACATGTAGGAACAAAGATGGGGTCATCTTAATTACAATCAATGCCCACCGCAGCTATCAGCAACAGAGAGAGTGCCTATCGTGACCCTTCGCACCTACCAGAACCACACGCCGTCCCTGGGTTCCAGGGCTTTTGTCGACAACTCGGCGGTGGTGATCGGCGATGTCGAGATCGGCGACGACAGTTCGGTCTGGCCATTGACCGTGATCCGTGGCGACATGCACCGCATCCGCATCGGTGCGCGCACCAGCGTGCAGGACGGTTGCGTGCTGCACATCACTCACGCCGGGCCCTTCAATCCCGAGGGTTTCCCGCTGCTGATCGGCGATGACGTGACCATCGCCCACAAGGTCATGCTGCACGGTTGCAGCATCGGCAGCCGGATCCTGATCGGCATGGGCAGCATCGTCATGGATGGCGCGGTGATCGAGGACGAGGTGATCGTCGGCGCCGGCAGCCTGGTGCCGCCAGGCAAACAGCTGGCCAGCGGCTTCCTCTACGTCGGCAGCCCGGTGAAGCAGGTGCGGCCGCTGACGGACAAGGAAAAGGCCTTCTTCACCTACAGCGCCTCCAACTACGTAAAGCTCAAGGACCAGCACATCGCCGAAGGCTACGACCGCGCCGACTGATCATTTTTTGTACGGACTGGGACATTTCATGCACTACCAGACGATTCTGTTCGACCTCGACGGTACCCTGACCGACCCGCGCGAGGGCATCACCCGCTCGATCCAGTTCGCCCTGGCCAAACTGGGCATCGACGAGCCGGACCTGGGCAAGCTGGAACACTTCATCGGCCCGCCGCTGCTGCAGGCATTCATGCAGTTCTACGGTTTCGACGAGGCCAAGGCCTGGGAAGCGGTGAACTTCTACCGCGAACGCTTCAAGGTCACCGGCCTCTATGAAAACCGCGTGTTCGACGGCGTCGTGCCGCTGCTGGAAACCCTCGGCGGACAAGGGCGCACGCTGTACATCGCCACCTCCAAGCCCTGGGTCTTCGCCCGCGAGATCGCCCGGCACTTCGACTTTGCCCGGCACTTCAAGGTGATCTACGGCAGCGAACTGGATGGCACGCGCACCGACAAGGTCGAGCTGATCGCCCACCTGGTCGCCGAGGAAGGCCTGGAGCCGGGCAATACGCTGATGATCGGCGACCGCAAGCACGACCTGATCGGCGCCCGCCGCAATGGCCTGGCCGCGGCGGCGGTGGGGTATGGGTTCGGCAGCTTCGAGGAACTGAGTGCCGAGCAACCGGAGTATCACTTCCAGACGCTGGAGGAACTGCACCGGGCGTTCCTGTAACGCGTCGCCCTTTTCGCGGGCAAGCCCGCTCCCACAATGACCGCGCGTTCCTGTAACGCCACGGCACCGTGGCTCTTGCAGATTCCTGTGGCGAGCGGGCTTGCCCGCGTTGGGCTGCGGAGCGGCCCTGAATCCAGGGCATTCGGTGTGTCAGGCAAGTCTTGGTTACCAGGTTTGGGGGCGCCTTGCGCCCCAGCGCGGCGGTGCGGCGTCCCGACAAGCCCGCTCGCCACACATGCCCGCTCATCTCAATCGAGCGTGCTGGCGGCCATCCATCAACTTTTGCAACGCCGCCCGGCGCTCATCCGCCGGCAGACCACCCAGCTTCTCGACCGCCGTGAAAAACGCCGGCCAATCGCCGTTGACCTGTTTGAACAACGCGGCAAACGCCGGCACCCACTGGTCATACAGCCCGAACGGCAGCAGCTTGGCATTGTTCAGCGGGGTATTGATCCAGCCGTCGTAGCGCTTGTCGCCGGCCCATTGTGTCGCCTGCAAGCGCCGGTATTCCTGGCGCAGCCGCTCGAACTCGGCGGCCTTGCGCGCGCGCATCTGCTCGGCCGGCAGCGGTAGCGCGTAGAGCGCCTGCAAGCGCTTGCGGGTCTCCAGCACCAGCGTGATGAACTGATCCTTCTGCTGCGTCTCGTTGCCCAGGGTCGTCGGCAACCCCCGTGCCGCACGCCATTGGCGGGTGCCTTCCTGCTCGACGAAGTTGGCGTAGGACTCGTTGAACTCGGTGTCGTCCTTCACATAGAAACGCTGGTGCGCCAGCTCATGGAAGATCAGCGTTGCCAGGCGCTCCTCGCCCCAATTCATCATCGAACTGAGGATCGGGTCGTCGAACCAGCCCAGCGTCGAGTAGGCCTCGACCCCGCCGATGTAAACGTCCAGGCCCTGCTGGCGCTGCACGGCGGCCTCGCCACGAGCCGCACCCTGGCTGTAGTAGCCGCGATAGGCGACACAGCCGGCGATGGGGAAACAGTGGCTTTGCGGCGTCAGGGAAAACTCCGGCGTGGCGAACACATTCCACACCACATAGGGTCGCTTGATATCGGCATACAGCCGGTAACTGCGGTTGTCCGGCAGGTGCAGGTGTTCGCTGGCAAAGGCCCGCGCCTGCTGGGCATGGAGCAGGTGTTCGCGCAACGCCTGCGGCCGGCTGGGGTCGGCGATCACCTCGGCCACCGGTTCACGGGCGCGCAGGAGACCCAGTTGCCCGCTGGCCAGCTGGCTGTAGTAGTCCAGGCTGCTGCAACCCCCCACGAGCAGCAGCAGACCTGCCAGCCCAAGGCGTAGAATGGGAACGAGTGGCCGGTGCGGCATGCGGATCATCCAGTCGGGGTGTGCGGCAAGACTATCGCGTGGAACGAAAAATGTTCCATGAATGATTCGCCATCCTCGGGCGCAAGCGTCGATCACAGGTATGCTGAGCCCCTATCACCGAGCGAATTCCATCATGCGCAAGCTGCTTACCTTCCTTGTCCTCGCCAGTCTCGGCGGCTGTGCCGGACCATTGCCGGCGGTCGACCCAAACATGGCCTGGATCGACCTGGGCACGCATACCGGCACCCTGGTCATGGCCGAAACCCTGGACAAACAGCGTCTCGACGACGGGCGCTTCTTCCAGGTGTCACCGGGAGCCCATGAACTGACCGTACGCTTCGACTACGACGTGTACATCGGCGGCATGGCGATGAACACCGATCCGCTGCAGCGGATCTGCTACATCAGCATGAGCTACCCGAACTTCGAGGCCGGCCGGCGTTATCACCTGGAGGGTGTTGCCCTTGGCTTCCAGGCCAGTGCCCGGCTATACGACGACAAGGGCGTGCAGATCGCCTCGGATGAGCGGGTGATCTGCATCCCGTAGGGATCAGGCGTCGTTCTTCTGGTAGATGATCGCCTTGGTGCCGTTCTCGCAAGTGCCAACCACCATGGCGACATCATGCTTCTCAGCCTCCTCCCGGGAGACGATTTCCAGGGTGTAGGAGGGCACGGCGTTGGCCTGGATCTTCACCTCGATCTCACTCTTCAACTCCTGGCAGTCCTTCGGGGCCGCCAGTGCCTGCGCCGCCAGTACGCAACAGAAAATACCCAGGGCAATACGTTTCATGATCAGACTCCTTCTGGCGGCAACGCGTCGCAAGGGCGTACGCAATCAGTTGCCGCATGCTGATTCGACCACAAACCGCAGAACCAAGTTCTGACTCGCCTCACAACCTGAAGCAGAGGCAGTCATTGTGGGAGCCGGCTCCCACAGGATTGACTGCCTCCATAACGGCAGGGCAGGGCTGCGGATCAGCCCAGCAGCGTCGCGTCCAGGCTGATCTTCGCGTTCAGCACCTTGGACACCGGGCAGCCTTCCTTGGCCTTCCGGCTCAGTTCATCGAACTGCTGCTGGCTGGCACCGGGGATCTTCGCCTTGAGGATCAGGTGTACCGCGGTAATGGCGAAACCGCCATCGACCTGGTCCAGCGTCACCTCGGCGTTGGTATCGATGCTGTCGGCCTTGAGCCCGGCCTCGCCGAGGATCATCGAAAAGGCCATGGAAAAGCAGCCGGCATGGGCCGCGCCGATCAGTTCTTCCGGGTTGGTGCCACGTCCACCCTCGAAACGCGCCTTGAAGCCGTAGGGTGCCTCGCGCAGCACGCCGGTTTCGGTGGAGATGGAGCCGATGCCGGTTTTCAGGTCGCCTTCCCAGTGAGCCGATGCTTTCTTCTTGATACTCATCACAGCCTCCTAAAGAGCCGGCGCAGGTTCGCGCCAGACGAAAATTTTGAGGATAGTCGGTACCTCAAAGTTCATCTTGTAGGAGTTGTCTTTGATTTCTGCAGGCTAAAAATTCAGACTGCTCTTGAAACTCGGGTATATGCCCATATTGCCCAGAGCATCGACAGGTCCTTCGCCGCGCCTCGCAAACCTGTCCCTCAAAAAGGAGTAACAGGCTTATGAAGCGCTTGTCCGACGTCAAGTTTTCCACCCTCGACCTGGTGCCCGTGCGCCAGGACGGCGGCCCCGCACAGTCGCTGCGCAACTCGCTGGACCTGGCCCGGCACGTGGAGAAATGCGGCTTCACCCGCTTCTGGGTGGCCGAGCACCACAACATGGACGGTATCGCCAGTTCGGCCACCTCGGTGCTGTTGGCCTACCTCGCCGGCGGCACCTCGAGCATCCGCGTCGGCTCCGGCGGGGTGATGTTGCCCAACCACGCGCCGCTGGTGATCGCCGAACAGTTCGGCACCCTGGAGAGCCTCTATCCGGGCCGGATCGACCTCGGCCTGGGCCGCGCGCCCGGTTCCGACCAGATGACCGCCCACGCCCTGCGCCGCGAGCGTTCGGGCAGTTCCGACGACTTCCCGGAAGACGTCGCCGAGCTGATGAAGTACCTCGGCCCGCGCACCCCCGACCAGCGTGTGATCGCCGTGCCCGGTACCGGCACCCAGGTCCCGGTCTGGCTGCTCGGTTCGAGCCTGTTCAGTGCGCAACTGGCCGGCGAGCGCGGCCTGCCGTACGCCTTCGCCTCGCATTTCGCCCCGCGCTACATGCATGAGGCGATCCGCGTCTATCGCAACCACTTCAAGCCCTCGGACGTCCTCGACAAGCCCTACGTGATGCTCGGCGTACCGCTGGTGGCGGCCGACACCGACGAGCAGGCCGACTACCTGGCGACCTCGGTCTACCAGCGCATCCTCGCGCTGATGCGTGGCCAGAGCCTGGTGCAACGACCTCCGGTGCAGAGCATGGACGGCCTGTGGCTGCCCCATGAGAAAGAAGCCGTGTCCAGTTTCCTCGGCCTGGCGATGGTCGGCAGCCCACAGAAGATCCGTGCCCGCCTGGAAGTACTGGTCGAACAGACCCAGGCCGACGAGCTGATCTTCACCTGTGACCTGTACGAACACGCCGATCGGCTGCACTCCTACGAGCTGCTGTCGCGGGTGATGAAGGGCGAAGCCTGATCGACGCCCAAGAAAAAGCCGGCGCCTTGCGCCGGCCCTGATCCTGCTCGCGCTTACTTGCGCTTGTAGGTGATGACCTTGGTGCCGCCTTCACAGGTAGCTACCACCTTGCCATCGGCGCCTTTCTCGCCGGTGGCGCGGTCGAGGATCTGCAGTGCATAGCCGTGCACGCCCTTGGCCTCCAGCTTGTCCTTGATCTCCCTTTCCAGCTCTTCGCATGGCTTTCCGGCCGCAAGGGTCGTTCCCGCGATACTCAACAAACCCAGCGCCAACATCAGCTTCTTCATCGGTCACATTCCCTGGTCGGATCAAAAAAAGTGCGTCGGCTTTTGGGCGACGCACATGAGGCTTGATGGAGCCCTCTGTATAGCAATCATTATGGCAGTCGGCCAGTGCACTAGTTCACATTGGCCAGCATTTGCTCAACTGTTGGCGATCTTGAACCCGACCTTGAGCGTCACCTGGAAGTGCGCCGCCTTGTTGTCACGGATGTGGCCGCGGGTGTCCACGACCTCGAACCACTCCAGGTGCTTGAGGCTCTTGCCGGCCTCGGCCAGGGCGTTGTTGATCGCTTCCTCGATGCTGTTGGGCGAGGAACCGACCAGTTCGATCTTCTTGTAGGTGTGATGGTCACTCATGCTGTTCTCCTTGGGCTTTAAGGCTTCAGGGACAGCCTAGCAGTGATTCTCCAGGGGGCCGGAACCAGGGCCCGAACAGCGGTTTGCAGATTTTCTGCACTTTCTCCAACCGGTGCAGTCGGACCTCTCATACGCCATCCATCACTGAGAGGAGAGCCGATATGGCCAGTTCATCGTTGCGTAAAGCTGCACTGCAAAGCATGGAAGCGGAGATCGAGAGCCTGCTCAAGTCCCTGGAAAGCCTGAAGGACGACGCTTCGGACGAGTCGCGCAAGACCCTCAAGGCGCTCAGGAGCAACGCCGAGAGCGCCCTGCGGCACTCGCGCCATCTGCTCAGCGACGCCTACGAGGAGGTCAAGGTCAAGACCCGCGAGACCGGGATCGCCACCCGCGACTACGCCCAGGAACATCCCTGGACCACGGCCGGCGTGGCCGTCGGTGCCCTGGGGCTGCTGGCGGCCTACCTGCTGTGCAAGCGCGGGGATTGAGTCCCTTCAGGCGCCGTTGTCCAATTCGGCCTTGAGCCACTGCGCCAGCTGCAGGGCGCGCCCGTCCACGGCGCGCCCCGGCAGCCACAAGGCCAGTCGCCCGGGGGTTTCATTGAAACCCCACGGTGCGACCAGCCGACCCGCGCGCAAGTCGTCCGCTACCAGCGCCTGTGGCGCGATCGCCACGCCAAGCCCGGCCACTGCCGCTTCCAGCAGGTAGTACAGGTGCTCGAAACCCTGCCCATACTTCAAGTCGGCCACGTCGACACCCTTGCCTTGCGCCCAACTCGGCCACGCCTGCGGCCGTGAAGTGGTATGCAGCAGCGGCTCGCCCACCAGCGCGCGGGCCGGCGCCGTGCGCAACGCCTCATAACGGGAAAAGTGCGGGCTCATCACCGGGCCGATCCGCTCGCAGGCCAGCTCGTGCACCTGCATGTCCGCCGGCCATGGCGGCTCGGCGAACAGCAGCAGGGCATCGAGACCCGGCTTGCGCGGGTCCAGGTCACCTTCACCGGCCGACAGGTGCAGGCGCAGGTCCGGCAGGTCGGCGTTCAGCCGCCCGAGCCGCGGGATGAACCAGCGCGCCAGCAGGCTGCCGGAACAACCGAGGACGAACGGCGCATCGCTAGAATCGCGGGTCAGCTCGGCACAGACCGTGCGCAGCCGCTCGAAGGCCTCGGCGCTGGCATCGCGCAGACGGATACCGGCATCTGTGAGTTTCAGGCCACGCCCATCCTTGACGAACAGGCTCAGCCCCAAATGCTCCTCAAGCACCTTCAACTGCCGGCTGACCGCGCCATGGGTCACGTGCAGCTGTTCGGCAGCCTGGCTGACGCTGTTCAGGCGGGCGGTGGCCTCGAAGGCGCGCAAGGCATTGAGCGGGGGCAGGTCGCGGCTCATGATATCTGTGAGTTTTCCTGACAGGTTGTGGCGATCTTATCGGTTTTCATCCGCGCCTGTCGTGGTTAGAGTGAACCCATTGTTCATTCTCTCACCACCTGGAGCCTCCCATGACCCAGTCCACCCTGCGCAGCGGCCCCGATGCCAATGGCCTGTTCGGCGCATTCGGCGGCCGCTATGTGGCTGAAACCCTGATGCCACTGATCCTCGACCTGAACCGCGAGTACGAGGCCGCCAAGGCCGACCCGGCGTTCATCGAGGAACTGGCCTACTTCCAGCGCGACTACGTCGGCCGTCCGAGCCCGCTGTACTTCGCCGAACGCCTGACCGAACACTGCGGCGGCGCGAAGATCTACCTCAAGCGCGAAGAGCTGAACCACACCGGCGCGCACAAGATCAACAACTGCATCGGCCAGATCCTGCTGGCGCGACGCATGGGCAAGAAACGCATCATCGCCGAGACCGGCGCCGGCATGCACGGCGTGGCCACCGCCACCGTGGCCGCGCGTTTCGGCCTGCAGTGCGTGATCTACATGGGCACCACCGACATCGAGCGCCAGCAGGCCAACGTGTTCCGCATGAAACTGCTGGGCGCCGAGGTGATCCCGGTGGTCGCCGGCACCGGCACCCTGAAGGACGCGATGAACGAAGCGCTGCGTGACTGGGTGACCAACGTCGACAGCACCTTCTACCTGATCGGCACCGTCGCCGGCCCACACCCGTACCCGGCCATGGTTCGCGACTTCCAGGCGGTGATCGGCAAGGAGACCCGCGAGCAGCTGCAAGCGAAGGAAGGGCGCCTGCCCGACAGCCTGGTGGCCTGCATCGGCGGCGGCTCCAACGCCATGGGCCTGTTCCACCCGTTCCTCGATGACACCAGCGTCGAAATCATCGGTGTCGAAGCGGCCGGCCACGGCATCGAAACCGGCAAGCACGCCGCCAGCCTGAACGGCGGCGTACCGGGCGTACTGCACGGCAACCGGACTTTCCTGCTGCAGGACGACGACGGCCAGATCATCGACGCCCACTCGATCTCCGCCGGCCTGGACTACCCCGGCATCGGCCCGGAACACGCCTGGTTGCACGACATCGGCCGCGTCCAGTACACCTCGATCACCGATGACGAAGCGCTGGCCGCGTTCCACCAGTGCTGCCGCCTCGAAGGCATCATCCCGGCGCTGGAAAGCTCCCACGCCCTGGCCGAAGTCTTCAAGCGCGCGCCGAACCTGCCCAAGGATCACCTGATGGTGGTCAACCTGTCCGGTCGCGGTGACAAGGACATGCAAACCGTCATGCACCACATGCAACAGTCCCAGCAGGAGAAACACTGATGAGCCGCCTGCAAGCCCGCTTTGCCGAGCTGAAACAACAGAACCGCGCCGCCCTGGTGACCTTCGTCACCGCCGGCGACCCGGGCTACGACACCTCCCTGGCGATCCTCAAGGGGCTGCCCAAGGCCGGTGCCGACGTGATCGAGCTGGGCATGCCCTTCACCGATCCAATGGCTGACGGCCCGGCGATCCAGCTGGCGAACATCCGCGCCCTGGCCGCCAAACAGAACCTGGCGAAAACCCTGCAGATGGTTCGCGAGTTCCGTGCCGAGAACAACGATACCCCGCTGGTGCTGATGGGTTACTTCAACCCGATCCACTACTACGGCGTGGCACGCTTCATCGAAGAGGCCAAGGCCGCCGGTGTCGATGGCCTGATCGTGGTCGACCTGCCGCCGGAACATAACGGCGAACTGTGCGACCCGGCCCAGGCCGCCGGCCTGGACTTCATCCGCCTGACCACCCCGACCACCGACGACGGCCGCCTGCCGACCGTCCTGAACGGCAGTTCGGGCTTCGTCTACTACGTCTCGGTCGCGGGCGTGACCGGTGCCGGTTCGGCCACCCTGGAACACGTCGAGGAGGCGGTCACCCGCCTGCGTCGCCACACCGACCTGCCGATCAGCATCGGCTTCGGCATCCGTACACCGGAACAGGCTGCGGCCATCGCCCGCCTGGCGGACGGCGTGGTGGTCGGCTCGGCGCTGATCGACCAGATTGCCAAGGCCGAGACCGGCGAACAGGCCGTCGACGGCGTGCTGAGCCTGTGCGCGGCACTGGCGGAAGGCGTGCGCAGCGCGCGCCACTGATCCAGCGAACATTCGCGACCCCCAGGGGCTTCAGTGCTACGGCACCGAGGCCCTTTTTTGTGGGCGCAATAATCCTTTGCCTACCCCGTGTTCAGAGGTGCTAACCGATTCAGCGGCAATGGGCGTTTAATGGAAGTGCACACGCCTTCAAGCGCCAACCATTCGACGCGCGTACCGCCCTTTTGAACGGCGGATCGCGCCAGTACCCAGGTACTGGATCGTCTTGATCTCAGAATGGGCCCTCATGATGCATCCCTTCGCCCCCCTATCAGGTCTCCCAACCCTTTTCCCTGGGCTGTTGCAGAGCGAGCACGCGGGAAAAGCCTCAAAGATCAGCCTGCAGATACAGGCTGGAAAAAACGCTCCCGATCAGAGGGAATCCAACAAGCAGCTTGGAGTTCTCAGACAGCTACATGCAGATATGAAAGACCTCAAGGATCCGCTGCAAAAGATCGTCCTCAAACATCGACTGGAAAAGGTCGAAAACCAGCCCGGGAAAGCCTTCCTGCATTACTCGAGGAAAAATGATGAGTGGATCGTCAGCGGTAGCCTCAGCTTTTCCAAAAAACTGGCTATGAGACTGGGACTCAACGATGGTGGATATTCGAAAGCGCCCTTCAACCCGAAGTCGCACAACATTGCCAGCCCTGGCCAGAGAGTGCGGCTTGAGGATATGGTCGAGCGCTTGGAGAAGAGTCAACGACAGACCCTGAACCAAATCAATTTTGATGAAATGCTCAACTCCGGAGCTGTAGGGGACGATGACGACGAACCGCCACCGTTCATACCAGACCCGCCACCTGAAGCCGCCAGCGTCCTGAGCCCTGTCGCACCGCAAAACCCGGTCCCCAAAGCGCTGGCGCCCCCCAAACCACCCCGAAAACCCAAGCCTGACGCTTGCGTCCAGGTCATCCTAAACGAACCGCCAGCGGTGGTTCCTGACCGACCTGACAACGGGATAAGCCCTGGAAACGCCACAGACCGAGCGTTCGATGAACTATTCAACTCAGACCCAACGCTTGCCCAGATGTCTGCCGCCGCGATAGAGAAGAAATTTTATGAAACATTCAAAGACGAACTTAGTCCACGCTTGACAGATATTCTGAAAGAGAAAAATTCGACCCAGGTCGATTTCGTCGACGACAGACGGGTAATAAACAAAGGTAAAGTCAGTGAACTTACCTCCTTCTGGAATTCAAACCCATTTAACCGGGCCGCTACCAAAACATAACTCACCAGAGTCTGCCAGGACACTCAGGAAGTGGGCCATTCTCGACAGGAATGGCCTGTTGCCAGGTTATTTTAATTCTGCACACAGGAGAAGGCATGCCATTCGGAATCGGAAACAGGAATGTTCAGAACATCCTGAACGCTCCCAACGATCTTCATAAATGCCAGAAAAAGATTAACGGATTGGTCGACGGGCTTGCTCATGTTCACAACCGGGAAAGGATATTTCGTGAGCAGGAGCAGCGTATAACCGAGCACCAGGCGATCGCCAACGAATTGAAAACAGCCATCGAACATTACAAATCACATTGCAGCAGATACCGAAAATTCACGTCATTCTGGAAGTTGAGTGAAAATAAACGGCCTTTCGTGCGCCATAAGGACGATCACATATATATAACACCACGAAAAGGGGTGAAAATCTATTGGGCTGAGAAATACGACAAGATTTTCAATAAAAAAACTACAGTCGCACCCTCAGAAAAATATGACGGCGGCTACAACCAAGCCTCTGCCAAGATAACCAAGCTTAACGAGTACATCGGTGCAAGGATCAACAGTGTCGGCAAACGAACGGACATCACGATATTGGAAGAGATATCGAACGTCGACATCCAGCGCAAGGCCCTGGAAAGCAACATCGTCAGTATGAAAAAATATCAGGATGCTCTGGATGAAACCTATGTACAGCAACAAAAATATCAGGATCGGGTAGAAATAAAAAAGGCAATGACGAAATCCGCCTTCGAGCTTTTCATCAAGCCGGGGGCGGTCGACTACATCAACAAGGAGACGAGTAAGAAACCGGCTTTTCCGGAAAATCTCAAGAATATTTCCCATAAGGATCTGACCCGACTCCTGAATGATGGTTTTTCAGAACAGGTCTGCGAACGAACCGACTCCTATCGCTACGAAACGTTCATGTCCGAGAAGGAAATCGCTCTCTATAAAAACCGGCTGGTGGATAAGGGATCCGTGCCCATCAACAAGTTTCTACCGGTAGATCCGGCGCCCTCTGGCAGGGCAGGTGCCAACGTTGTCCTTGTCATCGAAGGCAACCCCAGCGAAGCGCAGGCCGGCGAGACCCGCTACAAGGTGTTCCGCCAGGGCTGCCGATACATCACTACCTCGATAGTGGATGGAGGCGACGGCAAGACTCATATTCACCTGCAACAAGTACGAAGTTCAGCCTCCGGAAGTTGAACCACAGAGTCTGTTCTTGCGGCATGGAAAGGTGCTTTAGCAGCGAGAGTAAAGTTCCTGATACAAAGGAATCTATGCCTGCCCACGCAGACTAAGCCAGTGAGACCCAGGAGGTTTGAAGCCCCTTCTTCGAACCTCCTTCCGCTGTATTGGCTGTAGTGAGGAAAGCCACGATGAAAATGTCCAAACGCCTGGTCGCCGGCCTTGGTGTGTTGATGCTGGGTGCCAGTTCGCTGTTGCAGGCGGCGCCACAATACGATGGCCGTGGTCCGGACCACGACCGCGGTGGCTACGATCACCCGGATCCGGGAAGAGGGCCGGACAGGGGGCCCGACCGTGGCCCGGGCGAGCCCAACTGGCGGCGTCCACCGCAGGACTTCGGGCCGGTGCGGCAGATCATCCATGACCACCGTGAACACTTCACCCGGGGTGCACCGCCACCGCCCGGTATCCATATCGTGCGCGGCCAGCCGCTGCCCCACGGCTATTACGGTGAGCGCCTGGACCCACGTGCCGTGGCGCGCCTGCCGGCCTACCACGGCTATGAATGGCGCCGGGTCGGTGGCGATGTGGCGCTGATCGCGATCGGCACCGGGATCGTCTATGAAGTGCTGAACAACGTGTTGTACTGATCCCGCGGATTGGCGGCGGTGACAGGACCGTTATCGCCAGCAAGCCGGCTTGCTGGCGAATCCGCCGAAGGCGACCATTCCTACCGATCAGAAGATCGACAGATCCAACGGCCGCACCGCGCCCATCCAGATGGCGTGGTCGCGGTGATCCGCCAGGTCATCGCCTGTCAGCGGGTGAGTGAACACCACCAGGCCCTGGCGATTGAGCGCCAGCCACGGCACGACGGCACCGAACTGCTCGGCATCGAACGCCAACTGGCAGCTCCAGTCCGGATGCGGCCCCACCAGCCGCTCATGCACCCGCCCCATCTTCAGCGCAAACGTCGCCGCTGCCCGCTCGCACAGCTCCCGGGCCTGGGCGAGGGTCGAGGCATCGAAGTAGACGTGGGCGTGATAACCCTTGATTGCTTGCATACCGCTCTCTTTCGTCGATTCTGACTGATCGCCCCACGCTACACCGCAATCGACGGCAAGCCCAGCCCAACCAGTGATTGCGCACTGTTGGCCTGCTCGGCCATCAACCAGTCGAAGAAACGCTGGATCAATGATCCGCGCCGTTTGCGCGGCGGCAGCACGACGTAGTAGCCGAAGGTCGACAGCACCGTCTGGTTGATCGGCCGGCACAACAGGCCCTGCTCCAGCAGGTTATCCACAAGGTGGCGCCAACCGATGGCCACGCCCTGGCCGCCGATCGCCGCCTGGATCAGCAGGGTGTAGTTGTCGAAGCGCAATTGTCCCGGTGCCGGTGCGCTGGTCAGGCCCAGCTCGCGAAATACCCCGCTCCAGTCGAACCAGTGGCTGCTGCTCTCACCCTTGAGGTGCAGCAGCGGAAACTCCAGCAAGGCTTCGGTCGCCAGCGGCCGTTGGCGGCCGTGGAGCAATTGCGGGCTGCACACCGGGAACACTTCCTCGCTGAACAGCCAGTGGCTTTCGCCCTGCTTGAAGCGGCCCTGACCGAACAGCACGGCCACGTCGATATCGGTACGCAGCATGTTGTGGCTGCGTTCACTGGTGACCAGGCTGACGTCGACCAGCGGATTGGCCGCGTGGAAGCGGTGCAGGCGCGGCATCAGCCAGTAGGCGGCAAAGGCGAAGTCGGTAGCGACCTGCAGCACCTCATGCCGGCTGTGGGCGGTCACCGCGCTCAAACCGCTGTCGATACTCTCGAGCCCGGCCTGGACCTGCTCGAACAGCAGCGACCCGGCCTCGGTCAGCTCGATGCCGCGGTAGATGCGGTCGAACAGCCGCGTCGCCAGCTGCTCCTCCAGGCGCTTGATCTGCTGGCTGATCGCCGGCTGGGTGGTACCCAACTCCACCGCCGCGGCGGTGAAGCTGCGATGACGGGCCGCCGCTTCGAACACCCGCAGCAGGTCGAGGGACAGGTCACCCAGCGCATCAAACATAAGCTGTACTTATCCTAGTCATTGTGTGGCGTGGGCTTTACCGGCAACAGGTGCTGGCTACATCCTCGATCGCAGCACTATCGCATAACAATTGACTATGGAACGCCGCGATACCATGAAGCGCAAGAACATTCTCTTCATCATGGCCGACCAGATGGCCGCCCCGCTGTTGCCACTCTACGGCCCGTCGCCGATCAAGCTGCCGAACCTGAGCCGGCTGGCGGCCCAGGGCGTGGTCTTCGACGCCGCCTACTGCAACAGCCCGCTGTGTGCACCCTCGCGCTTCACCCTGGTCAGCGGCCAGTTGCCGAGCAGGATCGGCGCCTACGACAACGCCGCCGATTTCCCCGCCGACGTCCCGACCTATGCCCACTACCTGCGCCGCCTGGGTTATCGCACCGCGCTGTCGGGCAAGATGCACTTCTGCGGCCCCGACCAGCTCCACGGCTACGAGGAACGCCTGACCAGCGATATCTACCCGGCCGACTACGGCTGGGCGGTGAACTGGGACGAGCCGGACGTACGCCCCAGCTGGTACCACAACATGTCCTCGGTGCTGCAGGCCGGGCCCTGCGTGCGCACCAACCAGCTGGATTTCGATGAAGAGGTGGTGTTCAAGGCCCAGCAATACCTGTTCGACCACGTGCGCGAAGACGGTGACCGGCCGTTCTGCCTGACCGTGTCGATGACCCACCCGCATGACCCGTACACCATCCCCAAGGCGTTCTGGGACCTGTACCGCGACGAGGACATCCCGCTGCCGCACACGCCGGCCCAGGACAGCCTCGACCCGCACTCGCAACGCCTGCTCAAGGTCTACGACCTGTGGGACAAGCCACTGCCTGTGGATAAGATCCGCGACGCCCGCCGTGCCTATTTCGGTGCCTGCAGCTACATCGACAGCAACGTCGGCAAGCTGCTGCAGACGCTGGAAGACGTGGGCCTGGCCGACGACACCATCATCGTGTTCTCCGGCGACCACGGCGACATGCTCGGCGAGCGCGGGCTCTGGTACAAGATGCACTGGTTCGAGATGTCCGCCCGGGTACCGCTGCTGATCAGCGCACCGGGGCAGTTCGCCGCCAACCGGGTTGGCGCCGCGGTATCCACCGCCGACCTGCTGCCGACCCTGGTGGAACTGGCCGGCGGCAGCGTGCAGGCCGACCTGCCGCTCGACGGTCGCTCGCTGCTGCCGCACCTGACGGGCGAGGGCGGGCACGACGAGGTGTTCGGCGAATACATGGCCGAAGGCACCGTCAGTCCGTTGATGATGATCCGCCGCGGCGCCTACAAGTTCGTCTACAGCGAAGACGATCCGTGCCTGCTCTACGATATCCACAACGATCCACGCGAAGAGGAAGAACTCAGCCAGTCACCGCTCCACCAGACGCTGTTCAACGACTTCCTGGCCGAAGCCCGGGCGAAATGGAATATCCCGGCGATCCACCAACAGGTGCTCGCCAGCCAGCGACGCCGGCGCTTCGTCGCCGACGCCCTGACCCTCGGAAAGCTGAAGAGCTGGGACCACCAGCCGATGGTAGACGCCAGTCAGCAATACATGCGCAACCACATCGACCTCGACGATCTGGAGCGCAAGGCTCGTTATCCACAACCCTGCCAAAATCAATAACGAACAGAAGGGGAAGCCATGAAGAAGTTATCCACAATCCTCTGCGCCGGACTGCTGGCCGCGAGCAGCCTGGGCGCCTACGCCGACCCGGCCTGCGACACGGTGAAGATGGCCGATCCGGGCTGGAGCGACATCGCCGCGACCAACGCCATCGCCAGCCTGCTGCTCGACAGCCTGGGCTACAAGGCCAAGGTCGACACCCTGGCGGTGCCGATCACCTACGGCGGGCTCAAGGACGGCCAGGTCGACGTGTTCCTCGGCAACTGGATGCCGGCGCAGCAGGGCTTCTACGACAAGTTCATCGGCAGCGGTGACGTCACCCAACTGGCGAAGAATCTCGAGGGCACCGAATTCACCCTGGCGGTCCCGGATTATGTGTGGGACGCCGGCGTGCATGACTTCGCCGACCTGCACAAGTTCGCCGACAAGTTCGACAAGAAGCTCTATGGCATCGGCTCCGGCGCGCCGGCCAATGCCTCGCTGGCGCAGATCATCAAGAACAACGAGTTCGACCTGGGCCAGTGGAAACTGGTGGAGTCCAGCGAGCAGGCGATGCTGGCCGAGGTCGGCCGGTCGATCAAGAAACAGAAGTTCGTGGTGTTCCTCGGCTGGACGCCGCATCCGATGAACGTGCAGATCAAGATGCACTACCTCAAGGGCGGCGAGAAGTACTTCGGCGATACCGGCAGCGTCTACACCGTAACCCGCAAGGGTTATGCACAGGCCTGTCCGAACGTCGGCAAGCTGTTTTCCAACCTGGGCTTCACCCTCGACATGGAAAACAGCATCATGGCCGAAGTCGCCAACAAGAAGCTGAGTAACGCCGATGCGGCCAAGGGCTGGATCAAGGCCAACCCGGCGGTGCTGGACAAGTGGCTGGACGGGGTGAAGACCGCCGATGGCCAGGATGGACTGGCCGCGGTGAAGGCCAAACTCTGAGCTTCATTCAAGTGCACCGATCGTTCCCACGCTCGACGTGGGAATGGCTCCCTGGACGCTCGGCGTCCGCCCTTGTGACGCAGAGTGTCACGGACTGCATTCCCACGCGGAGCGTGGGAACGATCAAACCTGTGGGAGCCGGACCTGTGGGAGCCGGATTTATCCGCGAAAAAGCCCTTGAGATCGCTAAAAAGTTTCGCGGATAAATCCGGCTCCCACAGGTTCCGCATCCACAACTCAAGTGTCGGCCTGGCAAACTGTCCCCGACACCGACTCATCCAACCGAGAGACCCATGGGCTGGACCAACCGCCACGCATTCCTGCCATTTCTCAGCTGGCTGCCCAGGCAGACCCGCGCCAGCGTCAGCCGAGACCTGATCGTCGGCCTGAGTGGCGCCATCCTCGCCTTGCCGCAATCGGTCGCCTACGCCCTGATCGCCGGTCTGCCCCCGGCGTACGGGCTCTACGCGGCGATTGTCCCGGTGTTGATCGCCTGCCTCTGGGGTTCGTCCTGGCACCTGATCTGCGGCCCCACCGCGGCGATCTCCATCGTCCTGTTCGCCAGCGTCAGCCCGCTGGCCGTCCCCGGCAGCCAGGACTACATCACCCTGATCCTGCTGCTGACCTTCATCGCCGGGATTTTCCAGTGGCTGCTGGGCATGCTGCGCTTCGGCGCGCTGGTGAACTTCGTTTCGCATTCGGTGGTGCTCGGCTTCACCCTCGGTGCCGCCGTGGTCATCGCCCTCGGGCAATTGCCCAACCTGATGGGGATCGATGTTGCCAGCCAGGCCACCGCGCTCAACGGCCTGCTGGCGCTGATCCAGCATCTCGGCGAGCTGGACCGGCCCTCGCTGGCCCTGGGCCTGGGCACGCTGGTGGTGGGCCTGGTGCTCAAGTCGCTGCTGCCGCGCTGGCCCACGCTGCTGATCACCCTGGTGCTGTCCAGCCTGCTGGTCTGGCTGTGGCCCGGGATGTTCGGCCACGTACAACTGGTCAAGGGCTTCGCCGGGCGCCTGCCGCCGTTCAGCCCGCTGCCACTGGACCTGGAAGCGTTCCTGCGGCTGCTGCCCAGCGCGGTCGCCGTGGGCATGCTCGGCCTGGTGACGAGCCTGTCGATCGCCCGTTCGTTGTCCACCCGTTCGCAGCAGTTGCTCGACGCCAACCAGGAAGTCCGGGCCCAGGGCCTGTCGAACATCGTCGGCAGCCTGTTTTCCGGCTACCTGTCCGCCGGTTCGTTCACCCGCGCCGCCCTCAGCTACGAGGCCGGGGCCTGTTCACCGCTGGCCGGGGTGTTCTCGGCACTGTGGGTGGCGCTGTTCGCGGTGTGCGGCTCGGCGCTGATCGCCCACATCCCGATTCCGGCCATGGCTGGCAGCATCCTGCTGATCAGCTGGGGGCTGGTGGATCATCGCGGCATCCGCGCGCTGCTGCGGGTCAGCCATGCGGAATTCGTGGTGATGGCGCTGACCTGCGTCGCGACCCTGCTGCTGGAGCTGCAGACGGCGATCTACGCCGGTGTGCTGGCCTCGCTGTTCTTCTACCTCAAGCGCACCTCGCAACCACGGGTACAGCATTGGCGCGATGGCGACGAGGAAGTGCTCAGGGTCGGCGGGTCGATCTTCTTCGGCGCCAGCCATTACCTGCAGGTGCGCCTGCAGCGGCTCAAAGGTCCCCGAGTGGTGATCGAGGCGCAGCAGATCAACTTCATCGACTATTCCGGGGTCGAGATGCTGCACCAGGAAGCACGCCGGCTGGCCCGGGAGGGCCGCAGCCTGACGCTACGCAAGGCGCGGGCGCAGGTGGTCGAGGAACTGGTCAAGCTCGAGGGTGTGGATAAGTGCCCGATCCGCTTCGAGGATTGAGTCCTTCCACTAACGAGTCGGGCAATTAACGAGACTGTATGGCGGACGCAGTCCTATGGCGAGCGGGCTTGTCGGAACGCCGCACCGCCGCGCTGGGGCGCAAGGCGCCCCCAAACCCTGAGCATGCGGTGCATCAGGCAAACCGGGGCGTCAGGTTTTAGGGCCGCTTCGCGCCCCAGCGCGGGCAAGCCCGCTCGCCACAAAAGCCCATTCACAAAAAGAGCCTACTCACCCGAGGTTTCTCCGCCCTGGAGGGCCTTAGGCTGTGTATGAAATTGCTTGAAACGCAGGTTAGGCAAGGCAAAAACCGGCGAGGAACGGCCGGGGTCGCGCCCGACTTGACTGGTTGTCAATGAGCATTCCGAGCCGGTTTTTAACGCCGCATAACCAAGTTTCAAGCGATTTCATACATAGCCTAGGCGGCCAGCAGGCGCCGCAGCTCGGCCAGTACCGGCGCTGTATCCGGGCGCACGCCACGCCACAGCTCGAAAGCCACCGCCGCCTGCTCGGCGAGCATGCCCAGGCCGTCCAGCGCGACCGCCGCGGACCGCTCGCTGGCCCAGCGGCAGAATGCGGTTGGCTCCTTGCCATACATCATGTCGTAGCAGACGGTCTTGCCGGGCTCGACCAGGCTCGACGCAATCGGCGGTACATCGCCGGACAGGCTGGCCGAGGTGGCATTGATGATCAGGTCCACCGGCTCCTGCAACCAGTCGAAACCACTGGCGGACACCGGCCCCAGGTCAGCGAACAGCTCCGCCAGCAACTCGGCCTTCTCGACGGTGCGGTTGGCGATCACCAGCGAAGCCGGCTGCTGCGCCAGCAGCGGCTCCAGCGCCCCGCGTACCGCGCCACCGGCGCCGAGCAGCAGGACACGCTTGCCCTGCAGGCTGAAGCCGGCGTTGACCTCCAGGTCACGCACCAGGCCGGCACCGTCGGTGTTGTCGCCCAGCAGGCTGCCATCGGCCAGCTTGCTCAGGGTGTTCACCGCCCCGGCACGACGCGCCCGATCGGTCAGGCTGTCAGCCAGGCGGAACGCCTCTTCCTTGAACGGTACGGTGACGTTGGCTCCACGGCCTTCCTGGAAAAACGCCCGGGCACAACCGGAAAAATCGTCGAGCGGCGCCAGCAGCGTGCTGTAGTCCAGTTGCTGGCCGGTCTGCTCGGCGAACAGACGGTGAATCAACGGCGACTTGCTGTGGCCAATGGGATTGCCGAAGACAACGTAACGATCCATCAAACAGGGTCCTGTGTGGGCTGGCAGGCAGCGGTCAGATCAGTAGGGTGGGATTCTATCGTTGCAGGCACAGCTTGGGGGGCCCTTGTTCGCGGATGAATCCGGCTCCCACAAGGCTGGAGGCAGCCACCAGTTCCGTATGCGGCACAAAGCTGTGGGAGCCGGATTCATCCGCGAACAGGGCCCCCAAGGCCGCTTATCAATGACAAACCAAAGACAGCCTGCTTCCATGGGCATGGTGCCTGACCGGCGACAGCGATCGCACCATCCCGCAGGATACCGGCTAGAGCGCCAGCCAATCGCGATCCTGCAGGAAGTACTCGGTCAGCCGCGCCTCTTCGCTGCCCGGCTCGGCCTTCCAGTCATAGCCCCAGCGCACCTGCGGCGGCAGCGACATCAGGATCGACTCGGTACGCCCACCCGATTGCAGGCCGAACAGGGTGCCACGGTCGTACACCAGGTTGAACTCCACGTAACGCCCCCGGCGGTACTCCTGGAACTCGCGCTGCTGCTCAGTCCAGGCCTGCGCCTTGCGGCGCTGCACGATCGGCAGGTAGGCCTCGATGTAGGCATCGCCGATCGCCCGCATGAAGGCGAAGCAAGTGTCGAAATCCCACTCGTTCAGGTCATCGAAGAACAGTCCACCGATACCCCGTGGCTCGTTGCGGTGCTTGAGGTGGAAGTAGCTGTCGCACCAGGCCTTGTAGCGCGGATAGACGTCGGCCCCGAACGGCGCGCAGGCCTGCTCGGCGACGCGGTGCCAGTGCACGCAGTCTTCCTCGTTGCCGTAGTAGGGCGTCAGGTCGAAACCGCCACCGAACCACCAGACCGGCTCCTCGCCTTCCTTCTCGGCAATGAAGAACCGCACGTTCGCATGGGAAGTCGGCACGTGGGGGTTGTGCGGGTGAATCACCAGCGACACGCCCAGCGCCTCGAAGCCGCGCCCGGCCAGTTCCGGCCGGTGGGCGCTGGCCGACGGCGGCAGGCCGGCACCGAAGACGTGGGAGAAATTCACGCCGCCTTTCTCGATGACCTGCCCATCGGCGATCACTCGGGTCCGGCCACCGCCACCGGCAGGGCGGGTCCAGGCATCCTCGACGAAACGCGTACCGCCGTCCTCGGTTTCCAGCGCAGCGCAGATACGGTCTTGCAGGTCGAGCAGGTAGGCCTTAACGGCCTCGGTGCGGGTAGTCATGGCATCACCTTGGATCGGGCAAAGCTACGCGGCACGTCGGACGGCCGCCGGCAAAGGGCCCGTAGCATAACACCGCGCCCGTGACAGTCGCAGTTGACGAAGATCAAGCGAAGGAGTCCGATAGGCAGTCCTCAGGCTTTGCAATGAATCAGTTCAAGGAGTGTATCGATGGCCAAGCGAATCCAGTTCCGTGCCCATGGTGGCCCCGAAGTCCTCGAGTATGTCGACTACACCCCTGCCGAACCGGGGCCGCAGCAGGTGAGGGTACAGAACAGGGCCATCGGCCTGAATTTCATCGACACCTACTGGCGCAGTGGCCTGTACTCGCCGCCGAGCCTGCCTTCCGGGCTGGGTGGCGAAGGCGCGGGGATCGTCGACGCGGTCGGCAGCGAAGTGACCCGTTTCAAGGTCGGCGACCGGGTCGCCTACGGCACCGGTCCGCTGGGCGCCTACAGCGAGTTTCACGTGCTGCCGCAAGCGCACCTGGTCAAGCTGCCGGAGCAGCTCAGCTTCGAACAGGCCGCCGCGGTCATGCTCAAGGGCCTGACCGTGCAGTACCTGCTGCGCCAGACCCACGAACTCAAGGCGGGTGAAACCGTGCTGTTCCACGCTGCCGCCGGCGGTGTCGGGGCGCTGGCCTGCCAATGGGCCAAGGCCATCGGCGCCAAGCTGATCGGCACCGTGAGCTCGGCGCAGAAAGCCGCCTATGCCAAGTCCCTGGGGGCCTGGGAAACCATCGACTACAGCCATGAGGACGTGGTGAAGCGGGTACTGGAGTTGACCGACGGCAAGAAGGTCCCGGTGGTCTACGATGGGGTCGGCAAGGACACCTGGCTGACGTCGCTCGACTGCCTGTCGCCACGCGGCCTGCTGGTAAGCTTCGGCAACGCCTCGGGCGCGGTGGAAGGGGTCAACCTGGGGATTCTGTCGGCCAAGGGCTCGCTGTACGTGACCCGGCCGACCCTGGGCACCTATGCCAGCAACCCGCAGCAGTTGCAGGCGATGGCTGACGAGTTGTTCGGGCTGGTGATCGGTGGGCAGTTGAAGATCGAGATCGGCGCGCGGTATGGGTTGGCCGAGGCGGCGAAAGCGCAGATCGAGCTGGCGGGACGGCGGACGACCGGCTCGACGGTGTTGCTCCCCTGAGATAGAGGCGCCGTGGGGAGCAGGCACGCCCTGTAGCAAGCGCGCTTTGTGGCGAGCGGGCTCGCCCGCGCTGGGGGCGCAAGGCGCCCCCAAAGCCTGGGTACACGGTGTGTCAGGAAAAACGAGGCGGTAGGTCTCAGGGCCGCTTCGCGCCCCAGCGCGGCGGTGCGGCGTTCCGACGAGCCCGCTCACCACAAAAGCGAGCTCACCGTTGACTGCGTGTACACACGCTACGACGAGCGTGGGCAGGCGAGCCCTGTAGCAAGCGCGCTTTGTAGCGAGCGGGCTTGCCCGCGCTGGGGCGCAAGGCGCCCCCAAAGCCTGGGTACACGGCGTGTCAGGAAAAACGAGGCGGTAGGTCTCAGGGCCGCTTCGCGCCCCAGCGCGGCGGTGCGGCGTTCCGACGAGCCCGCTCACCACAAAAGCGGGCTCACCGCTGACTGTGTATACACATGCTACGAAGGGCGTACGACCTTGCCCGTCGCCAGGTCGCGGATCAGGCTCGGGTTCTTGCGCCCACCCAGGTGACCGCCCAGCACCAGGTCCAGCTGCCCACGGAAGTACTGCTCCACCCGCAGCCGGGTCCTGGCCGCCGGCCGGCCCTGGGGGTTGGCGGAGGTGGAGATCAGCGGCCCGACCAGCGAGCACAGGTCACGCACCAGCGGGTGATCGCTGACCCGCACGGCCACGGTATCGTGAAGGCCGGTGACCCACTCCGGCAGCAGGTCCTGGTGCGGCACCAGCCAGGTGTTGGGCCCCGGCCAGGTACTGGCCATGCGATCGATCCACTCCTCGGGGAAATCCTCGAACAGGAAGTCGAACTGGCGGATGTTGTCCGCCACCAGGATCAGGCCCTTGTCCACCGAACGATTCTTCAGCGCCAGCAACCGATCCACCGCCTCTTCGTTCCAGGGATCGCACCCCAGCCCCCAGACCGCTTCGGTTGGATAGGCAATCACCGCTCCTGCGCGAACTTCTCGTGCGGCTTCTTGCACACGCCAACTCTTGACCATTGCTTGCTCTCCGGATTCAACGCTGCCCGCAGTTTACCTCAGGTCGGGCTGCGAGCTAACCAGCGTCCACCATCATTGGCCACCCGGCCCTCCAGCTCCAGTTCGGTCAGGCCCGCCAGCACCCGCGCCAGGCTCCAGCCACAGGCCCGGGCCAGCGCTTCGCTGGTCTGCGGCGCGGCATGCAACAGGGCCAGCAGCGGGTGGATTGGGGCCTCGGGCAGCACGCTGGACGGCATGCGCTGCCAGCCGCGCAGGTTCTGCAGGATGTCATCGACCGTTTCCACCAGCACTGCGCCATCGCGGATCAGCTGGTGGCAACCGCGCGCGCCGGGATGGTGGATGGAACCGGGGATGGCATAGACCTCGCGCCCCTGTTCCGCCGCCAGCCGGGCGGTGATCAGCGAGCCACTGCCGACGCTGGCCTCGACCACCAGTACGCCGAGGGACAAGCCGCTGATGATCCGGTTGCGCCGTGGAAAGTTGCCAGGCTGCGGCGGGGCGTCCAGGGGAAACTCGGACACCACGGCGCTGCCCTGGGCAATCATGGCCTGCGCCAGGCTGCGGTGCCGCTGTGGATAAAATTTCTCGAGCCCGGTCCCGAGCACGCCCACCGTCCGCCCGCCGACGTCCAGGGCAGCCTGGTGGGCGGCACCGTCGATGCCCAGGGCCAGGCCGCTGGTGATGACAAAACCGGCGGCGGCGAGGCTGCGTGAGAAGGCGGCGGCGGTGTCAATGCCCGGTCGGGAAGCCCGCCGGCTGCCGACCAGTGCCAGTTGCGGCTTGTCCAGAATGGTCGGATCACCGGCGACGAACAGCAGTGGCGGGGCGTCATCCAGTTCGGCCAGCAGGGCCGGGTAGGCGGCCTGGTCCCACATCAGCAAATGCTGCTCCGGACGCTCTAGCCAGGCCAATGCAGCGCTGGCCCCATCGCGCACGGACGGGCTGCGGCGCGCCTCGGCACTCCCTGCGGGCAACCCCAGCGACCGCCAGGCGGCGGCCGGGGCGCTCAGGGCGCAAGAGGCCGAACCAAAGGTGTCGATCAGTTGAAGAAAGCGCCGGGGGCCGATTTCCGGCAGGCGATGCAGACGCAGGCGGGCTTCCAGCTCCGCCGGCGACAGGGTGTTGCACACAGACCGTGACATCCACTCATCCTTGATCCGAGGCGGTCGTGCACAAGCCTGGACAAGCTGTGGATAACTCTGTGAGTAACCTGTTCGGCAAGCTGCCGCAGACGCTGCGGCAAGCGTTACGGATTGCGTACCTTGTCCTGCACTGCCAGCGACCGCGTGGCATTGAGTACCAAACCATAGCTGAGCTTTTCGTAGGTGCGGAACACCATCAGCAGGCCGGAACGTTCGTCGGGAATCTTCACCGGTTGCCCGGTGACCCGGTCGCGAACCGTCTCGCCGGTCTTGAACACCGCGAGAACATTGCCTTCGGCCAGCCCGTCGCGGCGTCCCTTGTCGATCGTCACCACGTCCATGACGCCGATCTGTGTAACACCTCGTGGCACATCTATGATCACGCCGTTGACCTGAGACTGGGGCGCACTCGGCATGAAGGTCGAGGTGATCGGCCGCTCCTCGCTGACGAACAGCCGGTCGCCGAGGCGCACTTCCTCGGTGGTGCGACGCAGCGTCAGGGTGCCGACATCGCCCTCGGTGGCCAGCAGCTCGCCGGTACCGATGTCATCGGCGTTGATGCCGAGGAATTCCTTGGTCTGCGGGTCGGTGTAGACCTTGCCCTGGCGGAACAGGCCATACACGTTGTGCGTCGGGTCGAAGGCGCCACGCGCGTAGATCCGGTCGCCCATGCCGCTGAGTACCCGCTCGTTGTTGCCGGCCAGGATGTACGGCGCGCGCTTGAACTCCTCGACGCTGTCGACGATGCGGTTGCTCAGCAGGAAGGCGTTGATCTTCTCCAGCGGAATGCTCGGAATCGCCTCGGCCACCGGCGAGCGGCGCACCTGCGGCGACAACTTGATGGTCCCCCGGGACGCGCCACGCTCGACCACCAGCCGTGGCTGGCCGTCGACGAACTGCAGGGTCAGGGTGTCGCCGGGGTAGATCAGGTCGGGGTTGGCGATCTGCGGATTGGCATGCCAGATCTGCGGCCACTTCCACGGTTCGCGGAGAAACTTCCCGGAAATGTCCCAGAGCGTGTCACCGCGCACCACGGTGTAGCGCTGTGGATAACCATCCTTGAGTTGCACTTGCGCCTGCGCGACACCGGTAAAGGCCAGCAGCAGGGCGAGTAGTGTTTTCCTCATGCAGTGAATCCCTTTATCATGTGTCTTCGCGTGAAACGCCAGAGCCCCGCGGCTCGCTCCCAGGGAGAACGTTTTACAACGGTAGCCGATCCCGCCGTGACGTTTCGGCAGCCGTCTCTGACTTTACCTCACATGTGCAGCAAATACGCCTATGGCCATTTTAAACATCCTCGAATTTCCAGACCCGCGCCTGCGCACCATCGCCAAACCCGTGGCCGAGGTGGACGACAAGGTTCGGCAACTGATCGATGACATGTTTGAAACCATGTACGAAGCCCCGGGCATCGGCCTTGCCGCGACCCAGGTCAACGTGCACCAGCGTATCGTGGTCATGGACCTGAGCGAGGATCGCAGCGAGCCACGGGTGTTCATCAACCCCGAGTTCGAACCGCTGACCGAAGAGAAGGACCAGTACCAGGAAGGCTGCCTGTCGGTGCCGGGCTTCTACGAGAACGTCGATCGCCCGACCCGCGTGAAGATCAAGGCGCTGGACCGCGACGGCAAGCCGTTCGAACTGGAAGCCGATGGTCTGCTGGCGGTGTGCATCCAACACGAATGCGACCACCTCAACGGCAAGCTGTTCGTCGATTACCTGTCGACGCTCAAGCGCGACCGGATCAAGAAGAAGCTGGAAAAGCAGCACCGCCAGAACGCCTGATCCCATCCTGTGTAGGAGCGTGGCTTGCCCGCGAAGCTTTTAGCGCTCTCAAGGGCCCATTCGCGGGCAAGTCGGATCGCCGCACCGCCACCTCCTACAGAAAGCGACATTATGACAATGTCCCGTCCTCTCTCAAGCGAGCCCTATCCATGACTGAGCCACTGCGCATCGTCTTCGCCGGCACCCCCGAATTCGCCGCCGAACACCTCAAGGCCCTGCTCGACAGCCCCCATGAGATCGTCGCCGTCTATACCCAGCCGGACCGGCCGGCAGGACGCGGGCAGAAGTTGATGCCGAGCCCGGTCAAGCAGTTGGCGCTGGAACACGGCATCACCGTCCTGCAACCGCCAACCCTGCGCAATGAAGACGCCCAGGCCGAGCTGGCGGTGCTCAAGCCGGACCTGATGGTGGTGGTCGCCTATGGCCTGATCCTGCCGCAGGTGGTACTGGATATCCCGCGCCTGGGTTGCATCAACAGCCACGCCTCGCTGCTGCCGCGCTGGCGCGGTGCGGCGCCGATCCAGCGCGCGGTGGAAGCCGGCGACGCGGAAAGTGGCGTGACCGTGATGCGCATGGAGGCCGGCCTCGACACCGGGCCGATGCTGCTCAAGACCGTCACCCCGATCAGTGCCGAGGACACGGGTGGCACCCTGCATGACCGCCTGGCCGAACTCGGCCCACCGGCAGTCATCGAGGCCATCGCCGGCCTGGCCGCCGGTACGCTGGTCGGCGACGTACAGGACGACAGCCTGGCCACCTACGCCCACAAGCTGAACAAGGATGAGGCGCGCATCGACTGGCAGCGCCCGGCCGTCGAGCTGGAACGGCTGATCCGTGCCTTCAACCCATGGCCGATCTGCCATAGCAGCCTCGACGGCGAAGCCCTGAAAGTGCTGGCCGCCAGCACCGCCGAAGGCCAGGGCCAGCCGGGCGAAATCCTTGCCGCGAGCAAGGACGGCCTGATCGTAGCCACCGGCCAGGGCGCGCTGTGCCTGACCCGCCTGCAATTGCCCGGCGGCAAGGCGCTGAATTTCAGTGACCTGTTCAACAGCCGCCGCGAGAAATTCGCCCTCGGTACGGTACTCGGCCAATGAACCCGCGCCTGGCCGCCGCCAAGGCACTGGCCGCCGTCCTCAGCGGCAAGGCCTCGCTCAACAGCTCCCTGCCGGCGCAGCTGGACAAGGTCGAGGCCCGCGATCGTGGCCTGACCCAGGACCTGGCGTTCGGCGCCGCCCGTTGGCAGCCACGGCTGTCGGCGCTGGCGGCCAAGCTGCTGCAGAAGCCTTTCAAGGCCGCCGATGCCGATGTCGAGGCGCTGTTGCTGGTTGGCCTCTACCAGTTGCTCTACACCCGCATCCCGGCCCACGCCGCCATCGGCGAGACCGTCGGTTGCGCCGACAAGCTGAAAAAACCCTGGGCCAAGGGCCTGCTCAATGCCGTGTTGCGCCGCGCGCAGCGCGAAAGCACCGAGCTGCTGGCCGAGCTGGAACGCGACCCGGTGGTGCGTACCGCCCACCCGCGCTGGCTGCAGAAATCGCTGAAGGCGTTCTGGCCCGAGCAGTGGGAAGCCATCTGCGCCGCGAACAACGCCCACCCGCCGATGATCCTGCGGGTCAACCGCCGCCATCACAGCCGCGACGCCTACCTCAAGCTGCTGGGTGACGCCGCGGTCGCGGCCCGGCCGTGCACCTACAGCCGCGACGGCATCGTCCTCGACGAAGCCTGCGACGTGCGCAACCTGCCAGGCTTTGCCGAGGGCTGGATCAGCGTGCAGGACGAGGCCGCGCAACTGGCCGCCGACCTGCTGGACCTGGCGCCCGGCCAACGGGTGCTGGATGCCTGCTGCGCGCCAGGCGGCAAGACCTGCCATATCCTCGAAGCCCAGCCGCAACTGGCCGGGGTGGTCGCCGTCGACCTGGAGGCCAAGCGCCTGCTGCGGGTACGCGAAAACCTCGACCGCCTGGGGCTGGAGGCCGAACTGATCGCCGCCGATGGCCGCGACACCGCCAACTGGTGGGACGGCAAGCCGTTCCAGCGCATCCTGCTCGACGCGCCCTGTTCGGCCACCGGCGTCATCCGCCGCCACCCGGACATCAAGCTGACCCGCCAGGCCGACGACATCGCCGCCCTGGCCAGCCTGCAGGGTGAATTGCTGGACGCGATGTGGGCGACCCTGGAAGTCGGCGGCATCCTGCTCTACGCCACCTGCTCGACCCTGCCGACGGAAAACACCGAAGTGATCGAGGCATTCCTGGCCCGCACCTCCGGTGCCCGCGAGCTGGACATTGCGGGCAGCTTCGGCGTCAAGCAGCCCCATGGCCGGCAACTGCTGGCACAGGAAGGTGGCCACGATGGTTTCTACTACGCCAAACTGATCAAGATCGCCGCCGCACGCGGCTGAGCGGGTCGAACGGAGCCACAGGGATGAAAGCCACCCGATGAAAATCATCATTCTCGGCGCCGGACAGGTCGGCGGCACGCTGGCCGAACACCTGGCCAGCGAGGCCAACGACATCACCGTGGTCGACACCGATGGCGAGCGCCTGCGCGACCTCGGCGACCGCCTGGACATCCGCACCGTGCAGGGCCGCGCCTCGTTCCCGACGATCCTGCGCCAGGCCGGCGCGGACGACGCCGACATGCTGGTGGCGGTGACCAACAGCGACGAGACCAACATGGTCGCCTGCCAGGTCGCCCATACCCTGTTCCACACCCCGACCAAGATCGCCCGGGTGCGCGAGTCGGCCTACCTGACCCGCACCGAGCTGTTCGACAACGACGCGATCCCGGTGGACGTGCTGATCAGCCCGGAACAGGTGGTCACCAACTACATCAAGCGTCTGATCGAAACCCCCGGCGCCCTGCAGGTGATCGACTTCGCCGAGGGCAAGGCCCAGCTGGTGGCGATCCGCGCCTACTACGGCGGCCCGCTGGTCGGCCAGCAATTGCGCCAGTTGCGCGAACACATGCCCAACGGTGACACCCGGGTGGCGGCGATCTTCCGCCGCGACCGGCCGATCATGCCCCGCGGCGATACGGTGATCGAGGCCGACGACGAAGTGTTCTTCATCGCCGCCAAGGCACACATCCGCGCGGTGATGAGCGAAATGCGCCGGCTCGACGAAAGCAACAAGCGCATCGTCATCGCCGGCGGCGGGCAGATCGGCGAGCGCCTGGCCGAGGCGATCGAAAGCCGCTACCAGGTGAAGATCATCGAGATGAATGCCGCCCGCTGCCGGCAGCTGTCCGACACCCTCGACAGCACCGTGGTGCTGCAGGGCAGTGCCTCGGACCGCGACCTGCTGATGGAAGAGAACATCAACGATGCCGACCTGTTCCTGGCGCTGACCAACGACGACGAGGCCAACATCATGTCCTCGCTGCTGGCCAAGCGGATGGGCGCGAAGAAGGTCATGACCATCATCAACAACCCGGCCTATGTCGACCTGATCCAGGGTGGCGACATCGACATCGCCATCAGCCCGCAACTGGCGACCATCGGCACCCTGCTGGCCCACGTGCGCCGTGGCGATATCGTCAGCGTGCACTCGCTGCGCCGGGGTGCGGCGGAAGCCATCGAGGCGATCGCCCATGGCGACATGAAGTCGAGCAAGGTGATCGGCCGGGCCATCGAGGACATCGCGCTGCCACCGGGCACCACCATCGGCGCGATCATCCGCGACGAGGAAGTGCTGATCGCCCACGACGACACGGTGATCCAGGCCGGCGACCATGTGATCCTGTTCCTTGTGGATAAAAAGCATATCCGCGACGTGGAGAAGCTGTTCCACGTGGGCTTGAGCTTTTTCTGACATCCTTATGATAAGCCGCCCCCAATTTGTGGCGAGCGGGCTCGCCCGCGCTGGGCCGCAAAGCGGCCCCAAACCCAGGCTACACGGTCTTTCAGTTAAACCAGCGTAAGCTGGATTTGCGGCTGCCTTGCAGCCGGGCGCGGGCAAGCCCGCTCGCCACAAAAGCTCTTTCGCCCTTAGTCATCGTCAACAGGAGGATCGCCATGCTCGAATCACTGGAAAAGATGCTCGCCAAGGGTGTGGATAACCCGCTGCTGCGCTTCGGCCTGGGCAAGGGTTACCTGGACCTCGGCGACCACGCCAAGGCTGCCGGACACCTGCAACGCTGTGTCGTCCTCGACCCCAGGTATTCGGCCGCCTGGAAACTGCTGGGCAAGGCCCAGCAGGGCGCTGGTGACCTGGCTGCGGCAAGGCTGGCCTGGGAACAGGGCCTGGAGGCCGCCCGCGGCCATGGCGACAAGCAGGCGGAAAAGGAAATGACGGTGTTCCTGAAGAAGCTGGAAAAGGCCGCGCTCAAAGATCAATGAAGCGCAGGCCGATGCCTTCGGCGTCGACCCGGATCACTTCCATGCGAATGCGCGGCGCAGCCACCGGCAGGTCCTGCACCTGGCCATAGACCACCGCCCCGGTGGGCAGCCGCGACAGCCCCGGATGCTGCACGTCCACACCCTGGCTGGACAGATTGCGTGTACGCCCCAGGCATTCGCCGATGCTCGGGTGCTGGATCTTGATACGCAGGTAATTCTTGTTTTCGGACATCTTTGCGCCCTTGGATAGATCGCTGTGGATAACATCGCCGTGACGTTATCCACAGACCCTGCCGATAAGTTGCTTCAGTACCAGCGCTGCTCGCCCGCCGGGCGCTTCTTGAAGCGTTTCATGCTCCACATGTACTGGCTCGGATAGGCCCGTACGTATCGCTCGACCACCTTGCTCATCGCCGCGGCCGAGACCTCGGCGTCGGTGCTGTACATCTCTTGCGGCGCCGCTTCGAGGATCACCTTGAAGCCCGAACCGTCGGGCAGGCGCAACGCGTGCAGGAACACCCCGACCGCCTTGCCGCCGGCGAGCATGTTCGGCACGAACTTGCTGGTCAGGGCCAGGGTGCCGAGGAACGGCACGAATACCCCGGCGGATTCGGCCGGTTCCGGGTCGGCGGGGATGCCGACCGAGCCGCCCTTGCGCACTTCCTTGATGACGCTGAGAATGCCTTCCTTGGTCGAGGCCGCCACTCGGTTGCCCAACTGCACCCGCTGCTTGCGCAGCAGCTCGTCGACCGCCTTGAGCTTGGGCGGACGATAGAAAATGATCGGTTTGCACTGGCTGCAGTAGAAGTGATTGAGCACTTCCCAGTTGCCCAGGTGGCTGGTGATACCGACCACGCCCTTGCCCGAGGCGAGGGCGTCCTTGAGCACGTCGAGACCCTCGACCTCGCGCACCAGCGCGATCGAGCGCTCGGCCGGCCAGATCCAGGCGCAGGCGCTTTCGGTCAGGGACTTGCCGATGTCCTTGAGACTCTGACCGACCAACTGTTCGCGAGCGACCGGATCGAGTTCGGGAAAACACTTGGCCAGGTTGATCCGCACCACCTCGCGGGAACGGTTGGGCAGCTTCCACATCACCCAGCCGATGGCCGCGCCGACACGCTGCACGGCACGCCAGGGCAGCATCGCGAACAACCGCAACGCCCCCACCAGCATGGCGCCTTTAAACTTTTCCACAGGTCACTCCCGGTGTGCTTGGCTAATCGTCAGCCGGCTATTGTAGCCGTGGCGCGGCCAGCGCGGCATAGCTATCACAATCGGTGGTATGGTCCATGACCATGCCCGAGGCCTGCATGAACGCGTAGCAGATGGTCGGGCCGACGAAACCGAAGCCGAGCTTCTTCAGCGCCTTGCTCATCGCCTCGGCCTCGGCGGTGACGGCCGGGACCTCGCTGCGGTCCTTGAAGTGATGGATCTGCGGCGTGCCGCCGACGAAGGACCAGAGCAGGCTGACCGGGTCTTCCAGGGTCAGCCAGACGCGGGCGTTGCGCCGGGCCGCCTCGAGCTTGAGGCGATTGCGCACGATCCCCGGGTCGAGCAGCAGGTTTTCCAGGTATTGATCGCTCATTTCGGCGACTTTGCGCACATCGAAACCGAACAGCACCTGGCGGTAATGCTCGCGTTTCCTGAGGATCGTGATCCAGGAAAGCCCGGCCTGGAACCCTTCGAGCAAAAGCAACTCGAACAGTCGCTGCCCATCGCGCAGCGGTACGCCCCACTCCCGATCGTGATAGTCCTTGTACAGGGGATCATCGTTGCACCAAAAGCAGCGTGGCATAAGGCTCCAGGGAGGCGGAGGCGCGACCGAATCGGGTATACTCCCGCCTTTTGAATCGCAGCCCAAGTAACAGGTGAATTTCGTGAGCCAGCCTACGCCAGCCGTGCGTACCTTCCAAGACTTGATTCTCGCCCTCCAGCAATACTGGGCCGAGCAAGGTTGTGTGGTACTTCAGCCCTACGATATGGAAGTAGGCGCCGGGACTTTCCATACCGCTACGTTCCTGCGCGCCATCGGCCCGGAAACCTGGAACGCCGCGTACGTGCAGCCAAGCCGCCGTCCGACTGACGGCCGCTACGGCGAAAACCCGAACCGCCTGCAGCACTACTACCAGTTCCAGGTCGTGCTCAAGCCGAACCCGGACAACTTCCAGGAGCTGTACCTGGGCTCGCTCAAGGCCGTCGGCCTCGACCCGCTGGTGCACGACATCCGTTTCGTCGAGGACAACTGGGAATCGCCGACCCTCGGCGCCTGGGGCCTGGGCTGGGAAGTCTGGCTCAACGGCATGGAAGTCACCCAGTTCACCTACTTCCAGCAGGCCGGTGGCATCGAGTGCTACCCGGTGACCGGCGAAATCACCTACGGCCTCGAGCGCCTGGCGATGTACCTGCAGGGCGTGGATTCGGTCTACGACCTGGTCTGGGCCGACGGTCCGTTCGGCAAGGTGAGCTACGGCGACGTGTTCCACCAGAACGAGGTGGAGCAGTCGACCTACAACTTCGAACACGCCAACGTCGAGAAGCTGTTCGAACTGTTCGATTTCTATGAAAGCGAAGCCAAGCGCCTGATCGAACTGGATCAGCCGCTGCCGTTGCCGAGCTATGAAATGGTCCTCAAGGCCTCGCACACCTTCAACCTGCTGGACGCACGCCGGGCCATCTCGGTAACCGCGCGCCAGCAGTACATCCTGCGTGTGCGCACCCTGGCGCGTTCCGTCGCCCAAGCCTATCTGATGGCACGTGCCAAGCTGGGCTTCCCGATGGCAACCCCGGACCTGCGTGATGAAGTGTTGGCTAAGTTGGAGGCGGCACAATGAGTGCGCAAGATTTTCTGGTAGAACTGGGCACTGAAGAACTGCCACCCAAGGCCCTCAATACCCTGGCCGAGGCCTTCCTCGCCGGTATCGAGAAAGGCCTGCAGGCCGCCGGCCTGAGCTTCGAAGCCAAGCAGGTCTACGCCGCGCCACGCCGCCTGGCGGTGGTGCTCAAGCAACTGCAGACCCAACAGCCGGACCGCAGCATCAACCTCGACGGCCCGCCACGCCAGGCCGCCTTCGATGCCGAGGGCAACCCGACCCAGGCCGCCCTGGGCTTCGCCAAGAAGTGCGGCGTGGAACTGAGCGAAATCGACCAGAGCGGGCCGAAGCTGCGCTACAGCCAGAACATTCCCGGCAAGCCGACCGCCAGCCTGCTGCCGACCATCGTCGAAGACTCGCTGAACGACCTGCCGATTCCCAAGCGCATGCGCTGGGCGGCGCGCAAGGAAGAGTTCGTGCGGCCGACCCAGTGGCTGGTGATGCTGTTCGGTGACCAGGTCATCGACTGCACCATTCTCGCCCAGAAGGCCGGTCGCGAATCCCGTGGCCACCGTTTCCACCACCCGGAAAACGTCCGCATCGGTTCGCCGGCCAGCTACCTCGACGACCTGCGTGCCGCCTATGTGCTGGCCGACGCCAACGAGCGTCGCGAGTTGATCAGCAAGCGCACCACCGAGCTGGCGACGATGCAGGAAGGCACCGCGATCATGCCGGCGGACCTGCTCGACGAAGTGACCGCGCTGGTCGAATGGCCCGTGCCGCTGGTGTGCTCGTTCGAGGAACGTTTCCTCGACGTGCCACAGGAGGCCCTGATCACCACCATGCAGGACAACCAGAAGTATTTCTGCCTGCTGGACGTCGATGGCAAGCTGCTGCCGCGCTTCATCACCGTGGCCAACATCGAGAGCAAGGATCCCAAGCAGATCATCGCCGGTAACGAGAAGGTCGTGCGCCCACGCCTGACCGACGCCGAGTTCTTCTTCAAGCAGGACAAGAAGCAGCCACTGGCCGACTTCAACCAGCGCCTGCAGAACGTGGTGTTCCAGGAGAAACTGGGCAGCGTCTACGACAAGGCCGAGCGCGTGTCGAAGCTGGCCGCGTTCATCGCGCCACGCATCGGCGGCGACGCCCAGCGCGCGGCCCGTGCCGGCCTGCTGTCCAAGTGCGACCTGGCGACCGAGATGGTCGGCGAGTTCCCGGAGATGCAAGGTATCGCCGGCTACTACTACGCCCTCAATGACGGCGAGCCGGAAGACGTCGCCCTGGCGCTGAACGAGCAGTACATGCCGCGTGGTGCCGGTGCCGCCGAACTGCCAAGCACCCTGACCGGTGCCGCGGTGGCGATCGCCGACAAGCTCGACACCCTGGTCGGCATCTTCGGTATCGGCATGCTGCCAACCGGCAGCAAGGACCCCTATGCGCTGCGTCGTGCCGCCCTGGGCGTGCTGCGCATCCTGATCGACAAGAAGCTCGACCTCGACCTGATCGAGACCGTAGCCTTCGCGGTCAATGCGTTCGGTGCCAAGGTCAAGGCCGCGGGCCTTGCCGACCAGGTACTGGAGTTCATCTTCGATCGCCTGCGTGCCCGTTATGAAGACGAAGGCATCGACGTCGCCACCTACCTGTCGGTACGTGCCCTGAAGCCGGGCTCGGCCCTGGACTTCGACCAGCGCGTACAGGCGGTGCAGAAGTTCCGTCAACTGCCGGAAGCGGCGGCCCTGGCCGCGGTGAACAAGCGCGTATCGAACCTGCTGAGCAAGGCCGAGGGCAGCATTGCAGCCACGGTCGAGGCGAAGTACTTCGACAACGCCAACGAGTTCTCGCTGTACTCGGCGATCCAGCAGGCGGACCAGGCGGTCCAGCCGATGGCCGCCGCGCGCCAGTACAACGAGACGCTGGCACGCCTGGCCGCGCTGCGCGAGCCGGTCGACGCGTTCTTCGAAGCGGTGATGGTCAATGCCGAAGACGCCAGCGTACGAGCCAACCGCTACGCGCTGCTGGCGCGCCTGCGTGGCCTGTTCCTGGGCGTTGCCGACATTTCGCTGCTGGGCTGAGGACGCGACTTGAAGCTGCTGATACTCGATCGCGACGGTGTGATCAACCAGGACTCCGACGCCTACATCAAGTCGGTGGAGGAGTGGATTCCGATCCCCGGCTCGATCGAGGCCATCGCGCAGTTGAGCAGGGCGGGCTGGACGGTTGCCGTGGCGACCAACCAGTCCGGCATTGCCCGCGGCTACTACGATCTCGCGACCCTGGACGCCATGCACGAGCGCTTGCGCTCGCTGGTGGCACAACAGGGTGGCGAACTCGGGTTGGTGGTGTACTGCCCGCATGGTCCGGACGAGGGCTGCGATTGCCGCAAGCCCAAGCCGGGCATGCTCAGGACCATCGCCGCGCATTACGGCGTCGAACTGGCTAGGCTATGGTTTGTCGGCGACAGCCTCGGTGACCTGGAAGCCGCCAGCGCCGTCGATTGCCAGCCAGTCCTGGTAAAGACCGGCAAGGGCGAGAAGACCCTGGGGAAAACCCTGCCGGTGGGCACCCTGATCTTTGACGATCTGGCGGCCGTCGCGGCTGAACTTATCCACAACTAGCGCCTTTCTGACTTCCTGATCAAGGATGGTCCGGGGGTTCACTTATTAACAGGCGGGCAATGCCCGCAACGGTAAATGTCGCCATGTCGATCCTGCAGGCCATCAGAACCTTTTTCTTTTACCTGCTGTTGGGCACCAGTTCGCTGCTGTGGTGCTCCCTGAGCTTTTTCGTCGCGCCGTTCCTGCCGTTCAAGGCGCGCTACCGCTTCATCAACGTGTACTGGTGCCGCTGCGCACTGTGGCTGACCAAGGTATTTTTGAATATCCGGGTCGAGGTGAAAGGTGCGCACAACGTTCCCGAACGGCCCTGCGTGATTCTGTCGAACCACCAGAGCACCTGGGAAACGTTCTTCCTGTCGGCCTACTTCTCGCCACTGAGCCAGGTGCTCAAGCGTGAATTGCTCTACGTGCCGTTCTTCGGCTGGGCCATGGCCATGCTGCGGCCGATCGCTATCGACCGGGACAATCCGAAGGAAGCACTCAAGCACGTGGCAAAGAAGGGCGATGAGCTGCTCAAGGACAACACCTGGGTACTGATCTTCCCGGAAGGCACCCGCGTGCCCTACGGCACCGTCGGCAAGTTCTCCCGCGGTGGCACGGCCCTGGCGGTGAACGCCGGGCTGCCGGTACTGCCGATCGCCCACAACGCCGGCAAGTACTGGCCGAAGACCGGTTGGGCGAAAAAGCCCGGCACCATCACCGTGGTGATTGGCGCTCCGATGTTCGCTGAAGGCACCGGCCCACGAGCCATTGCCGACCTCAACGAAAGGGCACAGACCTGGAATGAAAACGCCCAGCGCGAGATGGGCTCACTGCCGCCGGCGACGGCTGCAGAAGCACCGGGCGCGGCCTGACCGATCTGTGGATAACTTGTGCACAAGATTTTGATATTTCTTGAAATAGTCTCGTAAGTAGATGATTTAACTACTTATTTCTATGTATGACTGTTCAGCGGAAATCGTGCATAAGTTTTTCCAAGCAATAAAAAATGCGCTGCTCATACCCTCCATGAGCTCGTAGGGTCCTGTGCCTTGCGTCCACTGAGCGCGACCTCCCCGAAGTGGTTTCGAAATCTGCTATAGACGCCTGGTCTCAACCTTGACCAGGCGCCCATCGATGAACCTGAGGAAGCTGCGCGCCCCATTTTCCGGTCCATAGACCCAAGTCTCGACCGTGACCGAATTTCTCACCGGATTGCCATTGGGCAGACGCGCGGGTTCAGTGACCTGGCGGTCGGCAGGTTCCCCACACTTCTTCAAGACCTCGAACGAGGTATCTCCCTCGCTGATCAGGCCATTGCTACAGCGCAGAGTGGCAGCATTGGCCTGATTGAGCCCCAGCGCTATGCCAGAGAGCAGGACAAGGATAAGACTAGCGGTGTTCATGCATCACCATTTCGGGAGAAGCCGCGAGCTGTGCAATCCGATCTCAGCCCGCCGAGCTGATTATCTGCAAGAGTGTTGTCAGTGAAGCGGATTCTGCGGATGTGAGTGTTACAGAGCTATTTGTCCCAGAAGCGGATACGGCTTGCTGGAGACTGCTTCCAGACAAACGAGTCCCATCAAAAGTCGCTGAAAAATTCCTTGTGTTTCCAGCCGCAGTGATGGCAGCAAGCAGAGAGGTGATATTTGCATGTTCTGCAGAGTTGACTGAAATCGCTGTATTTGCACCTGATGCCTCAACCGCTTGCTGAAGATGATTGGACGTAAGCTGTGCACCATTGAAATCTGCACTGAAGAACTTGTTGTGTCCTGAAATCTGTAAAATAGAGAGCAGCGTATTTATATTTACGGCTTGAGCGGTGTTAACATGAACTCTAACCAATGATCCTGCTGCAGCGACTGCCTGCTGCAAGTAATCAGAGGTTAATTGTGCCCCATTGAACTCAGCGGAGAACTGTTTGGAATTTCCGGCAGCCTGGATAACAGAAAGAAGATATCCAATATTAATTGCTTGGGCTGTGTTAGTCGAGATACGTGTGCGAATACCTGAGCTCTCAACGGCGAGCTGAAGTTGATTACCCGTGAGTTGTGCGCCATTGAAGGTAGCGAAAAAATTCTTAATATCTCCAGCAGTATTCAAAAGTGATAGCAGTGCAGATATATTTACCGCTTGTGCTGTGTTAACACCTATTCGAACCTGCTCACCTGCCAGTTCAACAGCTCTCTCCAGGTTTCTCCCGGTAAGTTGAGCACCATTGAATATCGCAGATAGCCGCTTGCTATTCCCTGCTGCTGAAATAACTTCCTCTAGTACATTCAGGTTAACGGCTTGAGCAGTATTTATTGAAATTTCAACATTAGTACCCGCAGCGGCTACTGCTTGCTGAAGGTTGTTGGATGTTAATCCAGCTCCATTGAAACCTACATCTAATAATTTACTGTTTCCTGCCGAAACCATGGCAGCAAGAAGCGTGTTTATATTGACTGCATGCGCACCCTCGATACTGATAGAGGTATTTATGCCTGAAGCACCAATCACTTGCTGAAGGACGTTAAGATTAACAGCATTGGTAAAAACCACATTCAGTTTCATTTCATGCCCCCATATCAACCGCTAAGCTGATATTAATGGTTAACGGCTTTGATTTTCGCCGCACTCGGGGAGCGTATTAAATATCTGGCAGGGGAGCCTGTAGGATGGTTTTGGTCTTCTCGTGAGTTATTTCGAGGTGAATTGACTTAAATTCCTATGCCTAACATATGAGCTTTCTAACTACCTATTGACTCAAATAGGAGAAATCATGAAGCACTCCGTATTTTCTAGGGATATCCCGGCGAAGCACAGAGGGTGACAGGTGACGGATACAGCGTCGTCACCTGTCGAAGCATTTCAGACCTTGTCGATGTCCACATCCCGGGTTTCTTTCAGGCAGAACAGCCCGACCACCAGGCTGATGCCGGTGATCAGCACCGGGTACCAGAGGCCGTAGAAGATATCCCCGGTGTAGACCACCAGCGCGAACGACACGGTGGGCAGGAAGCCGCCGAACCAGCCATTGCCGATGTGATAGGGCAGGGACATGGAGGTGTAGCGGATCCGGGTCGGGAACAGCTCGACCATCACCGCTGCCAACGGACCGTAGGTCATGGTCGCGATCAGGATCAGCAGGACGATCAGGAACACCACCATCGGTTCGTTCACCGCAGCCGTTTCGGCCTTGGCCGGGTAGCCGGCCTGGTTGATCGCCGTACGCATCGCCGCTTCATCAAAGCCGCTGATTTTCTGCTCGCCGACCCTGACGGTCACTTCGCTGCCCGACGCTGCGGACTGGGAGCTATAGGGCAGGCCCTGCTTGACCAGGAAGGTCTTGACCTTGTCGCATGGGCTGTCGAAACGCGCCTTGCCCACCGGGTCGAACTGGAAGGTGCAGCTGGCGGGGTCCGCCGTCACCACGATCGGTGCCTGGCGACTGGCGGCGTCGATCTGCGGGTTGGCGTAATGGCTCAGGGCCTTGAACAGCGGGAAGTAGCAGACGGTCGCCAGCAGCAGGCCGACCATCAGGATCGGCTTGCGCCCGACCTTGTCCGAAAGCCAGCCGAACAGCACGAAGAACGGCGCACCGATCACCACGCTGATGATCAGCAGGGTATTGGCCTGGCCCGGGTCCATCTTGAGCATCTGGGTCATGAAGAACAGCACGTAGAACTGTGCGGTGTAGAAGGTCACCGCCTGCCCGGCATTGATGCTGAACAGCGCGGTCAGGACGATCTTCAGGTTCTGCCAGGAACCGAAGGACTCGCGGATCGGCGAGCGGCTGGCCTTGCCCTGGGCCTTCATTTTCACGAACGCCGGCGACTCGTGCATGCTCATGCGGATCCAGGTGGAAATCGCCAACAGGACGATCGACAGCAGGAACGGCAGGCGCCAGCCCCAGGTCTCGAACTGGTCGCCGCTGATGTAGCGGCTGGCCAGGACCACCAGCAGCGACAGCAGCAGGCCGAGGGTGGCCGTGGACTGGATCCAGCCGGTGTGGAACCCGCGCTTGCCGGCCGGCGCGTGCTCGGCCACGTAGGTCGCGGCGCCACCGTACTCGCCACCCAGCGCCAGGCCCTGGAGCATGCGCAACAGCACCAGGATGATCGGTGCGGCGATGCCGATGCTGGCGTAGGTCGGCAACAAGCCGACGGCGAAGGTCGACAGGCCCATCAGGATGATGGTCATGAGGAAGGTGTACTTGCGGCCGATCATGTCCCCCAGCCGACCGAACACCAGCGCGCCGAACGGCCGCACCAGGAAGCCGGCGGCGAAGGCCATCAGGGCGAAGATGAACGCGGTGGTGTCGTTGACCCCGGCGAAGAACTGCTTGCTGATGACGGCCGCCAGGGCGCCGTAGAGAAAAAAGTCATACCACTCGAACACCGTCCCGAGGGATGACGCGAAAATGATCTTGCGCTCTTCCTTGCCGCTACTGCTGGAGACAGACGCCGACTGTTGCTGGATGTAGTCCGACATGAGTGATGTCCTCGGCCTCGTGGGCCACAGTGATTATTCTTGTTGTTCCACTGTGGATTCCGGCTGACTGCCACCGGGATCCGTGTCTTGCCTTGTTACTGATCTTCCTTGTGACCCCCATCACGATGAACGCCACGGTGTTGTAGGAGCGGGGCTTGCCCGCGAATGAGCCCTTGAGATCGCTAAAAGCTACGCGGGCAAGTCGGATCGCCGCACCACCTGCTTCTAGAGGATTGTGGATAACTGCGGCGTGCGCGCCTGCACATCCGCCAAAATCATCTGCGCGGCCTTCTCGGCAATCATCACCGTGGGCGAGCAGGTATTGCCCGAAGTGATCTGCGGCATGATCGAGGCATCGGCCACCCGCAGGCCCGGTACGCCATGTACCCGCAGGCGGGCGTCGACGACATCCTGCACACCATTGCCCATGCGGCAGGTGCCCACCGGGTGGAAGATGGTGGTGCCGATCTTCGCAGCCGCTTCGTGCAACTGCTCCTCGCTCTGCAATGCAGGGCCGGGCAGGTATTCCTCGAGGGCGAAGCGGCGCAGGGCAGGGGAGGCGACGATGCGCCGGGTCAGGCGGATCGACTCGGCGGCGACCTTCAGGTCCTCGGGGTCGCTGAGATAATTCGGGTCGATCAGCGGCGCGGCGCCCGGATCGGCGGAACGGATATCGATCCGTCCACGACTCTGCGGGCGCAGGTTGCACACTGAGGCAGTGAACGCCGGGAACCGGTGCAATGGTTCGCCGAAACGCTCCAGCGACAGGGGCTGCACGTGGTACTGCAAGTTCGCCGAAGCCTGTTCCGGACTCGATTTGACGAACGCCCCCAACTGGCTCGGCGCCATCGCCAACGGACCGCTGCGGTCGTAGAGATAACGCAGGCCCATGCCGGCCTTGCCCCACAGGCTGTTGGCCATCTGGTTGAGAGTGCGGGCATTGCTCAGCTTGTAGATCAGCCGCAGTTGCAGGTGATCCTGCAGGTTGCCACCCACCCCCGGCAGCTCATGGCGAACCCCGATCCCCAGGCTCTGCAGCAATGGCCGCGGGCCGATTCCGGAACGCTGCAGAATCCCCGGTGAGCCGACCGAACCGGCACACAGGATGATTTCCCGACGGGCCGGGAACAGGTGCTCTTCGCCTTGCCAGCGCGCCAGCACCGACGTGGCGCGACCGTGTTCCAGGTTGATCCGGTCGACCTGCACGCCGGTACGGATGGTCAGGTTGGGGCGCTTGAGCACCGGCCGCAGGAAGGCCTTGGCCGAATTCCAGCGCACTCCGGAACGCTGGTTGACCTGAAAGTATCCACAGCCCTGGTTATCCCCGGTGTTGAAGTCACTGACACTGGCAATGCCGTTTTCCGCGGCCGCCTCGCGGAACGCATCGAGAATCGGCCAGGAGTAGCGCTGCTGTTCCACGCGCCACTCGCCTGCGTCGCTGTGGAATTCGCCAGTCCCGGCAAAGTGGTTTTCGCTGAGCTTGAACAGCGGCAGCAGATCGTTCCAGGCCCAGCCCGGGTTGCCCTGTTCGGCCCAGTGGTCGTAGTCATTGGCCTGGCCGCGCATGTAGATCATGCCGTTGATCGAGGAGCAGCCACCGAGCACCTTGCCCCGTGGATAACTCAGGCTGCGGCCTTGCAGGCCGGGTTGCGATTCGGTCTTGAAGCACCAGTCGGTGCGCGGGTTGCCGATGCAGAACAGGTAGCCGACCGGGATGTGGATCCACGGATAGTTGTCGCGACCACCGGCTTCGAGCAGCAGCACATTGTTGTCCGGGTCGGCGGACAGCCGATTGGCCAGCACGCAGCCAGCGGGCCCGGCACCGACGATCACGTAGTCATAGGGCAAATGGGCAGATGCCATCGAGGACCTCGCCTTTATTGTTCTTGTATCAGCCCATGTTATTGATTAGTTTCGGGATGAAAACCTTCGTTTTTGCGCAAGTGCTGTGCGTTTTCAAGCAGGACCGTTAAACCCACGATGCACAAGGAAGCCCCATGTTCGACTGGAACGATCTGCGGTTTTTTCTCGAGCTGCAACGCAGCGGGCGCCTGCTGACGGCGGCCAAGCGGTTGAACACCACCCACAGCACCGTGGCCCGGCATATCGAGACCATCGAGCAGAGCCTCGGTACCGCGCTGTTCGTCCAGCATGCCCAGGGCTACGAGCTGACGCCCGCCGGCCAGGCCCTGCTCAAGCACGCCGAGGCCATGGAGAACGTCGCGCTGCTGGCCCAGGAGGAGATCACCCAGGCCATCGCGCCGCTGGGCAAGATCCGCCTGGGGGTCACCGAAGGCATCGGCATCATGTTTCTCACCTCGCGCCTGGGCGCCCTGTTCGAGCGCTATCCGGGGCTGGAAGTGGAGCTGGTGGCGGTGCCGCGCTTCGTCAGCATCCTCAACCGCGAGGCCGAGATCAGCATCCACCTCGACCGCCCCCACGCCGACATGCTGATCACCCGCAAGCTCACCGACTACCGCCTGGCGCTCTACGCCAGCCCGGCGTACCTGGCCCGGGCTCCGCGACTGAAAAACCGCGACGATCTTTCGCAGCACCAGTGGATCGGCTATGTCGATGACCTGCTGTTCAGCCAGGAGCTGCTGTTCCTCGATGACTTCTGCCGCTCACCGAACGTGACCCTGCGCAGCACCAGCGTGGTCGCCCAGCAGATTGCCGCGCGCGCCGGCCTGGGCATCGCGGTGCTGCCCAACTACATGGCCAAGGACGACCCGGAGCTGGTGCGGGTACTGCCGCAGGAAACGATCCAGCGCAGCTACTGGATCAGTACCCGCCGCGAATTGCACAAGTCGGTGCGGCTACGGGTGGTGTGGGATTTTCTACTGGAGCTGTGTGCTAGGGAGCAGGGGATGTTGTTGTCTGATTGAGACAATAGAAAAAGCCCGCTTACGCGGGCTTTTCCTGAGCAGTGGACCGCCTGGAATCAGAAGTCCAGGTTGGCCACCGACAGGGCGTTGCTTTCGATGAAGTCACGACGTGGTTCGACCGCATCACCCATCAGGGTGTTGAAGATCTGGTCCGCGGCGATGGCGTCTTCGATCGTCACTTTCAGCATCCGGCGCACGGTTGGGTCCATGGTGGTTTCCCACAGCTGATCCGGGTTCATCTCACCCAGACCTTTGTATCGCTGGATGGTGTGACGCTTGGTGCTTTCGCCCATCAGCCAGTCCAGGGCTTCCTTGAACTCGGTCACGGCTTTCTTGCGTTCACCACGCTGGATGTAGGCGCCTTCGTCCAGCAACGAGCCCAGTTGCGTACCCAGGGTGACAACGGTCTTGTAGTCGTTGCTGCCGAAGAAATCACGGTTGAAGGTGACGTAGCTCGACAAGCCATGGGAGATCAGTTCGACTTCCGGCAGCCACAGGTTACGCTCACGATCTTCACGCAGGCTGGCCTTGTAGACCAGGCCGGACTTCTCGCTCGAACGCAGGCGGGCGTCGTACTGGGTCAGCCACTCCTGCATGGCGGCCTGGTTGCCCAGTTGCTCCAGGCTCACCGCCGGCAGGTAGAGGAAGTGCTCGGTCAGCTCCTGCGGGTAGATACGCGACAGGCGCTTGAGGGTCTTCATCACCATACGGAAGTCATTGACCAGGCGCTCCAGCGCTTCGCCGGAAACGCCTGGGGCGTCTTCGCCCAGGTGCAGGCTGGCATCTTCGAGAGCCGACTGCGTCATGTACTCTTCCATGGCGTCGTCGTCCTTGATGTACTGCTCCTGCTTGCCTTTTTTCACCTTGTACAGCGGTGGCTGGGCGATGTAGATGTAGCCGCGCTCGATCAGCTCCGGCAACTGACGGAAGAAGAAGGTCAGCAGCAGGGTACGGATGTGCGAACCGTCGACGTCAGCATCGGTCATGATGATGATGTTGTGATAACGCAGCTTCTCGATGTTGTACTCTTCGCGGCCGATGCCACAGCCCAGGGCGGTGATCAGCGTGCCCACTTCCTGGGACGAGATCATCTTGTCGAAACGGGCCTTCTCGACGTTGAGGATCTTGCCCTTGAGCGGCAGGATCGCCTGGGTACGACGGTTGCGGCCCTGCTTGGCGGAACCGCCCGCGGAGTCACCCTCGACCAGGTACAGTTCGGAAAGGGCAGGGTCCTTTTCCTGGCAGTCGGCCAGTTTGCCCGGCAGGCCGGCGATATCCAGCGCGCCTTTGCGGCGGGTCATCTCACGCGCCTTGCGCGCCGCTTCACGGGCACGGGCAGCGTCGATCATCTTGCCGACGACCAGCTTGGCTTCGTTCGGGTTCTCCAGCAGGAAGTCGGAGAAGTACTTGCCCATTTCCTGCTCGACCGCACCCTTGACCTCGGACGACACCAGCTTGTCCTTGGTCTGCGAGCTGAACTTGGGATCCGGCACCTTGACCGAAATGATCGCGGTCAGGCCTTCACGCGCATCGTCACCGGTGGTGGCGACCTTGTGCTTCTTCGCCAGGCCTTCCTGCTCGATGTAGTTGTTCAGGTTACGGGTCAGTGCGGAACGGAAGCCCACCAGGTGGGTACCGCCATCGCGCTGGGGAATGTTGTTGGTAAAGCACAACAGGTTTTCGTTGAAGCTGTCGTTCCACTGCAGGGCGATTTCCACGCCGATGCCATCTTCACGCTGGACGTTGAAGTGGAACACCTGGTTGACCGTGGTCTTGTTGGTGTTCAGGTATTCAACGAAGGCACGCAGGCCGCCCTCGTACTTGAACATCTCTTCCTTGCCGGTGCGCTCGTCGCGCAGCAGGATGCCGACGCCGGAGTTGAGGAAGGACAGTTCACGAATCCGCTTGGCCAGGATATCCCAGCTGAAGTGGATGTTCTTGAAGGTCTCGGCGGAAGCCTTGAAGTGGATCTGGGTACCGGTGGTCTCGCTGTCGCCAACGATGGCCATCGGTGCCTGGGGAACGCCATGGACGTAGGTCTGTTCCCAAATTTTGCCACTGCGGCGAACAGTCAGTACCAGCTCTTCGGACAGGGCGTTCACTACCGACACACCGACACCGTGCAGACCGCCGGATACCTTGTAGGAGTTATCGTCGAACTTACCACCAGCGTGCAGCACGGTCATGATGACCTCGGCCGCAGAAACGCCTTCTTCCTTGTGCACATCGACCGGAATGCCGCGACCGTTGTCGCGAACGGAAATCGACTCGTCCGGGTGGATGGTCACGCAGATGTCGTCGCAGTAGCCAGCCAGTGCTTCGTCGATGGAGTTGTCGAGCACCTCGAACACCATGTGGTGCAGACCGCTACCATCGTCGGTGTCGCCAATGTACATACCGGGACGTTTGCGTACGGCATCCAAACCTTTCAGCACCTTGATGCTGTTCGAGTCGTACGTATTTTCTTCGCTCATGCCTTCACTCCCGATGGTCGTGGGTCTGGGTGATACAGCCCTGTTCCACGTGGAACAGCGCAACTGGCGTTTCCGTCTGCCAGCCTTCCCTCAGTAATTCGTGGTCTACACAGGTGATGAATACCTGGCAGCGTAATTCTTCAAGCAAACGACATAGTGCGCGGCGATGCTGGTCGTCGAGTTCCGACGGCAGGTCATCCACCAGATAAATACATTGTCCACGCCGGGCCTGGCTGACCAGGTGCCCTTGGGCAATGCGCAGTGCGCAGACCACCAGTTTCTGCTGACCCCGCGACAGAATGTCTGCGGCGTTGTGGGCGCCCAATCGAAGGCGCAAGTCAGCTCGCTGTGGTCCGGCCTGGGTATGCCCCATCTGCTGGTCCCGCTGCAGGGAGGAGGCGAGCACGGCGCTCAGTTCTTTTTCCTTGTCCCAGCCACGGTAATAGCTCAGCGTCAGCCCCTCGAGTTCAACCAGTTCACTCAAGGTCTGCTCAAAGACCGGTTTCAAGGCTTTGATATAGGCGCGACGGTATTCATCGATTTCGGCACTGGCCAGGCACAGTTCCCGGTCCCAGGCCGCTTGCGAAGCGGCGTCAAGTGTACCATGCCGCAGCCACGAGTTCCGCTGCCGCAGGGCCTTCTGCAGGCGCTGCCAGGTTGACATGAAGCGGGGTTCCACGTGGAACACACCCCAGTCGAGGAACTGTCGGCGAATCTTCGGCGCACCTTCCAGCAGGCGGAAGCTGTCGGGGTTGATCAATTGCAGGGGCAGGATTTCCGCCAGCTGGGCGGCGCTCCTGGCGTTCTGCCCGTCGATGCGAATCTGGAACTCCCCTTGGCGATCACGGGATATCCCCAGCGCGCTGTTTCCTCCTTCGGCCAGCTCGACCTGGCCGAACACCGTGCAGGCCAGTTGCTCATACTGGATCACCGGCAGCAGGCGGGTACTGCGAAACGAACGGGCCAGCCCCAGCAGGTGGATAGCTTCCAGCACGCTGGTCTTGCCACTGCCATTGGCGCCGTAGAGGATATTGATACGCGGGGAGGGGGAGAAGGTCACCGGGTGCAGGTTGCGCACCGCGGTGACCGAAACACGACTGAGAGACATCTAGCGTGTGCTGAACATAGGAAGGCGGGAAACGATCACAGGCGCATCGGCATGACGACGTAGGCCGAGTCATCGTTGTCCGATTCCTGCAGCAGCGCACTGCTGTTGGAGTCGGACAGGATCAGGCGAACCTGCTCGGTGGTCATCACGCCCAGTACGTCCAGCAGGTAGCTGACGTTGAAGCCGATTTCCAGGGAGCCGCCGTTGTAGTCAACGCCCACTTCTTCTTCCGCTTCTTCCTGCTCGGGGTTGTTGGCCTGGATCTTCAATTGGCCGCTAGCCAGTTGCAGGCGAATACCACGGTACTTCTCGTTGGACAGGATCGCGGTCCGGCTGAAGGCTTCGCGCAGTGCCTGACGATCGCCCAGTACCAGCTTGTCGCCGCCTTTTGGCAGGACACGCTCGTAGTCCGGGAACTTGCCGTCGACCAGCTTGGAGGTAAAGGTGAACTCGCCGGTGGTGGCGCGGATGTGGTGCTGGCCCAGAACAATGGCGACATTGCCTTCCGGCTCAGTCAGCAGGCGGGCCAGTTCCAGGATACCTTTACGTGGCACGATCACCTGGTGACGATCCGGCTGGCCGATGTCGGCCTGCATGGAGCACATTGCCAGGCGGTGGCCGTCGGTGGCCACGGCGCGGATCACGCCAGCGGACACTTCCAGCAGCATGCCGTTGAGGTAGTAGCGCACGTCCTGCTGGGCCATGGCGAAGCTGGTGCGCTCGATCAGGCGGCGCAGCTTGCTCTGCTCCAGGCTGCAGGTCAGCGAACCCGGGCCTTCCTCGACCGTTGGGAAATCGTTGGCTGGCAGGGTCGACAGGGTGAAGCGGCTGCGACCCGCCTTGACCACCAGTTTCTGCTCGTCGACCTTGATGTCGATCAGGGCGTCGTTCGGCAGGCTCTTGCAGATGTCCATCAGCTTGCGTGCCGGTACGGTGATCTCACCGGGCTCGGCAGGCTCTTCGAGCTGGACGCGACCGACCAGTTCGACTTCAAGGTCGGTACCGGTCAGCGACAGTTGCTGGCCTTCGACGACCAGCAGCACATTGGAGAGCACCGGCAAGGTCTGGCGGCGCTCGACGACGCCTGCGACCAGTTGCAGGGGTTTCAACAGGGCTTCGCGTTGAATGGTGAAATGCATGGTCTAGTCCCTTGCCTTAATAAGCTGCGCTGCAATTCTCAAGTGGTCAGTGTACGCAGCAGGTTCTTGTAGTCCTCGCGGATGTCCGCGTCGGATTCCTTTAGTTCGTTGATCTTGCGGCATGCATGCAAGACCGTGGTGTGGTCGCGTCCACCAAAGACATCGCCGATTTCCGGCAGGCTGTGGTTGGTCAGTTCCTTGGACAGGGCCATCGCGACCTGGCGCGGACGAGCCACCGAGCGCGAACGGCGCTTGGACAACAGATCGGAGATCTTGATCTTGTAGTACTCGGCCACGGTCCGCTGGATGTTATCCACAGACACCAGCTTGTCCTGCAGGGCCAGCAGGTCCTTCAGCGATTCGCGAATCAGCTCGATGGTGATCTCACGACCCATGAAGTGCGAGTGGGCGATTACCCGCTTCAGGGCACCTTCCAGCTCACGAACGTTGGAGCGGATGCGCTGGGCAATGAAGAACGCCGCATCATGCGGCAGCTCGACCTTGGCCTGGTCGGCCTTCTTCATCAGGATCGCCACGCGGGTTTCCAGCTCGGGCGGCTCGACCGCAACGGTCAGGCCCCAGCCGAAACGCGACTTCAGGCGTTCTTCCAGGCCTTCGATTTCCTTCGGATAGCGGTCACTGGTGAGAATCACCTGTTGGCCGCCTTCGAGCAGGGCGTTGAAGGTGTGGAAAAACTCTTCCTGGGAACGCTCCTTGCGGGCGAAGAACTGAATGTCGTCGATCAGCAGGGCGTCCACCGAACGGTAGAAGCGCTTGAATTCGTTGATGGCGTTCAGTTGCAGCGCCTTGACCATGTCGGCGACGAAACGCTCCGAATGCAGGTAGACCACCTTGGCATTCGGATTCTTCTTCAACAGGTGGTTACCCACAGCGTGCATCAAGTGGGTCTTACCCAGGCCGACGCCCCCATACAGGAACAACGGGTTGTAGCCGTGCTTGGGATTGTCCGCCACCTGCCAGGCCGCGGCGCGGGCCAGCTGGTTGGACTTACCCTCGACGAAATTCTCGAAGGTGAAGGTGCGGTTCAGGTAGCTGGTGTGCTTGAGCGCACCCTCGACCTGGACGGTGCGTTGTTCGGAACGCGTCGGCGCCTGCTGCGAAGCGGCACCCGCCATCGGATCGAAGCTCTCGCGGGACGGTTCTTCGCTGGCCTCGGCCGCTTCCTTCTGCACTGCAGCCGGAGCAGGAGGCGTCACCACTGGAGCGGCTGGCGCCGTAGCTGCGGCTGCAGCGGCACTGGCCGCCTGGGCTTGCGCAGCGGCCAGGGGAGCGTTCGGTGCGGCACGCGGAGCGGAACTGCGCTTGCTGCCTATTAATAAGGAAAGGGCAGGCGCCATGCCATTGCCATGCTCGTTCAACAGTTCGAGCAAACGTCCCAGGTACTTTTCATTCACCCAGTCGAGCACAAAACGGTTCGGTGCATAGACACGCAACTCGTCGCCTTCGGCTTCGACCTGTAGTGGACGGATCCAGGTGTTGAATTGCTGGGCAGGCAGCTCATCACGCAGAAGCTCCACGCACTGCTGCCAAAGTTCCACTGACACGGATATCCCCTAAGTTGAAAGCCGGTGAGGCAAAAACAAGCGGCCATTGTACCGGCAGGCCGAGCACTTATCCACACGTCGATTGCAGGGAGCACCCGGGGAATCAACATCTTATCTGTGAACAAGGCGACCAGTGGTATGTGAATAAGCCCTGTGGATAACCGCCCTTGAGGTCGTTGTACAAGTGGGATCGAAAGGCTGTGGGTAATCCGCCTGTGGATAACAGCCTTTTCCACCCACAACTTATTCGCGGGCGCAGCACAGGCAAGGCACCGTTTCCCCACCGTGTTGTCATTCTCTGTACAGTAGGCGTTTCCTGGCCTCAAGCTACTTATCCACAGATACCTGCGGGCTAAGCTTTTATAAGCTTTACAGAAAAGCTTTAAATAATTCGCTTCTTTATTTCTATGTCTGAAGCCCGTGTTGATCAAGCCTGGAGACACGAAATACCTATAGGAAGGAAAAGCTGGTTGGAAATTGACCTGCGGGCTTGCTTTCTCTAGAATCGCCGGTCTCTTAAAACGGGGGCCATTCCGGCCCGTTGTGACGAACCAGGTAGCAACGCCATGAAACGTACTTTCCAACCCAGCACTATCAAACGCGCCCGCACCCACGGTTTCCGTGCTCGCATGGCAACCAAGAACGGTCGTGCCGTCCTGTCGCGCCGCCGCGCCAAAGGTCGTGCCCGTCTGTCGGTTTGATAATCCGGCTTTGGTGGTGAGTCAGGACTTCAGTCGGGAAAAGCGTCTGCTTACTCCACGACATTTCAAGGCGGTCTTTGACTCCCCTACCGGCAAGGTTCCGGGGAAAAACCTCCTGCTCCTTGCGCGCAACAACGACCTCGATCATCCCCGCCTGGGGCTGGTTATCGGTAAAAAGAGCGTCAAGCTCTCCGTTGAGCGCAATCGCCTCAAACGTCTGATGCGCGAATCGTTCCGTCTGCACCAGGATTTACTGGCAGGCTGGGATATAGTTATCGTCGCGCGCAAAGGTTTGGGGGACGTAGAAAACCCCGAATTGATTCAGCATTTCGGTAAGCTGTGGAAACGCCTGGTTCGTAATGCACCAGCTGCCGCAGTCAAGACCGGTTCTGCAGGGGTAGACAGTCCAGATGCGTAAACTGGCACTCGTTCCGATCCAGTTTTACCGCTATGCCATTAGTCCCCTGATGGCCAGTCACTGTCGTTTCTACCCCAGTTGTTCCTGCTACGCGTACGAAGCCATCGAAACTCATGGACTCCTGCGCGGTGGCTGGCTGACCTTTCGTCGTTTAGGTCGCTGTCATCCGTGGAATGCCGGTGGTTATGACCCGGTTCCACCTATTCCTACCTCCCGTTCTTCTTCGATGGCCGAGTAATCATGGATATCAAACGCACGATCCTGATCGTCGCCCTGGCAATCGTGTCCTACGTCATGGTTCTGAAATGGAACCAGGACTATGGCCAGGCTGCCCTGCCGACTCAGAATGTTGCCAGCACCACCGTTTCCGGTCTGCCGGACTCCGCAACCGGCAGCAATGCCGCCAGTGATGACATTCCACGAGCCACCAATGACACCAGCGCTCCTGCCGAAGCGCCGCTGGCTGTCAGCAAGGACCTCATCCAGATCAAGACGGATGTCCTGGAACTGGCCATCGATCCGAAAGGTGGTGATGTCGCGCAGCTCAAGTTGCCGAAATATCCACGTCGCCAGGATCATCCGGACGTTCCGTTCCAGCTGTTCGACAACGGTGGCGAGCGTACCTACCTGGCACAAAGCGGCCTGATCGGTACCAACGGTCCGGACTCGAATGCCGCAGGTCGTCCCCTGTATGCTTCCGAGCAGAAAAGTTATCAACTGGCCGACGGCCAGGACCAACTGGTCGTCGACCTGAAGTTCAGCGCGAACGGCGTCAACTACATCAAGCGTTTCACCTTGAAGCGCGGCCTGTACGACGTAACCGTTTCCTATCTGATCGACAACGAAAGTGCCCAGCCATGGTCGGGTGCGATGTTCGCCCAGCTCAAGCGTGACGCCAGCTCCGATCCGTCCTCGAGTACTGCCACCGGCACCGCGACCTACCTGGGCGCCGCGCTGTGGACAAGTTCCGAGCCGTACAAGAAAGTGTCGATGAAAGATATCGACAAGGGCCAGCTGAAAGAAACCGTGCAAGGTGGCTGGGTCGCCTGGCTGCAGCACTATTTCGTGACCGCGTGGGTTCCTGCCAAGGGCGACAGCAATGTCGTGACCACCCGCAAGGACAGCCAGGGCAACTACATCATCGGTTACACCGGCCCTTCGCTGAACGTTGCGCCAGGCCAGAAAGCCGAAGTCAGTGCCGTTCTGTACGCCGGTCCGAAGATCCAGTCCGTGCTGAAGCAGTTGTCCCCAGGCCTGGAACTGACCGTCGACTACGGCATCCTGTGGTTCATCGCCCAGCCGATCTTCTGGCTGCTGCAACATATCCACAGCCTGCTGGGTAACTGGGGCTTCTCGATCATCGTGCTGACCATGCTGATCAAGGGCCTGTTCTTCCCACTGTCGGCTGCCAGCTACAAGTCGATGGCCCGCATGCGTGCCGTTGCTCCACGACTGGCGCAGCTCAAGGAACAGTTCGGCGACGATCGGCAGAAGATGTCGCAGGCCATGATGGAGCTGTACAAGAAGGAGAAGATCAATCCACTGGGCGGCTGCCTGCCGATCCTGGTGCAGATGCCGGTTTTCCTTTCGCTGTACTGGGTGCTGCTGGAAAGCGTTGAAATGCGCCAGACTCCGTTCATCCTGTGGATTACCGACCTGTCGATCAAGGATCCGTTCTTCATCCTGCCGATCATCATGGGCGCCACCATGTTCATCCAGCAGCGTCTGAACCCGACTCCGCCGGATCCGATGCAGGCCAAGGTGATGAAGCTGATGCCGATCATCTTCACCTTCTTCTTCCTGTGGTTCCCTGCAGGTCTGGTGCTGTACTGGGTTGTGAACAACTGCCTGTCCATCGCCCAACAGTGGTACATCACCAGCCGTATCGAAGCCGCTACCAAAAAAGCCGCTGCCTGACATACGCTGTGGATAACCACTCAAGACGCCCCCTAGTGGGGCGTTTTGCTATCTGCCACTTTTTGCTTGAGGCCCGCCTCCATGAACGTCCCTCGGGAAACCATCGCCGCCGTTGCCACCGCACAGGGTCGTGGCGGTGTCGGTATCGTCCGTATTTCCGGGCCGCTGGCGCAGGCTGCGGCACTGGCCATCAGCGGTCGCGAGCTGAAGCCACGGTTTGCCCACTACGGCCCGTTCCACGGTGAAGCCGGCGAGGTGCTCGACGAAGGGCTGGCGCTGTACTTCCCCGGGCCGAATTCATTCACCGGCGAAGATGTCCTGGAACTGCAGGGCCACGGCGGCCCGATCGTACTCGACATGCTGCTGCAGCGCTGCCTGCAACTGGGTTGCCGGTTGGCGCGACCGGGTGAATTCAGCGAACGCGCGTTCCTCAACGACAAGCTCGACCTGGCCCAGGCCGAAGCGATCGCCGACCTGATCGAGGCCAGTTCCGCCCAGGCTGCACGCAATGCCATGCGTTCGCTGCAGGGGGCGTTTTCCCAGCGTGTGCATAACCTCACCGAACAGTTGATCAGCCTGCGTATCTACGTCGAGGCGGCCATCGACTTCCCCGAGGAGGAAATCGACTTTCTCGCCGATGGCCATGTCCTGGCGATGCTCGATGCGGTGCGCGAGGAGTTGTCCACAGTGATTCGCGAAGCCGGGCAGGGCGCGTTGCTGCGTGACGGCATGACCGTGGTCATCGCCGGCCGGCCGAATGCCGGCAAGTCGAGCCTGCTCAATGCCCTGGCCGGGCGCGAAGCTGCGATCGTCACCGAGATAGCCGGGACCACTCGGGATATCCTCCGTGAACATATCCACATCGATGGCATGCCGCTGCACGTGGTCGACACCGCTGGCTTGCGCGATACCGACGACCATGTGGAAAAGATCGGGGTGGAACGTGCACTCAAGGCCATTGGTGAAGCAGACCGTGTATTGCTGGTGGTTGATGCCACGGCTCCCGAAGCGGTGGATCCTTTCGCCCTGTGGCCGGAGTTTCTCGAACAGCGGCCGGATCCGGCCAAGGTCACCCTGATCCGCAACAAGGCCGACCTGAGTGGCGAGAGGATTGCCCTGGAAGTCAGTGAGGATGGCCACGTCACGATCAGCCTCAGCGCCAAGGCGGCAGGCGAGGGCCTGGAACTGCTGCGTGACCATCTCAAGGCCTGCATGGGTTATGAACAGACTGCCGAGAGCAGCTTCAGCGCCCGGCGCCGACACCTGGAAGCCTTGCGTTTCGCCAGTTCGGCGCTGGAACACGGTCATGCCCAACTGACCCTGGCGGGAGCGGGTGAACTGTTGGCCGAGGATTTGCGCCAGGCGCAGCAGTTCCTGGGCGAAATCACCGGCGCATTCAGCTCCGACGACCTGTTGGGGAGAATTTTCTCGAGTTTTTGTATCGGGAAATGACAGCCATGCAACAGCATGGTTATCCACAATTCGCGATAGGCTTCTGCCTCGCGGTGAGCCGGGACGGTAGGTTCCACCCGGCTTCGCTGTCCTTCCTGCACCCGGTGACGGGTACTCGCACCGCCACCTGCGCGCTATCCCTGCCTGACCCCGTTATCAGCCATTTCTTGCGCTGACACACCACCTTTCCTTCGATCGATCCCGGCCACGGGAGGTTTTCCCCTGTCCGATCGTCGCCTCCCGGGCGATTTTGTGTGGATTAAGCCCTGTGAATAACCGTGCCTCAGCTCAGTTGATAACCGGGCCTGAAAACTGAGGATTAACCCGTCTGTGGATAACGACCACTTTAATCCACAGGCTTACACCGGTTATCCAAACCCCTCATGAGCACATGATCACAGAGTTATGAATCTCTGTACAGCTTGATAAATATGGCCTACAGCCCCTTATCCACAGATAGGGGGTGCCCTAAGAATAAACATAAAAACAAGGTTTTAATACATTTCCTTCTTTTTGATTTCTATTGCTCATGCTTATCCACAACTGGTTAAATTTTGTGCAAAGGGTTCTTTAGGAAGGGCGAATTCCCTATACTTGGTCATTCAGTCCAAATTTCTCTTATTTACCTACCTGGAAGCAGGCACGAGGTGCGTGGTGGATTTCCCTTCCCGTTTTGAAGTGATCGTCATCGGCGGCGGTCATGCCGGTACCGAGGCAGCACTAGCATCAGCACGCATGGGGGCAAAAACCCTGTTGCTGACGCATAACGTGGAAACCCTCGGTGCCATGAGCTGCAACCCGGCCATTGGTGGCATCGGTAAAAGCCATCTGGTCAAGGAAATCGATGCCCTCGGCGGCGCGATGGCGATCGCCACGGATAAGGGCGGCATCCAGTTCCGTGTCCTCAACAGCCGTAAAGGCCCTGCTGTACGTGCTACTCGTGCACAGGCCGATCGTGTGCTGTACAAGGCCGCTATCCGTGAAATCCTGGAGAACCAACCGAACCTGTGGATATTTCAGCAGGCTGCCGATGACCTTATAGTCGAGCAGGACCAGGTCCGCGGTGTCGTGACCCAGATGGGCCTGCGTTTCTTCGCCGACTCCGTGGTATTGACCACCGGCACCTTCCTCGGCGGACTTATCCACATCGGTTTGCAGAACTATTCCGGTGGCCGCGCCGGCGATCCGCCGTCGATTGCCCTGGCTCATCGCCTGCGTGAACTGCCGCTGCGTGTCGGCCGTCTGAAAACCGGTACGCCGCCGCGTATCGACGCGCGGTCTGTGGATTTCTCGGTAATGACCGAACAACCGGGCGATACGCCGATCCCGGTCATGTCGTTCATGGGCAACAAGGAACAGCATCCACAGCAAGTCAGTTGCTGGATTACCCACACCAATGCCCGCACCCACGAAATCATCGCGGCGAACCTCGACCGTTCGCCGATGTATTCCGCTGCCGGAGAAATCGAGGGCATCGGCCCACGCTACTGCCCGTCGATCGAGGACAAGATCCATCGTTTCGCCGACAAGGCGAGCCACCAGGTGTTCATCGAGCCGGAAGGCCTGACCACCAACGAGCTGTACCCGAACGGGATATCCACATCCCTGCCGTTCGACGTGCAGTTGCAGATCGTCCAGTCGATCCGCGGCATGGAAAATGCCCACATCGTTCGCCCGGGCTACGCCATCGAATACGACTACTTCGATCCACGTGACCTCAAGTACAGCCTGGAAACCAAGGTGATCGGCGGCCTGTTCTTCGCCGGCCAGATCAACGGCACCACCGGTTACGAAGAAGCCGGTGCCCAGGGCCTGCTGGCCGGGGCCAACGCCGCACTGCGCGCCAAGGGCAAGGACAGCTGGTGCCCGCGTCGCGACGAGGCGTACATCGGGGTACTGGTCGACGACCTGATCACCCTCGGTACCCAGGAGCCGTACCGGATGTTCACCTCGCGTGCCGAGTACCGCCTGATCCTGCGTGAAGACAACGCCGACCTGCGCCTGACCGAGAAAGGTCGCGAGCTCGGTCTTGTGGATGACGTGCGCTGGGCGGCGTTCTGCAAGAAACGCGAAGGCATCGAGCTGGAAGAACAGCGCCTGAAGAGCACCTGGGTTCGTCCGGGTACCGAGCAGGGCAACGCCATTGCCGAGAAATTCGGTACGCCGCTGGCTCATGAATACAACCTGCTGAACCTGCTGAGCCGTCCGGAAATCGACTACGCTGGTCTGGTCGAAGTGACCGGGCAGGGCGCGGAAGATCCACAGGTCGCCGAACAGGTCGAGATCAAGACCAAGTACGCCGGCTACATCGATCGCCAGCAGGACGAGATCGCTCGCCTGCGGGCCAGCGAAGACACCCGCCTGCCTGTGGATATCGATTACTCGACCATTTCCGGCCTGTCGAAGGAAATCCAGAGCAAGCTCGGCGCGACCCGTCCTGAGACCCTGGGCCAGGCTTCACGTATTCCCGGGGTGACGCCGGCGGCGATTTCCCTGTTGATGATTCACCTGAAAAAACGCGGCGCCGGCCGTCAGTTGGAGCAAAGCGCTTGAGTTCGTTGGTCACCACGCAACATGCCGAAGAATTATCCACAGGGGCTCGCCAGCTTGGCGTCGAGCTGACCGCGACCCAGCACGAACAGCTGCTGGGTTACCTGTCCCTGTTAATCAAGTGGAACAAGGCCTACAACCTGACCGCCGTGCGCGACCCGGACGAAATGGTCTCGCGGCACCTGCTCGACAGTCTGAGCGTGATGTCCTTCATCGAGGACGGGCGCTGGCTCGATGTCGGCAGCGGTGGCGGCATGCCCGGCATTCCGCTGGCGATCCTGTTCCCCGGCTCGCAGGTGACCTGCCTGGACAGCAATGGCAAGAAGACCCGCTTCCTGACCCAGGTCAAACTCGAACTCAAACTGGATAACCTGCAAGTTATCCACAGTCGCGTCGAAGCCTTCCAACCTGCACAACCGTTCACCGGTATCATTTCCCGGGCGTTCAGCAGCATGGAAAACTTCACCAACTGGACCCGTCGCCTGGGTGACCGCGACACACGCTGGCTGGCAATGAAGGGCGTCCATCCCGCGGATGAGCTGGTAGCATTGCCGGCAGACTTCCACCTCGATAGCGAACACGCCTTGGCCGTACCCGGTTGCCAAGGCCAACGTCATCTGCTGATACTGCGCCGCACGGCATGATTGGGAACACAAGCAAGAATGGCTAAGGTATTCGCGATAGCGAACCAAAAGGGTGGCGTGGGCAAGACCACCACCTGCATCAACCTCGCAGCATCCCTGGTGGCGACCAAGCGCCGGGTGCTGTTGATCGACCTCGATCCACAGGGCAACGCCACCATGGGTAGCGGTGTGGATAAACACGGCCTGGAAAACTCCATCTACGATGTGCTGATCGGCGAATGCGATCTGGCGCAGGCCATGCACTTCTCCGAGCACGGTGGTTATCAACTGCTGCCGGCCAACCGCGACCTGACCGCGGCCGAAGTGGTGCTGCTGGAAATGCAGATGAAGGAAAGCCGTCTGCGCAGCGCCCTGGCGCCGATCCGCGAGAACTACGACTTCATCCTGATCGACTGCCCGCCGTCGCTGTCGATGCTGACCCTCAATGCCCTGGTTGCCGCCGATGGCGTAGTTATCCCCATGCAGTGCGAGTACTACGCGCTCGAAGGTCTGAGCGACCTTGTGGATAACATCAAGCGCATTGGCGAGCTGCTCAACCCCGAGCTGAAAATCGAAGGTCTGCTGCGGACCATGTACGACCCACGTCTGAGTTTGATGAACGACGTTTCCGCACAGCTCAAGGAACATTTCGGTGACCAACTGTACGACACCGTGATTCCCCGCAACGTCCGCCTGGCCGAAGCCCCGAGCTACGGCATGCCGGCGCTGGCGTACGACAAGCAATCCCGTGGCGCCGTGGCCTACCTGGCCCTGGCTGGCGAGATGGTTCGTCGGCAGCGCAAAAATTCACGCGTCGCCGCACCGGCAACCTAAGGAGTCCCCATGGCCGTCAAGAAACGAGGACTCGGACGCGGACTGGACGCTCTGCTGAGCGGTCCGACCGTCAGCGCGCTGGAAGAACAGGCCGTACTGGCCGACCAGCGCGAACTGCAACAATTGCCACTGGACCTGATCCAGCGCGGCAAGTACCAGCCGCGCCGCGACATGGATCCCCAGGCACTGGAAGAACTGGCGAATTCGATCAAGGCCCAGGGCGTCATGCAGCCGATCGTGGTGCGCCCGATCGGCAGCGGCCGCTATGAGATCATTGCCGGTGAGCGTCGCTGGCGCGCCAGCCAGCAGGCCGGGCAGGAAACCATTCCGGCCATGGTCCGCGATGTGCCGGACGAAACCGCCATCGCCATGGCCCTGATCGAGAACATCCAGCGCGAAGATCTCAACCCGATCGAGGAAGCCCTGGCCCTGCAGCGCCTGCAGCAGGAGTTCCAGCTGACCCAGCAACAGGTCGCCGAGGCTGTGGGTAAGTCCCGCGTGACCGTGGCCAACCTGCTGCGCCTGATCGCGCTGCCGGAAGTGATCAAGACCATGTTGTCCCACGGCGACCTGGAAATGGGTCATGCCCGTGCCCTGCTCGGATTGCCGGATGATCGGCAGGTCGAAGGGGCGCGACACGTTGTCGCACGCGGCCTCACCGTACGTCAGACCGAGGCCCTGGTTCGCCAGTGGCTGAGCGGCAAGCCGGCCCCGGTCGAGCCACCCAAGGCCGACCCGGACATCAGCCGCCTCGAACAGCGGCTGGCCGAGCGTCTAGGCTCTGCGGTGCAGATTCGTCATGGACAGAAGGGGAAGGGTCAGTTGGTGATCCGCTACAACTCGCTCGACGAGTTGCAAGGTGTCCTCGCACATATCCGCTGAAACATTTCCTCATGTAGCGCGCAGTCGGAAAAGACTACCCGGCAGTTGAATAGGGGCTGAACCGCCCCTATACTCTGCGCGCATTTTGTCGGCACAATTTATGCCAAGTTATTGATTTGTGGCGGCCGACCCTTGAGGAGCGCAAGTGATGGAAAACCGCAGGCCAAACAGGTTGCCGTTCCATCGCTTGGCGGTATTTCCGGTTTTATTGGCTCAATTGGTCGTATTGCTGGTAGCTGCAGCGGCGCTTTGGCAATGGCGGGGTGTCGTTGCCGGATACTCGGGACTCTGCGGAGGCCTGATAGCATTGCTCCCCAATGCGTATTTTGCTCACAGGGCCTTTCGGTTTTCCGGCGCCCGAGCAGCCCAGTCCATCGTTCGGTCTTTTTATGCCGGCGAGGCGGGCAAGTTGATTTTGACGGCAGTGCTGTTCGCACTGACGTTTGCAGGTGTGAAGCCACTGGCGCCGATCGCGGTATTCGGCGTCTTCGTGCTGACTCAATCGGTCAGCTGGTTCGCACCCCTGCTAATGAAAACAAGACTTTTGAGACCTTAGGGCGTTTGAGGCAAACATGTCAGCAGAATCCGCTTCGGGCTATATCCAGCACCACTTGCAGAACCTGACCTTCGGTCAGCTACCTAACGGCGGCGGTTGGGGCTTTGCCCATTCCGCAGCAGAAGCCAAGGCCATGGGCTTCTGGGCATTCCACGTGGATACCCTGGGCTGGTCCGTGGCCCTGGGCCTGATCTTCATCCTGCTGTTCCGCATGGCGGCGAAAAAGGCGACCTCCGGTCAGCCGGGCGCCCTGCAGAACTTCGTTGAAGTACTGGTCGAATTCGTCGACGGTAGCGTCAAGGACAGCTTCCATGGTCGCAGCCCGGTCATCGCACCGCTGGCCCTGACCATTTTCGTCTGGGTGTTCCTGATGAACGCCATCGACCTGGTACCGGTGGACTGGATCCCGCAACTGGCTGCGCTGATCTCCGGCAACCACGAGATTCCGTTCCGCGCCGTATCGACCACCGACCCGAACGCCACGCTGGCCATGGCTTTCTCGGTATTCGCACTGATCATTTTCTACAGCATCAAGGTCAAGGGCATCGGCGGCTTCATCGGCGAACTGACCCTGCACCCGTTCGGTAGCAAGAACATCCTGGTCCAGGCGCTGCTGATCCCGGTCAACTTCCTGCTGGAATTCGTGACCCTGATCGCCAAGCCGATTTCCCTGGCACTGCGTCTGTTCGGCAACATGTACGCCGGTGAGCTGGTGTTCATCCTGATCGCCGTGATGTTCGGCACCGGCCTGCTCTGGCTGAGCGGCCTGGGCGTTGTCCTGCAATGGGCGTGGGCGGTGTTCCACATCCTGATCATCACCCTGCAGGCGTTCATCTTCATGATGCTGACCATCGTCTACCTGTCGATGGCGCACGAAGAAAACCATTAAGACCGGTCTCGGCCAGTCTGATGTCTCTCCCGGTCAAACGGGAGAGGGCCTCAAGCGGGAAACCGCGGCCAGGCCCGCTGAAACGATTTGTTTTACCGCTTTAAATTAAAAAAACCTAAACCATACGACGTAAAAGTCGGGAGGAAAGATGGAAACTGTAGTTGGTCTAACCGCTATCGCTGTTGCACTGTTGATCGGCCTGGGCGCACTGGGTACCGCAATTGGTTTCGGCCTGCTGGGCGGCAAGTTCCTGGAAGGCGCTGCTCGCCAGCCAGAAATGGTTCCAATGCTGCAAGTTAAAATGTTCATCGTGGCCGGTCTGCTCGACGCCGTTACCATGATCGGCGTTGGTATCGCTCTGTTCTTCACCTTCGCGAACCCCTTCGTTGGTCAACTCGCTGGCTAATCACTCGAATTTTCGAGTTGATTGATGGACAACGAACGAGCGAGGTGTTGGCGTGAACATTAATGCAACCCTGATTGGCCAGTCCGTTGCGTTCTTCATTTTTGTACTGTTTTGCATGAAGTTCGTGTGGCCTCCGGTCATCACGGCGCTGCACGAACGTCAGAAGAAGATCGCGGATGGATTGGACGCTGCCACCCGTGCAGCTCGCGACCTGGAGTTGGCCCAAGAGAAAGCGGGCAACCAACTGCGCGAAGCGAAAGCACAGGCAGCCGAGATCATTGAGCAAGCCAAGAAACGTAGCAATCAGATCGTCGAAGAGGCTGTTGAAAAAGCCCGCGTCGAAGCTGAGCGCGTGAAGGCTTCGGCTCAGGCCGAGATCGAGCAGGAACTGAACAGCGTCAAAGACGCGCTGCGCGCCCAACTGGGTAGCCTGGCCGTCGGTGGTGCCGAGAAGATCCTGGGCGCCACAATCGATCAAAACGCGCACGCGGAGCTGGTTAACAAACTGGCTGCTGAAATTTAAGCGAGGGCGATCATGGCAGAACTGACCACGTTGGCCCGACCTTACGCTAAGGCGGCCTTCGAGCACGCTCAGGCCCACCAGCAACTGGCCAATTGGTCAGCCATGCTCGGCCTGGCAGCAGCGGTGTCGCAAGACGACACCATGCAGCGCGTGCTCAAGGCCCCGCGACTGACGAGCGCAAACAAGGCCGCCGCGTTTATCGACGTGTGCGGCGACAAGTTCGATGCCAAGGCACAGAATTTCATCCACGTCGTTGCCGAAAACGACCGTCTCCAGCTTCTGCCGGAGATCTCCGCCCTGTTCGACCTGTACAAGGCCGAGCGGGAGAAGTCGGTAGACGTGGAAGTCACCAGTGCTTTTGCATTGAACCAAGAACAGCAAGACAAACTCGCCAAGGTTCTCAGTGCACGACTCGACCGGGAAGTGCGCCTGCAAGTTGCGGAAGATGCATCCCTCATCGGGGGTGTTGTCATTCGCGCCGGCGACCTGGTTATCGATGGCTCAGTTCGCGGCAAACTCGCGAAACTGGCCGAAGCATTGAAATCTTGAGTTTGAAGGGGCAGCAGAGCAATGCAGCAACTCAATCCTTCCGAAATAAGTGAAATTATCAAGGGCCGCATCGAAAAGCTCGATGTGACCTCCCAAGCCCGTAACGAAGGCACCGTCGTCAGCGTGTCTGACGGTATCGTGCGGATTCACGGTCTGGCCGACGCTATGTACGGCGAAATGATCGAGTTCCCGGGCGGCGTCTACGGCATGGCCCTCAACCTGGAGCAAGACTCCGTGGGTGCCGTGGTACTGGGCGCGTACACGACTCTGGCTGAAGGCATGAGCGCCAAGTGCACTGGCCGCATCCTGGAAGTTCCGGTTGGTAAGGAACTGCTGGGTCGCGTTGTCGACGCACTGGGCAACCCTGTCGACGGCAAAGGTCCGCTGAACAACACCGAGACCGACGCGGTCGAGAAAGTTGCTCCAGGCGTGATCTGGCGTAAGTCGGTAGACCAGCCTGTACAGACTGGCTACAAGGCAGTCGATGCCATGATCCCGGTAGGCCGTGGCCAGCGTGAGCTGATCATCGGTGACCGTCAGATCGGCAAGACCGCCATGGCGATCGACGCCATCATCAACCAGAAGAACAGCGGTATCTTCTGCGTATACGTCGCCGTTGGTCAGAAGCAATCGACCATCGCCAACGTGGTTCGCAAGCTGGAAGAAAACGGCGCACTGGCCAACACCATCATCGTTGCCGCCAGCGCTTCCGAATCGGCTGCCCTGCAGTTCCTGGCTCCGTACTCCGGTTGCACCATGGGCGAATACTTCCGCGACCGCGGTGAAGACGCCCTGATCGTTTATGACGATCTGTCCAAGCAGGCTGTGGCCTACCGCCAGATCTCCCTGCTGCTGCGTCGTCCACCAGGACGTGAAGCGTACCCAGGTGACGTGTTCTATCTCCACTCCCGTCTGCTGGAGCGCGCATCCCGCGTTTCGGAAGAGTACGTCGAGAAGTTCACCAACGGCGCAGTGACCGGCAAAACCGGCTCCCTGACCGCTCTGCCGATCATCGAAACCCAGGCTGGCGACGTTTCCGCGTTCGTTCCGACCAACGTGATCTCCATCACCGACGGTCAGATCTTCCTGGAATCGGCCATGTTCAACTCGGGCATCCGCCCTGCAGTGAACGCCGGTGTTTCGGTATCCCGTGTAGGTGGTGCCGCTCAGACCAAGATCATCAAGAAGCTGTCCGGTGGTATCCGTACCGCCCTGGCCCAGTACCGTGAACTGGCGGCATTCGCCCAGTTCGCTTCTGACCTGGACGAAGCGACCCGTAAGCAACTTGAGCATGGTCAGCGCGTTACCGAGCTGATGAAGCAGAAGCAATACGCGCCAATGTCGATCGCCGACATGTCGCTGTCGCTGTATGCCGCTGAGCGTGGGTTCCTGACCGACGTTGAAATCGCCAAGATCGGCAGCTTCGAGCAAGCGCTGATTGCTTACTTCAACCGCGATCACGCCGATTTGATGGCCAAGATCAACGTGAAGGGTGACTTCAATGACGAAATCGACGCTGGCCTGAAGGCTGGTATCGAGAAGTTCAAGGCCACCCAAACCTGGTAAGCCGCAGCGGGAGCCGCAAGGCTCCCGCTTGCTAACCTGATAGGTGTTACATGGCAGGCGCAAAAGAGATTCGCAGTAAGATTGCGAGCATCAAAAGCACGCAAAAAATTACCAGCGCCATGGAAAAAGTGGCGGTCAGCAAAATGCGCAAGGCACAAATGCGCATGGCTGCTAGCCGTCCTTATGCGGAGCGTATCCGCCAGGTAATTGGGCATCTGGCCAACGCCAACCCGGAATACCGCCACCCGTTCATGATCGACCGCGACATCAAGCGCGTCGGTTACGTCGTGGTGAGCAGTGACCGTGGTCTGTGCGGCGGCTTGAACACCAACCTGTTCAAGGCCCTGGTCAAGGACATGGCGGTAAACCGCGAAAAAGGCGTCGAGATCGATCTGTGTGTCGTGGGTAGCAAGGGTGCGGCCTTTTTCCGCAACTTCGGCGGTAACGTCGTTGCAGCTATCAGCCACCTGGGTGAAGAGCCGTCGATCAATGACCTGATCGGCAGCGTGAAGGTGATGCTGGATGCCTACCTGGACGGCCGTATCGACCGCCTGTCCGTGGTATCCAACAAGTTCATCAACACCATGACCCAGCAGCCTACCGTGGAGCAGTTGATTCCACTGGTGGCAACCCCGGATCAGGATCTCAAGCATCACTGGGACTATCTGTACGAACCGGACGCCAAAGAGCTGCTTGACGGCCTGATGGTGCGCTACGTGGAGTCGCAGGTGTACCAGGCGGTGGTCGAGAACAACGCTGCTGAACAAGCGGCGCGGATGATCGCGATGAAGAACGCTACCGACAACGCCGGTGATCTGATCAGCGACTTGCAGCTGATCTACAACAAGGCGCGTCAGGCTGCGATCACCCAAGAGATCTCGGAAATCGTCGGCGGCGCTGCCGCGGTTTAACGGTTCAAATATTCAGAGGATCCAGCTATGAGTAGCGGACGTATCGTTCAAATCATCGGCGCCGTCATCGACGTGGAATTTCCACGCGACAGCGTACCGAGCATCTACGACGCCTTGAAGGTTCAAGGCGCCGAAACCACCCTGGAAGTTCAGCAGCAGCTGGGCGACGGCGTGGTACGTACCATTGCGATGGGTTCCACCGAAGGCCTCAAGCGTGGCCTGGACGTGAACAACACTGGCGCAGCCATCTCCGTACCGGTCGGTAAAGCGACCCTGGGCCGGATCATGGACGTGCTGGGCAACCCGATCGACGAAGCTGGTCCGATCGGCGAAGAAGAGCGCTGGGGTATCCACCGCGCCGCTCCTTCCTTCGCAGAACAGGCTGGTGGCAACGAGCTGCTGGAAACCGGCATCAAGGTGATCGACCTGGTTTGCCCGTTCGCCAAGGGTGGTAAGGTTGGTCTGTTCGGTGGTGCCGGTGTCGGCAAGACCGTAAACATGATGGAACTGATCCGTAACATCGCCATCGAGCACAGCGGTTACTCCGTGTTCGCCGGTGTGGGTGAGCGTACTCGTGAGGGTAACGACTTCTACCACGAGATGAAGGACTCCAACGTTCTGGACAAAGTGGCACTGGTCTATGGCCAGATGAACGAGCCACCAGGGAACCGCCTGCGCGTAGCCCTGACCGGCCTGACCATGGCCGAGAAGTTCCGTGACGAAGGTAACGACGTTCTGCTGTTCGTCGACAACATCTACCGTTACACCCTGGCCGGTACCGAAGTATCCGCACTGCTGGGCCGTATGCCTTCGGCAGTAGGTTACCAGCCGACCCTGGCTGAAGAGATGGGCGTGCTGCAAGAGCGCATCACTTCGACCAAGCAAGGTTCGATCACCTCGATCCAGGCCGTATACGTACCTGCGGACGACCTGACCGACCCGTCGCCAGCGACCACCTTCGCCCACTTGGACGCCACCGTCGTACTGTCCCGTGACATCGCTTCCCTGGGTATCTACCCAGCGGTAGACCCACTGGACTCGACTTCGCGCCAGCTGGACCCGAACGTGATTGGCAACGAGCACTACGAAACCGCTCGCGGCGTTCAGTACGTGCTGCAGCGCTACAAGGAACTGAAGGACATCATCGCGATCCTGGGTATGGACGAGCTGTCGGAATCCGACAAGCAGTTGGTATCCCGCGCTCGTAAGATCCAGCGTTTCCTGTCGCAGCCGTTCTTCGTGGCTGAAGTCTTCACCGGTGCATCGGGTAAATACGTTTCCCTGAAAGACACCATTGCTGGCTTCAAAGGCATCCTCAACGGTGACTACGACCACCTGCCAGAACAAGCGTTCTACATGGTTGGCGGCATCGAAGAAGCGATCGAGAAAGCCAAGAAACTGTAATCCCGGCGCCCGGCAACGGGCGCTAATTTAGGTTGAGGCAATCAGATGGCTATGACAGTCCATTGCGATATCGTCAGTGCGGAAGGGGAAATTTTCTCCGGACTGGTCGAGATGGTGATTGCACACGGTGCACTGGGTGACCTGGGTATTGCCCTGGGCCACGCACCGCTAATCACCAATCTCAAGCCGGGTCCGATCCGCTTGATCAAGCAGGGCGGGGAAGCCGAGGTGTTCTACATCTCCGGTGGTTTCCTCGAGGTTCAGCCGAACATGGTCAAGGTTCTTGCCGACACCGTGCAACGTGCTGCCGACCTGGACGAAGCCTCCGCTCAGGAAGCCGTCAAGGCTGCCGAGAAGGCCCTGAATGAAAAAGGCGCGGACTTCGACTACGGTTCCGCTGCTGCACGTCTGGCCGAGGCCGCAGCTCAGCTGCGTACCGTCCAGCAGATCCGCAAGAAGTTCGGCGGCTAAGCCACCGCTTGTTGCGCGATTGATTAAAAAGGGTAGCCTCGGCTACCCTTTTTTCTTTTCCGATATTCATCACCTGGTCACACCCGCTGACCACCCAGGATTGGTAGCCAGTCATGTCTCTCGAAATCGTTATCCTTGCTGCAGGCCAAGGCACCCGCATGCGTTCGGCGTTGCCGAAGGTACTTCATCCGGTCGCCGGCAATTCGATGCTTGGACATGTTATCCACAGCGCCCGCCAATTGAATCCACAGCGCATTCACGTGGTGATCGGCCACGGTGCGGACCAGGTGCGTGAACGACTGGCAGCCGACGACCTGAATTTCGTCCTGCAGGACAAGCAACTGGGCACCGGTCATGCCGTGGCCCAGGCTGTTCCCTTCATCACCGCCGACACCGTGCTGGTGCTCTACGGTGACGTGCCGCTGATCGAAGTGGAAACCCTGCAGCGCCTGCTGCAGCACGCCACCCCTGAGCAGGTGGCCCTGCTGACCGTCGAGCTGGCCGATCCGACCGGCTATGGCCGTATCGTGCGTAACGCCGAGGGCAAGGCCTGTGCGATCGTCGAGCAGAAGGACGCCAACGAAGCACAACGCGCCATCACCGAAGGCAACACCGGCATCCTCGCACTGCCGGCCCAGCGCCTGGGTGACTGGATGAGCCGCCTGTCGAACAACAACGCCCAGGGCGAGTACTACCTGACCGACGTGATCGCCATGGCGGTCGCCGACGGCCTGGTGGTGGAAACCGAACAACCCCACGATGCGATGGAAGTGCAGGGCGCCAACGACCGCCGGCAACTGGCCGAGCTCGAGCGCCACTACCAGAAGCGTGCGGCCCTGCGCCTGATGGCCCAGGGCGTGACCCTGCGTGATCCGGCTCGCTTCGACGTGCGTGGCGAGGTCACCGTGGGGCGTGACGTGCTGATCGATATCAACGTGATCCTTGAGGGGAACGTGGTGATCGAAGACGACGTGGTGATCGGCCCGAACTGCGTGATCAAGGACAGCACCCTGCGCAAGGGCGTGGTCCTCAAGGCCAACACCCACCTCGACGGCGCGATCATGGGCGAGGGCAGCGATGCCGGGCCATTCGCCCGCCTGCGGCCGGGCAGTGTGCTGGGCGAGCGTGCCCATGTGGGTAACTTTGTCGAGCTGAAGAACGCCGTGCTGGGCAACGACACCAAGGCCGGCCACCTGGCCTACCTGGGCGATGCCGAGATCGGGGAGCGGACCAACATCGGTGCCGGTACCATCACCTGCAACTACGATGGTGCCAACAAGCACAAGACCGTGCTGGGTGACGATGTGTTCATCGGGACCAACAACTCCCTGGTTGCCCCTGTGGATATCTCCAATGGCGCGACCACGGCGGCGGGTTCGACCATCAACCAGAACGTCGAGGCAGGCCAACTGGGAGTGGCCCGTGCGCGCCAGCGCAATATCGACGGCTGGAAACGGCCGGTGAAGATCAAGAAGAGCTGAATTATCCACAAGCGTTTCCGAGGTTGTGGAAAGAGAGGGCTACCGTGGGTAGCCCTCTGTGTTTGTGGGTAAACTCCTTGTCCTGGCGTGTGGATAACTTCCCTTGTGGGAGCGCCGCCCGGCCTTCTCCCACAATGACCGCGCCAGGCTCGGAGGACCGCGCCCCTCTGTAGGAGCGTGGCTTGCCCGCGAACAGGCCCTCAAGTCTTGCCCACAACCATAGAGTCTCCCACAGGGGCGGATTGGAGAGCCGGTTGGCAGCAGTGGAAAAGTTACCCACAGCCCATTCGTTGACAACCTTTCACTTGACGAAGTTTCGATTTCAGGTTTTTATTGCCATCATTATCTTTCGAATCGAAACTTAACCAGTCATGTCGAAACGTAACACCCCGCAACGTCGCCACAGCATTCTTGCCTTGCTCAATGAACAGGGCGAGGTGAGCGTGGACGAGCTGGCCAGGCGCTTCGAAACTTCCGAGGTTACGGTTCGCAAGGATCTGGCCGCACTCGAAAGCAACGGCCTGCTGCTGCGCCGTTATGGTGGCGCGATCAGCATGCCCCAGGAACTGGTCAGCGACCTCGGTCACTCGGTCTCGAAGTACAAGCAGGCCATCGCCCGGGCTGCGGTCGGCCGCCTGCGCGAACACGCACGGATCATTATCGACAGTGGCAGCACCACTGCCGCGATGATCCCCGAGCTGGGCCTGCAACCCGGCCTGGTGGTGATGACCAATTCGCTGAATGTCGCCCGCGCCCTCAGCGAACTGGAACACGAACCGGTGCTGCTGATGACAGGTGGCACCTGGGATCCGCACTCCGAGTCCTTCCAGGGCCAGGTCGCCGAGCAGGTCCTGCGTTCCTACGACTTCGACCAGTTGTTCATCGGTGCCGACGGCATCGACCTGGAGCGGGGTACCACCACCTTCAACGAATTGCTCGGCCTGAGCCGGGTGATGGCTGAGGTGGCCCGTGAAGTGGTGGTCATGGTCGAGTCCGACAAGATCGGACGGCGCATTCCCAACCTGGAGCTGCCCTGGGGCAGCTTCCACACCCTTATTACCGATGAACGCTTGCCCCAGGAGGCACGCGAACAGATTCAGGCCCGCGGCATTCATTTGATCTGCGCGGCCGTCAGCTAGGAGAGAAGAGCATGTGCGGAATTGTCGGTGCAGTTGCTGAACGTAATATCACGGCCATCCTGGTCGAGGGTCTGAAGCGCCTGGAATACCGTGGCTACGACAGCGCCGGTGTGGCGGTCTTCACCCACAACGGTACGCTGGAGCGCACTCGCCGCACCGGCAAGGTCAGCGAGCTGGACCAGGCCCTGGCCGGCCAGCCACTGGCCGGTCGCCTGGGTATCGCCCACACCCGCTGGGCCACCCACGGTGCGCCGTGCGAGCGTAACGCCCACCCGCATTTCTCCGGTGCCGATATCGCCGTGGTGCACAACGGCATCATCGAGAACCACGAAGTTCTGCGTGAACAGCTCAAGGGCCTGGGCTACGTCTTCACCTCGGACACCGATACCGAAGTGATCGCCCACCTGCTGAACCACAAGCTCAAGGACCTGGGCGACCTGACCAAGGCCCTCAAGGCCACGGTCAAGGAACTGCACGGCGCCTACGGCCTGGCCGTGATCAACGCACAGCAGCCGGATCGCCTGCTGGCCGCCCGCAGTGGCAGCCCGCTGGTGATCGGCCTGGGCCTGGGCGAGAACTTCCTCGCCTCCGACCAACTGGCCCTGCGCCAGGTGACTGACCGTTTCATGTACCTGGAGGAGGGCGATATCGCCGAGATCCGCCGTGACAGCGTGCAGATCTGGGATATCAACGGCCAGGCCGTCGAGCGCGAAGCCGTGCAGTATCGCGATGGCGCGGAAGCAGCCGACAAGGGCGAGTTCCGCCACTTCATGCTCAAGGAGATCCACGAGCAGCCTTCCGTGGTGCAACGCACTCTGGAAGGCCGGCTGAGTCAGAACCAGGTACTGGTCCAGGCGTTCGGCCCGCAGGCCGCCGAGCTGTTCGCCAAAGTGCGCAACGTGCAGATCGTCGCCTGCGGCACCAGCTACCACGCCGGCATGGTCGCGCGTTACTGGCTCGAAGGCCTGGCCGGCATTCCGTGCCAGGTCGAAGTCGCCAGCGAGTTCCGTTACCGCAAGGTCGTGGTGCAGCCGGACACCCTGTTCGTCTCCATCTCCCAGTCCGGCGAAACCGCCGACACCCTGGCTGCCCTGCGCAATGCGAAAGAACTGGGCTTCCTCGGCAGCCTGGCGATCTGCAACGTCAGCATCAGCTCGCTGGTACGTGAGTCGGACCTGACCCTGCTGACCCAGGCCGGTCGCGAAATCGGCGTGGCTTCGACCAAGGCCTTCACCACCCAACTGGTCGGCCTGCTGCTGCTGACCCTGGCCCTGGGCCAGGTCCGTGGCACCCTGGGCGAAGGTGTCGAAGCCGAGCTGGTGGAAGAACTGCGTCGCCTGCCGACCCGCCTGGGCGAAACCCTGGCGATGGACGCCAAGGTCGAGAAGATCGCCGAGCTGTTCGCCGACAAGCACCACACCCTGTTCCTCGGTCGTGGTGCCCAGTATCCGGTGGCGATGGAGGGGTCGCTCAAGCTCAAGGAAATCTCCTACATCCACGCCGAAGCCTATCCGGCCGGCGAGCTCAAGCACGGCCCACTGGCGCTGGTCGACAACGACATGCCGATCGTCACCGTGGCGCCGAACAACGAGCTGCTGGAAAAGCTCAAGTCCAACCTGCAGGAAGTCCGTGCCCGTGGCGGTGAACTGATCGTCTTCGCCGACGAACAGGCCGGAATGAGCAATGGCGAAGGCACCCACGTCATCACCCTGCCGCACATTCACGACACCCTGGCGCCGATCCTCTACACCATCCCGCTGCAACTGCTGTCGTACTACGTGGCCGTGCTCAAGGGCACCGACGTCGACCAGCCGCGCAACCTGGCGAAGTCGGTGACGGTGGAGTAAGAAGGCTGTCGCTTTAGAGAATCAACGCTGTCGCAGGAGCCGGAGAGGTTTGCTCTCCGGCCACCTGTCCTGTCCCCTGTTCGTATCTCGCCAGATGCGGTTACGCATTCAAACGAGATGACGCTTCGTTCATGTTTCGCCGCACGCCCGGGGCGCCTTTATCCACGACGCGATCATACTTTCGTCGGAAAACCTGACCATCCTGAATCAGCGCAAATGAAACTTTTTCAGGAATTTCCCACCTGATTCAATGTTTTATCCGAACTTTTCGCGGGTTGATCCTTTGGACAACAGGCGCTTCTGAAAATGTACGAACCTGTTAATTCAATTTGCACGGGCATAAACTGCGCCGCCTTGCGCCTGCCAGTGGCTGGCAGGGCAGCCCGTTCACTGCTTTGAATCCAATCCGAGATACCGCAATGCCCCTCCCAATTAGACACGCCCCGACTGCCCTGCTGCTGGCACTGGCCAGTAGCACTGCCATGGCCGATGGTGAACCGCTGTACAGCGGCGCCATGACCGGTGACTGGGGCGGCCTGCGCCACCAACTCGAGGAAGATGGCGTCAGGTTCACCGGTGACTACACCGGCGAAACCGCCTACAACGCCAACGGTGGCCTGCGTCGCTCGACGCGCTACTCGCAGAACATCAAGCTCGGCGTGCAGTTCGACCTGTCGAAACTGTACGGTTGGGAAAATGGCGGCAGGGTCCAGTTGACCATCAACGACCGTCGCGGCAACAGCGCTTCGGAAGATCTGGTCGGTAACCGCCTGCCGATCCAGGAAAACTACGGTGGCCTGTACACCCGTCTCACGGAGCTCAGCTACGAGCGCACCCTGTTCACCCCGGCGCTCAACGTCAAGCTCGGCTACATGGCCATGGGCAACGACCTCGGCGGCCTGGACAGCGGCATCCTGTGCAACTTCATGAACGCCGGCTTCTGCGGCCACCCGCTGAACATGTCCGGTGGCAGCGGCTGGACCAACTACCCCAACGCCCACCTGGGCGCGCGGGTGAAGTACGACCTGTCGCGGTCCTGGCAACTGCGCGTGGCGGCGTTCAACGTCGACCCGCAAAGCAACGGCAACTCCAGCCGTGCCTGGCACCTGGGGCCCAAGCACACGACCGGTACCGTGCTGCCGGTGGAGCTGGTGTACAAGCCGCAGGGCGAACTGCCGGGTGAGTACAAGCTCGGTTACTACTACGACAGCTCCGACGTGAAGCGCATCGGCAGCAGCAAGGAAGTGTCCGGCCGCAGCGGCCATTACCTGCTGGCCGAGCAGGCGGTGTGGAACGATGCCGGATCGCCAGGCCGCAGCCTGCATGTCTTCGGTCAGTACTCGGCGTCGAGCGAGGCGGCTTCGCCGTTCACCAAGTGGTATGGCGCCGGCGTGGTGCTGTACAAGCCGTTCGAAGGTCGCCCGCGCGATACCGTGGCCCTGGGCTATGGTCGTGCCGTGCCCAACCCGCGCAGCCGCGACCTGCTGGAAGACGCGGCATTCAATGCCGGCCAGCCGTTCCCCAACATCGACAACGCCGAGCGGTTGATCGAGCTGAGCTACGGCTACCAGGCCACCCCGTGGCTGATCCTGCGCCCGGATGTGCAGTACATCATCGAGCCGGGGGCCTTCTCCGGGAAGGACATCGATAACGCACTGGTCTTCGGCCTGCAGGTCAAGGCCACGTTCTAAGCCTGATAGTCCTTCAGGGCCGCGAGCGGTACGTGCAACTCCTCGAGTTGCGCGAACCGCTCGAGCAGGTACTCCACCGTGACCCGCACACGCGGCGCGACCAGCGCGCGGTGCGGATACTGCAGGGTCATCTCGAAGCTGCCGGGGTGATGCACGTCCAGCAGCAGCACCTTGAGCTGGCCGCCCAGCAGGTACTTCCAGGCATGGTGCACGCCAATGTTGGCGATGCCGGCACCGGCCACGCACGCTTCCACAATCGCTTCCGGGGATGAGAGCTTCATCACGGCCGAACCGATGTCCTGGGTGATGATGCTGCCGTCACGGTTCCTGAAATCCCAGGGTACGACACGACCGCCAAGGAAACGCCGGGTGAGCAGCTGGTGGCGGGCCAGGTCGGCCGGGGTTTGCGGGATGCCATGGCGGTCGAGATAGGCGGGCGCTGCCACCAGCACCAGATTGAAGTCACAAATCGGCCGGGAAACCAGCGACGAATCGGGGATGCGTCCTCCCCTCAGGGCGATGTCATAGCCATCCTGGACGAGGTCGATGACACGATCGTCGAAATCCACTTCCACCGACAGGCCCGGGTACTTCTCCAGCAGGCCGGGTAGCACCGGGGTCAGTTGCTCACGCCCGAAACCGACGCTGGTCGAGATCCGCACGCTGCCCATGGGCGTTGCACTATGGGCAATGGCTGCCTGGGTGGCCGAGTCAAGGGCTTCGAGTCCTATCCGGGCCTGGTGCAGGAAGGCTTCGCCTTCTTCAGTCAGTTTCATGGTTCGCGTCGTGCGGTTCATCAAGCGCACGCCCAGGGCTTTTTCCAGCCCGGCAATGTTCTTGCCCACCGCCGCCGAGGAGATACCCAGCGCCCTGGCCGCTCCCGCGAAACTGCCGGCATCGGCCGCCTGAACGAAGGACAGAATGGCGCGTACACGCTGCGAGGAATCCATGGGGGGTCGATACCTGTGTGGGTTTACCGGTATTGGCAACCTTGAGTTGCATAATCATAAACCCAGTGACGCATTCTCGTATTGAATGCGTACGACGAGAATGAGCCCATCACTTACCTGGATGGACCACACGACTCGTCATGAAAACACTCGTCATCACTTCCCACCCTTATCCCGATCAGTCACGCGTCATCAAGGCCCTGCAGGACGCTGCGGTGACGCTTCCCGAGGTGACCCTGCGCAACCTGGAATCGTTGTACGGCCAGAACCTGGGCGGTTTCGACCTGGCGGCCGAGCAGAAGGCCTATGAGGCAGCCGAGCGCATCGTGTTCCTGTTCCCGATTCACTGGTTCAATCTGACGCCGATGCTCAAGGCCTACCTGAACGAGGTCTGGACCTATGGTTGGGCTTTCGGTCCGCAAGGGCAGGCCCTGCAGGGCAAGAGCATGCAGGTCGTGGTCTCGACCGGCGCCACCGCCCATACGTTCTCCCACCAGGGGCTGGTGCAAAGCACGATTGAAGAAGTGCTGACGCCGATGAAGGCCACCGCGCTCTACGTTGGCATGAACTACCTGCCGCCGCTGGTTTTCCACGAAGTGGTGGGCGCATCGCCGCAGCAAGTCGAAGGCTTCCAGCAACAACTCACCGAAATGCTCGTGGCCTGAGCGGGCCGGGAAAACGACTGAAGAGGAAAGAGCGATGGCAATCGAACAGCCCGGCTACCTGGTTGGCAACTTCACCATTACCGATCCGCAACTCATGGCCGAATATGGTGAGCAGGCCAGGCCATTGGTCCACCGGCATGGTGGTGTCATGACCCTGATGAATCACGATCTCGAGCCGGACGAGGGCGAGGCGCAGCCTGTTCTGGTGATCATCCGCTTCCCCACGTTCGAGGAGGCGAGGGCTTTCTACCAGGCACCGGAATACGCGCCGCTCAAAGCGCTGCGGCTCAAGGCCACGACTGGCGGGTTTCTTGCGCTGGTACCGGGGCTTGAGTGACTGCTAGCGCACCTGGGACTCGCCGCAACCGCGGTAGTCCCGATCCCCGACCTTGAGCAGCACGGTGGCTTCGAACTTCCTGCCGCTCATGTCGTCGGTGCAAGTGCTGCGGTCAATCAGCACCTGGATTTCGGTGCCGTCCGCCGCGTTGCCAAAAAAGCCGTCCGGGGTCGATTCGGTCTTGGCGACGTCGGTTTTCTGTTGGCCGTAGTTCATCTCCAGATGCAACGGTGGCGTTTCGCCCATGCCCACTTCGACGACCCAGCCCGGCTCGTTGCCGGTCGCCCGAAAACCGCCCTTGCGGGGCTCGGCGGTCGTTGCAGAAGCCCCACTGCTCGAAGATACCGATTGCTCGCAGCCGGCCAGCGACAGCAGCAAGGCGGCGCAGAGAAGTCCTGAGTAGTTCATGGAGACGATTTCGGTGCTGTAAAGGTACGAGGGTAGCTCAGCCAGCCAGTCCTGGCCGAAAACGAAGGTTTCAAAGTGTTAATGGATGGGCAGCGACTTATCCACAACTCGTCGGCTGACCTACTGATTCAGCTTGGTTTTGCCTACAATGCCGTCGGCTCTGGCTGACTTGTTGATCAGTCAGCCCGCCCTTTAGGCTCTGGTTCTCGTTGCCAAATCAACGAGCGGGTTTAGCGACCCGGGTGAATCAGAGCGTCGTGGTGCCAAGACTCCATTCAGGCAGTTTCATGTCCGAAGGAATGCTCTATGGCGGCTGTGTACGGGAGACCTTCGGGTCTGCCGGTTCTTTGGTTCCCGGTTCGCTAACCTGTGCACAGCTGCCACCCTCATTCGTTTAGCGACGTCTGGTGGCGGTTCACGAACCAAAGGAGCCGAACTTCATGAAAACCAAGATCGTTCCAGACCCGCCCCACACGTCTGTACTGGATGAAAAATGCGCCGTGGTACGCGATGTCATCGGCCGTTGCATCGACTATCTCGCCCCCGAGTCCGATCCCTCACAGCCCCCGCGCTTCGGCGTGATCGACAAGACCGCCGCACCGCCCACCGATTATCTCAACGCCCACAAGCTCCCGGTCTTCACGGTCCGTGAGGGTGTCGACGTAGAAGTGGCGCTGCAGCATGTGTCATTCCTGCTCAAGGCCGCCGAATACGTCGCCGATGACTTGGGCCCTTCCTCCGACGATTTGGTCAGGGATCAGATCTGGTCGATCACGCATTCAGTTGAAATGGCCAGGGCGGTGGTGGAGGCTTTGTTGCGTGGCGTACACCGATCAGGCGTCTGAACTTTTTATCAGAGCGCTCGTTGAAGCAACCGGCGTCGCTGGGGAATGGGTCTAGCCAGAAAGACAAAGGGCGCCTTTCGGCGCCCTACTCACAAACAGGATGGCTTGTCATCACCTTCTTCCTGCTTGGCTCTGCGATTGCTGGGGTAACCCAGGATCCTCAGAGTCTCACAAGCCCCTTTCGGGTACAGGTTGAATCTCTCAAAAATGAGCAACGAAGGCCAATTGATAATGCCTATAGGCGGTGGTGAAGATTGAGGCCTGCCAGAACGGCGACCTGGATGGCGGCGAAATGCTCGGCACTCATCGTCAGAACCTCATACTGTCGCTGGCCATGGCGGCCTTTTGTCTTGATGCGGTCCAGCCTGTCCATGCTTACGGTGTAGAGCATGTCGCATTTCGCCCAGCTTTTTTTTGCCTCGCTAGCCAGGTAGCACGGCAGTTCAACATGGTAGGCGCACAATCTTTCCGGTTGCGTGGTGCTGAGCGGGACAACGGTTACGAGGCGGCTGTTATGAGGATGCTTCCTCAAAATCACAACGGGTCTCTGCTTCACCATCTCCGGGGCCACGAAACCACTGAAATTGCAGATGAGAATACTTCCTTCCTTTGGCTGAAATCTCAATGGCATCCGGTATGCTCTCGGTTCCGTGTTGCGGGTGGCGAACCATCTTACGTTGATCTGCAAGGTCCACTCACTGCATACCATGTCAGCATTTGTCAGCTTATCCACACCCAAGGGGGATTCCATGCCAGTTGTGACTATCGATGGACAGCCGCTCCATTACCTGGACCAGGGGGAGGGCGAGGTGGTCGTCCTGGGCTCCAGTTACCTGTGGGACAGTGCCATGTGGGCGCCGCAGATCGCCGTGTTGTCCCAGCACTATCGCGTGATCGTGCCGGAGCTGTGGGGGCACGGCCAGTCGGGCCCCTTGCCGGCCAATACCCACAGCCTGGATGACTTGGCCAACCAGGTGCTGGCCCTGCTCGACGGGTTGGATATCCAGCGTTTCAGCCTGGTCGGCCTGTCGGTTGGCGGCATGTGGGGCGCACGCCTGGCGCTGGCTGCGCCGCAACGCATTCGTGGGTTGGTGCTGATGGACACCTATGCCGGTGCCGAACCGGAAGCCACCCGCCAGTACTACTTCTCGATGCTGAAGATGATCGAGGACGCCGGCAGCATTCCGCCACCGCTGCTCGATGCCATCGTACCGATCTTCTTCAAGCCCGGCATCGATCCGCAGACGCCGTTCTACCAGACCTTCCGCAGCTCCCTGACGGCCTACTCCCGCGAGCGTTTGCTCGACAGCATCGTGCCCCTGGGGCGCCTGATTTTCGGGCGTGACGATCGTCTCGCGGCGTTGGCCGCGCTGGATGCCGACACCACCCTGGTGATGTGCGGCGAGCAGGACAAGCCGCGGCCACCGAGCGAAGCGCGCGAAATGGCCGAACTCATCGGTTGCCCATACATCGGCATTCCCGAGGCCGGGCATATCTCCAGCATCGAGAACCCGCAGAGCGTCAACCAGGCGCTGTTGGCCTTCCTGGGAAAACTCTCCGGGTAATCGCGGCGGGTTTTCGATACGCTGAAAAGGGCCGCCGATGCGGCTCTTTTCTTTGCCGGTGTGCACAGGGGGCGGTGTGGACAGATTCCAGGAAATGCAGGTGTTTCTTGCCGTGGCCCAGGAGCAGGGTTTCTCGGCGGCCGCGCGGCGCCTGAACCTGTCGGCCCCCAGTGTCACGCGCGCCATAGCGGCCCTGGAGCAGCGTATCGGCGCGCAATTGCTGATCCGCACCACGCGCAACGTGCACCTGACCGAACCTGGGCAACGCTACTTCGAGGATTGCCGGCGGATCCTCGCCGAGCTGGAAGAGGCCGATGCCAGTGCCGCCGACAGCCACGCCCAGCCCAGCGGGCAATTGACCATGACCGCACCGGTACTGTTTGGCGAGCTGTACGTCACACCGGTGATGGTGCGGTATCTGGAGCAGTATCCCGCCGTTTCCATCAATGCGCTGTTGATCGACCGGGTGGTGCGCATGGTCGAGGACGGTATCGACGTCGCCGTGCGTATTGGCGAGCTGGCGGATAGCGGGCATCACGCGATACGGGTAGGGCAGGTGCGACGGGTGGTCTGTGCCTCTCCCGCGTATCTGGAGAAGCACGGCCGGCCCGGGCACCCGGATGAGTTGCGCCAGGCACGGATCATCATGACCTCGGGCGCTTCCCAGGTGCGCAGCTGGCAGTTCGTCGACGGTGACAAGCCGCTCAATGTCCGCCTGGAGCCGCGCATGGCGGTGACCGCGAACCAGGCGGCGATTCGTGCCGTCTGCCTCGGAGCGGGACTGACCCGGTTGCTGTCCTACCAGGTGGCGGACAAGCTGGCCTCGGGCGAACTGGAAGTGGTGCTGGAAGATTTCGAGCTGCCGCCGCTGCCAATTCATGTGGTGTACCAGGGCGGGCGCAAGGCTCCGATGCGGGTGCGCAGTTTCGTCGATTTCGTGGTGGCGGCCTTGAAGGAGAATCTGGCGTTGAAAGGATGATGTACCCAGATCCTGATTTATTTCACCTGCTGAAATAACGGATTGCCATTTCTGGTGATTCTGTTGTTTTCGTCACAGGCGGAAGATGACTCCACCGCGCGATCCATCCCGGATCGTCCTCGCGCCCCTGGAGTGTCCAATGTCCCAGCCTGCCATCAAGCTCTACAACTTCTCCCGTTCCGGTCATGCCCATCGTGCCGAGTTGATGCTGTCCCTGCTCGGCCTGCCGGTCGAACTGATCCATGTCGACCTGCCCAGCGGCGCGCACAAGAAACCCGAGTACCTGGCACTGAACGCATTCGGTCAGGTGCCGGTGATCGATGACCAGGGCGTGATCCTGGCTGACTCCAACGCGATCCTGGTGTACCTGGCGCAGAAGTATGGCAACGGCCGCTGGCTGCCGAGCGATCCGGTCGGTGCGGCACACGTGCAACGCTGGCTGTCGGTGGCGGCTGGGCCGATTGCTTTCGGTCCGGCACGGGCCCGGTTGATCACCGTGTTTGGCGCCAACTTCGATGCCGAGGAGGCGATCAGCCGTTCCCACGCGCTGCTCAAGGTGGTCGAGCAGGAGCTGAGCCATTCGCCGTACCTGGTCGGCAACCAACCGACCATCGCCGATGTCGCCGGCTACAGCTATATCGCCCATGCACCGGAGGGCAACGTCTCGCTGGCGGACTACCCTAACGTCAGGGCCTGGCTGGCACGGATCGAAGCCTTGCCGGGCTTCGTACCGATGCCACGCACCGTCGTCGGCTTGCAGACGGCCTGAGTCAGCCACGGGAGAGATCGCGATGAATCAGTCCGGTGCTTCACCCTGGCATGCAGGCGAACGGCAGATGCAGGAGCGGGTCGGTGTTGCCGAACGGATGGCCGAACTGGGCACCCGGGTGGTCCGCGACTACATGCCGGACCAGCATCGCGATTTCTTTCGGCAACTGCCGTTCATGCTGTTCGGGGCCGTCGACGAGGAAGGAAGGCCCTGGGCAAGTCTGTTCGAAGGCGAGCCAGGCTTCGCCTTTTCTCCCGACCCCAAGTGCCTGCGGATCGACAGTTTTCCCCAGCCCGAAGACCCGGCCCACGACGCCGTGCGGGCAGGGGCAGCCCTGGGCCTGTTGGGCATCGAACTGCACACGCGGCGGCGCAACCGGCTCAATGGGCGCATCCGCAGCCTGGGGGAGCAGGGCCTGGATGTCGTCGTGGAACACAGCTTCGGCAATTGCCCACAGTACATTCAATTGCGCCAGTTCGAGCGGGTGGCGCCGGTCGACCCGACGCAACGGATCGTCCAGAGAGGGACCCGCCTGGACCCGCCGGCGACGGCGATGATTCGCGCCGCCGACACCTTCTTCGTCGCCAGCTATGTCGATGTCGACGGAGCTCGTTCGGTCGACGTTTCCCACCGGGGCGGGCAAAGCGGCTTCGTCCAGGTGGAAGGCGACTGCCTGACCATCCCGGACTTTGCCGGCAACCTGTTCTTCAACACCCTGGGTAATCTGCTGGTCAATCCACGGGCCGGCCTGTTGTTCATCGACTTCGACACAGGCGACCTGCTGCAACTGAGTGGTCGCACCGAGATCATTCTTGATGGTCCCCTGGTGAAAGCCTTCCAGGGTGCCGAGCGTTTGTGGAAGTTCCACGTGGAACATTTTGTCCGGCGCCCGGCTGGTTCCACCTTGCGCTGGAAGTTCGAAGGTTTTTCTCCCAACAGCCTGATGACCGGTAATTGGCAGCAGGCCGCCGCGCGTTTGCAGGCTGAAGCGTTGGGCAATAGCTGGCGGCCGTTGCGCATCGAGCGGATCGTCGAGGAAAGCCGGAACATCCGCTCGCTGTATCTGCAGCCGACCGATGGGGCAGGGAGCCCGTTGTTCCTGGCCGGGCAGCATCTGCCGTTGCGGTTCAACATCGACGGGCAGACTCATATTCGGACCTACAGCCTGTCCGGAGCGCCATCTGATCCGTTTCTGCGGATCAGCGTGAAACGTGATGGGCGGGTGTCTTCGCATATCCACGATCACCTGCAAGTAGGCGATCTGCTTGAGGCGAGAGCGCCACAGGGACACTTCACCGTGGCGCCGAGTGCGCCGCGTCCGCTGGTGTTGCTGGCGGCAGGTGTCGGCATCACGCCGTTGCTGTCGATGCTGCGGGAGGTGGTGTACCAGGGCAAGCGCACGCGCCGAATGCGTCCGAGCGTACTGTTCCTCAGTGCCCGTTCACTGGCGGAGTTGCCCTTCACCGCGGAACTGGATGAGTTGCTGGTGCGTGCTGGAGAAACGGTACGGGTGGTGCGCCTGCTCAGCCAGCCCGAGGCGCAGGCAAGGCCGGGGACGGATTACGATCTGCCCGGCCGACTGAGTGTCGAGGTCATGCAGCAGGTACTGCTGATCGATGATTACGACGCGGTGGATTTCGTGCTTTGCGGGCCGGGCGGTTTTACCCAGGGTTTGTACGATCAACTGCGTGACCTGGATATTCGTGATGAGCAGATCCATGCCGAAACCTTCGGGCCCTCCACCCTGCGTCGGCGGTTGGACCCGGGCGCCCGGCAGATCGAGCAACCGCCGGCGGCGACCGTTGCGGTGCCAGTGTTGTTCCACGCCTCGGCGAAGGAAGCCCGTTGGCAACCGAAGGGCGCGAGCCTGCTGGAGTTGGCGGAGAGTCGTGGATTGCGTCCGGAGTTCAGTTGCCGGGGTGGCTCATGCGGCACCTGCAGCACGCGGTTGATCAGTGGTCAGGTGCATTATCCGCAACCCCCGTCGGAGATGCCGGGAGAAGGGCAGGTACTGATCTGTTGTGCGGTGCCGGCCCAAGGCGAAGAGCCGTTGGTGCTGGATCTCTGAACCATAAGGTTCTTCAGATCGTGCCCATGCGGAGCACCAGATCGTTCCCGCGCGGAGCACCAGATCGTTCCCATGCGGAGCACCAGATCGTTCCCACGCTCCGCGTGGGAATGCCTCTCAGGACGCTCGGCGTCCGCTCTTGTGACGCAGAGCGTCACGGGCTGGGTTCCCACGCGGAGCGTGGGAACGATCAAGCGGCGATCAGCGGCGCAGGCTGGTATCGACCTGGCTCATCCGGCTGCGCAGGGTGAACACCCCGTCACCCGAAAGAATCGCACCACGGGCGAACAAGCGGCCGTTCTCCCAGTTCGAGAGGCCCAGCTCCGGTTTGTTCAGTGCGTACTGGCCGTCGACCCAACGGGTGAATCCGTCGCCCACGAACGGCGCATTGATGCTGTTGTAGAAGTAGTCGTGAGCCTGGCGATCGGCGCTGAGCAGCGACACGGTGAACTGCGGGCTGTAGCGATTGAACAGGGCGATGGCCTGGTCCAGGTCGTCGACGATCTTCAGGCTGACTTCCGGCGTGTCCTCCCATTCCCACTCACGGCCCAGTTGTGCCTCGGGCAGGATTTCGACCTGGGCCTCTTCCTGGTCACCCTCGGCGCGGCGAACCGTCACCCGGGCCTGCAGCCACTGTTCGGGCAACACGCCTTCGTCGCCGCTGACCACGTGCAGCTTGCAGTTCTGGCCGCGGGCCTTGCCGGCCTCGCTCAGTGCCTGGAGGAACACCGGCACCAGTTCCGCCGCACGCTGGCGGTGGATCACGCAGACGTTCAGGGTGTTGCAGACCTTGCGGTCGAGGGAGTTGCGCACCACGTCGGCAAACCGGGCCGCATCGGCGTCCTGATGGGCGACCAGCCAGGCACCGCCAGTACCGTGCAGGCTGACGACGGTGCCGGCCTGTTGGGCGATGCCGCCGAGCTGTTTCACCGCATGGCCCGAGCCACGGGCGACCGCCAGGGACAGGCGGCGATCAGCGAACATCGCCCAGCCCGCCGCACGGTCGAGGCTTTCCACCAGTGACACCGCACCTTCCGGCAGGCCGGCTTCCCGCAGTGCGGGCGCCAGGGCGTGCCTGACGATTGCCTGGGCGGTGCCGAGGGCATCGCTGCCGATACGCAGCACGGCGGTATTGCCGGTGCGCAGGACGCCCGCGGCGTCGGCGAAAACGTTGGGCCGGCCCTCGAAAACGAACGCCACCACCCCCAGCGGCGCGACCACCTGTTCGACTTTCCAGCCTGCGTGTTCCACGGACTCGCGCACGCGTCCGCGAATCAGCGGCGCATCACGCCAGGCGCGCAGCCCGGCGATCATGTCGCGGCGCATGGCCTGGCTGGTCGCCAGGCGGGTGGTGGAGCGTCCCAGTGCCTGGGCACGGGCCAGGTCGGCCTGGTTGGCGGCCTCGATCAACGCCCAGGACGCATCGGTTTCCAGATGCCGGGCGAACAGGTCGAAGAAGTGACTGATGGCTTCATCCGAAACCTGTGCCAGCGCGGTGAAGGCGTTCTGTGCTGCACCGATGGCGTCGGCGGCGAGCTGTTGCACCGACTGTGGAATCAGCAGCAGTTCACCGCTGCCCTGATCGACCAGCAGGTGATCGCCCGGCTGGAAACGCTCGGCCAATTCCGGCGGGACCGGGGAAACCCGATTACCCGCGTAGAGAATGGGAGTGCCGGCGATAAGACGATCGAGCGTGCTGGTCATGGTGACTGGACTGCCTGAATAAATGAGGAATGAAATGTATAAGAAAAACGCCGTTGGCTCACCTGCTAACGGCGTTTGTCATGTAGGAAGGTTCAGGCTTGCTGGATGAAGGCCAGGCGCGCGGCGAAACCGATCAGCAGGCCGCCGAACAACCATTGCTGCAGGCGCTGGGCCCGCGGGTTGCTGTCCAGCCAGCGGCCGATCCAGGCGCCGGTCAGGGCATAGGCGCTGTCGAACAGCAGGCCGACCACCACCAAGGTAGCACCGAGCCCGAGGAACTGGGTTCCGACGCTCCCGGCCTGGGTGTCGATGAACTGGGGCAGCAACACCGAACAGAACAGCAGTGCCTTGGGATTCAGCAGATTGGTCAGCAATCCCTGGTGAAAGGCGGCCCGCCAACCGAGCTGGCTCGAACGTGCCGCCGGGTCCTCGATCCCGAGATTGCCCAGTGTGCCGGGGCGCAGCATGCGTACGCCGATCCATAGCAGGTAGGTGGCACCCGCCAGGCGTACCAGGTCGAAGGTCCATGGCGCCGCCTTGAACAACGCCGCCAGGCCCAGCGCGGCGAGACCGACATGGCAGGCCCGGGCCACGGCCAGCCCCAGTGCCGTGGTGAGAGCCAGGACGCGACCATGGCGGGCGCCGGTTTGCAGCAGCAGGATCATGTCGGGACCGGGGAGCAGATAAACCATCGCCAGCGCGAGCAGGTAGAGGAGCATCGTGGCCGTTCTCTGGGTTGAAGGTGGGAAACAGGAAAGAGTCTATGCTGGAAGGCCAGGGCAGGTGCTTGCGTATTCGACCCTGCACGGGCTTAGACTTGGCACAAAATGCCAACAGAGACAAACTAGGTAGCCAGATATGCCAAAAATCAAACTCGACGCCTACGACCGCAAGATTCTCGCCGCGCTGCAACGCGATGGCCGCCTGAGCAACGTCGAGCTGGCCGACGAGATCGGCCTGTCGGCTTCGCCATGCCTGCGCCGGGTACGCATGCTCGAAGAGGCCGGGGTGATTCGCGGCTACCAGGTGAACCTGGATCGGGATGAGGTCGGGCTGGGGCTGACGGTGTTCGTCGGGGTCAAGGTCGAGCGGCATCATGAAGCCGACGCCGAGGCATTCCGGCTGGCGGTCACGGCCTTGCCACAGGTGATCTCGGCGTTTCTGGTGTCCGGCGAGTCGGACTTCCTGCTGCAGGTGGTGGTCCCCGACCTGCGCGCCTACGAACGTTTTCTTACCGGCGAACTGCTGCGCCTGCCGGGTGTACGCGACATCCGTAGCAACTTCGCGATCCAGGCGGTGAAGACGCCCGGACCGCTGCCGCTTGATCATCTTCCCATGCGAGTCGACTAGATCTGCGTTGCCAGGCCTTGCACGTTCATCGCTGCCTGGCGCAAGGCTTCCGAGCGTGTCGGGTGCGGATGGCAGGTCAGGGCGATGTCCTCGGCCGAGGCCGAGAACTCCATGGCCACGCAGTATTCGCCGATCATTTCGCTGACGCTCGGGCCGACCAGGTGCACGCCGAGAATCTCGTCGGTCTGGGCATCGGCCAGGACCTTGGCGAACCCTTCGGTCTCGTGGTTGATCTTGGACCGGCTGTTGGCGCTGAAGGGAAACTTGCCGGTCTTGTAGGCACGGCCTGCGGCCTTGAGTTGTTCCTCGGTCTGGCCGACGCTCGCCAGTTCCGGGCGGGTGTAGATCACGCTGGGAATCAGCGCGTAGTTGACCTCGGCGGCCTTGCCGGCGATCCGTTCGATGCAGGCCATGGCTTCGTCCTCGGCCTTGTGGGCGAGCATCGGCCCCGACGTGACATCGCCGATCACCCAGATGCCCGGCACTTCGGTGCGATGCCCCTGGTGCGCGAGCAGGCCTCGCGGGTCGGTAGCGAGGCCGACGTTCTCCAGGCCGAGGCCGCGGGTGAAGGGACGGCGACCGATCGCCACCAGCACGTAGTCGGCCTGGATCAGCTCGGCTTCGCCGCCGGCGGCCGGTTCGACACTCAACTGCACGCCGCTGGCCGAGGGGGTGGCACTGGTCACCTTGGTGCCGAGCCTGAAGCCGATACCCTGCTTGGAGAGGGCGCGTTGCAGGGTCTTGCCGGTCTCCAGGTCGGTGCCGGGACAGATGCGGTCCAGGTACTCGACCACCGTGACCTGGCTGCCCAGCCGGCGCCACACCGAGCCCAGTTCCAGGCCGATCACTCCGGCACCGATCACCACCAGGTGGCGCGGTACTTCGGGCAGTGAAAGGGCACCGGTGGAATCGAGGATACGTTGGTTGTCGATCTCCACGCCGGGCAGCGGTGTCGGTTCGGAGCCAGTGGCGATCACGATGTCCTTCGCCTGCAACCGGCTCGTCTGGCCGTCGGCGGCCGTCACTTCCACTTGCCCGGGCCCGGTGATACGGCCCCAGCCCTTGATCCACTCGACCTTGTTCTTGCGAAACAGGTATTCGATGCCCTGGGTCAGGCTGGCGACGCTGTCGTCCTTCTGTTTCATCATTTGCGCCAGGTTGAGGCTGGGCGTCACCTCGATGCCAAGGTTGGCCAGTTCGCCGCGGGTGGCCGCCTCGTAGAGTTCGGAGGCGTGCAGCAGGGCCTTGGAGGGCATGCAGCCGACGTTCAGGCAGGTGCCGCCGAGGGTTGCGCGGCCTTCCACACAGGCGGCCTTCAGGCCCAGCTGCCCGGCGCGGACGGCTGCGTTATAGCCACCGGGGCCTCCCCCGATGATGATCACGTCGTAGTTACTCATGGTCGTTCTCCTGCCAGCGCATACATCAAGGGATATAAAATATTATAATCATAATATGAGCGCGTGGAAGGATGTCGGTCAAGCGCTTGTCTTGCCAACGCCGATCGTTCCCACGGTCCCCGTGGGAATGTCTCCCGGGATGCTCCGCGTTCGCACGGATGACGCGGAGCGTCAGGGGCAGCATTCCCACGCGGAGCGTGGGAACGATCGGATGCGCGCATCTGCGAACGCCGGTCAAGTTGCCAAGACCGCCACCCGGTGGCGAGCGGGCTTGCCCGCGCTCGGCGGCGAAGCCGTCGTGGGACGAGGCACCGGGTTTACCTGGGACACGGTGATCACTTTTTCAGGGCGCGCTTCGCGCGCCAGCGCGGGCAAGCCCGCTCGCCACAGGACCGTGTTCACCACAGGACCGTACTTGCTACCAGCTGTTATCGCCTGGGCGCCGCCTTCAGGTCCACCAGTAGCGCACCAGGTGGAAGAAGATCGGTGCGGCGAAGCACACCGAGTCCAGTCGGTCGAGCATGCCGCCGTGGCCCTCGATCATGTGGCCCCAGTCCTTGACCCCACGGTCGCGCTTGATCGCCGACATGACGATGCCGCCGGCAAAGCCCAGCAGGTTGATCAGCAGCGCGATCAGCAACGCCTGCCAGGGCTTGAACGGGGTGATCCAGAACAACGCGCCACCGATCAGCGAGGCCAGGGTGATGCCGCCGACGAAGCCTTCGACGGTCTTCGAGGGCGACAGGTTGGGGGCGATCTTGCGCTTGCCGAACAGCTTGCCGCAGACGTATTGCAGCACGTCCGACAGTTGCACCACGATCACCAGGTAGGCGATCAGCAGCAGGTTGCGGCCTTCGTAACCGGCGATATCGAGGGTCAGCAGGGCCGGTACGAACGACACGCAGAACACCGCGATCATCAACCCCCACTGGACCTTCGAGGCGCGCTCCAGGAAGTGCGTGCTGTCGCCACCGAGGGAAGCGAGGATCGGCAGCAGCAGGAACACGTAGACCGGGATGAAGATCGAGAACAGCCCGTACCAGTCGGAGTAGATCAACAGGTACTGCAACGGCAGCGCCAGGTAGAACGCCGCCACCAGCGCCGGGTAGTCGCTGCGCCGGGTCGGTGTCAGGGTCAGGAATTCGCGCAGGGCATAGAACGACACCGCGTAGAACAGCAGGATCACCGCGCCGGTGCCGAGCCAGAAAGCGGTGCCGATCACCAGCACCATCACCCACCAGGCGTTGATCCGTGCGTTGAGGTTGTCGATCACCGCGTTCGGCGTCTCGCCGGCGCGGCGCTTGAGGACGAAGCCGATCAGCGAAGCCAGGACCAGGATCATGCCGATCCCGGCGAACAACATCAGGGTTTGCCTATCCATCTCAGTGTTGCTCCGGAGCCAGGGCCAGCAGCGCATCGCGGCTGCGTTTCAGGAAGTCTTCCTTGCTTTCGTCTTCTTCGAGTCGTAGCGGTGCACCGAAGGAGGTGGTGCACAGCAGCGGCAGGGGCAGTACGCGGCCCTTGGGCATGACCCGGTTGAGGTTGGCGATCCACACCGGGATCAGTTGCGCCTGTGGATAAGCCCGCGCCAGGTGGAAAATCCCGCTCTTGAACGGCAGCAGGCCCTCGTCCTGGTTGCGGGTGCCCTCGGGAAAGATGATCAGCGAGTGGCCCTGTTCCAGCGCATCGAGCATCGGTTGCAGGGGGTTATCCCCAGGCTCCTTGCGCTCGCGGTCGATCAGTACACCGTTGAACACCCGGCGAATGATGTAGCGGCGCAGCGCGCTCCTGTTCCAGTAGTCGGCACCGGCGACGGGGCGTGTCAGTGCGCGCAGCGCCCGCGGCAGCGAGGCCCAGAGCAGCACGAAGTCGCCGTGGCTGCTGTGGTTGGCGAAGTAGATGCGCTGCACCGGGTCGGGCGCGCAACCTATCCACAGGCTGCGCGCGCCGGTGATCAGGCGCGCGGCAGAGGTGATGCTGGTGGCTACCAGGGGTTCGAGCATGACGATTCCTTATCCGGCGAAAGGCAGCCAGGGGCTGGCCAGGATGACGATCAGGGGCGGGAAGAGCTGTAGCGCCAGCCACAGCGCCTGGCGCTTGAGCAGGCGCAGCGCGCCGCGGCTACGCTCGCGCCAGGGGCGGTTCGGGGCCTGGCGCGGTTGCAGGCCAAGGTCCTGCAGGGCCGTGTCCAGCGCTTCGGTGCGGTCGCCCAGGGCGCTTGGGTCGCTGGCCATCAATTGGAACAGGTCGGCGTCGAAGGCCACCCGGAACGCCCAGTATTTCTGCAGCAACCCCGACAGCACCAGCCACAGGCCGAGGCCCAGGCACCAGGGGCTGAGCGTGCCGATCAGCAGCGGGGCCAGGCCCAGCAGGACGCCGAGCAGGGTCAGCCCTGTGGATAACTGATCCAGCGAGCGGCCCCGGCGCAGCAGGCTGGCGACGACATGCAGGGGGATATCAGCGGGCATCGACGATCCTCAGGCGGGCCGGAGGCTCGCCGGGTTGCAGGTGGATCATGGCTTCCAGCGCCTGGCGATGCGCCGGCTGCAGGACCACGTCCGGGCGGGCTGCGCGGATCAGCGCCAGGGCCTCGTCGATTTCCCGGGCCCGGCCGCTGTACAGCAGCCAGGCCGCAACGGCCGTGGCGCTGCGTGAATAACCAAGAGCGCAGCAGACCAGCAGCGGCCCGTGCTGGCGCAGTTGCTCGATGCTCAGGGCGGCTTCCCGGCACTGTTCGGCGGACGGCGCGACCAGGTCCAGCACCGGGATGTTCCGGTAGGCTCGACCCTCGGCGGCCAGGGGCAGTTCGGCGCACAGATCGACGATGGCCTTGAACGGGCTGTCGCGCAGCTCGGCGCGGCTGGGCAGGCGCCCGAGCCAGAGGTTATCCACAAGGTGATCGGGCTGTGGATGAGTTCTTGTCCACAAGCGTGAGTTGATCCAGGCGCTGGCCCGGTAGGGTGCGAACAGCCAGCGGGCAGCGGGGCTCAGGCTGCCATCGACCCGCTTCTGGAAGCCCTGGGCACCGAGCAGCGCGTAGTTGAGGGCCACCAGCAGCAGGGCCAGCGCCGGCCAGAACAGCCACAACGCGGCTCCGGCGAAATACCCGGCGGCAACGGCGAGCAGTACCGCGCCCAGCCCGTAGCGCGCCGCCAGGCGCAAGCGCTGCCCATCGCGGGCCAGGCGCGCCACCGCCAGCGGGCTGGGGCGATCGTCCGGCCACAGCCAAACGCACAGCCAGCCGGCCAGGGCGCCGGTGGGCACGTCGATGAAGTGGTGTTGATAGGTGGTCAGCACCGAGAGGCCGATCAGGGCGAACCAGCCGTGCACCAGCCAGCGCGAGGCGCCGTTGAAATGCCGGCGGTACATGACCCAGAGGATCACCAGCAGGGCGATGTGCAGCGACGGCGCCTGGTTGAACGGCTTGTCGAAGCCGGCCAGCACCGCGAACAGCCAGCCGAACAGGCCATCCAGCGGCGGCCGGGCGAAGGTGAAGGTCAGCGGCCAGAGCAGGAAGCACGACACCGCGATGACCTGCGCCGTCAGCAGGCGCAGGGCATGCCGGTCCAGCTCGCGCCTGCTGCGCGGCAGCAGCAGCGACAGGCCGTACAGCAGGTCGATCGACCAGTAGGGCACGATGGTCCAGGCCCAGAACGGTATCTGGCTTTCCCAGCCGAACACGTAGCTGCCGACGTCGCTGCGCTGGCTGGTGTACCAGGTGGCGAAGCCATAGCTGCCAAAGAACAGCGGTGCCAGCAGAAGCAGCCAGAGCACGGCGCGCTTGAGCAGGCCGGCCTCGCGCGCGGTGGCGTCCATCATTGCACCCGTTGTGCCAGGGACACGCTGAAGATCCCCCATTCATCAACCCGCTGGGTGATCTTGCGGAACCCGGCGGCTTCCACCAACTGGTCCATTTCCGCCTGGCTGCGTCGGCGCATCACCCAGGCCTGGCCCTGGCGATGGCTGGTCAGCGCACGGGCGATCAGCTCCAGTTGCGGGTGCCAGGGTTGCCCGGTGTAGACCAGGTAGGCCCCCGGTTCACAGGCCTCGGCCAACCCGGCGAGGGAGTTGCCGACCATGCCGTTGTCGGCGAACAGCTCGTAGAGCCCCGACACCACCGCCAGGCTGGGCTTGGGCTCCAGCGCGGCGAGGTCGGCGCGGTCGAAGGCGTCGCCCTTGACGAAGCGGGCGATCTCGCCCAGGCCCTTTTCGGCGATCAGTGCACTGCCGTCGCGCACGTTGATGTCGCTGTAGTCGCGCAGCAGGATCGATTCCGGCAGCGGCGTGACCCCCTGCAGCGCCTCGAGGATATAGCGCCCGTGGCCGGCGGCGATGTCGACGATGCGCACTTGGCGACCCTGCTCGCGCAGCCGGGCCATGGCCAGGCGCAGCAGTTCCTCGACATGCAGCTTGCGTTGGCGGATGCCACGCCAGCCGATCGAGTTCAGGTAGTTCTGGTCGATCATCCGGCCCAGCGGGCTGTGTCCGGTCGGCTGGTTGCGGTAGACATAGTCCAGGGTGCTGCCGGAGTCGAAGCCGGTGTCGAAGCCGAGCTTGACCCCGGCCGACAGCTTGCCGCCCACGGCCATGCCGGCGCGGGTCAGGCGCCAGTACAGGTCGCGTGGCGAGTTGTGCGGCAGCGGGGCGGCCAGTGCTTCCGACTCGGCGCAGGTTTCGCCGATGCGGTCGGCGTCGAGCAGGCTCGGGCGGTTAACCGGGCTGAGGAAGCCCTGCTCGATGAACCGTCGGGCCCGGCTGACCGCCAGGTGCCGGTCGCGTTCGCCGAGGGTGTCGTGGAAGAACCCCGGCAGCACGTGCAGTTCCTTTTGCAGGCTGCCCAGGCGCTGGAAGAACTGCTCCTGCGGCTTGCGGTGGACCACGAAGTCGGCGCCGGAAATCAGCACCTGGGTCGGCACCTGGATCGCATTGGCATCGGCGACCACCCGCTCGGCGGCCTCGTACAGGCCGAGCAGCACGTTGACCGAGATCGCCTTGGTGATCAGCGGGTCGCTGTCATAGGAGGCGATGCGTTGCGGGTCATGGCTGAGGAACTTGGCCTTGACGTAGCTGTTGACGAAGAAGTTGCCGCGAAAGCGTCGCAGCAGGGCCAGGCCCGGGCGGGCGAAGGGCACGTAGAGCTTGACCTTGAAGGCCGGCGAGGCGAGCACCAGGGCGCGGATCTTCGGCGCATAATCATGCACCCAGGTGGCGACGATCACCGCGCCGACGCTCTGGGCCACCACCGCGATGTTTTCCTCGGCAATACCGAAGGTCGTGCCCAGGTGATCGCAGAAGGTCTGCACATCGCGCACGCTGGTGGCAAAGCTCGGGCTGTCACCGCGTTCACCGGGCGACTGGCCGTGGCCACGTGCGTCCCAGGCAAAGAAATCGAATTCCGGCAGGTCCAGTTCGTCCACCAGGTGGGCGATGCGCCCGGAGTGCTCATGGCCACGGTGGAACAGCAGGATGGCCTTGCGCGGTTCACCGGCGACCGGTGCGGTGGCCGGCCAGTGGCGATAGAACAGCTCGACGCCATCGTGGGTACTGAAGGTCTGGGTTTGCTCGTCGCGCATCGCAATATCCTTGTGCCGTGTCGCAGATCGTTGGAGGACCCATGGGGCCCGCTTTCTATTCAGGTAGCTGTGAACTGGCTTCTTTCAGGCCCTGGCGGACACGATTGACCAGCGTGACCACCAGCAGTGCAGCAATCAGCAGGAACAGGCCGTTTATCCACAGGGGCTGGAGCAGGCCGAAGGTGACCCCGGTGGCGATCACGCCGAGGGCGAAGGCCCGGTCGCTCTTGCCCATCGGGCCGTCATAGCGACGCGAGACGCCGACCAGCGGTGCCATCACCCCGGCGTATTCGCTGAACAGCGCCAGCAGGGTCACCAGCAACACCGCCGGCAGGCTGATCCCGGGCAGCAGGGCAAACGGCAGGATCAACGCGCTGTCGGCGATGATGTCGCACAGCTCGTTGAGGTAGGCACCGAGCTTCGACTGCTGGCCGAACTCCCGGGCCAGCATGCCGTCGATGGCGTTCAGGGCCATGCGCAGGATCATCCACAAGGGGATGAGCAGGAAAACCCAGGCGTGATGGGCGAAGGTCGCCACCAGCGCGCCAACCAGCAGGGAAATCAAGGCGGCGCAGAGGGTGACCTGGTTGGCGGTGGTGCCATTGTCGAACAGGCGCTGGACCACGGGTCGCAACAGGTTCTGGAAGCGTGGTTTGAGCTGATAGATCGAGGGCATGAAAGCGACGGTCCTTGTCTGAGAGGGCTCGGGTCCGGAAGGGTGATGTCAGGCATAACCGTTTATCGGCAAAGTGAACGAATTATTGCCATAAATAACTGAGGCTGACATTAGCTTCCGGCTAAAAATCCGTGCGGCCATGCACATTCGAGAAACAAACTGGGAAAGGGCCCGCTACGAAGCAAGGGGCAAACCCTGAATCCAGGCTGGGGCGCCCGGATTCAGCGACGGCAGGGGTCAAATTGATAGCTTATTGCTAGTATTGCTCAGGGCTGGATCTTCCAGGTAGGTCACCTGTGGATAACGCGAATCGCTGTGGAAGCTGATACGCGGACCTCGGACGGTGATCAGGTTGGCGTCGACTTTTATGCAGAGGGTCTGGCCACTCCTGAAGGTCAGGCGATGGACTTTCTCGTTATCTTCCTGGCGTATCTCATGACTGATCACATCCAGCAGGTTATTCAGTGCCAGGCGTGAGCCGGGTTGGTTGATCGTCAGGCAACTGACTCCGCTGGAGGCGCCGAAAGGCCCGGAAGGCGGTTGGAAAAAACAATACTGGTTCAAATCACGACTCATGGCGGCTCCGTCGCTGGGGTGCGCGCTGAGTGTTGGTGATAGATACACCAGCACGCACGATGAGGTGTCAAGTGTGTTTGCCGTTTGGCCTGTCGTTATAATTTATTGCAATGTATTTATTTTAAGGGATGACCCGTCAGTATGAGTTGTCGCGTGGGCAACCGGCGGTAAAGCCACTGTGGTCTTTTATTGCAAGATTTCGGTAATTACCCGAGATTCCACTTTTAGTTTTATCGTTTTCAAGATAATAAAAGTGTGTTCCGGATAACGGGATGTTAGTCATTGGTGATTCGCCAATCAAGTCACACACTGGCTGGATTTTGTTACGTTGCCGCTGTTTATAATTATAAGAGCCGTTTTATCTGTAGGATTTATATATTGTGTATGTAAGTAATGTCTTGGGATATTTGAGTTAAACCGGAAAACAGCTTCTGCCTGGTTCAATCGGATTTGTCCCGGCTTCGTTGCGAGTCTCGCCAGGGGAGGGCTCACAGCGCTGGCCGGACCTGCTGACGCACTACAAAAAACGCCCTGGCGGACGAAAAATTCACCCTTTCTGTTATAAGGTAACTAAATGTTTCAGGGTGAAGGTGCCCGGTGACGCCATGGCCTGACGTCGCACCGGGAGACCGGCTCTTTTAGTGATGAATGACCTCGGTGGCTGCGCCGGGTCTGGAGTGGACATGCGAGTGGATCTTGAAGCGCTGGAGGCCGACCTCGACAGCCTGCCACGCTTCCAACGGGCGGGCGTGCAGGCCCGACAACTGCGGCGCCTGGGCATCGGCCTGACGGTGCTGGCGCTCAGCGGCCTGGTGCTGGGGTTCTTCGTCGGGCTGTTCGCCCCGGCGTCGATCTGGCCGACCCTGCTGAACAATAACGCTGCCGCCTTGCTGGTGCTGGTCGCGACCTTGCAGTCGGCGGCGGGCGTGGCGCGTTGGCGCGAGCAGGCCAGGGTGCCCGGTGAAGTCGAGCCGTCCGCGCCCGCGCCGGCCGAGCCGGAGGGTGCCTACGAGCGCCTGCTGGCGCGGCTGGACCGCCTGTGGCGCAACGCCCTGGCGCAGATCGGCCCGGCGACGCTGTGGCTCGCCGGCTGGGCCTTGCTGGCACTGGTGAGTGTCGAGCAGACCTGGAACCTGGCATTGGCCGGCGCGAGCCTGGGCCTGAGCGGCTCCGTGGCGGCAGCGCTGGGCCTGTTGCTGGCGTTTGCCCTGCTGGTGCTGGAGCGCCAGCTGGCCCAGGCGCATGCCGCCGAATGGCCGGAAGCCGAGGCCCTGGCCCAGCTCGTCCGGGTGGCAATCGGCGTGCAGGTGGCCAGTGCCCTGTGCCTGTTGTTCAGTGGACCGCAAAACCTCTGGCCGGTGCGCCTGCTGACGCTGATCGGCCTGTTGCCGGCACTGGTGGCGGCGGAGCTGCTGTTGCGGGCCGTGCTGTCTTTGTTCAGTCCGCGGCGCGATAGCCTGGAGCCGCGGCTGGTGGCGACCAGCTTCATCGCCGGCCTGCTGCGCTGGCCGCCACAGCCATTGCTGGCGCTGCAGGATGAGCTGCACAACCGCTTCGGTATCGACCTGCGCCAGGTCTGGGCCTTCAGCTACATGCGCCGGGCGTTCGCGCCGGTGCTGCTGGTGGTGCTGGCGGTCGGCTGGCTGTTGAGCGGAGTCAGCGAGGTGCCGTTGCAGGGGCGCGGCATCTACGAGCGTTTCGGCAAGCCGGTGGAGGTTTTCGGCCCCGGGCTGCACGTCGGCCTGCCATGGCCATTGGGACGGGTGCTGGCGGTGGAGAATGGTGTCGTCCACGAGTTGGCGACCAGCGTCGATGCGGCGGCGCCCGCGCTACCCGATCCCGCCGAGGGCGAGGCGCCGGCCAGCGCCAACCGCCTGTGGGACGCCAGCCACGTGAACGAGAAATCCCAGGTGATCGCCAGCAGCAGCGGTGACCGCCAGGGCTTCCAGGTGGTCAACATGGACGTGCGTTTTGTCTACCGTATCGGCCTGAGCGACCAGGCCGCGCTGGCCGCCACCTACAACAGCGCCGATGTGCCGACGCTGATCCGCAGCACCGCCAGCCGGGTGCTGGTCCATGATTTCGCCTCGCGGACTCTCGATGGCCTGCTCGGCGAACAGCGCACGGCACTCGCCGATGATATCGGTCGTGCGGTGCAGGCCGATTTGCAGCGCCTGGACAGTGGCGTGGAAATCCTTGCCACGGTGGTCGAGGCGATTCATCCGCCAGCCGGCGCGGCGAATGCCTATCACGCGGTGCAGGCGGCGCAGATCAGCGCCCAGGCCCTGATTTCCCGCGAGCGCGGTGCCGCCAGCGAGCAGGCCAACCAGGCGCAGTTGCAGGCCAGCATCGTCCAGGACCAGGCCCAGGCCAGCGCCCATGAGGTGCAGGCCACTGCCCGTGCGGCGGACCTGCGTTTCAGCGCCGAGCGCCAGGCCTATGCCCGGGCCGGCCAGGCGTTCGTGCTGGAACAGTACCTGGCGCAACTGAGCCAGGGGCTGGGCAAGGCCAGGCTGCTGGTGCTCGACCACCGCCTGGGCGCCAACAGCGCCCCCACCATCGATCTGCGTTCATTCACGCCGCCGGCCGACCCGATGCCCGCGCGTAAAGCCGTTCAGCCAGGAGTCACCCCTTGAGCCTGTCCCACTCTCATTCCCACGATCATCACGATCACGGCGACCACGATCATGCCGGTCATGCTCACCACCACGGGCACCACCATCATCATGGGCACCCTCACCACCATGGCGAGGCCGGCAGTGGCGGGCCGTTCCCGTGGCGGCGCATGGGCTGGGCACTGCTGCTGATCCTGTTCGCGGTCGCGGCGGCGAGCCTGGTGCAGGTGCGTTCCGGCGAGGCGACGGTGATCACCCGCTTCGGCAACCCGTCGCGGGTGCTGCTCGAACCGGGCCTCGGCTGGCGCTGGCCGGCGCCGTTCGAGGCGGCGATTCCGGTCGACCTGCGCCTGCGGACCACCTCCAGTGGCCTGCAGGATGTCGGTACCCGCGATGGCCTGCGCATCATCATCCAGGCCTACGTGGCCTGGCAGGTCCAGGGCGATCCGCAGAACGTCGAGCGCTTCATGCGCGCGGTGCAGAACCAGCCGGACGAGGCGGCACGGCAGATCCGCACCTTCGTCGGTTCGGCACTGGAGACCACTGCGGCCAGCTTCGATCTGTCGAGCCTGGTCAATACCGATGCCAGCCAGGTGCGCATCGCCGATTTCGAGGCGCAACTGCGCCAGCAGATCGACCAGCAACTGCTCTCGACCTATGGCGTAAAGGTCCTGCAGGTCGGCGTCGAGCGCCTGACGCTGCCTTCGGTCACGCTCTCGGCCACCGTCGATCGCATGCGGGCCGAACGGGAGACCATCGCCACCGAACGCACCGCGGTCGGCAAGCGCGAGGCCGCGCAGATCCGCTCCGCCGCCGAACGCGATGCGCGCATCCTGCAGGCCGATGCGACGGTCAAGGCCGCCGACATCGAGGCGCAGTCGCGGGTCGAGGCGGCGCAGATCTACGGCCGGGCCTACGCCGGTTCGCCGCAGCTGTACAACCTGCTGCGCTCGCTGGACACCCTCGGCACCCTCGTCACCCCGGGGACCAAGCTGATCCTGCGCACCGACGCGGCACCGTTCCGGGTGTTGGTCGACGGGCCGCCCACCGCGCTCGACAAGCATGATGGCAAGACCGGGTCGCAGCCATGAGTGAACACCCGGAACCGACAAGCGGCCTGGACAGCCCGTGGATCCAGGCCGGGCGCCTTGCGTTTCTCGGCCTGTACGGGGTCACCGTGCTGGCGGCGCTGGCCTGGGCCTTTTCCAACGTGCGGCAGATCGATCCGCAGGAGCGCGCGGTGGTTCTGCGCCTCGGGGCGCTGGAACGTATCCAGAACGCCGGGCTGCTGCTGGCCTGGCCACGCCCGTTCGAGCAGGTGGTGATCCTGCCGGCAGCGGACCGGGTGATCGAGCGACGCGTCGAAGGGCTGCTGCGTTCCGATGCGGCGCTGCAGGCCGATCGCCAGGCGACCCTGGCGACGCCGGTCAACGACGCTCTGGCCGGCTCCGGCTACCTGCTGACCGGCGATGCCGGTGTGGTGCAGCTGGATGTGCGGGTGTTCTACAAGGTTACTGATCCCTATGCCTTCGTGCTCCAGGCCGAGCATGTACTGCCGGCGCTCGACCGGATCGTCACCCGCAGCGCTGTGGTCCTGACCGCCGCGCGGGACCTGGACACCATCCTGGTCGCCCGGCCGGAGCTGATCGGCAGCGACAGCCAGGCCGCCGAGCGCCGCGAACGCCTGCGTGGCGATCTGCTGCAGGGGATCAACCGACGCCTGGCCGAGTTGGCGGCGAGCGGGCAGGGCATTGGCGTCGAGGTGGCGCGAGTCGACGTGCAGTCGAGCCTGCCGGGCCCGGCGGTGAACGCCTTCAACGCGGTACTGACCGCCAGCCAGCAGGCCGACAAGGCCGTGGCCAACGCCCATAACGAAGCGGCCAAGCTCGGCCAGTCGGCGACCCAGGAAGCCGATCGGCTGGTGCAGGTCGCCAAGGCCCAGGCCAGTGAACGGCTGGCCAAGGCCCAGGCCGATACGGCGACGGTGGCGAGCCTGGCCAAGGCCCAGCAGGACGGCAGCGATCCGGGCCTGTTGCTGCGTCTGTATCGCGAGCGCATGCCGAAGATTCTCCAGCAGGCCGGGTCGGTGACCACGGTCGACCCCCGGGACGATTCCCGCCTGATCATCCAGGGAGCAGAGCAATGAGTGCATCGACCACGGCCACTGCGCCGGCCAGCCTGCTGAGCAGCGCCGAACAGCGCAGCGCGGCGCGCCAACTGCTGCTGGCGATGCTCGCCCTCGGCCTGCTCGGGCTTGGGCTGGCGTGGCGCTGGCTGGCGCCTGGTCAGGTCGGGGTCAGCCAACTGTTGCTGGGCGTGGCCTCGGTCCTGGTGGCGGTGCCGGTGATGCGCTCGGCCTGGTACAGCCTGCGCTACCCGAGCCTGCATGGCATCACCGACCAACTGATCGCCCTGGCGATGCTCGGTGCCTGGGCCACTGGCGACCTGCTGACCGCCGCCTTGCTGCCGATCATCATGATCTTCGGCCACGTGCTCGAGGAGCGCAGTGTCATCGGCTCCCAGGAGGCCATCGGCGCCCTCGGCCGGCTGACCCGCAGCCATGCGCGGCGGGTCCAGGCCGATGGCAGCGTGATCGAGGTGGACAACGCCACGCTCAAGGCTGGTGACCAGGTCGAGGTCCGTGCCGGTGACCGGGTGCCGGCCGACGGCGTGGTGCTGTCCGGCCAGGCCAGCCTCGATACCGCGCCGATCACCGGTGAATCGGTACCGCTGGAAGCGAGTGTCGGCGTGCAGGTGTTCGGCGGGGCGATCAACCTCGACGGGCTGCTGCGCATCGAAGTGACCCGTACCGGCCACGAATCGACCCTGGGCAAGGTCATCGCGCTGATGCAGAGCGCCGAACGGGCCAAGCCGCCGATCACGCGGCTGCTGGAGCGCTATGCCGGCAGCTACATGGTGCTGGTGTTGATGATCGCCGCGGTCACCTGGTTCATCACCAACGACGCCCAGGCAATGCTGGCGGTGCTGGTGGCGGCCTGTCCCTGTGCGCTGGTGCTTTCGGCGCCGGCCACGGCGATTGCCGGGATCGCCGTGGCGGCGCGGCACGGCATCCTGATCCGCAGCTCGGCGTTCCTCGAGGAGTTGGCCGACCTGACCTCCTTGGTGGTCGACAAGACCGGCACCCTGACCTACGGCAGCCTGCGCCTGCAGTCGCTGCAGACCGAGATCAAGGACCGGGAGCCGCTGTTGCGGCTGGCGGCGAGCCTCGGTTCGGCCAGCAGCCACCCGGTCAGCCGGGCGCTGGCCGGGCTGGTGGAGCCGGCCGAACCCGTCCAATTGAGTGACGTGCACGAGCGCCAGGGGTTGGGCGTGGTTGCCCAGACCGCCCAGGGCCAGGCGGCGCTGGGGCGGCCGGAGTTGTTCAGCCAACTGGCGATCGCCACCACGCCGGTGCCGGAGCACGACGGGCCGATTGCCGGCCTGGCCCTCGACGGTCGTTTCCTGGCCTGGCTGCTGCTGGCCGACAGCACCAAGCCCGAGGCCCGGCATGCGCTCGGTGAGCTGCGCGAGCTGGGCCTCGGTCGGCAACTGCTGCTGACCGGCGATCGCCAGAGCGTGGCCGACAGCCTGGCGCGGGAGGTCGGGGTCAGCGATGTCGTGGCCCAGGCGTTGCCTGAGGACAAGCTAAAGCGTGTGCTCGGCGAGATCGACAGCGGCTTCCGACCGATGGTGGTGGGCGACGGCATCAACGATTCGCTGGCCCTCAAGGCCGGGGTGGTCGGGGTGGCGATGGGCGCAGGTGGCGCGGACATCGCCCTGGCCTCGGCGGACGTGGTGTTGATCGGCAGCGACCTGCGCCGCCTGGGTACTTGTGTGCGCCTGAGCCGCCAGTGCCGGCGGACCCTGCAGGTCAATGTGGTGATCGGCCTCGGCTGGACCCTGGCGATCGTCGCGGCGGCGGCCTTCGGCTGGCTGGGCGTGGCGGGGGCGATGATCGCGGCGGTGCTGCACAACCTCAGCACCCTGCTGGTGTTGGGCAATGCCGGGCGGTTGCTGCGGTTCCAGGAGCCGTTGCTCAAGCTCCCCGAGTGATTCCGGGCTTGGGCACTCACCTCTGTAGGAGCCGTGTTGGCTCCTCGACAGGAGGCAAACACCATAAACGTGATCGTTCCCACGCAGAGCGCGTGATCGTACCCACGCTCCGCGTGGGAACGCAGCCGTGACGCTCCACGTCACAAGAGCGGACGCCGAGCGTCCAGAGAGGCATTCCCACGCAGAGCGTGGGAACGATCTTGTGGGAGATAGCGGTGCGCCAGCAAGCAAACATCATAAATTGATCGTTCCCATGCAGAGCACTGATCGTTCCCACGCTCCGCGTGGGAACGCAGCCCGTGAAGCTCTGCGTCACAAGAGCGGACGCCAAGCGTCCAGAGAGGCATTCCCACGCAGAGCGTGGGAACGATCTTGTGGGAGATAGCGGTGCGCCAGCAGGCAAACATCATAAATTGATCGTTCCCATGCAGAGTGCGTGATCGTACCCACGCTCCGCGTGGGAACGCAGCCCGTGATGCTCTGCGTCACAAGAGCGGACGCCGAGCGTCCAGAGAGGCATTCCCACGCAGAGCGTGGGAACGATCTTGTGGGAGATAGCGGTGTGCCAGCAGGCAAACATCATAAATTGATCGTTCCCATGCAGAGTGCGTGATCGTACCCACGCTCCGCGTGGGAACGCAGCCCGTGACGCTCTGCGTCACAAGAGCGGACGCCAAGCGTCCAGAGAGGCATTCCCGCGCAGAGCGTGGGAACGATCTTGTGTGGGCGTGGTGCGCCAGCAGGCAAACACCATAAATCGGGTCTATCATCCCGATAGCCTGACAGTTCCCGTACATGCGCTACCCTTTAATCAGACTTCTGAAACAAGGGGGGGACCACTCATGCTCGCGCAACTTCCACCGGCCTTACAGAATCTTCAGCTACCGCTGCGCCTGAAACTCTGGGACGGCCATCAATTCGACCTCGGGCCGCAGCCCAGCATCACCATCACCGTGAAGGACCCGCAACTGGTCGCGCAATTCAGCCATCCGACGCTGGACCTGCTCGGCAGCGCGTTCGTCGAGGGCAAGCTGGAACTCGAAGGACCGATCAGTGAAGTCGTACGGGTCTGCGACGAGTTGAGTCAGGCACTGTTGGAGGACGAAGGGGATCATCCTGCACAGCGCCTGTCCCATGACAAGGAAACCGACGCGGCGTCGATTTCCTACCACTACGACCTGTCCAACTCGTTCTACCAGCTGTGGCTGGACCGCGACATGGTTTATTCGTGCGCCTACTTCGAACGAGGCGACGCCAGCCTGGAAGAAGCCCAGCAGGCCAAGTTCCGCCACCTGTGCCGCAAGCTGCGCCTGCAACCGGGCGAATACCTGCTGGATGTCGGCTGTGGCTGGGGCGGCCTGGCGCGCTTCGCCGCGCGGGAGTTCGGGGTCAAGGTGTTCGGTATCACCCTGAGCAAGGAGCAGCTGGCGCTGGCCAGGGAGCGGGTCGCCGCCGAAGGCCTGCAGGACAAGGTCGACCTGCAGTTGCTCGACTATCGCGACCTGCCGCAGGACGGCCGCTTCGACAAGGTGGTCAGCGTCGGCATGTTCGAGCACGTCGGCCACGCCAACCTGCAGCAATACGCCAATATCCTGTTCGGCGCGGTGCGCGAGGGAGGCCTGGTGATGAACCATGGCATCACCGCCCGGCACGTCGACGGCCGTCCGGTCGGGCGCGGGGCCGGTGATTTCATCGACCGCTACGTGTTTCCCAATGGCGAGCTGCCGCACCTGTCGATGATCTCGGCCTTCGTCAGCGAAGCCGGATTGGAGGTGGTCGACGTCGAAAGCCTGCGCCTGCACTACGCCAGGACCCTGAACATCTGGAGCCAGCGCCTGGAAAGCCACCTGGAGGCCGCGGGCAAGCTGGTGCCGGACAAGGCCCTGCGGATCTGGCGACTGTACCTGGCCGGCTGCGCCTACGCCTTCGAGAAGGGCTGGATCAACCTGCACCAGATCCTCGCGGTGAAGCCATTGTCCAACGGCGGCCACAACCTGCCCTGGACCCGCGGCGACCTCTACCGCTGACTATCCGCCTACCACTTGAGTGGGCGGGGGTCGGCGACCGGGTTGCTCTCCAGTCGATAGTGGCCGTGTTGGCGCGGTACGTTCTGGTCCGAAGGCAGGAGGGCCTGCTGCTCGAAGGTGGCGGTCTCCCGGTCGAAACTCAGGTCGTGCTGGGCGACATTGCCATACCAGTCGCTGGAGGGCAGCGAGATGTAGCTGATGGCATAGCGCAGATCGTCGAAGCTGCCCCTCACCACGTAGACGCCATAGTGCTCCTCGCCCGGCGAGACGATCTTGTACAGGCCGTTGTCGTAGTAGTAGAGGGCGGCTTCCTCGAAGGGCTTGTCCTTGTAGAGCACCTGGTAGTGCAGGTGATGGACATGGCTGGGCTTGCCGAATTCGACGCTGATCGACGGTGGGGTATTGGAACTGCCAGACGTGAACTTCATCGGGGGGCCTCCGGAAGATGGTTCGGCGAAACCCCGAGCTTAAAAGACCCTCGGTGTCGATCGCAGGGCCGTGGCAGCCTTTCGGAATGCTCCTACAGTGATCTGAAAATCGTCCTTCCCGTTACAGAATCGGCGAAATCAGCCGGGCGATACGCATGCCCAGTTGTTGCAGGCGGTGGGTTTCCCGGCTGTCTTCGTGGGTGACCTCGCGGGCCAGCTCGAAATCCTTGAGCAGCATGCTCTCGACCTCGCCGGCAAAGGCCGGGTCGACCGTCAGCAGCATCAGTTCGAAGTTCAGCCGGAACGAACGGTTGTCCAGGTTGGCGCTGCCGATGGCGCTGATCTCGTTGTCCACCAGCACCACCTTCTGGTGCAGGAACCCCGGGCCGTAGCGGAACACCCGGACCCCGGCCCGTACGGCTTCGAAGGCATAGAGGCTGGAGGCGGCGTAGACGATCCGGTGGTCGGGCCGCGAGGGCAGCAGCAGGCGCACGTCGACTCCGCGCAGGACCGCCAGGCGCAGGGCGGCGGACACCGCTTCGTCGGGGATGAAGTAGGGGCTGGTGATCCACACCCGTTCGCGGGCGGCATGGATCGCCTCGACGAAAAACAGCGAGCAGGTTTCGAACGGATCGGCCGGGCCGCTGGCGAGCAACTGGCAGAGCACGCCGTCGTCGGGGTAGGTGTCCGGCAGGATCAGCGGTGGCAGCTGGCGTGCGGCCCAGAACCAGTCTTCGGCGAACGATTCCTGCAGGCAGGCCACCACCGGGCCGCTGACCTGCACATGGGTGTCGCGCCAGGGGGACAGGGGTGGCTTGCTCCCCAGGTATTCGTCGCCGACGTTGTGCCCGCCGACGAAACCGACCAGCCCGTCGACCACCACCACCTTGCGGTGGTTGCGGAAATTCACCTGGAAGCGATTGAGCCAGCCACTGCGGGTGGCGAAGGCCTTCACCCGGACACCGCCCTCGCGCAGGCTGTCGACGTAATCGTGGGGCAGGGCGTGGCTGCCGATGCCGTCGTAGAGCAGGTAGACCTCGACCCCTTCGCCGGCCTTCTGGCGCAACAGGTTGTGCAGGCGCCGGCCGAGCTGGTCGTCGTGGACGATGAAGAACTGCACCAGCACGGCATGCCGGGCCTGTTCGATGGCCTGGAAAATCGCCTCGAAGGTGGCTTCGCCGTTGACCAGCAATTGCACCTGGTTGTTGGCCAGGCACGGCATGCGCCCCAGCTTGGGCATCGCCCGCAGCGCCGCGTAGGCCTGCGAGTTGCGGGCGGCGAGGGCCTCCTCGACCCAGGGGCGCCAGTTCAGGTCGGCGATGGCCTTGCGCATTTCCACGTTGGCCTGGCGCCGGGCCTTGATGTAGGCGTCGAAGGTACTGCGGCCGAAGACCAGGTAGGGAATCAGCGTGAGGTAGGGGATGAATACCAGCGACAGTGCCCAGGCGATCGAGCCTTGGGCGGTGCGAACGGTCAGCACCGCGTGGATGGCCGCGATCGTGCCGAGCGAGTGAATAAGGGCTATCAGATAGCCGAAGACATGGGGTCCGAAAAAATCCATGGGAAATCCTGGTCCTGAATCCTTAGACCCTAACAGACCATGTTCCAAGGCGATTGTCGCTATTTAATTCATCACGCAACCCAAGCATGATTCTGACGTCTAAGCAGGACCTTTCTTCAGGAGCTATACGATGAACCTTCGTCTGCCGGGGCTGGCCATTGCCTGTGCCTTCGTGATTCCCGTCGCCCAGGCACAAGTGCTGCAGCCCGGTCTGTGGGAGCTGACCTCCAGCAATGTGCAGGTCGAGAACCAGTCGCTGGATGTCAACATGCTGTTGGGCGTGCTCAAGCAGAACACCACGCCGGAGCAGCGCGCCGCCCTGGAAAAGCAGGGCATCAACCTGGGCGGGCAGGGCGTGCGGGTGTGCCTGACGCCGCAGCAGGTGGCGTCCGAGGCGATTCCGTTGACCGACCCGCAGTCCGGTTGCCAGCAGCAGATCACCGAGCGCAAGGGCCCGGACTGGAAGTTCCGCTTCAGCTGTCCGAAGGCCCAGGGCGCGGGTACGGCGCATTTCGTCAGTGATCGCGAGTTCACCACCAAGGTCAGCGGCACGTTCAATGCCACCGGCATCCAGCAGAACGGCAGCATGGACACCAAGGCCGTCTGGCTGGGCCAGGATTGCGGGGCGGTGAAACCGCGGTCCTGAGTGCCAGCACCACTCGGTGTCCGAGCCTGCTATATACGCTTGTGGGAGCCGGATTCATCCGCGAAGCCTTTAGTGGCCTCACCACTGTCTTCGCGGATAAATCCGGCTCCCACAGCTCTGTGGCGTCTGCTGGACTTCCCGTGAGCCTGCTTGGCCATTCATCGGCGAGAGTCTAAAGACCGCCGGCTCCCACGGGTTCGGTGTTACAGCTTCAGAGATCGAGATGCTGCAGCAACGCCTCGACCGTCATCGTCCCCAGGTCCTCTCCCGTCCGGCTGCGCACGCTGACCAGCCCCGCAGCCTTCTCCTTCTCGCCGACCACCAGCAGGTAGGGCACTTTCTGCAGGCTGTGCTCGCGAATCTTGTAGCCGATCTTCTCGTTGCGCAGATCCGCCACCGCGCGCAGGCCATGGGCCTTGAGTTGCCGGGTCAGCTCCTGGGCATAGTCGGCCTGTCCTTCGCTGATGTTCAGCACCACCGCCTGGCAGGGTGACAGCCACAGCGGCAGGGCACCGCTGTAGTGTTCGATGAGGATCCCGATGAAGCGCTCCAGCGAACCGAACAGCGCCCGGTGCAGCATCACCGGCCGCTGGCGTTCGCCGTTCTCGCCGATGTAGCCGATGTCGAAACGCTCCGGCAGGTTGAGGTCGACCTGCAGCGTCCCGCACTGCCAGTCGCGGCCGATGGCATCGCGCAGCACGAACTCCAGCTTCGGTCCGTAGAAGGCGCCTTCGCCGGGGTTGATCCGATAGTCGATGTCCATCCGCCCGAGGGCACCGATCAGTGCGCCTTCCAACTGGTCCCAGGTCTCGTCGCTGCCGATGCGGTTGAGCGGGCGGGTGGAGAGTTTCACCACCACGTCGCTGAAGCCGAACTCGCGGTAGATATCGAACACCAGCGCGATCGCTGTTTCACATTCGGCCTGCATCTGCGCCGGGGTGCAGAAGATGTGGGCATCGTCCTGAGTGAAATGGCGCACCCGCAGCAATCCGTGCAGGGCGCCGGAGGGTTCGTAGCGATGGACCTTGCCGAACTCGGCGATCCGTAGCGGCAGGTCGCGGTAGCTCTTCAGGCCATGGCCGAAGATCGACAACGCGCCCGGACAGTTCATCGGCTTGAGGGCGAACACCCGCTCGTCCTCGGTCGTGGTGGTGAACATGTGATCACGGTAGTTCTGCCAGTGCCCGGAGGTTTCCCAGAGGCCACGGTCCATGACGTCTGGCGTATTCACCTCGACATAGCCGGCCTGTTCCTGGCGCTGGCGCAGGTAGCCGATCAGTTGCTGGAACAGCGTCCAGCCCTTGGCGTGCCAGAACACCGAGCCCGGTGCGCAGTCGTCGAAGTGGAACAGGTCCAGTTGGGTGCCGAGCTTGCGGTGATCGCGCTTGCCGGCTTCCTCCAGGCGCGTGAGGTAGGCCTTGAGATCCGCGGGCCGGGCCCAGCAGGTGCCGTAGATGCGCTGCAGCGGCGCATGGCTGGCGTCGCCGCGCCAGTAGGCGCCGGCCACCTTGGTCAGCTTGAATGCTTGCAGGATGCCGGTCGACGGTACGTGCGGCCCGCGGCACAAGTCCTCGAAATCACCCTGGCGGTACAGCGACAGGGTTTCGCCTTCGGGAATGGCGCGGATCAGTTCGGCCTTGTAGTGCTCGCCCAGGTTCTCGAAGTGGGCGATGGCCGCGTCGCGCGGCAGGGTGCGACGGCGCACCGAGTGGTTGGTCGCGGCCAGGGCCTGCATCCGCGCTTCGATCAGTTCCAGGTCCTTGGGCGTGAAGGGCCGTTCGTAGGCGAAGTCGTAGAAGAACCCGTCCTCGATCACCGGGCCGATGGTGACCTGGGCCGAGGGATAGAGCTGCTTGACCGCCATGGCCAGCAGGTGCGCGCAGGAGTGGCGGAGAATCTCCAGGCCTTCGTCGTCGCGCGGGGTGACGATGCTCACCCGCGCATCCCGCTCGATGAGGGTGTCGCAGTCGACCAGCACGCCGTCGACCCGGCCGGCCACCGCTGCCCGGGCAAGGCCGACGCCGATGCTGGCAGCCACTTCGAAGACCGACAGTGGCTGGTCGTATTCGCGTTGCGAGCCGTCGGGGAGGGTGATGCGGATCATGGCTGGGGACCTCGGTCGCTGAGAGGGGGGATCAACGGAGAAACTGCAGGGGCAGGCCCTGGCAGCCGTCTTGAAGCTGCCCGGCATGCCAGGCGAGTTGCCCGCTGACCACGGTGGTGCGCACGTGGTGACGGAAACGGTGCTCGACGAAGGGCGTCCAGCCGCACTCGTAGAGGATCGGCTCGCCACCCACCGGGCGTGGCTGAGGCTGGCGATTGAGCAGGACCAGGTCGGCCCAGTAGCCCTCGCGCAGGTAGCCGCGTTCGGCGATGGCGAACAGGTCGGCGACCCGGTGGCTGGTCTTCTCCACCAGGGTGGTCAGTGGCAGCACCTTGTCCGCCACCAGCTCCATCAGCGCCGGCAGCGCGTGCTGCACCAGCGGCAGGCCGGAGGGTGCTTCCTCATAGGGGCGCTGCTTTTCTTCCCAGGTATGCGGTGCGTGATCGCTGCCGATCACATCCAGGCGGTTGCTCAACAGTGCCTTGCGCAGCGCGTCGCGGTCGGACGGGTGCTTGATCGCCGGATTGCACTTGATCCGGTTGCCCAGGCGTGGGTAGTCACGGTCGTCGAACAGCAGGTGGTGCAGGCAGACTTCGGCGGTGATCAGCTTTTCGCCCAGCGGCTTGTTTTCGAACAGCTCCAGTTCGCGCTCGGTGGTCAGGTGCAGCACGTGCAGGCGGGTGCCATGTTTTCTCGCCAGTTCCACCGCCAGAGACGAGGAGCGGTAGCAGGCCTCGGCATTGCGGATCAGTGGATGGGCGGCTGGCGGAATCATGCCGCCCAGCAGCTCCTTGAGGTTCTTCAGGCGCGTGTCGATGGTCGGCGTATGTTCGCAATGGGCCAGCAGGATCGTCGGCACCTCGGCGAACAGCCGCTCGAGGATCTGCGGATCATCCACCAGCATGTTGCCGGTGGACGCGCCCATGAACACCTTGACCCCGGCCACCTGGCGCGGGTCGAGAGCGGCCACGGTGTCGAGGTTGTCGTGGCTGACGCCGAAGTGGAAACCGTAGTTGGCCACCGAGGCGCTCGCCGCCCGGCGTTTTTTGTCGGCAAGGGCATCGAGGGTCAGGGTCGCCGGACGGGTGTTGGGCATGTCCATGTAGCTGGTGATGCCACCGGCCACCGCCGCGCGCGATTCGCTGTGGATGCTGCCCTTGGCTGGCGCACCCGGGTCGCGGAAATGCACCTGGTCGTCGATCATCCCGGGCAGCAGCCAGTCTCCGCCGGCATCGATTTCCACATCGGCGCTGGCGTTGCCGATCTCTGGGGCGATGCTGTCGATGCGGCCGTTGATCACCCGCACATCGGCATCGAACTGGCGACCCTCGTTCACCACGCGGGCATTGCGGATCAGCAGGCTGGCCATGTTCAGAACTCGTTCTGCAGGGCCTTGTAGCCCCGGACCAGGTCGACGTTGGTGCGTGCCACGTCCTCGGAGAATTCCGAGGCGCTGACACTGACCGGCGGGAATTGCGACAGGTCGGTATGGGGCCCGATGCGGGTGGTGGACGGTACGTAGAAGCCTGGCGGCAGGTCGCGGCCGTCGACCACCGAGTTGTGTCGCACCACGCTGCCGTCGCCGACCACGCAGTTGAACAGCACGCTGTTGAAGCCGATGAACGCCCGGTTCCCAACCGTGCAGGGGCCGTGGACGATCGAGCGGTGGGCGATGGAACTGAACTCGCCGATGGTCACGGCTGCGCCGGACTTGGAGTGGATCACCACGCCGTCCTGGATGTTGGAGTTGGCGCCGATGATGATCGGGTCCATCTCGCCGCGCTCGTTGACCTCGTCGGCGCGGATCACCGCATAGGGGCCGACGAAGACGTTGTCGCCGATCACCACCTTGCCGCAGATGATCGCGGTCTTGTCCACGTAGGCGGATTCGGCGATGACCGGCAGGTCGCCGGAAGGGTTCTTGCGGATCATGCAGGGGTCTCCTGGGGGGCGCTGATGACGTGCACCGCGCCATCGCGGATGGCGTTGTAGAAACAGCTGGGGCGGCCGGTATGACAGGCCGGGCCCTGCTGCTCGATCAGCAGCAGGACGGCGTCGCCGTCGCAATCGAGGCGGGCCTCGACCAGGCGCTGGCGATGCCCGGAGCTCTCGCCCTTGCGCCACAGCTGGCGACGCGAGCGCGACCAGTAGCAGACCTGGCCGCGCTCGAGGGTTTCGGCCAGGGCCTGGCGGTTCATCCAGGCCAGCATCAGCACCTCGCCGGTGTCGTGCTGCTGGGCGATGGCGGCGATCAGGCCGTCGTCGTTCCACGGCAAGGCGTCGAGCACGGCGGTGAGCGGCCAGCGGCTACCCAGGGCGGCGCTCTCCAGATCGAGCATCGACAAGGGTGGCCGGGCGATCATTGGCTCAGCGCCGCGTGCAGGGTGTTCATGTTGTATTCGAACAGACCGATGAAGGTGCTGGCCGGGCCTTCGGTCGCCAGGGCATCGGAGTACAGCGTGCCGCCGATCTTCGCGCCGCTTTCGTCGGCGATCTGCTTGAGCAGGCGAGCGTCCTTGATGTTCTCCATGAACACCGCCTTGACCTTGTCCTTGCGGATCTGCCGGATCAGTTCGGCGACTTCGGCGGCCGACGGCTCGCGCTCGGTGGACAGGCCCTGGGGTGCCATGAACTGGATGCCATAGGCCTGGCCCAGGTAGCCGAAGGCGTCATGGGAGGTGACGATGCGGCGGTTGCCGGCCGGCAGGTTGCCGAGCTTGATCTTGGCTTCGGCCAGCAGGCGGTAGATCTGCTTCAGGTAGTCCTGGCTGTTGCGGGTGTAGTCATCCTTGTGCGCCGGGTCGACCTGGATCAGCGCCTTGGTGATGTTGTTCACGTACAGCTCGGCGTTCGCCAGGTTGTGCCAGGCGTGCGGATCGGGAACGGTTTCGCCGTCCTCTTCCATGGTGTGCGAGAGCACGCCCTTGCTGGCGGTGACCACCGGGGCCTTGGTCTCGGTGCTGGTCACCAGGCGGTCGAGCCAGGGTTCGAACTCCAGGCCGTTCTTGACGATCAGCTTGGCCTTGAGCAGCGCCTGGGCGTCATCCGGGGTGGGTTCGTAGGTGTGGGCGTCGGCGTCCGGGCCGACCATCGCGGTGACCTGGATATGGTCGCCGCCGATCTGCTGGGTGATGTCCCGCAGGATACTGAAACTGGCAACCACCGGCAGCTTCTCAGCGGCCTGGGCGCTGGACAGCGGCAACGACAGGGCCAGCACGGAGCTGAACAGTACGAGTAAAGCGCGCATCGGGTGACACCTCATTGGGATGGCAGGGGCGGGCGGCGCAACAGCCCGTGCACCGGACCGAAGACCACGGACAGCAGGTACAGGCAACCGGCGACCAGCACGATGGCCGGGCCGCTGGGCTGCGAGTAGTAGAACGACAGCAGCAGGCCGACGCTGACCGAAATGCAGCCGAGCAACGCGGCGATCAGCATCAGCACCGGCAGGCGGCGACTCCAGAAGCGCGAGGCGATCGCCGGCAGCATCATCAGGCCGACCACCATCAGCGCGCCGATGGCCTGGAACCCGATCACCAGGTTGAGCACCACCAGGGTCAGGAACACCCCGTGGGCCAGCGGGCCGAGACGGCTGACGGTTTGCAGGAACAGGGGGTCGAGGGTGTCGAGCATCAGTGGCCGGTAGATCGCCGCGAGCAGCAGCAGGCTGACACCGCAGACCCAGAGCATGCCGGTCAGGGTCGGACCGTCCACTGCCAGCGCCGAACCGAACAGCAGGTGCAGGAGGTCCAGGCGCTTGCCGGCGATGCCCAGCAGCAACACGCCGCTGGCCAGTGAGATCGGATAGATCGCCGCCAGGCTGGCGTCTTCGCGCAGGCCGGTGCGGCGGGTGATCCAGGCCGACAGACCGGCCATGCCCATGCCGGCCCCGAGGCCGCCGAGGGTCAGTGCTGGCAGGCTCAGGCCGGCGATCCAGAAGCCGATGGCGGCCCCGGGCAGGATACCGTGAGCCACCGCGTCACCGATCAGGCTCATGCGTCGCAGGATCAGGAACACCCCCAGCGGCGCGGTGCTGCAGGCCAGGACCAGGCCACCGAGCAGGGCGCGGCGCATGAAAACGAAGTCGTGGAAGGGTTGCCACAGGTGTTGGACGAACATCACCATCAGGCCACCTGCGTGATCGGTTGTTGCACGATCAGCTCGCGGCTTGGCGCGAGGAGGCAACCGCTGTCCTTGATCCTTAAGGCATCGGGAATGTGCTGGCGGACGGCGGCGAGGTCATGACAGACCACCACCAGGGTGCGCCCCGCCGCGTGCCAGGCATGGATGTGCTCCCACAGCAGCGCCTGGCCTTCCTCGTCGAGCGCGGCGTGGGGTTCGTCGAGCAACAGCAGCGGTGCTTCGGCCAGGCTCAGGCGGGCGAGCAGGGCACGTTGCAGTTGACCACCGGACAAGGCCATCAACGGTCGTTGCTCCAGGCCGGCGAGATTCCAGTCGGCGATCACCGCCTGCAGGCGTTCGTTACGCTGAGCTGGCGTCAGCTTGATACCCCAGAGTCCGGCAGCCACCAGTTCCTGCAGGTTGATCGGGAACTGGCGGTCGAGGTGCTGCTGTTGCGGCAGGAACGACAAGCCGCCGCGGCGTGGAACATCCAGGTGCACCTTGCCGGCCAGCGGTTTCTGCAACCCGGCGAGGACTTTCAGCAGGCTGCTCTTGCCGGTGCCGTTGGCACCGATCACCGCCGTCAGGCTGCCGGTCGCCAGTTCGAAATCCACCGCTGGCGTCAGCGGCTGGCCGGGCGGGCCCCAGCGCAGGGCCTGGCAGCGGATCATGCCGGCCTCCAGTTCCAGCGGCTCTCGGCCACGGCGTCATGGGCGTGCAGGCTTTCGGCGTGGACCACTCGCAGCTGGAAACCCTGCACCGCGTCCGACCGCTGGAGCGCCAGGTTCAGGCGGCGTGCCGCGTCTTCGCAGAACATCAGGTTCTGGCCATTGGCGAGGGCAAAGGCCTGCTCGTCGGCACGTTTCACGGCGGTCTGCACGGCGGTGCCGAGTGAGGCCTCGGCTGCATTGATCAGGTCCTCGAAGGGAAACCGATACGTTGTTTCATCAAGCCGGATTTGCAGGTGTGCAATGCTGCGCTGGCTATGAGGCGTAGCGACGATGCCTTGGGTACTGCCGAGCCAGTTCAGCACCTTGCCAGGGTCCAGTGGCTGGTTGGCGAAGTCCTGGTTGAACTGCTGCTGGATCAACTGGCGGGCGAGGGCGGCCGAGCACGGGCAGGTGGAGGAGTAGGCCACGTCAATTTTAAGTTCCACGTGGAACACTCCGCCTTTCAGTTCGGCTAACACACTGACGGGATAGGTTTTCCAGCCAGCCAGCGGACTGACCAGCGCCGGGCGCTTGAGCAGCAGGTCGGTGTGGATGCGCAGGTAGGCACTGCTGGACAGCCCGTCATGGCTGTCGAGGAATTGTTGCAGGACATCGCGGATCAGCGCCGGCGTCAGGTCCTGCTGTTGCAGGCGCTCCAGGGCCAGGTACAGGCGTGACATGTGAATGCCTCGCGCTTCACCGTCGTCGAGGCTGACCCCGGCGTCGGCTGTGGCGCTGAGGCGCTGGCCGTCGATTGCGACAGGTAGAGCAATGCCGCACATGCCCACCCACTCAAGGGGCAAGGCTTGCCGGGATGACTGCGCGGCGATATCCGGCAGCGTCAACGCGTTCATGAGCAGGTCCATCGTTGGAAATAAAATGTCATGTTATATTATAACAATTGATTCGACGAAGCCTTTTTTTGCCAGGGCTCTACACAGCCATATCGAGCAGGGACGCTCCCTCAATTTGTGGTTATCGGTTCATGCATAGACGTCAATTACTCAACTTCCTGCTGGCCAGTGCGGCCTTTATCCCGCTGGGTGTGTCGGCGGCACAGATCCAGAATGCCCGGCTGTGGCGTTCCGGCGACAAGCTGCGCCTGGTGCTCGATCTCAGTGGCCCGGTGCAGTACAAGACGTTTTCCCTGGCCGCGCCGGAGCGGCTGATCATCGACCTGAGCGGGGCGAAGCTGACGGGGGACTTCAGCCAGTTGGCCCTGAAGAACACGGTGATCCGCTCGATCCGTTCGGGGCATTTCGGCAAGGGCGATACGCGGATCGTCCTCGACCTGGCCAACCCGGTGCAGTTGACCAGCTTCCTGCTGCCGCCCGGCGACGGCCAGGGTCATCGGCTGGTGCTCGACCTGGCCAGCAACGGCAGCGCCGCCACGCCGCCCCAGGCCCTGGCCGCAGCGGCGGCAGCACCGCAGGCCCGGCATGAGCCGGCACCGGGCAAGGCCCACCCCAAGCGCGACATCATGGTGGTGGTCGACCCCGGGCACGGTGGCAAGGACCCGGGTGCGGTGGGGTCCAAGGGCCAGCGCGAGAAGGATGTGGTGCTGTCCATCGCCCAGCTCCTGGCCAAGCGGCTCAAGCGCGAGAAGGGCTTCGATGTGCGCCTGGTGCGCAACGACGACTTCTTCGTGCCGCTGCGCAAGCGCGTCGAGTTCTCGCGCAAGCACAACGCCGACATGTTCATCTCGGTGCACGCCGATGCGGCGCCACGGATCACCGCATCCGGGGCTTCGGTCTACTGCCTGTCGGAGGGTGGCGCGACCTCGACCACCGCGCGCTTCATGGCCCAGCGCGAGAACGGCGCCGACCTGATCGGCGCGCAGAGCCTGCTCAACCTCAAGGACAAGGACCCGATGCTGGCCGGGGTGATTCTCGACATGTCGATGAACGCGACCATCGCCGCCAGCCTACAACTGGGGCACACCGTGCTCGGCAGCCTGGAGGGCATCACCACCCTGCACCAGAAGCGCGTCGAACAGGCCGGCTTCGCCGTGCTCAAGTCACCGGACGTGCCATCGATCCTGGTTGAGACCGGCTTCATTTCCAACGTGCGCGATAGCCAGCGCCTGGTCACCGCCCGGCACCAGCAGGCGATCGCCGATGGGCTGTTCCAGGGCCTGAAGACCTACTTCGAGAAGAACCCGCCGCAGGACAGCTACATCGCCTGGCGCCAGCAGCAGGCGGGTGAGGTCGTGGTCTAGTGTCTCGTTGTGGTGTAGTGAATGGGGCTTGTTGTGGCAAGCGGGCTTGTCGGAACGCCGCACCGCAGCAGCAACCAGACGAGGTGCTGGCTTAGCACAACTCTGTGGCGAGCGGGCTCGTCGGGACGCCGCACCGCCGCGCTCGGCTGCAAAGCAGCCGTAAAACCAGCCAGCGCGGTCTAACCGATAGGCCGAGTTGCCTGGGTTTGGGGCCGTTTCACGGCCCAACGCGGGCAAGCCCGCTCGCCACAACCACAGAGTGTCCTGGCCACTTCATCGGGAGCCTCAGGCTCTGCTCAGCAGCCTACCAACCGATCACAGGTGAATTTCCTGCTCAGCCCGCCGGAGCTGGAAAAGCGGTTCACCGTGGTCCATCCCACCCGCCGGCTGTAACCCACCCAGACCTCGCCATCCGAGGCGATGCCGGTGAAGAAGGTCAGTTGTCCGTAGCGGCTGCTGGTCTGTGCCCAGTAGCGTTTGCCGATCACTTCGAACCCTTGCAGGTAGATCGTCTTGCCCACCGTGGCGACGCCATAGGCGTTGCCGGCGGCGTCCTTGCACGCCAGCAGGGCGGCGCTGCGGGTGCAGTTGGCCAAGGGGCCGGGGACCTGGGCCGAGGCGCCGGTGGCGCACAGCAACAGGCTCGACAGCAGGCTCGGCAACGCGTGCTTCAGGGTAGGGCGCATCGGCATTCTCAAGGGATCGGATCGGTTCCAGCATCACCCCCTTCGTCGTCGGGGGCAAGCAGGGATTGGCTAAAATGCATTGTTATAATATAACATTAAATAAATCCCCAACGGCGACCTCTCCATGACTGAAGACGAATTGCTCGCCCAGCCCGAGGCGGACTACATGAACGATGCCCAGCAGGATTTTTTCCGCGAGCTGCTGCTGCAGCAGCGACGTGAGCTGCAGGAGCGCATCAGCGGCGAGTTCGTCGTGCTGCGCGAGCAGGAACCCAACAGCGATCCGGCGGACATCGGCAGTGCCGAGGAGCAGCGCCAGTGGCAACTGCGCCTGCTGGAGCGGGAGAAGAAGCTGCTCGACAAGATCGACCAGACCCTCGACTGCCTGGCCCGTGGTGAATACGGCTGGTGCCGCGAGACCGGCGAACCGATCGGCCTCAAGCGCCTGCTGCTGCGGCCCACCGCCACCCTGTGCATCGAAGCCAAAGAACGTGAAGAGCTGCGCGAGCGCCATAAACGGGCGTTGTGACCCAGCCGACCTGATGAGGAACCCACCATGACCCAACGTCTTCCCGTGACCGTACTGTCGGGCTTTCTGGGCGCCGGCAAGAGCACCCTGCTCAACCATGTCCTGCGCAACCGCGAAAACCTGCGGGTAGCGGTGATCGTCAACGACATGAGCGAAATCAACATCGACGGCAGCGAGGTCCAGCGCGACGTCAGCCTCAACCGGGCCGAGGAAAAGCTGGTCGAGATGAGCAACGGCTGCATCTGCTGCACCCTGCGCGAGGACCTCCTGGAAGAGGTCGGCCGACTGGCCCGCGATGGCCGTTTCGACTACCTGCTGATCGAATCCACCGGCATCTCCGAACCGCTGCCGGTGGCTGAGACCTTCACCTTCCGCGACGAAAGCGGGCAGAGCCTGGCCGACATCGCCCGCCTCGACACCATGGTCACGGTGGTCGACGGCATGAACTTCCTGCTCGACTACCAGGCGGCGGAAAGCCTGGCCTCGCGCGGCGAGACCCTGGGCGAGGAGGACGAACGCTCGATCACCGACCTGTTGATCGAACAGGTCGAGTTCGCCGACGTGATCCTGATCAGCAAGATCGACCTGATCTCCAGCCAGGAGCGCGAGGAATTGATGGCGATCCTGGCACGGTTGAACTCCCAGGCCGAGATCATCCCGATGGTGATGGGCGAGGTGCCGCTGGCGAAGATCCTCAATACCGGCCGCTTCGACTTCGAGCGTGCGGCCCAGGCTCCCGGCTGGTTGCAGGAGCTGCGCGGCGAGCATGTACCGGAAACCGAGGAATACGGCATCGCCTCGACCGCCTACCGGGCGCGGCGGCCGTTTCATCCCGAGCGTTTCTTCGACTTCATCAACCGGCCCTGGGTGAACGGCAAGCTGCTGCGTTCCAAGGGCTTCTTCTGGCTGGCGAGCAAGTACCAGGAGGCTGGCAGTTGGTCGCAGGCCGGTGGCTTGATGCGCCATGGCTTCGCCGGGCGCTGGTGGCGCTTCGTGCCGAAGCAGCACTGGCCCCAGGATGAGGAAAGCATGGCGGCGATCATGCAGAACTGGACCGCGGCCACCGGCGACTGCCGCCAGGAGCTGGTGTTCATCGGCCAGGGTATCGACTTTGGAAAAATGACCGCCGAGCTGGATGGCTGCCTGCTGACCGACGACGAGATGGCCCTGGGCGTCGAGAGCTGGCGGTTGCTGCACGACCCGTTCGGGCCGTGGCACGATGAAGAGGCGGCCGCCTGATGTTGGCGCCGCGCCTGCAGGCGCTACCGCCGGTTCGCCAGATCGAGGGTGAGGCCCCGACAGTGCTCGGCGAGATCCTCGAGGACGGCGTGAACCTGGCGGTCTGGCAGCGCCGCCTGCCCAGCCATATCGCCGACTTCGCCCACTTGCTGCTGTCGCTGGGCGAGCCGCTGGCGGAGTCGCTGAGCCTGGAAATGCCGGATGACGAGAGCCTCCCCCAACTGCAGGGGCTGGCCTCGGGGTTCAGCGACCTGGAGGGCTACGAAGGCTTCATCAGCGACGTGTCCTGGCTGGTCGGCGCCTATGCCTGCCTGCTCGGCGCGCGGCGGATCGGCGTGCGCCTGCGGGTGCTGGACAAGGCGATGTGCCCGCGGTTTCACGTCGACCATGTGCCGGTCAGGCTGATCACCACCTACGCCGGTGCAGGCAGTGAATGGCTGGCGGAAGGGGCGATGGATCGCCGGCAACTGGGCAGCCCGACGGCGGAACCGATGGACGCCGGCTCGATCCATCAACTGGACAGCGGTGCAGTGGCCTTGCTCAAGGGCGAGCGCTGGCAGGGCAACGAGGGCTTCGGCCTGGTGCATCGTTCACCGCAGGTGGCGACAGGCGAGCGGCGGTTGATCCTGACGCTGGATTGGTTGGCCTGAGTTGAGGCGCCGGATCGGAAGGCGGTGGTTTCTGTACTGGTGCTTTCGCGGCGGTCCGACGTATCGGTGAATCCAGCTCCCGCAGTGACTGCGTCGGGCTTGTACCTTGTGGGAGCAGGATTCATCCGCGAAGCAGGCGCCATCAATCCCCAGCCCTGCTCAGGGCGCCTGCCACTGCCCGCCGCTCTGGCCTTCGCAAAACGGCTTGAGATACGCCGCATCCGTCGCCACGCCGTAATAGTGAATATTCTGCCGGTAGGGCATATTGGCAACCTGGGCGTTGCGGCAGACACCGAATGAACCGCCCGGGCACTGCTCGACGTATTCGACCTCGACTTTCTGCCCCGCCAGGCTCGGCTGGCAGAAGCCGTCGTTGAACAGCTTGGCCGGGATACTCACATTCTCCTGGCAGACCTTCACGTCGAGCCGTTCGCCATGGCTGTGGACCACGCAGGCCTGCGCCAGCGCCTGGTTCGAAGCCAGCGCCAGTAGCAGCGCCAGGCCCATCGACCGCATCATTTACCCACCTCTTCAGACCTGTCGGCCCGCTTATGTTGCAGAACATTCCCACGCATGTCATCGCCGGTCCCCTCGGTGCCGGCAAGACCAGCCTGATCCGTCACCTGCTGGCGCAGAAGCCTCAAGGCGAACGCTGGGCGGTGCTGATCAACGAGTTCGGCCAGATCGGCCTGGATGCCGCGCTGCTGACTCGCGCCGATGATGGTATCGCACTGGGCGAAGTGGCTGGCGGTTGCGTGTGCTGCGTCAACGGTGCGCCGTTCCAGGTCGGCCTGGGCCGGCTGTTGCGCAAGGCCCGGCCCGACCGGTTGTTCATCGAACCTTCCGGCCTTGGCCATCCGGTGCAGATCCTGCGGCAACTGGCGGCAGCGCCGTGGCTCGGGGTTCTGGCCCTGCAGCCTTGCGTGATGGTGCTGGATGCACAGGCCCTGGCCGCGGGCAAACCGCTGCCGGCCTCGCAGCAGGAGGCGCTGGCGCAGGCCGGCCTGCTGCTGTTGAACAAGTCGCAAGGGTTGAGCGAGGTCGAGCGTGCGCAGGTCGTGGCGCGCTTGCCGGATGGCCCGCTACGCTGGACCGAACAGGGCGCGCTGGAGCTGCACGAGCTGCTGGTCCTGCCGCCAGCCGGAGCGAATGAACCGGGCCCGGCGGGCGTGCTGCCGCCAGCATCGGCGGGCTTGACACTGCCAGCGCTGTGGACCGACCCGACCCAACCGATCTGCCAGGAACATGCACAGGAGGGTAACTGGAGCATCGGTTGGCGCTGGCACCCCAGCCAGCAGTTGGACCCGGAGCGGATTGCGCGCTGGCTGGCCGGCCTGGACTGGCTGAGGGCCAAGCTGGTTATCCACAGTCCCGTCGGTTGGCTGTCGAGCAACGCTGTGGATAACTTGCCGCTGGATTGGCAGCCCAGCGAATGGCGCAAGGACTCACGGCTTGAGCTGATCTTCAGCCAACCGGGAGACAGCGAGGGGTTGAAAGCCGGCATGCTGGCCTGCCGGCTGGGCTAGCCGCTCAGTGACGCGACTGGCTGTGATCCTTGGGGTGATCCTGGCGCCATTGGCTCAGTTCGATGATTTCCGCCGTCGGCTGTTCGGCCTTGACCTCGAACGGGTAGGGCGGCAGCTCGATCTGCGCGCTGTGGGCACCGAACTGGGTGATGGTGCCGATGTGGCGTTGCTCGCCGGTGACGGTGAACTCGAAGTGGTAGATCCGCGCCAGGCGGCGCCGGCCGTTGGCGTCGCGGACGATGCCGATGCGCTTGAGCGCCACGGCACCGTCGAGCAGCTCCAGGTCCAGCCGGGCGCAATGCTGCTTGACCCGCTCCAGCGCCCGTTCGCGCAGGCCGTGGTTGTGCCAGAGCCAGGCAGCGCCGGTGGCCAGCAACATCAGCACGAACATATTTCCCAGGGTCAGCATGAACGCCACTCCATCAAGTTGAGAGCAGCTTAACTGGCTCGCCGGTCTGTCGTACAGGCTCTGTTTAGTCGCATACTGCGTGGCTCGAATCTTTTTGCCTTGTTGGAATTTGGAATGAAACGCACTCCGCATCTGCTTGCCATTCAGTCCCATGTGGTTTTCGGTCATGCCGGCAATGGCGCGGCGGTTTTCCCCATGCAGCGGGTCGGGGTGAATGTCTGGCCGTTGAACACCGTACAGTTCTCCAACCACACCCAATACGGCCAGTGGGCCGGCGAAGTACTGGCGCCGCAGCGGATCCCGGAGCTGGTGGAAGGCATTGCCGCGATCGGCGAGCTGGGCAACTGCGACGCAGTGCTGTCCGGTTACCTGGGCAGCGCGGCGCAGGGACGGGCGATTCTCAGCGGCGTGGCGCGGATCAAGGCGGCCAACCCCAAGGCCCTGTACCTGTGCGACCCGGTGATGGGCCACCCGGAGAAAGGCTGCAGCGTGCCGGTGGAAGTCAGCGACTTCCTGCTGCAGGAAGCGGTGGCGCAGGCGGACATTCTTTGCCCCAACCAACTGGAACTGGACAGCTTTTGCGGTCGATCGCCGCAATCGCTGTTCGACTGCCTGGCGATGGCCCGCAGCCTGCTGGCGCGTGGGCCGAAGGTGGTGCTGGTCAAGCACCTGGCCTATCCGGGCAAGCCCGAGGATCACTTCGAGATGCTGCTGGTGACCGCCGAAGGCAGCTGGCACCTGCGTCGGCCGCTGTTGGCGTTTCCGCGCCAGCCGGTCGGCGTGGGTGACCTGACGTCCGGCCTGTTCCTGGCCCGGGTGCTGCTGGGCGACAGCCTGGTGGCGGCCTTCGAGTTCACTGCGGCGGCGGTGCATGAAGTGCTGCTGGAAACCCAGGCCTGCGCCAGCTACGAGCTGGAGTTGGTGCGGGCGCAGGATCGCATCGCGCACCCGCGGGTGCGCTTCGAGGCGTTGCCGATCAGCGTCTGATCTCCGGGCCCACGCCATGTCCCCGTGTGGGAGCGGGCTTGCCCGCGAATAGGCCCTCAAGTCTCGCGCCGCTTGAACGGACGCCGTCGCGGGCAAGCCCGTTCCTACAAGAGCTTAAAGCGCGTCGGCCTTGATTTCCTGGTAGCGCTTTTCCAGCTCCTGGCGGATCTGCCGGCGCTGCTTCGCCTGAGCGTAGCGGCGCTTGCCTTCGCTGGTTTCCGGCTGCAGCGGCGGCACCGCGACCGGCTTGCGCTGGTCGTCGACCGCCACCATGGTGAAGAAGCAGCTGTTGGTGTGGCGCACCGAACGCTCGCGGATATTCTCCGTCACCACCTTGATGCCGACTTCCATCGAAGTCGTACCGGTGTAGTTGACCGAGGCGAGGAAGGTCACCAGTTCGCCGACATGCACCGGCTCGCGGAAAATCACCTGGTCCACCGACAGGGTCACTACATAGCTGCCGGCATAACGTGCGGCACAGGCATAGGCGACTTCATCCAGGTACTTGAGTAGGGTGCCGCCGTGGACATTGCCAGAAAAGTTGGCCATATCCGGGGTCATCAAAACGGTCATCGACAGCTGGGCGTTTCCAGGTTCCATAGCACGCTCACGGTAGGTAGGGACAGGTTCAGGCACCTCTGCGGGCGCTTTGGGCATTTTCATGAGACACCTCGATTACGGGACGCCAGCCATGCGGGCATCGTCACGCGCCAAGCGATCTGTTTCTACATATTGCACCGGCTTTTTGTCAGAAGCCCGGGTGTTAACCTTCAAAAAGCCATGCCATAGAAAATTCTTACACCTGGAACGGTGATCGCTGACGGCTCGTAGGGAGCGGTGGGCGGTTTTTCCCGCGTCCGCCGACACAAGGAGCGTCACGCCATGCATGCGATCAGTTTTATTCAGGACCTGGCCGTGATCATGCTGGTGGCGGGTGTGGTCACCATTCTGTTCCACCGCTTCAAGCAGCCGGTGGTCCTCGGCTATATCGTCGCCGGTTTCATCATCGGCCCGCATACGCCACCGTTCGGCCTGATCCACGACGAAGATACGATCAAGACTCTGGCCGAGCTCGGGGTCATCTTCCTGATGTTCTGCCTGGGGCTGGAGTTCAGCCTGGGCAAGCTGTTCAAGGTCGGGGCGACGGCGTTCATCGCCGCATTCCTGGAGATCGTGCTGATGATCTGGATCGGCTACGAGATCGGCCGCTGGTTCGACTGGAACACCATGGATTCGCTGTTCCTCGGCGCGATCCTGGCGATTTCCTCGACCACCATCATCGTCAAGGCGCTCAACGACCTGAAGATGAAGAACCAGCGCTTCGCGCAGCTGATCTTCGGTGTGCTGATCGTCGAGGACATCCTCGGCATCGGCATCATCGCTCTGCTGTCGAGCATTGCCGTCAGCGGCACGGTGAGCTCCGGCGAGGTGTTCTCCACCGTCGGCAAGCTGTCGCTGTTCATGATTGTCGCCCTGGTCATCGGCATCCTGCTGGTGCCGCGCCTGCTGGCCTATGTCGCCCGCTTCGAAAGCAACGAGATGCTGCTGATCACCGTGCTGGGGCTGTGCTTCGGTTTCTGCCTGCTGGTGGTGCGGCTCGAGTACAGCATGGTGCTGGGCGCGTTCCTGATCGGCGCGATCATGGCTGAATCGCGCCAGTTGTTGAAGATCGAGCGGCTGATCGAGCCGGTTCGCGACCTGTTCAGCGCAATTTTCTTTGTCGCCATCGGCCTGATGCTCGATCCGGCAGTGCTGGTCGACTACGCCTGGCCGATCGCGGTGATCACCGTCGCGGTAGTCCTGGGCAAGATGGTCTCCTGTGGCCTGGGTGCCTTCATTGCCGGCAACGATGGGCGTACTTCGTTGCGCGTGGGGATGGGCCTGTCACAGATCGGCGAGTTCTCCTTCATCATCGCCGCGCTGGGCATGACCCTGCAGGTCACCAGCCACTTCCTCTACCCGGTGGCCGTGGCGGTATCGGTGATTACCACCTTGCTCACGCCCTACCTGATCCGTGCCGCCGACCCGCTGTCGTTGAAACTCGCCGCCGTGGTGCCACGGCGCATGGGCCGGGTATTCAGCCTGTACGGCGAGTGGCTGCGCAGTATCCAGCCCCAGGGCGAGGGCGCGCTGCTGGCCTCGCTGATCCGCAAGATCCTGCTGCAGGTCGGGGTGAATCTGGCGCTGGTGGTGGCGATCTTCTTTGCCGGCGGCTTTTTTGCCCAGCCGATCGCGGCCTATCTGGAAGGTTGGGTCGGCGAGCCGAGCTGGCACAAGGCGTTGATCTGGGGCGGCGCGCTGCTGCTGTCGCTGCCGTTCCTGATTGCCGCCTATCGCAAGCTCAAGGCGCTGTCGATGCTGCTGGCGGAGATGGGAGTCAAGCCGGACATGGCCGGGCGGCATACCCAGCGCGTGCGGCGGGTGATCGCCGAGGTGATTCCGCTGCTGTCGCTGCTGGTGATCTTCCTGCTGCTCTCGGCGCTGTCGGCGAGCATACTGCCCACCAACGAGCTGCTGGTGCTGATCGCCGTCGTTGCCGCGGCGGTGGCGGCGCTGCTCTGGCGCTGGTTCGTCCGCGTGCACACGCGGATGCAGGTGGCCTTGCTGGAAACGCTGGAAAACAACAAGGACTCGGCCGGGCACTGAGGCCCCAGGATACCCCGCCGGTCCTGGCGGGTATCAGCTTTCCAGCCAGACGTCCCGCGCCCAGTGCCAGACCGATTCCCAGGACTCTTCGGTGATCAGCTCTTCTTCGCCGGACCACAGCACCACGGTGCCGTCTTCCTCGACGCAGTAGTAGTCGTCACCGTCCTGGCAGATCGGGATCAGGTCCCGCGGTACGCCGCTGTCCCAGGCGTTGGCCGCCACTTCCGGCAGGTAGGTGTGCGATTGCGGGTCGGTGACGGTCACCGGCTCCAGGCTGCCATAGACCACGTCGCTGACGGTCAGCAGAAATTCCTTGAAGACGAAGGGGATGTTGATGAACAGCTCCTCCTCGATCTCGACCAACTGATCCTCGTCGGGCAACTCCAGTGGCACCGGTACGGGTTCGTTGGCTTCACGCAATTGTTCGATAACTTCTTCCACGGCCTCAATCCTCTTGCTGCATGGCGCGGTTGGGTATGACGCGTTTTATACAGTAGCTCGTTACAAGTGCAATCGTGAAATGCAAAACCCCGGACAAGTCCGGGGTTCTGGTGTATCAGACAACGCGTCGGGGTCAGCCGTTCTGGCGGATACCTGCGACCAGCCAAGGCTGGTTGTCGCCTTGGGCGCGTTCCATGTTCCAGCTTTCGCTGAACACTTCGCCCTGGTCGAAACGCGAGGTCTTCGACACGCCGCTGAAGGTCAGGGTGGCGATGGTCTTGTCGGCACGGTCATCCACGCCGTCCAGCTGCACCTGCAGGTTGTCGATGTAGGTGGACTGGAAGCCGTCGCCCAGGCTGGCGCGTTCCTGCTTGAGGAACTGCAGCATTTGCGGGGTGACGAACTCGGCGATCTTGTCCATCTCGTTGGCGTCCCAGTGCTGCTGCAGCGCCTGGAAGTGGTTGCGCGCGGCTTCCAGGAAGCTCTGCTCGTTGAACCAGGCCGGTGCGTTGATCACGCGGCGTGGGGCGGCAGGGGCGGCGGAACCACCGAAGATCGAGTTCTGCGCCGGGGCCGGTTGCTCGAACACTTCACGCTGGTACGGCGCGCCGGCCGGAGCCATGTGCTCCTGCTGCTTGCGGCGACGGGCGGCAATGAAGCGGAAGATCACGAAGGCGATGACCGCCATGATCAGGATGTCGAAGAACTGCATGCCCTGGAAGCCGCCGCCCATGAACATGGACGCCAGCAGGCCGCCAGCGGCGATACCGGCCAGTGGGCCCAGCCAGCGCGAGGCGCCACCGGCCTTGGCCGCCGCGCCTGCGGCACCGGCTGCGCCAGCAGTAGCGGCTGCACCGCCGGCAGCGCCAGCGGCAGGGGCCATCTGGCTGGTCTGGTGGGTTGGCGCCGAACCCATGCTTTTGCCACCGCCAAAGCGCTTGGCGTTGGCGTCGAGGCTCATCGTCAGGCCGATGCAGAGCGCCAGGGCGATGCTAAGAAAACGTTGCATAAAGGGTATTCCCGTTTGTGGAGTGCACGCGTGTCATACTGCACAGGTGAACTGTTGCTGGCTAGCGAGAGAGTGTTTCCAGCTTTTGCCTGAATCCTCTCACTTCTCAGTTGAATATTTCATGAATGCCTGTAAGACCGGTGCCTGCTGTGCTGTGGGGCTAGTCTCTAGGCGCAGCACAAAAGCCCGATTTGCCCCATTTCTGTAGGAGCCGGGCTTGCCCGCGAAGCTGTTGGCGATCTGAAGGCCCCCTTTGCGGGCAAGCCCGGCTCTTACGGGGGCGTGATGGTATCCGAGGCGTTCCGGCTCCTCACGGCGTGGGCAGCGGAAGGCCTCGCGCCCGGTTCTTCAGATGGCTTCCAGCTTGGCGTAGCCGAGCATCAGCCACTTGCTGCCCTCGCTGAAATTCACCTGGACCCGCGCCTGGGCGCCGGAGCCCTCGAAGTTGAGGATCACGCCGTCGCCGAAGAGGCTGTGGCGTACCGCCTGGCCCAGGCTGAACTCGGTCTGCGGAATGGCGCTGCCGCTGAACAGGCTGCTGCTCTGTTGCTGGCCGCCGCCGAAAGGCCGGCTGACGCTGTTGGACAGGCGCACTTCCTGTACCAGGCCTTTCGGAACCTCGCGTACGAAGCGTGACACCTTGTTGTAGGTCTCGCTGCCATACAGGCGACGGGTTTCCGCATAGGTCATGACCAGGTTCTGCATCGCCCGGGTGATGCCCACGTAGGCTAGCCGGCGTTCTTCCTCAAGGCGGCCAGGCTCTTCCAGGCTCATCTTGTGCGGGAACAGGCCTTCTTCCATGCCCACCAGGAACACGTAGGGGAATTCCAGGCCCTTGGCGCTGTGCAGGGTCATCAGCTGGATGCTGTCTTCATGCTCGTCGGCCTGGGCATCGCCGGCCTCCAGCGAGGCATGGCCGAGGAACGCCGCCAGCGGCGACAGGTCTTCCTCGCCCTCGGCGGCTTCGAAGTTGCGCGCCGCACTGACCAGTTCCTCGAGGTTTTCCACCCGGGCCTGGCCTTTCTCGCCTTTTTCCGCCTCGTGATAGGCGATCAGCCCGGATTGCTCGATGACGATCTGGGTCATCAGGTGCAGCGGGCTGTCCTTGGTCTTCGCGGCCAGGTTCTCGATCAGCTCGATGAAGGCCCCGAGCGCACTGGCGGCACGGCCGGTCACGCCCTTGTTGGCGATCAGCTGGGCCATGGCTTCCCACATCGACACGTCGCTGTGGCGGGCATGCTCGCGGATCGCCTCGACGGTTTTCTCGCCAATGCCGCGCGCCGGGACGTTGATCACCCGCTCCAGCGCCGCATCGTTGCCACGGCCTTCGAGCAGGCGCAGGTAGGCCATGGCGTTCTTGATCTCGGCCCGTTCGAAGAAGCGCTGGCCACCGTAGATCCGGTAGGGGATGCGCTCGCGCAGCAGGGCTTCTTCCAGCACCCGCGACTGGGCGTTGGAACGGTACAGAATGGCGATATCGCTGCGCGCCAGGCCGGTCTTCAGCGCGCTTTCGATGGTTTCCACCACGTAGCGCGCCTCGTCGTGTTCGTTGAAGGCGGCGTAGAGGTTGATCGCTTCGCCGTCACCGCCGTCGGTCCACAGCTCCTTGCCCAGGCGTCCGGTGTTGTTGGCGATCAGGGCGTTGGCCGCCTTGAGAATGCCGGCGGTGGAGCGGTAGTTCTGCTCCAGGCGGATGGTCTCGGCGTCCGGGAAATCGTCGGAATACTGGTAGATGTTCTCGATTTTCGCCCCGCGCCAGCCGTAGATCGACTGGTCGTCGTCACCGACCACCATCAGGCTGTCGCCGCCCTTGGCCAGCATCCGCAGCCAGGCGTACTGCACGGCGTTGGTGTCCTGGAACTCGTCCACCAGGATGTGCCGGAAGCGCTTCTGGTAGTGCTCGAGCAGGCCCGGGTGGTCGCGCCACAGGTCCAGGGCGCGCAGCAGCAGCTCGGAGAAGTCGATCACGTTGGCCCGGGCGCAGGCGGCCTCGTAGGCTTCGTAGATGCTGCGCATGGTCGCCAGGAACAGGTCGCCGCTGGCCTGGATGTGTTTCGGGCGCAGGCCCTCGTCCTTCTGCCCGTTGATGAACCACTGGGCCTGGCGGGCCGGCCAGCGCTGCTCGTCCAGGCCGAGGTCGCGGATCACCCGCTTGACCAGGCGCTGCTGGTCGTCGCTGTCGAGAATCTGGAACGTCTGGCTCAACCCGGCTTCCTGCCAGTGCGCGCGCAACAGGCGGTGCGCCAGGCCGTGGAAGGTGCCGACCCACATGCCGGCCGGGCTGATGCCCATCAACTGCTCGATGCGGTGGCGCATCTCGGCAGCGGCCTTGTTGGTGAAGGTCACCGACAGGATCGAGTAGGGCGACGCGTTCTCGACCTGGATCAACCAGGCGATACGGTGCACCAGCACCCGGGTCTTACCGGAGCCGGCGCCAGCCAGGACCAACTGGCGACCAACGGGGGCGGCTACGGCCTGGCGTTGGGCGTCGTTGAGGGAATTCAGCAGGAGGGAGAGGTCATCGTTGCGCATCGGCGCATTCTAGGGTGCCGGCTACGGGCGGGCAAACCCTAATGCCGGGCGGTCGCCGTGGCGAATGGAGAAAAAACTCGCACGAGGACGACCGGCGGGTCATTGTCCGCAGGTGGCGCAGGACCTGCCTTTGACTGTTTTGGGAAGGTCTATCGCGGGTCAATGCATTACATTTTATGACTTGGAGCAGTTTGGTCCGGCCGGAGGCTTGTGTATGCTCCTGCGACATTTATGGCTCAACCATTATAAGAACAATGCCCATATGACTCACAGCTCCGACGCGCTGAGCCCCTCCATGGAGGCCGGGCGGGTTATTCGCAAACAGTTCGCCACCGAGTTGGCGGTCGAGCGCACGCGCCTGTTGTACCAGGGCTCGTTGCTGCCCACGCTGTTCATGCTGATCAATGGTCTGGTCTGCGCCTGGCTGCTCTGGAGCCCGCAGCGTTACCTGCTGGTCAGCATCTGGATGGTCTGGCTGATGGCGCTGGTGGCCCTGCGCGTGATCCAGGTCGCGGCGTTCGAATCGGCCATTCCCAGCCGCCAGGCCCAGCCGATCTGGCGCCGGATGTTCCTGCTCGGTTCCGCGGTCAGCGGCCTGACCCTGGCCTGCGCCGGCATCGCCCTGGTGCCCACCGACAGCTTTCTCCAGCAGGCCTGGGTATTCGGCCTGATCGGCGCGGCGACCCTGTCCGCGAGTATCGCCTATGCCGTGAGTTTCCCGGCGTTCCTGACCTTCACCTTGCCCTGCCTGCTGCCCGCCATCGGCTACCTGTTCTGGGACGGTGATGGCGCCCGCCAGGGGTGGGGTTGGCTCGGGCTGATCCTGCTGGCCTCGCTGAGCGTGGTGGCGCTGCAGGTCAACCGGCTGATCCAGCGCGGCCTGCTACGACGTTTCCAGAACCAGGCACTGATCGAGAACCTCCAGCAGGCCCAGGCCCGCAGCGAACAACTCAACCAGGAGCTGGCACGCGAGGTCGAGCAGCGGCGGCGAGCCGAACTGGAGTTGCGCGAGGCCCAGGCCGACCTGGAAAACCGCGTCGCCCAGCGCAGCCTGGAGCTGGACAAGGCCAACCGCGCCCTGACCAAGAGCGAAACGCGCCTGGCGCTTGCCCTGCAGGCCAGTGAGCTGGGCCTGTGGGACTGGAACCTGCAAACCGACGAGGTGCACCACACCCAGATCAAGGAACTGTTCGGCCTCGATCCCGAGTACGTCACGGCGATGCTCAGCCATCTCAAGCCGCGCCTGCATCCCGAGGACCTGCCGGCGCTCAAGCGCGCCCTGGTGGAACACCTCAAGGGGCGCACCGAGGACTACGTCATCGAGTACCGTGTGCGCCATGGCGATGGTCACTGGGTCTGGATCGAGGACCGGGGCCGGGCGGTGGAACGTAGTGCCAGCGGACGCGTACTACGAATGGTCGGTACCCGGCGCGATATCAGCTCGCACAAGGAGCTGGAGGCCCAGCGCCAGCTGGCCGCGACGGTGTTCGAGGCCGCCAGCGAAGGCATCGTGATCTTCGATCCGAACTACGCGCTGCTGGCGGTCAACCAGGCCTTCAGCCGGGTCACTGGCTACCAGATCGAGGACATGCTCGGGCGCAACGTCGTCGAGCTGCCCTGCAGCCGCGATGCCCGCCGGCATTATTCGATGATCCACCAGTCCCTCGAACAGTACGGCAGCTGGCAGGGCGAGCTGGTGGAGGCACGCAAGAACGGCGAGCTTTATCCGCAATGGCTGCAGCTGAATACCGTGCGTGATAAGCGGGGAAAAATCAGTCATATAGTCGGCTTCTTCGCCGATCTGTCGGCTCGGCGTGAGTCCGAGGAGCGCATGCGCTACCTGACCCACTACGACGAGCTGACCGGCCTGGCCAACCGCTCGCTGTTCAAGGAGCGCCTGCGCGAGGCCAACCAGCGCGCCCGCCAGGAAGGGCGCAGCCTGGCGCTGCTGCATATCAACCTGGATCGTTTCAAGCTGCTCAATGACAGCCTGGGGCATGAAGTCGCCGACCAACTGCTGCAGAAGATGTCCCGGCGCCTGGTGAACGCCTTGCCGGAGGCGAACACCGTCGCCCGCCTGTCCGGCGACGAGTTCGCCGTGCTGTTCGATGCCTACGGCAACCTGTCCAGTCTCGCCAGGGTGGCGACGCGCCTGCTCGGCAAGCTGCGCCTGCCGTTGACGGTGGAAGGACACGAGCTGGTGGTCAGCGCGTCCATGGGCATCAGCCTGCTGCCGGACAGCGCCCGGGAAATCCCGGCGCTGGTCAGCCAGTCGAACATCGCCATGCAACATGCCAAGCACCTGGGCGGCAACAACTTCCAGTTCTACACCGAGAGCCTGCAGGCCAGCACCCTGGAGCGCCTGCAGCTGGAAAACCAGCTGCGCAAGGCCATCGAAGAACAGCAACTGAGCGTGTTCTACCAACCCAAGCTGTGCCTCGCCACCGGTCGCCTGAACGCCGCCGAAGCGCTGGTGCGCTGGGAGCATCCGACCATGGGCCGGGTGCCGCCCGGGGATTTCATCGGGCTGGCCGAGGAGACCGGGCTGATCGGTCCGATCGGCGAGTTCGTGCTGCGCCGCGCCTGCTGGCAGGCCTGCGAGTGGCAGCGCCAGGGCCTGCCGGCGATGCGCGTGTCGGTGAACCTCTCGGTGCACCAGTTGCGCCAGGGCAAGCTGGTCAGCCTGGTGCGCCAGGTTCTCGAGGAAAGCGGGCTGGCGCCCCATCTGCTGGAGCTGGAACTGACCGAGAGCCAGTTGCTCGACAGCGTCGAACACATCATCGCGACCTTCCAGCAACTGCGCGACCTCGGCGTGAAGCTGGCCATCGACGACTTCGGCACCGGCTATTCGTCGCTGAGCTACCTCAAGCGTTTCCCGGTGGACTACGTGAAGATCGACCAGGCCTTCATCCGCGGCCTGGACGAAGGCAGCGAGGACGCCGCGATCACCCGGGCGATCATCGCCATGGCCCACAGCCTGGGCCTGAAGGTGGTGGCCGAAGGCGTGGAGAACACGCAGCAGCTGGAATTCCTCAAGTTGCAGGGTTGCGACGAGGTGCAGGGCTACCTGATCAGCCGGCCAGTGGCGGCCGAGGAGCTGGTGCTACGGCTGCTGGAGGATCAGCGCGAGCGGCAGGCGTGAGTCGACCGGTCGTGCAAAGGGCCTGTTTTCGTCATGGCGCGAGCAGGCCGGCCAGTGCGGCTACATGACGGATTCGGCGGGTTGCCGGCGGTCCTGATTACGCAATGGAACAGGCAATGGACGAATTCATGTAGTATAACTACAAGAATGCTACATCCAAGGCCAATACCACCTCCCAGGCGTGGCCCATAACAAATCGAGTCCAGCCCTTGAATCTGTTGCAACACATCGCCCAGTCCCGCACCCTGCTTCGCAAATCGGAGCTCAAGGTTGCCGATCACGTGCTGCTCGACCCGGCGGCGGTGATGCACAGCTCCATGGCCGACCTGGCCCACAGCGTGGGGATCAGCGAGCCGACCATCGTGCGTTTCTGCCGGGCCATCGGCTGCTCGGGCTTCCAGGACCTGAAACTCAAGCTGGCCCAGAGCCTGGCGGCGGGCGCCAGTTTCGGCCAGTTCGCGATCCATGAAGACGACTCCGTCGCCGACTACAGCCTGAAGATCTTCGACACCACCCTGCACACCCTGATGGAAGTGCGCGAGAAGCTCGACCCGGCGGCCCTGCAGCGGGCGGTGACAGCGATGTCGGCGGCCCAGCGCGTGGAGTTCTACGGTTTCGGTGCGTCCGGCGCGGTGGCGGCGGATGCCCAGCACAAGTTCTTCCGCCTGCTGCTGACCGCGGCGGCCTATTCCGACCCGCACATGCAGGCGATGTCGGCGGTGACCCTCAAGCCCAGCGACGTGGCGATCTGCATTTCCCAGTCGGGGCGTTCCAAGGACCTGCTGATCACCGCCAACATGGTCCGTGAAAGCGGGGCGACGTTGATCACCCTGTGCCCGAGCCAGACACCGCTGGCCGAGCTGTCGACCATCAACCTGGCGATCGACGTGCACGAAGACACCGAGATCTACACGCCGCTGACCTCGCGTATCGCCCACCTGGTGGTGATCGACGTGCTGGCGATGGGCGTGGCGATGGCGCGGGGCCCGAGCCTGGTCAACCACCTCAAGAGCGTCAAGCGCAGCCTGCGCAGCTTGCGGCTGTCGCCCAAGTCGCTCAAGAGCCTCGAAGACTGAATTCATCTGCCTGTCACCCGGCTGCCGCCAAATCGTAACGACCCGAAGCCATCTTGGAGTCTCCAACCCAACCTGGGAGACTCGAAATGGCCCGGCACCACGAAGAGCAAAGCAGCGTCAAGACCCGTCGGCAGCAGGAAGACCAGCGCCGCATGGAGTTCCGTCGCGCAATCGAAGACCGCAACGAACTGCGCCAGCTGCAACAGGAAATCGCCGCAATCAATTACTGGCAGATGGACTCGGCAGTCGACCGTCGAAGCGCTCAACCAGCCCGCTGATCTGCAGCCGTTCACTTCGGATGAACCCCAGGAACGCATGCGCGACCGGTGACAGGCGTTTGTCCCTGGCCTGAACCACGCACCAACTGCGATAGAGCGGCAGTTCTTCCACCGGCAGTTCCCGGAGCACGCCGGTCGCCAGTTCCAGGCTCAGGGCGTGGCGCGTCAACAGCGCCAGGCCCAGCCCCGCTATCACGCTTTCACATTGGGCTTCGCCGGACGTCACCTCGAGCGTCTGCGAGAAGTGCACGCGCTTTTCCTTGAAGTACTCGTCGCAGGCCATCCGGGTCCCCGATCCGGGCTCGCGGATCAGCAACGGGTAGGGCTCCAGGTCCTGCAGGCGCAGTGGGCCCATGTGGCACAGTGGATGATCGGGCGGTGCCACCGCGACGATCGGGTTGTTGAGAAATGGCAGGAATTCCAGGCCCATGTCCTGCGGCACCATGGACATGATCAGCAGGTCGTCGCGGTTGTCCGAGAGTCGCCGCAGGGCCTGGGCGCGGTTGACCACCGTCAGGTGCAGGCTGACCTCCGGGTGCTGGCGCTTGAACGCGGCGAACAGGTGCGGCACGAAGTACTTCGCGCTGGATTCCACCGCCAGTTTCAGTTGCCCCTGCAGCGAACCCTGCATGTCCGAGAGCTGCATGTCGAGGTTTTCCAGGCGGCCGAAGATGTCCCGGCTCGCCCGCTGTAACGCTTCAGCCGCCTCGGTCATGTAGAGCTTTTTGCCGACATACTCGAACAAGGGCTGGCCAATCAGCTCTTCCAGCTGACGAATTTGCAGGCTGACGGCCGGTTGCGTAAGCGACATTTCTTCGGCCGCGCGGCTGTAGGAACGCAAATCGCAGACCTCATTGAAGATCTTCAATTGGCGTAATGTCATACGCATCAAGGACTTACGCATCTTTCGCGAACACTCTCGGGCAGCGGGTCAGCCAACTATAAGTCATTGCTTATAAGCGACCCAATAATTATTGATTTTAGTTTATCGATGGCCGGAGCTAGTGTGGTGACGCGACTGGCTTGAAACATTTGGTCACTCGTCGACCCGCTCTGTGGGACAGATATCGGGTCGTGGACATAGGGCTGGCCCGAGAGGCTTTTGGTGTTTTGACGGACATCATCGCGGGCCGGCCCAGGTCCTTCCGGTCCCTGTGCGTTCCCGAGATCGCATGGGGTTCCAGCAGGTTGTTTTGTTCCAGCGGCTTAGGAATTTCCAAGTGATAAAAAAGATCCTGATCGCCAACCGTGGTGAGATTGCCGTACGCATCGTGCGAGCCTGTGCCGAAATGGGCATTCGCTCGGTGGCGATTTTCTCCGACGCCGACCGGCACGCCCTGCACGTCAAGCGCGCGGACGAGGCCTACAGCATTGGTGCCGAGCCCCTGGCCGGCTACCTCAACCCACGCAAGCTGGTGAACCTGGCAGTGGAGACCGGCTGCGATGCCTTGCATCCCGGCTATGGTTTTCTCTCGGAAAATGCCGAGCTGGCAGAAATCTGCGCCGAACGTGGCGTCAAATTCATTGGCCCGTCGGCGGAAGTGATCCGCCGCATGGGCGACAAGACCGAAGCCCGCCGCAGCATGATCAAGGCTGGCGTACCGGTCACTCCAGGCACCGAAGGCAACGTCTCCGGCATTGAGGAAGCCCTCAGCGAAGGTGACCGCATCGGTTACCCGGTGATGCTCAAGGCCACCTCCGGTGGTGGCGGCCGCGGTATCCGTCGCTGCAACAGCCGCGAGGAACTGGAGCAGGCGTTCCCACGGGTGATTTCCGAAGCGACCAAGGCCTTTGGTTCGGCGGAAGTCTTCCTGGAAAAATGCATCGTCAATCCCAAGCATATCGAGGCGCAGATTCTCGGTGACAGCTTTGGCAACGTGGTGCACCTGTTCGAGCGTGACTGCTCGATCCAGCGCCGCAACCAGAAGCTGATCGAAATCGCCCCCAGTCCCCAGCTGACCCCTGAACAGCGTGCCTACATCGGCGACCTGTCGGTGCGCGCGGCCAAGGCGGTGGGCTACGAGAACGCCGGTACCGTGGAGTTCCTGCTCGCCGATGGCGAGGTGTACTTCATGGAAATGAACACCCGGGTGCAGGTGGAGCACACCATCACCGAGGAAATCACCGGGATCGACATCGTTCGCGAGCAGATCCGCATCGCGTCCGGCCTGCCGCTGTCGGTCAAGCAGGAAGACATCATCCATCGCGGTTTTGCCCTGCAGTTCCGGATCAACGCCGAGGACCCGAAGAACAACTTCCTGCCCAGTTTCGGCAAGATCACTCGCTACTACGCGCCGGGCGGCCCCGGCGTGCGGACCGATACGGCGATCTACACCGGCTACACCATTCCGCCGTTCTACGACTCGATGTGCCTGAAACTGGTGGTCTGGGCGCTGACCTGGGAAGAGGCGATGGACCGTGGCCTGCGTGCCCTGGACGACATGCGCCTGCAAGGCGTGAAGACCACCGCCGCCTACTACCAGGAAATCCTGCGTAACCCGGAATTCCGTAGTGGCCAGTTCAACACCAGCTTCGTGGAAAGCCATCCGGAACTGACCAACTACTCGATCAAGCGCAAACCCGAAGAGCTGGCCCTGGCCATCGCCGCCGCCATCGCCGCCCACGCAGGCCTGTGAGGATTATTACAATGAGCAAAAAGATTCACGTTACCGACACGATCCTGCGCGACGCCCACCAATCGCTGCTCGCCACCCGCATGCGCACCGAAGACATGCTGCCGATCTGCGACAAGCTCGACAAGGTCGGCTACTGGTCGCTGGAAGTCTGGGGCGGCGCGACCTTCGACGCTTGCGTGCGCTTCCTCAAGGAAGACCCGTGGGAGCGCCTGCGCAAGCTGCGCGCGGCGCTGCCCAACACCCGCCTGCAAATGCTCCTGCGCGGCCAGAACCTGCTGGGCTATCGCCACTACAGCGACGACGTGGTCAAGGCCTTCGTCGCCAAGGCCGCGGTCAACGGCATCGATGTATTCCGTATCTTCGACGCCATGAACGACGTGCGTAACCTGCGCGTGGCCATCGAGGCCGTGAAGGCCTCGGGCAAGCATGCCCAGGGCACCATCGCCTACACCACCAGCCCGGTGCATACCATCGAGGCGTTCGTGGCCCAGGCCAAGCAGATGGAAGCCATGGGTTGCGACTCCATCGCGATCAAGGACATGGCCGGCCTGCTGACCCCGTTCGCCACCGGCGAGCTGGTCAAGGCACTGAAGGCCGAGCAGTCGCTGCCGGTGTTCATCCACTCCCATGACACTGCCGGCCTGGCTGCGATGTGCCAGCTCAAGGCGGTGGAAAACGGTGCCGACCATATCGACACCGCGATCTCCAGCTTCGCCTGGGGCACCAGCCACCCGGGCACCGAGTCGATGGTCGCCGCCCTCAAGGGCAGCGAATTCGACACCGGCCTGGACCTGGAACTGCTGCAGGAAATCGGCCTGTACTTCTACGCCGTGCGCAAGAAGTACCACCAGTTCGAAAGCGAGTTCACCGCCGTCGATACCCGGGTGCAGGTCAACCAGGTGCCGGGTGGGATGATTTCCAACCTGGCCAACCAGCTCAAGGAGCAGGGCGCCCTCAACCGCATGAACGAAGTGCTGGCGGAGATCCCGCGGGTACGCGAAGACCTCGGTTTCCCGCCGCTGGTGACCCCGACCTCGCAGATCGTCGGGACCCAGGCGTTCTTCAACGTGCTGGCTGGCGAGCGCTACAAGACCATCACCAACGAGGTGAAGCTGTACCTGCAAGGCGGCTACGGCAAGGCGCCGGGCACCGTCAACGAGCAGCTGCGCCGCCAGGCGATCGGTAGCGAGGACGTGATCGACGTGCGCCCGGCCGACCTGCTCAAGCCGGAAATGGCCAAGCTGCGCAACGACATCGGCACCCTGGCCAAGTCGGAAGAGGACGTGCTGACCTTCGCCATGTTCCCGGACATCGGGCGCAAGTTCCTCGAAGAGCGCGAAGCCGGCACCCTGGTACCGGAAGTGCTGCTGCCGATCCCTGAGGCCGGTGGTGTGCGTGCGCCGGGCGGCGAGGGCGTGCCGACTGAGTTCGTCATCGACGTGCACGGCGAGACCTACCGTGTCGACATCACCGGTGTCGGCGTGAAGGCCGAAGGCAAGCGCCACTTCTACCTGTCCATCGACGGCATGCCGGAAGAAGTGGTGTTCGAACCGCTCAACGAGTTCGTCGGCGGTGGCAGCAGCAAGCGCAAGCAGGCCAGCGCTCCAGGCCACGTCAGCACCACCATGCCGGGCAACATCGTCGATGTGCTGGTCAAGGAAGGCGACAGCGTGAAGGCCGGCCAGGCCGTGCTGATCACCGAAGCCATGAAGATGGAGACCGAAGTGCAGGCCGCGGTCTCGGGCAAGGTCGTCGCCATCCACGTAGCCAAGGGCGACCGGGTCAACCCGGGCGAAATCCTGATCGAGATCGAGGGCTGATCGACAGCCTTCATCTCCCAACGTTTATCCTCGGGGAGGCGCATGCCTCCCTTTTTTTTGTTTGTTTTTTGAGCATGGTATAAGGATGTGCGTTGGCTTGATGCTTCGGAGCGATATGCACTTTACTGCGTATTTTTTTGCAGAACAGGGAAGTAAATGCATTTAGTGCCGGGTAGTTACCTCGATCACTTGGAGGTGATCACTCGCCTGGCCGCTCTTTGGCGCCAGGCTGGGCAGGACGAACAGGTAGAGGAACTGGTAGCGGACTATCTGCGGCGTGATCTGCTCAACAAGATCCTGGGTAATTCCGACAACCATGGACGTAACACATCGATCATCCGTGACCAGCGGGGATTTCGCCTGGCGCCGATTTATGACCTGGCGCCCATGGTAATGGATGATGAAGGCGTTACACGCAGTACCAAGTGGTCCAGGGATATCGAAAGGGGTGGGGAAGTGGATTGGCGCAAGGCGTGCGATGCGCTGGCGGGTCTGGTGGATTCTCAGGCGGCATTTGATCGGCTGCGGGCAGACGCGCGGCATTTGTTGGCATTGCCCGACATTCTGGCTGATGGCGGCTTGCCTGCGGTCACCATGAATCACCCCTTGATAGCCTTGAAAAGGCTCGGCCAGCGCTTGCAGGACTGGGGGCTGGCATGACGCTCAGTCTGGAGGTTCGTGCATTGTTGATCCAGACCATCCAGGAGGAGCTCGCCCAGGGCGTGATCACCATGGGCGCCGCGGTGAGGCGGCTGCGAGTCGAGGTGACCGGCTTGCAGCAGACCCAATTTGCGCGAATGTGCCGGATTTCGGTTCGCACCCTGGTACATATCGAGCATGACGAGGGTAATCCGACCCTCAAGTCGCTGAACTCGGTATTCAAGCCTTTCGGATTGCAGATGGGGGTGGTGCGGTTACGCAAAACGTCAGGCTGAGGTGTTCTGCGGTCAGGTCCGCATTCTTGAAACCTGACCTGAGGGTGGGGACGGTCAGAAGGCCAGCGTCCACTGCCCCATGAGGCCGTGGCTGCGATTGCGCTCGCCGAATTCGCCGCTGTAGCCGACGCCCAGGCTGTGGCGTGGTGACAGGTTCAGTTCGAGCCCGGCATCGATCACCAGGCTGTCCTTGTCCTCGGCGATGCCGCGAGTCATGAAGGTCATGCCGGTGGCCGGGTTCATCTGGACGGTGGGGTTGTCGAGTTTGCCGTACAGGTGTCTCCAGCCCGCGCTCAGTTGCGGGGCCAGGCTGAGGCCGCCACCCAGCTGCCAGGCGCCGGCGGCGTGCAGGCCAAGGGTTGTGCTGAAGTTGTCCTGAGCCTGGCCACTGTTGCGCAGCGCCGCCTCACCGCCTTTTTCCAGGTGGCCCTTGCGCGAGTAGCGTTCGTAGCCGAGCTGGGCAAAGGGTTCTGCACTCAGGTGGGCATGGCCCAGCGTGTAGCCGAATTCGGCGAAGGCCTGCTGGCTGGTGGCTGTGTAGTTGCCGGAGAGTCGATCCCGGTAACCGCTGAACGCCACGCTGCGTCGGGTGTCGCCGGCATGCTGGCTGTGGATCGCGCCCAGGCGCAGCGCTGCGGCACCTTCCTGGCGCAGGGCATAGGCGCCGGCATGCCAGCTGTCCAGCTCGCCCTTGAAGTGGCTGCCCTTGTGGTCGGAGCGGGATTTTCCGCCGACCAGGCCCAGGCGCCATTCGTTGCCCAGCGACCAGTCGGCGCCCAGCACCAGGCCCTGGGTGGTCTGGTGGAAGTCCTTGCGGCCTTGTGCCGGTTCGAATCGGCCGGTGTTGTTCAGGCTCTGCAGCCACAGGCGACTCCCGCCTTCGCCGGGCTGGCGCATGGCCGACAGGGCGCTGTCGCCGACCTGGCGGGCACCGCTGAGGGTGGCCTGGGCCAGGTTGGCGTTGTCGGCACCGGCCAGTTGGGCCAGGGCCGCTTCACGCTCGGCCGGGCCGAGTTTGTTCAGGGCATCGAGCAGTGGCGACCGGCTGATGGGATTGCCCGGGATCGTTGGCAGGATGTTGCCGCCTTGGCCGCCTTTCGCAGGCTCCCGTGCTGGCGTTGGCGAATGGGTTTCAAGGCTGGGGGAGGGCTCCACGGGCCGGGTCAGCAGCCAGTCCCAGTCGTAGATGCTGGGCGAACCGTAGTCGGCGTTTGGCGACGCGTGTTGGGCCTGGGCGAGTTGGGCCAGCAGCCCGTTGATCACCAGGGCCAGGGGGACGGCCAGGCGGGTGTTCTTGGGGATCATTCCATTTCATCCTCAAAATAGTCGAGGAGGAAATGTATCGATCCGCCAGGGCGGTAAATGTCGGGGTCTTTACCTGGACTTCGCAGGAGATGTCAGCAGCTTGCCGTTTATTTTCACCGTGACCGGTGTACGGTGGCCGGCCTCGGCCACCGCGTGCAGGCCATCAGGCCTGCCGGCATTCGGCCAGGGTCCGTACCTGGCCGGCCTCGCTCAGGTTGTCTTCCGACAGCCAGCGCTCGAACCCGGCATTCACCGCCGGCCACTCCGAGTCGATGATGCTATACCAGGCGGTGTCACGGTTTTTGCCCTTGACCACCATGTGCTGGCGGAACACGCCTTCGAAGCGGAAACCCAGGCGCTCGGCGGCCGCGCGGGAGCGGGCGTTGTCGTTGTTGCACTTCCATTCCAGGCGCCGGTAGCCGAGGGCGAAGGCCTCCCTGGCCAGCAGATAGACCGCCTCGGTGCTCTTGGGCGAACGCTGCATGGGCGCGCCGAAGGTGACATGGCCGATCTCGATACGGCCCTGGGCGGGCACGATCGACATCAGGCTGAGGATACCCTGGACTTCACCGCTGGCCTTGTCGATGACGGCGAAGAAGTACGGATCGCTGCTCGCCGCATGACCGGCGAGCCAGTTGTCGAAGGCGGGGCTGTGTTCCGGGAATGGGCCATAGGGCAGGTAGTCCCAAAGCTTCGGGTCGGCACCGGGCCCTTCGAGGGCACGGTACAGCTCGTCGCCATGGCGGGTGGCGTCGAGTTTTTCCAGGACGATGAAGCGCCCTTCGAGGCGTCGGGTGGACGGTGCCGGGGCGCCGTTCCAGTGGGTTACGGGTGTCGACATGGCGGGCTCCTGGGGCTTACAGGCCGTGGCGGAACTGAATGAAACCGGGGCGCTCGGCAATCCGCTCGTACAGCTGGATGGCCGTGGCGTTGGTCTCGTGGGTCAGCCAGTGCACCTTGCTGCAGCCGGCCTCGGCCGCCGTGGCATAGACGTGCTCGATCAGCTTGCGGCCCAGGCCGGTGCCGCGCACCCCGGGGGCAACGAACAGGTCCTGCAGGTAGCAGGAGTCCTGGATGCTCCAGTTCGAGCGGTGGTAGATGAAATGCACCAGGCCCACGGCCTTGCCGTCCTGCCAGGCGAGGGCGGCGTTGGTGGTCTCGGCCGGGTCGAGCAAGCGTTGCCAGGTCGACTGGTAGATGCTCTCCGACAGCTCGGTTTCATAGAACTCCAGGTAGGCCTGCCACAGGGGATGCCAGACGGCCTGGTCGGCGGCGGTCACCGGACGGATTTCGATCGAACTCATGCTGACTCCTTATTGCATCAATTGGGCGAGGGCTTGGTCCTGGCTGTCGGCACTGGCCGCCAGCCCTTGTTGTACGCCGGCGATATCGACGGCACTGCGGTTCTGGCTGAGCTTGCGCTTGCCTTCCAGGCGCTGGATCGGCAGGGCGATGCCGACGATGGCCTTGAGCATGCTGGCAATGTACGGCTCGGGCGCATCGTCGACCTTCCAGGGCGCGGCCCGGCCGGCTTCGTGACGGTCGGTGAGGGCGCTGACCAGCTGGCGCAGGCGCCCGGCATCGTCGAACACCTCGGCCTGACCGTAGGCGTGTACGGCCACGTAGTTCCAGGTGGGTACGACTTTGCCGTGCTCGGCCTTGCTGGCATAGAACGACGGGCTGACATAGGCATCGGCCCCCGGAAAGATCACCAGCGCCTCGGCGCCTTCGGCCAGTTCCCGCCACTGCGGATTGGCCCGCGCCAAGTGCCCGAGCAGGGTGCCATTGGCGCCCTGGTCCGGGTCGAGCAGCAGCGGCAGGTGGCTGGCCTGCAGGCCCTGGCTGCCATGGGTGACCAGCATGGCCAGGCGCGTGTCCCGGATGTGCCGGTGCAGGGTGGGCAAGTCGTGTTCGGCGAAGGCGCTGGGTGTGTACATGGAGATTTTCCTTGGCGAATACCGGCATCCTAGGCAGGCTATTGGTTGGTTGTAAGAGCCATTGTTGATGATTTTCATAGGTCCAATGACATGCCCAGTCCCTCGCTCCCCCTGTCGTTCGACCCTGCCGGTATCCAATTGGACCCGGCCAAGGGCCTCAGCCACCAGCTCTATCAGGCGTTGCGCCTGCGGGTGCTGGACGGGCGCCTGGCCAGTGGCAGCCGCTTGCCGGCCAGCCGCGACCTGGCCAGCGCTCTGGGCATCTCCCGCAACAGCGTGGTACGGGCCTATGACCAGTTGTATGCCGAGGGTTTCATCGAGGGGCGGGTCGGTGATGGCACCTACGTGGCACAGTTGCCGGACAAGGCGCTGCCGATCCGGAAGTTGTCCACAAAAGTATCCACAGGGTTTTCAACAAGCTTACCCACAGAGTTATCCACAAAATCGCTGGAAAATACTGGGATTTCATCCAGTAAAGTTATCCACAATCAGGCGCTTGAGCGCATCGAGCGTAATGCGATGTACGAGCCACCGGAGGGTCCGCCACGGGCTTTCCGGGTGGGCGTGCCGGCCTTCGATCTGTTCCCTTTTGGCGTCTGGGCCAAGCTGCAGGCGGCTTTCTGGAGAAAACCGGACCTGGGGCAGCTTTGCTACGGTGAGCCAGCCGGGGAGAGGCAGCTGCGTAGCCTGATCGCTGCGTATTTGCGCAGTTCGCGGGGTTTGTCCTGCTCGCCTGAACAAATTGTGATCACCAGCGGTGCACAACAGGGCATCAGCCTTTGTGCACAGTTGCTGGTGGACCCCGGCGCTGGCGTGGCTGTGGAAAACCCCGGCTACCGGGCAGCCCGGCTGGCGTTCGCGGTGGCCGGGGCGACGGTGCACGGCGTGGCGGTGGACGACGAGGGCCTGGATTGTGCCGCACTCGGCCGCCTGCCGGATTGCCGGCTGGCCTACGTGACCCCGGCCCACCAGTACCCCACCGGGGTGATCATGAGCCTGGCGCGGCGCCTGGAACTGCTGGCCTGGGCCGAGCGCACCGGTGGCTGGATCGTCGAGGACGACTACGACGGCGAGTACCGCTACAGCGGCGCCCCCCTGGCACCGTTGGCGGCGCTGGACCGGCAGGGGCGGGTGCTCTACGTCGGTACGTTCGGCAAGATCGCCTTTCCGGCGCTGCGCCTGGGCTACCTGGTGTTGCCGCCGACGCTGGTCGATGCATTCTCCCAGCGGCGTGCGCTGGACATGCGCCACTCGGAGGTCAGCACCCAGGCAGTGATGGCCGAGTTCATGGCCGCCGGGCATTTCCAGCGGCATATCCGGCGGATGCGCCGGGCCGCCCTGAGTCGGCGCAACGCCCTGCTGGCCCACTGGCCGAGCGGCATTCGCGGTTGCGGCAGCCTGCCGGAAGCGATCGCCGGCCTGCACCTGATGGTGCCGGTCGAAAGTCTTGCGCGCGAGCAGGAGCTGATCGCGCAGGCGGCGAGTGTCGGCGTCGAGATCAGCCCCCTGAGCAACTTCTGGATCACTCCGCCGCAGCCGCCGACGGATCGTCACGCCGGGCTGGTCCTGGGTTTCGCGGCCGTCCCGGAGGCGGACATCGAAGCGGCCCTGGGCCGCCTGCGCGAGGTGTGGCGGGACTGAGGGTTTATACTGCGGGCCATTTCGTTCCCCATCGAGAAGTCCCATGAGCACGACCCTCTCCGTCGCGCCCGAGCGTTCGTTCGGCGCCCCTCTCTTCGCGCTGGCCCTGTTGCTGCTGGGCATGTTGTTCCTGCAGAGCCAGGTCGGCGCCCACCAGGTGCTGTTGCTGGTCCTTGGTGCGGCCCTGGGCCTGACCCTGTACCACGCCGCCTTCGGCTTCACCTCGGCCTGGCGGGTGTTCATCCGCGACCGCCGTGGTGCCGGCCTGCGTGCGCAGATGGTCATGCTGGCGCTGGCCGTGCTGCTGTTCTTCCCGGCCCTGGGCGCCGGCACCCTGTTCGGTACTCCGGTCAGCGGACTGGTGGCACCGGCGGGTGTCTCGGTGATCGTCGGGGCGTTCATCTTCGGCATCGGCATGCAACTGGGCGGCGGTTGCGCCTCCGGTACGTTGTTCACGGTCGGCGGCGGCAACGCGCGGATGCTGGTGACGCTGCTGTTCTTCATCTGCGGTTCGCTGCTGGCTACCCACCATGTCGACTGGTGGTTCGCCTTGCCATCGCTGCCGCCGGTGTCGCTCGTCAAGAGCCTCGGCGTGGCGCCGGCGCTGCTGTTGAACCTGGTGCTGTTCGCGCTGATCGCCTGGACCACGGTACGCCTGGAGAAGGGCCGCCATGGCGTCCTGGAACTGCCGGCAGGTTCCGCGCGCAGTGGCTGGCGCCGCCTGCTGCGTGGCCCGTGGCCGCTGGTCTGGGGCGCGGTGGCCTTGGCCCTGCTGAACTTCGCCACCCTGGCCCTGGCCGGTCGCCCGTGGGGCATCACCTCGGCCTTCGCCCTGTGGGGCGCCAAGGTCGCCGGTGGCCTGGGGCTGGATGTCAGTGCCTGGGCGTTCTGGCAGATGCCGGGCAATGCCAAGGCCCTGGCGGCGCCGGTGTGGGAGGACGTCACCAGCGTGATGGACATCGGCATCGTCCTCGGTGCCTTGCTGGCCGCCGGCCTGGCCGGCCGTTTCGCCCCCAGCCTGAAGATCCCCGGGCGCTCGCTGCTGGCGGCGGTGATCGGTGGCGTGATGCTCGGCTACGGTTCGCGCCTGGCCTACGGCTGCAACATCGGTGCGTACTTCAGCGGGATCGCCTCGGGCAGCCTGCACGGCTGGCTGTGGCTGGTGGCGGCGTTCGTCGGCAACAGCGTCGGGGTACGCCTGCGGCCCTGGTTCTTCGCCGGTGAACGGCAGCCCCAGGGGCTCACCGGCTGCTGAGTCGGACCGGCTGGGGACGGGTTATTTAGTTACCGCGTCGCGGGTACCGGGCATGGCTATGGTCGTGGACGAGATTCTTTCATCCAGAGGCCTTTCGTCATGCCCGATGCCACACCCTCAACACTCCTCCAGCTGCCTGTGCGTCCTGTTCCTGCCTGCCGGGGGGACGACGCATGACGGCCTTTACGGTGACCGCAGCGGTCAGTGAAAGCGACCAGGCCCAACAAGTCTTCAACCTCGGCGACTGCCTCGCCACCCGCCCCAGCCTGGAGAGTGCCGCGGCCGATCTGGTGCAGGCGATGCTGGATGATCCCTTTCCGGGCTTTGAAAAACAGCTGCGCAATGCTGCCTTCATCAACCTGACGGTGAGCCCGAGTGGCGATGGCCCGGCAGCCTACCAGGTCATTCCGCTCAGCCAGCGGCTGATCGACTGCTGGCTGGGCCACGCGGCACCGGTTCATCCCCAGGGCAGCTACCTGGCACTCGACCCGGGTGGCAAGTACCCCTCGATGCTGGGGCTGCGGATCGACAGGGTGGAACAACTGATCAGCGAGTGGGCGCCAGCGTTGCTGGAGGCCTACAAGCAGAGCCTGGTCGATTTCTGGAGCTCACCGGCCTTGTCCCGGCAGATGCTCCCGCAGGCCTGGCGTTCGTCGTCGGCACAGGGTGTTTCACCCTGGCAGCGGCTCTCGGACTTCATCGTGGCCCAGTTACGCAAGGCCAGTACCGTGCTCACGGGGGATGAGCTGGACACGGTGGAAGCCGTACTCGACTACCCCGACTCCCAAACCCGTCGTCTGACGCTGGGAGAGGATTGCACGAAGGCCTGCATCACCCTTGTCGACACCGGTATTCGTGACCCCGAGCCGCTGTTCCAACAGGCCTTGGCCTTGACTCGTCGGGTCGGTGAACAGCAGATCGTGTTGCTGTACACGCTGCTCGGGGGGATCAAGGCGTTCGATTCGATTGACGCCCTGGAAACCGCCCTGGGATGGACGTTGAGTGACAGTGCCCCGAGCCTGGGAGACTACTCGCCGGACAATCATGTCTTCGATGCCCTGGCAGCCGCCTTGCTGATGCGGCAGTTGGAAAGCATCCGTGCAATCAGGCCGGGCGACTACAGTGACCGTGTGGCTCTCGACCAGCGCTTGCATGAGCTGACTGGCCCGCAGGCGCTGCTCGGTGCCTTTCGCTCCGGGCACGAGGCCCAGTTGCTGAAACTGCATGACCTGCTGCCCGACTGGCTGCGGCAGGCGTCGACTGTGGACCGTGCGCTGTATGGTCGCTACGTCAGCCGGTTATCGGAGGTGCACCGGCTCCGTGAAGGCGAGGCGTTTCTCGATGGCATCCCGCGCATTCTCGAATTTGCCGAGCGGGCGTTGGCCAAGAGCCTGGCCAAGCTGAATCCCAAGGCCGAGGGGGTGTCGGTTGCCCATATCCGCGTGACGCTCACGAGGGTCGACAACAGCCCGCTGGAAGCGACCGATCCGGGTTTCATCCCTTTTCTGGACCTGCGCACCGCTTCGTCCACCCGGAACTACACGGACATGGCGCTGGAGAACCTCGAGGCCTTTCCGCTCTCGGCGATCCCGCAGATCCACTACGACAAGCCGGCGGCAGACGGGGCGCCGGCATCCGCGCCGGAGTGGATGACCTACGAGCTGCTGCGTGCGGCCGTGAACGATGCCGACATCGGTGGCAACTATCCCGCCCTGCTCAAGCGCAACCTGCAGCGCTACACGGTCGAGCGGGCCCGGCAGAAAGAGCTTTTCACTCTCTACATGCAGGTGCTGTTGCCCATGCTCGCCCTGGAGCTGCGCCTGACCCAGAGGCTGACGGAGCGTGCGAGGCTATACGTCGGCGCTGTGATGGGCATGGACGCCAGGGTGCCGGTGGTGTCGGGGCTGTCCATCGTCGTCCGCCCCCTGGCGTTGCTGGCACATCCTGGCGCTGCCGCGGATCATGTACTCAATCATTTCGTGATCGGCCCGCGGATGATCGATCGAGGGCCGCAGGTGTTGTTGCGCCCGGGTGCGGAACAGCCCTTGCTCGAGTTTGCATCGCTGGCGCACCTGCTGGCGGCGATCCAGGCCGAGGAGGCCTTGCAGCAATCGATTCTGGCTGGCCTGGACGAGCACAGTCGCAGAATTTACGACCGGGGTGGTTTTCTTGAGCCGCATCTGACGCGGGTTATCCTCAGCGACTGGGATCTACCCGAGATTCCCGAACCGCCCACGCTGGATACGACGATCCTGTCCGAGCCGATCACCGAGGCGCTGTTCGTCGCCAGCGTCGAGGTGCTGGTCAGGCATGCCGAGACGATATCGGTGTCCAATGCCGAAGCGCGCCACAAGCGCCTCACCGACCTTGGCTGGGCCCTGTTCGGCCTGCTGATTCCATGGGCACCCACTGCCCTGGCAGGGCTGGGGCTGATCGTGCAATTGCTGCCCAGCCTCAAGGCGTTGGCCGATCACAATACCCCGAGCCCCTGGGCGGCTTTCGCCGATGTGTTGCTGAACCTGGCGGCCGTGCTGGTCTATCACCGCCGTCTGTGGCTGGGCCAATCGCCCGTTGCGGGTTTCGCTGACACGCTCGTCAAGCCAGCGGCAGGCGGGAGCAGGGGCCTGCTGGCCTACATCTGGAGCCGACGGGGGCGCGGCCTGACGGCCACCGAGCGGGAGCGGCTCGATCAATTCAGGCTGGCGGCCAAGGCTCCCTCCGATCTGCTGTTGATCGAGACCGGTGAGCGGAGAGGCCTCTATCAGCGTGGGGGGCTTTTCTACGCCTCGATCGACGGTGAGTGGTTCCATGTCCTGCACACGCTCGACGGCCTGAGAATCGCCGATGCCGCCCATCCGGCACGGCTGGGCCCCTGGGTGACCCGCAGTGCCTCGGGCGCCTGGCAGCTGGATCGTGGGCCGCTGTTGCTGGGGGGGGCTGGCGAACTGAGTGTGCGCGGCCGCAAGAAGCTCAAGTCGCTGGAGTTCCAGGCTCGGCAACTGCTCGACTCTCTGTCCGGCCGGCTGGCTGGTGGGGAGAAAAACCTGCTGACCGTCCACGGTCCCGCCGATATCGAGGACCTGCTCAAGCAGGATGCCGCGTTGTTCAGTGACCTGTCGCTCAAGTTGCAGGAGCTGACCCAGGGCATGGCGGAGTATCCGGAGGCGTTGTTGGGCAAGCTCGACGGCGCCGCGCAGCTCCTGCGGGCCCAAGGGGTACGCCTGCGTATCCAGAGAGTGAAGCTCGACCCGCCCTCGGTCATGGGGGTCTCGTACCTCAAGAGCCAGAAGCAGATCACTATTCGGCCGCTGGGACCGCGCAAGGATATTTCCGGCGGCAAGGGCCGGGATTTCCTGCAGGAGTACGAGATTGCCGACCTGCAGCGCGCACCGCTGTGGTACGCGCATTTTCACTACCCCAGCCTGGACACCGCAAAAGCCAGCTTTACCGCTGCCCATCTCAAGACGCCTGGGCAGCGTTTCCAGGGGATCCGGTTTCAGATGGCCCAGGAGCAATCCGGCCAGCGTGTCGACAGGATTCACCGGCCCAGGATCGACGCGAAATCGGCTGACGAGCTGTTCCTGTCACTGACCCGCTAGGCACCCGCCCTGTCGCCGCGGGGCGACGACAGGGCCGGCGTTCAAGTCCCCGACTTGATCCGCGTCCAGGCCCGGGTGCGGGCCCGCTCGGCCTTCTGGTCCAGCGGTTGCAGGGTGTAGAGGGTCTTCATCGCCGCTTCGCTCGGATACAGGTTGGGGTTGTGGCGGATCGCCGGGTCCACCATTTCGGTGGCGTCCTTGTTCGGGTTCGGGTAGCCGACGAAGTCGCTGATCGGGGCAATCACCTGCGGTTGCAGCAGGTAGTTGATGAAGGTGTAGGCATCCTCCGGGTCCTTGGCGCCCTTGGGGATCGCCAGCATGTCGAACCAGATCGGCGCGCCTTCCCTGGGCAGGCGCATGTCCACCACCACGCCGTTCTTGGCGTCCTTGGCGCGGTTGGCGGCCTGGGAGAAGCTGCCGGAGTAGCCGACGGCGACGCAGATGTCGCCGTTGGCGATATCGGCCATGTACTTGGACGAGTGGAAATAGGTGATGTACGGGCGGATCTTGAGCATCAACGCCTCGGCCTTTTCATAGTCCTTGGGGTTCTTGCTGTTGGGGTCCAGGCCCAGGTGTTGCAGCGCCAGCGGCAGGATTTCCGACGGCGAGTCGAGCAGGGCGACGCCACACTGCTTGAGCTTGCTGATGTTCTCTTCCTTGAAGATCAGGTCCCAGCTGTCCACCGGCGCGTTGTCACCCAGGGCGGCCTTGACCTTGGCCGGGTTGAAGCCGATCAGGATGGTGCCGTACATGTAGGGCACGGCGAATTTGTTGCCCGGGTCGTTGGCTTCCAGCAGTTTCATCAGCTTGGGATCGAGGTGGTTCCAGTTCGGCAGCTTGCTGCGGTCCAGCGGCTGGAACACCCCGGCCTCGATCTGCTTGGCGAGGAACACGTTGGACGGCACCACCACGTCATAGCCGGAGTTGCCGGTGAGCAGCTTGGCTTCCAGCGCCTCGTTGGTGTCGAAGATGTCGTAGACCAGCTTGACCTGGCTGTTCTGCGCCTTGAAGTCGTCCAGGGCCTTGGGCGTGATGTAGTCGAACCAGTTGTAGACCCGCAGGGTGCGGTCTTCGGCGTGCGCCGCGCCGCCGAGCACGGCGGCGCACAGGGCCGGGGCGATGAAACGCTTGAGTCTGTTCATTCTTCTAGTTCCTCATTGGGCGTTCTGGAAACCTTCGAGTACGTTCACGGCATTGATGCCGATTTCTTCCACCGCATAACCGCCTTCCATCACGAACAGCGTCGGCTTGCCCAGGCGGGCGATGCGTTCGCCCATGCGCAGGTAGTCGGGGCTGTCGAGCTTGAACTGGGAAATCGGATCGTCCTTGAAGGTGTCCACGCCGAGGGAGACCACCAGGACGTCGGCGTCATAGCGCTCGATTTCGCCGCAGGCCTGTTCCAGGGCCGCGCTCCAGCGCTCCCAGCCGCTGCCGGCGGCCAGCGGGTAGTTGAAGTTGAAGCCTTCGCCAGGGCCTTCGCCGCGCTCGTCGGCATAGCCGAGGAAGAATGGGAATTCGGCCTCCGGGTCGCCGTGGATCGAGGCGAAGAGCACGTCGCTGCGCGCGTAGAAAATCGACTGGGTGCCGTTGCCGTGGTGATAGTCGACGTCGAGGATCGCCACCTTGGTGCGGCCCTGGTCGAGAAACGCCTGGGCGGCGATCGCCGCATTGTTCAGGTAGCAGTAGCCGCCCATCAGGTCGCCGGCGGCATGGTGCCCCGGTGGCCGGCAGAGGGCGAAGGCACTGTGGGCGCCGTGCTGGATTTCGGCCTGGGCGGTGAGGGCGACCTGGGCCGCGCTGTAGGCGGCCTGCCAGGTACCGGCGGTGATCGGAGCACCACCGTCGAAGCTGTAGTAGCCGAGCTGGCCGTGCAGGCTCTTGGGCAGGACCTGGCGCAGGGTGCGGGCCGGCCAGGTAAAGGGCAGCAGGTCACCGTCCTGGCCGAGTTCGGCCCAGCGGTCCCAGGCGCCCTTGAAGAACTCCAGGTAGGCCTCGTCATGGATGCGGCGGATCGGCTCGAGGCCGAAGTCCTCGGGCTCACGCACCGGCCCCAGGGCCTGGTGGCGGACGCTGGCGAGCACGTGGTCGGCGCGCGAGGGCATTTCGAAGCAGGGCATCAGTTGCCCGTCGATCAGCTCGCAGCGGCCGTGGTGCAGGTGATGATCGTCTGAGTAGACCGTCAGCATTTATTGTTCTCCGTTGGCGTGGACGTGGACTCATTCTTGATGTCCGACGCGCTTCGGAGAACGGCAGGAGCGGCCAAAAGGGGATCGATGTGGCCAAAACCTCTGTCCTGATTTCGCCCCTGAATGAGGCAACGACGCACCGTTGGGTGGCACGAACGCTCAGGGGCGGAACTGGCTCGGGCTGACGCCACTCCAGCGCACGAAGGCATGGCGGAAGCTGGCGGTTTCGCTGAAGCCCAGTTCATCGGCGATCCGGTGGATCGGCCACTGGTCCTCGGCCAGCAATTGCTTGGCCCGCTCGAAGCGTAGCTCGTCGAGCAGTTCCTGGTAGCTGCAGCCGAGGTCGCGCAGGTGTCGGCGCAGGGTCCGCGCCGAGCAGTTCATCTGTTCGGCCAGGCCTTCCAGGCCGGGGGCGGTATGCAGTTGGGCAGCGAGCAACTGGCGGATCCGTCCCAGCCAGGCCTGGCGGCCGGTGAACTCCAGGTTCTGCTTGCGGCAGCGCTCGGTCATGGCCTGGTGGGTGATCGGGTCGGCCAGCGGCAACGGCTGGTCCAGCCAGGCGCGGTCGAAGGCGAAGGCGTTGCGGGTGGCGGAGAATTGCAGCGGGCAGTCGAAGCTCCTGGCGTAGTCGGCCTGGTAGTCCGGCGCATCATGTTCGAAGCGCGCGGCCAGCAGTGGCAGCGGTCGGCCAAGCAGGTCGTCGCAGATGACTTTCAGCGAGACCAGGCAGAACTCGACGTTGAACGTCGCCAGCACCGGGTTTTCCCGATAGTCCCCGGCGGTGAACCAGATGCGCTCGCCGTCTTGCTCCAGGCTCAGTTCGAAGAGTGTTCCCAATAGCGCCGGATAACGCAGGGCCAGGCGCAAGGCGTCACCGAAGGTGGCACTGGTGAGCAGGGCGTAACCGAGCATGCCGTAGGACGACACGTGCATGCGCCGGCCCAGTTCCAGGCCGATTTCCCGACGCAGGGCCACGGCATTGGCGCAGACCTGCATCTCCTGGTTGGTGGTGATGCGGGTGTCGGCGCGGCTCAGGTCGGCGGCGCTGATGCCGCTGCCGGCCAGCAGCGTGTCGGCGGGCAGGCCCTGTTCGCGGAAGGTGTTGAGCACCAGGGAGACGGCGTTGAGAGTGGTCAGGTGCGAGTGGAGCATGCTCGATTCCGGCCTTGGGAGGTGTGGGAATCGAGCAAGTTGCGTGCCGCTGCGGGGCAGGGAGCCCGTGGCACGGGCCGCTAGTGTTTGTAGACATCCCGTCGATTGCCGACGCGAACAATGAGGATACTGACGACTTCGTCCTGTATGTTGGCGATGATGCGGTAATCCCCGACCCGATACTTCCAGAACTGACCCAGCTTCGAGCCCTTGAGGGCTTCGCCGATACTGCGAGGGTCCTCCAGTGCCGCAAGGCGCTCCCTCAGGAATTTCAGAATTCGTAGTGCGGTCTGTTTATCGAGCTTGCCCAACTCTTTGGCAGCCGACGATTCGAATTCAATCCTCCACGCCATACTGTTGTTCCAGCTCTTCCAGGGTCATGGTCTTGCTTCGACCGGCGCGGACGTCCGCCAGGCGCTGTTCAGCCAGGTAGATGTCCTCGAGGTTGTCGATATGCTCGAGAATGGCTTGCCGGGCATAGAATGTCTTGGTGCGTCCAGTCGCGGCAGCAAGGGCTTCCAAGCGATTTTCAATGTCTTGAGGCAGACGGATAGCGAGCATGTCGTGAGCTCCGCAGTGATTTGCTATACGTGTATAGCGTAGCAGCATCGATCGGGAGAGTGAGGTGTCTCCCGATCGATGGCCGCCTCTTTTCGTTCAGGCCTGCGTGCAAGCCGGTTGTGAGCCTTCCAGCAACGCTTCCACCAGCGCCCGGGCCATTTCCACCGAATGCACCATCGACCAGATCAGCCCGCGTTCGATGCCGCTGCCCTGTTCGGTGATTTCATCGGAGACTTCTTCGGCGCAGCGCAGCAGCAGCGACACATGGTTGAGGGTGGTTTCGGCATTGATGCCAGCCTTGACGTCGAACAGCGAACGATGGCGGCCGTCGCGCAGGTTGCCGGGGCGGGCGGCGGTTTCCTTCAGGGCCCGGAGCAGCGGCGGTTCTTTGGGCTGGCTGTTGATGACTTGCAGGAGGTCGGCGTTGGCCTGTTGCAGGATCGCCGTGATGCGGCGGTGGGTGGCCTGGCTGGGTGGATCGGGGACCGGATTGTTCATGGTGTCACTCCTATTGCTGCATGGGAGCTGGCACCTGTCGCGACTAAACGAGTGGGTGGCAGCTGTACGCGGGTTAGTCGACCGGCCAATAGGAAACCGGCGCGCCCGGAGGCGCCCCACGCACAGCCGCCATGAAACTGGGGGCGTGAAAAAACGCCGGCCATGGACCATGGGGGCGCTGTGCGCCTATTGAGCGTGGGCGACTAAACCCGATCACCGCAAAACGGCGGTGACGCAACGAAGATAGTCACGCGGCTGGACAGGCGCAATACGTCGGGATTTTCTAGGAAATGTCCCTCAAGTAAAAGGGATTTGTCTTGAAACGCAATGTTTCAAGCATCGCGATTTGTCGGTGGTTGGGAGGGGGGCGAGGGGCTGTTGTGGCGAGCGGGCTTGCCCGCGCTGGGCCGCAAGGGGGCCCCAAGCCTGCACACGCGGTGTGCCGGGCGGACCGGGGGCTCAGGGTTTGCGACTGCTTCGCAGTCGAGCGCGGGCAAGCCCGCTCGCCACAAGATGGAGTCGCTCCTGGGGGTTTGGCTTAGCTTGCGGCCCCGGAACCCATCATTTCTCCGGCATCGCCGAAGAGTGGTGCGTCGAGATTTTCCAGCCGTTGGCGCTGCTCCAGGCGTAGGTGAAGGTGTAGCGGGCGGATACGTTCGGCTGGTCCTTGAACGCGAAGGTATAGGTGCCGGTGTCGATCGCCTCGTTGCAGCCGGTGCGGATGGTGCGGCTGTCGATGGTGCCGCTCGGCTTGTGGGCCAGGAAGTGCTCGAAGTAGTCGACCCGCTCGGCGTCGGTCAGGCGCGGCTTGTTCGATACAGTGGGTAGCAGCACGGCGTCATGGAGATACTGCTGCGCGACCTTTTTCGCATCACCGGTCTGCAACGCGGCGTTCCATTCGTCGAACAGGACTGCTATCTGCGCCGCCGTCACCGGCGTGCACATGAGGGGTTTGTCGGCCAAGGCCGGGACGGAAACGAGACTGCACAGCGCAGCCAGTACGATTTGCTTCTTCATGGTTTTCCCATGGCTGCATGGGCAGCCGTTCGCCTAAGAAAGAGCCAATACTTCCGTGACCGGCACACTTCATCCGTTCAGGGTTCAAGTCCCGTCCCGATTGGCTCGTGAGGTAATGGGCAGAGCCGGTGCATAAGGCTGTCGGCGCCTGTGTGCAGGCGTGACAAGGCATCGGCGTCTGACCCGAAGGTGCTACTGGAACGTAACAAGTTGCTCTATGTGTGCGATTGGCCTGGCAGGTTTCTTGTTGTGGGTGGACAGGGTGTTCAAACAACCGGCGAGCACTGCCTGTCGGTGCACGGCAACTTGGGGCAAGCCTAACCGAGGCGTTGTGGCGGGGTGTAGTGCCCGGACGGGCTATAGGAATTTCCCTACAGATATATCGGGAGAGTGTTGGTGGGGCCTGTAGGAAGGAGCAGTAACCCCAGTGGGCGCTGGCCCACCGGGGTACTGCGGACGGTCAGGTGCCGTCCGCTGGCTGCAGTCAGCGGTGTGTAGCTGGTACGCCTTGGGCGGCGGTCTCAACCGGCGGGTTGGCCGGCCAGGCGGCACGGTCCAGGTCCAGGTCGTTGAACTTGCTGGAGTCGAACACCGGTTGCTTGACGCCGGCACGACGCTGCTCGTCGTAGTCGCGCATCACGCGCAGGCCGACCTTGAACAGCAGGGCCAGGGCGACCAGGTTGACGAACGCCAGGCAGGTCATGGTGATGTCGGCGAAGGCGAACACGGTCGACAGGTCCTGCATCGAACCCCAGACCACCAGCGCCAGCACCAGGCCACGGAAGGCCATCAGCACGGCACGGTTGCGGCTGAGGAACTGCAGGCTGTTCTCGCCCAGGTAGTAGTTGTAGAGGATGCAGGTGAAGACGAACAGCGACAGCGCGACGCTGACGAAGATCCGGCCCCAGTCACCGACCACGGCGGCCAGCGAGTTCTGGGTCAGGACGATGCCATCCCCTTCGAAGCCCGGGGTGTAGAAGCCCGACAGCAGGATCAGCAGCGCGGTGCAGGTGCAGATGACGAAGGTGTCGAGGAACACGCTGAACGCCTGGACCACGCCCTGGGCGCCCGGGTGTTTCACGGCGGCTACGGCGGCCACGTTCGGCGCGCTGCCCAGGCCGGCTTCGTTGGCGAACACACCACGCTTCACGCCCATGACGATGGCGCTGCCGAGCAGGCCGCCGAAGGCTGGGTCGAGGCCGAAGGCGCTCTTGAAGATGGTTTCCAGCATGGCTGGCACGTGTTCGATCTGGGTGCCGATCACGTACAGGGTCACGCCGATGTAGGCCAGGGTCTTGATCGGTACCAGCAGGTCCGACACTGCCGCGATGCGCTTGATGCCACCGATGAAGGTGATGGCCAGCAGCACGGCCAGGACGATCCCGGTGTGGCGCGGGTCGAAGGCGAAGGCGTTCTGCAGCGAGTGGGTCACGGTGTAGGACTGCAGGCCGATGAAGGCGAAGCCGTAGGTGACCAGCAGCAGGACCGAGAACACGATGGCCATGCTCTTCAGCTTCAGGCCGTGCTGGATGTAGTAGGCCGGACCGCCACGATACAGGCCGTCGCCGTCGGCGCGCTTGTAGACCTGGGCCAGGGTGCATTCGAAGAAGCTGCTGGACATGCCGACCAGGGCGGTCACCCACATCCAGAAGACGGCGCCCGGACCACCGAGGGTCACGGCGATACCGACACCGGCGATGTTACCGGCGCCGACGCGGCCGGCGAGGCTGAGCATCAGGGCCTGGAACGAGCTGAGTTGGCCGGCCTGGCCGCGCAGGGATTCCTTGAACACCCCGAACATGTGGCCGAAATGGCGGAACTGGACGAACCGCGAGCGGATCGTGAAATAGCTGCCGAGCCCGACGATGAGCACGATCAGCAATTTACCCGAGAGGAAGTCGTTGATGACTTCAAGCATGAATGGATCCTCGCTTTTTTTTGCAAAGGCGGCTCGATGGGCCGGTCGCGTTGGCACCCGGTGTTGCGGGCAGTGTGGGCTGGCGACAGGTCTTCCCGAGCTTGCGCGGGTTGTTTTTAGTGTTGTTTCGCGTGTTTCAGTGCCGCTGTGCCGCGGATCGCTTACGCGAAGAGGGGCGGCACTATACCGATCAGGACTGCCAGCGTCTGCACAGCCTGTCATTTTTCATGATTTGCTCTGTAAGCGTTGTCCCAGACACCTCGTCAGTCGGATGACGAGTACTGCTGTCTGATAAACGAACTGCAGGGCGTTTTCACTATGAAAAATTCAGTCAAAAAAAAGGGCTTGAAGGGTGGCCCTTCAAGCCCTCAAAAGGTGAGAGGTGTCTAGTCCCTCGACCTGGTGAGCGTGTTGCGGTCGGGTGCTGAAGATCAGGCCTTCAGGGGCACCAGACGTGGAGCAATCATGTTTTCCGGACGCAGGATGTCGGCGAGCATCGCTTCGTCGAGTAGGCCTTCCTCGCGGACCAGTTCCAGTACGCCGCGGCCGCTTTCGAGGGCGACACGGGCGATACGGGTGGCGTTTTCATAGCCGATGTACGGGTTCAGTGCGGTGACCAGGCCGATGGAGTGTTCCACCAGCTCGCGGCAGCGGGTTTCGTTGGCGGTGATGCCGACGATGCAGTGCTCGCGCAGCATGTCCATGGCGCGCTGCAGCAGGCGGATCGAGTCGAAGATCTTGAAGGCGATCAGCGGCTCCATCACGTTCAGTTGCAGCTGGCCGCCTTCGGCCGCGATGGTCAGCGCCAGGTCGTTGCCGATGATCTGGAACGCCACCTGGTTGACCGCTTCCGGGATGACCGGGTTGACCTTGCCGGGCATGATCGAGCTGCCTGGCTGACGCGCCGGCAGGTTGATCTCGTTGATGCCGGTGCGTGGGCCGCTGGACAACAGACGCAGGTCGTTACAGATTTTCGACAGCTTGACTGCGGTACGCTTGAGCATGCCGGAGAAGAGTACGAAGGCGCCCATGTCGGAAGTGGCTTCGATCAGGTCGGCAGCCGGAACCAGCGGCTGGCCGCTGATGGTTGCCAGGCGTTCGACGGCCAGGTTCTGGTAGCGTGGGTCGGCGTTGATGCCGGTGCCGATGGCGGTACCGCCCAGGTTGACTTCGGTCAGCACTTCCGGCGCCAGGGTCTTCAGGCGTGCCAGGTCTTCGCTCAGGGTGGTGGCGAAGGCGTGGAATTCCTGGCCGAGGGTCATCGGTACGGCGTCTTGCAGCTGGGTACGGCCCATTTTCAGGACGTGGGCGAATTCTTCACCCTTGGCGCCGAAAGCCTGGATGAGGCTGTCGAGGCTGGCGAGCAGGGCGTCGTGGCCCAGCAGCAGACCCAGGCGAATGGCCGTCGGGTAGGCGTCGTTGGTCGACTGCGCCATGTTCACGTCGTTGTTCGGGTGCAGGTACTGGTATTCGCCCTTGCTGTGGCCCATGGCCTCCAGCGCGATGTTGGCGATGACTTCGTTGGCATTCATGTTGGTCGAAGTGCCAGCGCCGCCTTGAATCATGTCCACCACGAACTGCTCGTGGAAGTCGCCGCGGATCAGACGGGCGCAAGCCTCGCTGATGGCAGCGTGCTTGGCTTCGCTCAGGTGGCCCAGCTCGCGGTTGGCGTCAGCGGCGGCCTGTTTGACCATGGCCAGGGCCACGACGAATTTCGGGTAGTGCGAGATCGGAACACCCGAGAGGCGGAAGTTGTTCACCGCTCGCAGGGTCTGGATGCCGTAATACGCGTCGCCGGGTACTTCAAGTACGCCAAGGAGGTCTTTTTCTGTGCGGAAGGATGCAGCGGAGGACATGATAGAAATCATCTCGATATGAACCCGGTCGGTGCCGGAACGTCGCCAATGCTAGGCCTGGGCGATTTTTTGGGCCAATGCTGTTACACACTGCCCCATGCATAAACGGCATAATGCAGGTGTGACGTGGCTTGCGTGGCGAACGTGTGCGCCAAAATGGTGCGCGTGACGGAGAAGTTGATGAATCTCGAAAGCAAATGGTTGGAAGATTTCAGTGCCCTGGCGGCCACTCGCAGCTTTTCCCAGGCTGCCGAACGCCGCTTCGTCACGCAGCCGGCGTTCAGCCGGCGGATTCGCAGCCTGGAGGCGGCGCTGGGGTTGACCCTGGTGAACCGCTCGCGCACGCCGATCGAGCTGACGGCGGCGGGGCAGTTGTTCCTGGTGACGGCGCGCACGGTGGTCGAGCAGCTGGGTGAAGTGGTGCGTCACCTGCATCACCTGGAGAGCGGGCAGGGCGAGGTCATGCAGGTGGCGGCCGCGCACTCCCTGGCGCTGGGCTTCTTTCCGCGCTGGATCGCCCAGTTGCGCAACGAGGGCCTGAACATCGCCACGCGGCTGGTGGCGACCAATGTCGGCGATGCGGTGCACGCGCTGCGCGAAGGCGGTTGCGACCTGATGCTGGCCTTCTATGACCCGGATGCGGCGTTGCAGATGGATGCGGAAATCTTCCCGTCGCTGCACCTGGGGCATACCGAGATGCTGCCGGTGTGTGCGGCGGGGCCGGACGGCAAGCCGCTGTTCGACCTGGAAAGCGAGGGCAGCGTGCCGTTGCTGGCCTACAGCGCCGGGGCCTTCCTCGGTCGTTCGGTGAACCTGCTGCTGCGCCAGCGCAACCTGCGTTTCACCACGGTGTACGAGACGGCGATGGCCGACAGTCTCAAGGGCATGGCGCTGGAGGGCCTGGGGATTGCCTGGGTGCCGCAACTGAGCGTGCGCGCCGAACTGGCCCGTGGCGAACTGGTGGTGTGCGGCGGTGCGCAGTGGCATGTGCCGCTGGAGATCCGCCTGTATCGCTGCGCGCTGGTGCGCAAGGCCAACGTGCGGCTGCTGTGGCGCAAGCTGGAGAGTGGTACGGCGCAGGCGGCAGTGGCGGGCTGAGCTTGAGGTGCACTTGTCTGTGGGAGCCGGATTTATCCGCGAAGGGAGCGGCGCGGTTTCTCCGGGTTACGGCGTCGTGCTTCTTCGCGGATGAATCCGGCTCCCACAAAGACGGCGTTCGAATTGACCTGAAAGTCAGGTAAACCGGCCCTCAGCGGCTGAAATCGACCTGTCGACAAAGGTGCGTCAAACGCGCTTTTTTCGGTATACTGCGCGGCCTTCGGTCGGTTTAGCCCGGCCATTATTCGTATGACAAGCCACGCCGGTCCTCCCGCGTGGCTTGTTGTTTTTTGACGCGCCTGCGGGCGCCCAAGAGAAGAGGCACGACGATGAGCGCACTGGTTGGCGTGATCATGGGCTCCAAGTCCGATTGGTCCACCCTTAGCCACACCGCCGATATGCTGGAAAAGCTCGGTATCCCCTACGAGGTGAAAGTGGTATCGGCCCACCGCACCCCGGACCTGCTGTTCCAGTATGCCGAAGAGGCCGAAGGCCGCGGTATCGAGGTGATCATCGCCGGCGCTGGTGGCGCGGCCCACCTGCCAGGCATGTGTGCGGCCAAGACCCACCTGCCGGTGCTGGGCGTACCGGTGCAGTCGTCGATGCTGTCGGGCGTGGACTCGCTGCTGTCGATCGTGCAGATGCCGGCCGGCATTCCGGTCGCTACCCTGGCCATCGGCAAGGCCGGCGCGATCAACGCCGCGCTGCTGTCGGCGAGCATCCTCGGCGCCAAGCACCCGCAGTTCCATGCCGTGCTGAAAAAATTCCGTACTGAGCAGACAGACAGCGTCCTGGACAATCCAGACCCACGCGTCGCCTGAGGTTTTTGACGATGAAGATCGGTGTAATCGGTGGCGGCCAACTGGGCCGCATGTTGGCGCTGGCGGGCACTCCGCTGGGGATGAACTTCGCTTTCCTCGACCCGGCGCCGGATGCCTGTGCAGCCGCCCTGGGCGAACATCTGCGAGCCGATTACGGCGATCAGGATCACCTGCGCCAGTTGGCCGACGAAGTCGACCTGGTGACTTTCGAGTTCGAAAGCGTGCCAGCGGAAACCGTGGCCTTCCTGTCGCAGTTCGTCCCGGTCTACCCGAGCGCCGAAGCCCTGCGCATCGCCCGTGACCGCTGGTTCGAGAAGAGCATGTTCAATGACCTGGGGATTCCGACCCCGGCCTTCGCCGACATCCAGTCCCAGGCCGACCTCGACGCGGCAGTGGCCAACATCGGCCTGCCGGCCGTGCTCAAGACCCGCACCCTGGGTTACGACGGCAAGGGCCAGAAGGTCCTGCGCACCGCGGCCGACGTGGTTGGCACCTTCGCCGAGCTGGGCAGCGTGCCGTGCCTGCTGGAAGGCTTCGTGCCGTTCACCGGCGAAGTCTCGCTGATCGCCGTGCGCGCCCGTGATGGCGAAACCCGTTTCTACCCGCTGGTGCACAACACCCACGAGAACGGCATCCTCAAGCTCTCGGTGGCGAGCACCGACCACCCGCTGCAGGCCCTGGCCGAAGACTATTCCAGCCGGGTGCTCAAGCAGCTGGACTACGTCGGCGTGATGGCGTTCGAGTTCTTCGAGGTCGACGGTGGCCTGAAGGCCAACGAGATCGCCCCGCGCGTGCACAACTCCGGGCACTGGACCACCGATGGCGCCGAGTGCAGCCAGTTCGAGAACCACCTGCGGGCCGTGGCCGGCCTGCCGCTGGGCTCGACCGCCAAGGTCGGCGAGAGCGCCATGCTCAACTTCATCGGCAGCGTGCCGCCGGTGGAGCGCGTGGTGGCGATCGCCGACTGCCATCTGCACCACTACGGCAAGGCCTTCAAGGCCGGGCGCAAGGTCGGTCACGCCAACCTGCGCTGCGCCGACCGCGCCACGCTGCAGCAGCAGATCCTGCGGGTCGAAGCGCTGATCGCCGAGTAAAAGTTATCCAGGCGGGCGGGAACCATCGGTCCCCGCCGTCCTCTGATGGCAAGATGCCGAGGCCGAACTAGGCTTTGGTTGGGGGCAACCATTCAGAGGAAACGTCATGGGTATCATTGGAACCATCTTCATCGGCTTGATCGTTGGCCTCGTGGCACGTTTCCTCAAGCCGGGCGATGACAGCATGGGTTGGATCATGACCATTCTGCTGGGTATCGGCGGCTCGATCGCCGCGACCTACGGTGGTCAGGCACTGGGTATCTACCATGCCGGGCAGGGTGCCGGTTTCATCGGGGCTGTCGTCGGTGCCATCGTCCTGCTGGTGATCTACGGGATGATCAAGAAGAGCTGAGCCGACCCGATAATCCCCTCTGCGCGTCCTGCGCAGAGGGGCTAGAATGCCCGCCTGATTCCCTCCTGCCGAGTTCCTCATGCGTCGTCTCCTGTTGACACTTCTCCTGCTGGGCAGCGGCCTGGCCCATGCGGCCGAGCTCCCGGAAACCGACTGGCTGGAACTGATGCCCAAGTCGGACCAGAAAGCCCTCGAGCAAATGCCGGAAATCGATCACAACTCGCCCGAGGCCCAGGGTACGTTTACGGCCAAGGGTGGCTTGAAGCAGAGCAAGGGTCTGCCGGCGGTGATGTATTCGACCAAGACCGTCGCGGCCATGAACGGCAAGGACATCCGCATCGGCGGTTATCCGGTGCCGCTGGAAACCGACGCCAAGGGCCGTAGCACGCTGTTCTTCCTGGTTCCCTACCCGGGCGCCTGCATCCACGTGCCGCCGCCGCCACCGAACCAGCTGGTGCTGGTGCGTTACCCCAAGGGGCTGAAACTGGATGACATCTACACGCCGCTGTGGGTCGTTGGTACGCTGAAGATCGAAAAGGTCAGCAATGACTTGGCCGATGCGGCGTATGCGCTGGATGCGGCAAAGGTGCGGGTGGTGAAGGAATCGGATCTGTAGGTTTTCTTGATCGTTTGCTGATCGCTGATCGTTCCCACGCTCCGCGTGGGAATGCCTCTCAGGACGCTCAGCGTCCGCTCTTGTGACGCAGAGCGTCACGGATTGCGTTCCCACGCGGAGCGTGGGAACGATCGGGAAGGAGTCGGATCTGTAGATTGCACGTTTCTCATTGTGGCGAGCGGGCTCGCGCGCGCTGGGTCGCGAAGCGGCCCTCGACGCTATGTACCCGGCGTGTCAGGCACACCGAGTACATAGGTTTTACGACTGCTTGCAGTCGAGCGCGGGCAAGCCCGCTCGCCACAGGCGCGAATCTTCAGCCCAGGCGGCGGCTGCCGATGGTCACGCCCAGCACATGGCTGGCCCCCGGGGCCAGGGTCACCACATCGTTCATCACGTTCGCCGTCTCGATGCAGAGCATCTTCTGCCAGCCATCGTCGGCCATGTCGGCCAGTTTGCTGGCGCGCTCGATCCACGGGTTCCAGATCACCGCCGAGCGCGAGCCCTCGGCCGTCAGCTCGATCCGCCGTTCCCAGGTCGGGTCGACGATGCTCAGTTGCGTCGGCGTATCCAGGTAGATGCGGTCGGTTTCGCCGCTGAAATGCAGTTCGCCCTGCTGTTGGACGGGCTTCCAGTCATCCGTGGTGTCGATGTAGGTCAGGCCGTCGAGGCCTTCGACATGGACGTTGCGTACGTCGCTGACCGCGAAGTAGGTATGCAGCGCCTGGCTGAGGGTGACCGGGTGATCGTCGAGGTTCTCGCTGGTGAGGCGGATGTGCAGCTTCTCGCCCAGGTGCGCCGCCAGCTTCAGCCCGACCTTGTGCGGCCAGCCCGGTAGGCCCGCCTCGGGCAGCGGCAGGGTGAATTCGGCCAGCACGCCGTCGGCGTCGGCCTGGATGCCGAGCAGGCTCCACTCCAGGGTCCGGACGAAACCGTGGGCGGTTGGCTCCTCGCTGCTTTGGCGCATCGCCTGGACGCTGTCGGGGTTACGTTGGAACACGCCGAACCACGGCCAGCACACCGGGACGCCGGCGCGAATGCTCTTGCCGTGCTTGAACTGGGCCTGGTCGTTCAGCCAGATGACGGGCTGTTCGCCGGCCAACTGATAGCTGAGGATGTGTGCTCCCTGCTGGGCAACCAGCAACTCGGCCTGGCCGTGGCTGATCTTCCAGCAGTTGAGTTCATCCAGCTTGACCGTTTCAACGTGGGGCGTGCTCATGGTGTTCTCGCTCGGCAATTTGGACTGCAATGGACCGCAAAAAAACGCCGCGGGTTCAGGCGCGCCGTGGCACGGAACGGGTGCGGCCGCTGCCGTCGATGGCGACGAACACGAATACCGCCTCGGTGACCTTGCGCCATTCGCTGGACAGCGGGTCGTCACTCCACACCTCGACCATCATCCGGATCGAGCTGCGGCCGATTTCCAGGGCCTGGGTATAAAAGGACAGTTGGGCGCCGACCGCGACCGGCACGAGGAAGGCCATGCGGTCGATGGCGACGGTGGCGACGCGACCACCGGCGATCTTGCTGGACATGGCGGTGCCGGCCAGGTCCATCTGGTTGACCAGCCAACCGCCGTAGATATCGCCGAAACCGTTGGTTTCACGCGGCAAGGCGGTGATTTGCAGGGCAAGGTCGCCTTGCGGGATGGGGTCTTCTTGTTCGAGTTCGATCATATTCAGGGCCTCTGACCCATGACGCTACGTGGGTATTGCAGGTGAATAGCCGTCTTCAGGAAAAACGATTCAGCCCGAACATGCTACGTTCGTCACGTTTCTCTAAGGCGTACTAAAGGGAAACTCTGCGAAACCGGCTGGAAGGATCTTCCAACGACGTTTTGGCACAGCACCCCTCGCAGGGACAGCCACCAGTATATCGAGCGACCCGCTTGACTACGACCGTCGCAAAGCCCTTTCGATCGCTCTATATCGGGACATTACTTACTTTCTGAAACATTTTATTATCTTTTCCCGACCTTTCGCCCGCCTGTAGCGCCCGGGTGGCCCTGGCCCTCGGCAAAAGATTTTTCCGCTCGTCGGGCTTTGCGGTGCCACGCAGTCTGTCGGCCGTCAGGACAACGCCTTGCCCACTGTCGACATGTTTTACCGGTTTATCGTTTTACTACAACCGTGCTTGTGCGATCTTTGCCGGATCGACGCCGGTGACGTTGCGACCGGGCCGCGCGGATCTATCAGCCAACCTATATAAGAGAAGCCTTGCATGAGTACTGTGTCTCCCAGCCTTGCGCAGCCCGCGCGCCCGCTGACCCGAAATGACTACAAGACCTTGTCGCTATCGGCCCTGGGAGGCGCGCTGGAGTTCTACGACTTCATCATCTTCGTGTTCTTCGCGGCGGTGGTCGGCAAGCTGTTCTTCCCGGCCGAGATGCCGGAATGGCTGCGCCTGATGCAGACCTTCGGGATCTTCGCCGCCGGTTACCTGGCGCGGCCGCTGGGCGGCATCGTCATGGCGCACTTCGGTGACCTGCTGGGCCGCAAGAAGATGTTCACCCTGAGCATCTTCATGATGGCCGTGCCGACCCTGATCATGGGCCTGCTGCCCACCTATGCGCAGATCGGCATCTGGGCGCCGATCCTGCTGCTGTTGATGCGGGTGATCCAGGGCGCCGCCATTGGTGGCGAGGTACCGGGCGCCTGGGTGTTCGTCGCCGAGCACGTACCGGAGCGGCAGATCGGCTTCGCCTGCGGCACCCTGACCTCGGGCCTGACCGCCGGTATCCTGCTCGGCTCGCTGGTCGCGACCCTGATCAACAGCCTTTATAGCCCGGTGGAAGTGAGCGACTACGCCTGGCGTATCCCGTTCCTGCTGGGCGGGGTGTTCGGTCTGTTCTCGGTGTACCTGCGCCGCTGGTTGCACGAGACCCCGGTATTCGCCGAGCTGCAGCAGCGCAAGGCACTGTCCGATGGCATTCCCCTGGGCGCGGTACTGCGTGACCATCGTGGTGCGATCATCATCTCGATGCTGCTGACCTGGCTGCTCTCCGCCGGCGTGGTGGTGGTGATCCTGATGACCCCGACCGTGCTGCAGACCCTCTTTCACTTCACTCCGACGGTATCGCTGCAGGCCAACAGCCTGGCCACCGTGTGCCTGACCCTGGGTTGCATCGCATCCGGTGCCCTGGCCGACCGCTTTGGCGCGGGCCGGGTGTTCGTCATCGGCAGCCTGGCGCTGATGGCGACCTTCTGGACTTTCTACAGCACCGTGGCCGCCCATCCCGAGTGGCTGTTCCCGCTGTATGCGCTGAGCGGCCTGTTCGTCGGCACCATCGGCGCCGTGCCTTATGTGATGGTCAAGGCCTTTCCGGCGGTGGTGCGCTTCAGCGGCCTGTCGTTCTCCTACAACCTGGCATACGCGATCTTCGGCGGCCTGACCCCGATGGTGGTGACCCTGCTGCTCAAGGAGAGCCCGATGGGCCCCGCGTATTATGTTGCAATAATTTGCAGCGTCGGCGTTCTGGTGGGTGGCTATCTCTGGTCGAAGTCCCGCTAAGCCCCGTATTTCAAGGGCTCCAGCCGTTTCAATGAGAAAGGCCAGCAATCCTTGCGGATGCTGGCCTTTCATCTAACTGTCACAAACTAGTCATAGAGTGTTCATGCGGCCTACTGATACTTGGCCCCGACTTACAACCCTCTCTGCTAGGAGCAAGGCATGAAACTGAAGCGTTTGATGGCGGCAATGACGTTTGTCGCTGCTGGCGTCGCGACTGCCCACGCGGTGGCCGCTGGTGTAGACCCGTCCATCCCCGCCTACACCAAAGTACAAGGCGTTTCGGGCAACCTGTCCAGCGTCGGTTCCGACACCCTGGCAAACCTCATGACCCTGTGGGCAGAGGGTTACAAGAAAGAATACCCGAACGTGAACATCCAGATTCAGGCCGCCGGTTCCGCTACCGCACCGCCCGCACTGACTGAAGGCACTTCGAACCTCGGCCCGATGAGCCGCAAGATGAAGGACACCGAACTGGCTGCCTTCGAGCAGAAGTACGGCTACAAGCCTACCGCTATCCCGGTGGCTGTCGACGCCCTGGCGGTGTTCGTCCACAAGGACAACCCGATCAAGGAACTGACCATGGAGCAGGTCGACGCGATCTTCTCCTCGACCCGCCTGTGCGGTGCCAAGTCCGAAGTCAAGACCTGGGGTGACCTGGGCGTGAAGGGCGACCTGGCCAACAAGCCGGTTCAGCTGTTCGGTCGCAACTCGGTATCCGGCACCTACGGCTACTTCAAGGAAGAAGCCCTGTGCAAAGGCGACTACAAGCCTAACGTGAACGAGCAGCCGGGTTCGGCTTCCGTGGTGCAGTCGATCAGCTCCTCGCTGAACGGTATCGGCTACTCGGGTATCGGCTACAAGACCGCCAGCGTGAAGACCGTGGCCCTGGCCAAGAAAGGCAGCACCGACTTCATCGAAGACAGCGAAGAAAACGCCCTGAACGGCAAATACCCGCTGTCGCGTTTCCTCTACGTCTACGTCAACAAGGCTCCGAACAAGCCTCTGGCCCCGCTGGAAGCCGAGTTCGTGAAGATGGTCCTGTCCAAGCAGGGCCAGGAAGTCGTAGTGAAGGACGGTTACATCCCGCTGCCAGCCAAGGTTGCCGCCAAGGCACTGGCTGAACTGGGCCTGAGCGAAGGCGCCAAGAAGTAAGCATCGGGCCGGGGCCTTGAGCCCCGGTATGTGGGGGCGGGCCTGCCCGCGCAAGTGATCCTGGAAGGACACTTCGCAGACAGCCCGCCAGCCACACACATAATTTCCGAATCCGCTGCCAGCCACGCTGGGCGGCGGCTTCCGTGCGTCACTGCACTGTCATCTTTCTGTCATACAGGATCGCTAGGGTGTGCGCATGAACGATCTGGCCAATTCCACCATGACTACGACTTCCCCTCCCAAGCGCATTGATTTCAATACGCCTGAACTCAAGCGCAAGCGCCAAATCCGTGCGCTCAAGGACCGTCTGACCCGTTGGTACGTGTTCGTCGGCGGCCTGGCCGTGCTCGCGGCCATCACGTTGATTTTCTTCTTCCTGGGCTATGTGGTCATGCCGCTGTTCCAGGGTGCCTCGCTGACGGCGGAAAAAGCTGTCAGCCCAGCCTGGATGCGCGATGCCGGCAACCCGCTGATGATCTCACTGGAAGAACAGAACCAGGTGGGCATGCGGGTTTCCGACCAGGGGCAGGTCCTGTTCTTCGCTGTCGAAGGGGCGGCCGAGCTGTCTCGCCTGAGCCTCCCGCTGCCGGCCGGCACCACGGTGACCTCCATCAGCAAGGATCAGCCAGGCGTTCCCCTGGTGATCGTCGGCCTGTCCAACGGCCAGGCGCTGGTGTTCCGCCACACCTACAAAGTGACCTACCCGGATGGCAAGAAGACCATCACCCCGGCGATCGAGTACCCCTATGGTGAAACGCCGATCACCCTGGATGCGCAGGGGCATGCCCTCGAGCACGTGAACCTCAACGCCAGCGATTCGACGCTGATCGTCGTGGGTTCCAATGGCTCGCAGCTGCATGTGCTGGCGCTGACCAAGGAAGAGAACATGATGACTGGCGAGGTCACCAGCGAGCAGAAGAGCATCGACCTGCCGCAGATGACCGAGCCGGTGAAGGCTATCTATATCGATCCGCGCCAGCAGTGGCTGTACGTGATCAACGGGCGTGCCCAGGCCGATGTGTTCAGCCTGCGCGACAAGAGCCTGAACGGCCGCTACAAGCTGCTCGAGGACGCCAACACCGAAGTGACCGCCAGTGCACAGCTGGTGGGTGGCATCTCGCTGATCATCGGTGACTCCAAGGGTGGTCTCGGCCAGTGGTTCATGGCCCGCGACACCGATGGCGAACTGCGCCTGAAACCGATCCGCAGCTTCCAGATGGGCACCACGCCGATCGTCGAGATCACGGCCGAAGAGCGTCGCAAGGGCTTCGTCGCCCTGGATGCCGCCGGCAAACTCGGGGTGTTCCACAGCACCGCGCACCGTACCCTGCTGGTCGAGCAGGTGGTCGATGGCCCGGGCCTGTTCGGCCTGTCGCCACGCGCCAACCGGGTGATCATCGAACAGGGCGGCAAGATCCAGCCGCTGGTGCTCGACAACCCGCATCCGGAAGTGTCCTGGAGCGCGCTGTGGAGCAAGGTCTGGTACGAGAACTACGACGCACCGAAATACGTCTGGCAATCGACCGCCGCCAACACCGACTTCGAGCCCAAGCTGAGCCTGTCGCCGCTGACCTTCGGTACCCTGAAGGCCGCGTTCTACGCCATGCTGCTGGCGGCACCCCTGGCGATCGCCGCGGCGATCTACACCGCCTACTTCATGGCCCCGGGCATGCGCCGCAAGGTCAAGCCGGTGATCGAGCTGATGGAGGCGATGCCGACGGTGATCCTCGGTTTCTTCGCCGGCCTGTTCCTGGCGCCGTATGTCGAAGGCCACCTGCCGGGGATCTTCAGCCTGCTGCTGTTGCTGCCGATTGGCATCCTGGTCGCCGGGTTCGCCTGGAGCCGCCTGCCCGAGTCGCTGCGCCTGCGGGTGCCGGACGGTTGGGAAAGCGCGATCCTGATCCCGGTGATCCTATTCGTTGGCTGGCTCTCGCTGTTCATGAGCCCGCACCTGGAATCGTGGTTCTTCGGCGGTGACATGCGCCTGTGGATCTCCCACGACCTGGGCATTACCTACGACCAGCGCAACGCCCTGGTGGTCGGCCTGGCCATGGGCTTCGCGGTGATCCCGAACATCTATTCGATCGCCGAAGACGCCGTGTTCAGTGTGCCACGCAGCCTGACCCTGGGCTCGCTGGCCCTCGGCGCCACGCCTTGGCAGACCATGACGCGGGTGGTGATCCTCACCGCCAGCCCGGGCATCTTCTCGGCGCTGATGATCGGCCTGGGCCGTGCCGTGGGCGAGACCATGATCGTGCTGATGGCCACCGGTAACACGCCGGTCATGGAGATGAACCTGTTCGAGGGCCTGCGCACCCTGGCGGCGAACGTCGCGGTGGAGATGCCGGAGTCGGAGGTGGGCGGTAGCCATTACCGCGTGCTGTTCCTCTCGGCACTGGTGCTGCTGCTGTTCACGTTCATCATGAACACCCTCGCGGAGCTGATTCGTCAGCGTCTGCGCAAGAAATACTCGTCGCTTTAATAAAGGTAGAAGTCTGTGAAACAGAACTCCCTGAATGGCTGGTTCAAGAGCGGCGCCCCAGGCGTCTGGATCAGCGGTGGTGCGGTGTCCATCGCGGTCATCATGACCATCGGCTTGCTGGCGGTGATCGCGGTTCGTGGGCTGGGGCATTTCTGGCCGGCGGACGTGATCCAGGCCCAGTACGCTATCCCGGGCCAGGCCCCGCAGGTCGTGGTCGGCGAGGTGGTGCAGAAGGAAGAAGTGCCACGTGCGCGCCTGAAGACGGCGGGCTTGCCGGTGCCGGATGATGGTCCCGAGTTCATGACCCGCGAGTTGATCAAGGTCGGCAACCGTGACCTGAACGGCAACGACTTCACCTGGGTCGTCGGTGAGTGGCTGACCCAGCTCAGCACGCCGGCCGAATTGATGGCCATCGAGCGTCGCGAGTGGGGCAATTTCTACGGCACCCTGGTCAACGTCAAGGAAAACGGCAAGGTCGTCGCCGAGGGCGAGGCCGCGTGGCCTGAGCTGCGGGCGCGTATCGAGCGCGTGAACGGCCTGGCCAAGCAGCTCAAGTCCCTGGAGAAAACCGACATCGGCGCGATCAACGCCGGTCTCGAGCGTATCCGCCTGCATGGCCGCAAGCTGGAACTCGAAGGCAAGCTGGACGCCGCCGCGCAGGCCGACATGGAGGCCGAGAAGGCCGAACTGCATGCCCGCTACCAGGCCGTCGAAGCGCGCCTGAGCGAGCTGCACACCGAGTTCAATCGCGACAGCCTCACGGCCCGCGACGGCAACGGCAAGGAACTGGAGATCGGCATCAGCAAGGTGGTGCACGCCTACCAGCCGAACGCCATGGGCACCTTCACCAAGCTGGGTTTCTACTTCAGCAAGGTCTGGGAGTTCCTCAGCGACGACCCGCGTGAAGCCAACACCGAAGGCGGGATCTTCCCGGCGATCTTCGGTACCGTGATGATGACCCTGATCATGGCGATGATCGTCACCCCGTTTGGCGTGCTGGCGGCGGTGTACCTGCGTGAATACGCCAAGCAGAACACCCTGACGCGGGTGATCCGCATCGCGGTGAACAACCTGGCCGGTGTTCCGGCGATCGTCTACGGCGTGTTCGGCCTGGGCTTCTTCGTCTACGTGCTGGGCGGTTCGCTTGACCGGCTGTTCTTCCCCGAGGCCCTGCCGGCACCGACCTTCGGTACCCCCGGCCTGCTCTGGGCCTCGCTGACCCTGGCGCTGCTGGCGGTGCCGGTGGTGATCGTGGCCACCGAGGAAGGCCTGGCGCGGATCCCGCGTACGGTCCGCGAAGGTTCCCTGGCGCTGGGTGCGACCAAGGCCGAGACGCTGTGGAAGATCGTCCTGCCGATGGCCAGCCCGGCGATGATGACCGGCATGATCCTCGCCGTGGCCCGTGCCGCTGGCGAAGTGGCCCCGCTGATGCTGGTGGGCGTGGTGAAGCTGGCGCCGTCGCTGCCGGTGGACGGCAACTACCCGTACCTGCACCTGGACCAGAAGATCATGCACCTGGGCTTCCACATCTACGACGTCGGCTTCCAGAGCCCCAACGTCGAGGCGGCACGCCCGCTGGTGTATGCCACCGCATTGCTGCTGGTGCTGGTGATCGCCACGCTGAACCTGTCGGCCGTGTGGATTCGCAACCACCTGCGCGAGAAGTACAAGGCGCTGGATAGTTGATGACGCATTACCTGTAGGAGCAGGGCTGGCCCGCGAAGCTTTTGGCGGCCCCCGAGGCCCTTCGCAGGCCAGCCTTGCTCCTCCGAGGTCCCTTATTGCACACGCCGCCACGCGGCGTACCGAAACGAATTTGTTAGCGCAGGGAGTCTACCCATGCAGCACGAAACCCAACCCCACGGCATCAACATGTCCGCCCTGGGTCGCAGCAAGCAGAGCCTGGACCTGGCCAGCGAGACCGTGGCCATCGAAGTACCGAAGCTGAGCCTGTTCTACGGCGAGAAGCAGGCGCTGTTCGACGTCAGCATGAATATCCCCAAGCAACGCGTGACCGCCTTCATCGGCCCGTCCGGTTGCGGCAAGTCGACCCTGCTGCGCACCTTCAACCGGATGAACGACCTGGTTGACGGCTGCCGCGTACAGGGCGAGATCAACCTCTACGGCAACAACATCTACCGCAAGGGCGAGGACGTCGCCGAGCTGCGCCGCAAGGTCGGCATGGTGTTCCAGAAGCCGAACCCGTTCCCCAAGACCATCTACGAGAACGTGGTCTATGGCCTGCGTATCCAGGGCATCAACAAGAAGCGCGTGCTCGACGAGGCCGTCGAATGGGCGCTCAAGGGCGCCGCGCTGTGGGATGAGGTGAAGGACCGCCTGCACGATTCCGCCCTCGGCCTGTCCGGCGGCCAGCAGCAGCGTCTGGTGATTGCCCGGACCATCGCCGTGGAGCCGGAAGTCCTGCTGCTCGACGAACCGTGCTCGGCCCTCGACCCGATTTCGACGCTCAAGGTCGAGGAACTGATCTACGAACTGAAATCCAAGTTCACTATCGTGATCGTGACCCACAACATGCAGCAGGCCGCCCGCGTCTCCGACTACACCGCGTTCATGTACATGGGCAAGCTGGTGGAATTCGGCGATACCGATACCCTGTTCACCAATCCCGCGAAGAAGCAGACCGAGGACTACATCACCGGTCGTTATGGCTAGGAGCGGCTGTGTGCCGCAGGCCGGAGGCGGCAAGGCAGATGCTGTGCGAACCCCGGATCAACCCCAAACTGCTTGAAACGTGCGGCCTGAAGCCTGCACGTTTCGCGGAGCCAAACACCGATGATTGATAAAGAAGGTCTTACCCATCACATTTCCGCGCAGTTCAACGCGGAGCTGGAAGAAGTACGCAGCCACCTGCTGGCCATGGGCGGCTTGGTGGAGAAGCAGGTCAACGACGCCGTCACCGCGCTGATCGAGGCCGATTCCGGCCTGGCCCAGCAGGTGCGCGAGATTGACGAGCAGATCAACCAGATGGAACGCAACATCGACGAGGAGTGCCTGCGCATCCTCGCTCGTCGCCAGCCGGCGGCGTCCGACCTGCGGTTGATCATCAGCATCTCCAAGTCGGTGATCGATCTTGAGCGTATCGGCGACGAAGCCACCAAGATCGCTCGTCGCGCCATCCAGTTGTGCGAAGAAGGCGAGGCCCCGCGTGGCTACGTGGAAGTTCGCCACATCGGCGACCAGGTGCGCAACATGGTCCGTGACGCGCTGGACGCCTTCGCCCGCTTCGACGCCGAACTGGCGCTGTCCGTGGCGCAGTACGACAAGATCATCGACCGCGAGTACAAGACCGCCCTGCGCGAGCTGGCGACCTACATGATGGAAGACCCTCGCTCTATCTCGCGGGTTCTGAGCATCATCTGGGTGCTGCGTTCGCTGGAGCGGATCGGCGACCACGCACGCAATATCTCGGAGCTGGTAATCTATCTGGTACGCGGCACCGACGTACGGCACATGGGCCTCAAGCGCATGCGCCAGGAAGTTGAGGGAGTGGCCCCCGAAACTGCTAATGTTCCGGACAAAGCTGACGATAAGTAAGATTGCCCGAGAGAAACGCCCGGCCAATGGTCGGGCGTTTTTGTTTGTGGCGTACGAATTTTATGCGCCTTGCGAGCGATAAAATCCCGGCGTGACTGATCAGTTTTGCAAATGGCCATTAGCCAGTATGCTGGCCGGGATTTTTAGAGGAATGGTCAATGAGCAAAGTCAGTGTGTTGGTGGTGGATGACGCATCGTTCATCCGCGACCTGGTGAAAAAGTGCCTGCGCAACTACTTCCCGGGTGTGCGGACCGAAGACGCCGTCAACGGACGCAAGGCCCAGGCGATCCTGGCGCGCGAGGCGTTCGACCTGGTGCTGTGCGACTGGGAAATGCCTGAAATGTCCGGCCTGGAACTGCTGACGTGGTGCCGTTCGCAGGACGCCCTCAAGAACATGCCGTTCGTCATGGTCACCAGCCGTGGCGACAAGGAGAACGTGGTGCAGGCGATCCAGGCCGGGGTCTCCGGCTACGTCAGCAAGCCGTTCACCAACGAACAACTGCTGACCAAGGTCAAGCAGGCGCTGCACAAGGTCGGCAAGCTCGACGCGCTGATGAGCAGCGCTCCGAAGTCGAACGCGGGGTTCGGCAACGACTCGCTGAGCGCGCTGACCGGTGGCAAGCCGGCCGTCGTGTCGCCGGCGGCTCCAGCAGCCCCCGCAGCGGCACCCGCGGCGTCCAAGGGCATCCTCAACAGCCCGCCGGTGCGTCCACCGGCGCCTGCGGCGGCAGCCAGCGCGGCAACCGGTGGTCGTGGCCAGGGCCAGCTGCGCCTGGCCAGCGGCACCCAGCAATGCGTGATCAAGGCCCTGAGCATCAAGGAAGCCCTGCTGGTGGTGCGTCGTGGCGAGGCCCTGCCGCAGATCCTGGAAAGTGCCGTGCTCGACCTGGAGCAGGGTGAGAATGCCGAGGTGGCCCGCCTGAACGGCTACCTGCACGCCATCGTCGCCCACGAGCCCAAGCCGGACAGCGACTGGCTGCAACTGACCTTCCGGTTCATCGACCAGGATGCGCAAAAGCTCGACTACATTTCTCGCCTGATCGCTCGCGGCACCGCCCAGAAACACTTCGTTCCTGGCGCCTGATGCCCGCCTGGCAACCCGTTGCGGCTGACGCACCGGGTTGCCTGTCCTCATTCCTACCTCGCGTATCGAAAAGCCTTTCGTCCGAATAGTCCTTCGTCCGATTTTTTTATATCTGTTTTGATATAGATTGATCGACAAGGCATGGCCGCCAGCCAAGTCTTGCAACAACCTCGCACTCCGAACGGCTCGCTCATTGATTACGCTTTTCCTGGCAAGCACGGGAGGTATCGATGGCAAGGCACAAGGACGTGGTATTCGTGGGGAACTCGCTCAGGGATCTGCGGGCTTTCCCGCTGGAGGCGAGACGAGCGGTAGGTTTTCAGTTGGATCTTCTGCAGCAGGGTGAAGCACCTTGCGACTGGAAGCCCATGATGACGATAGGCAGGGGTGTCTACGAAATCCGTGTCAGTGACGAGAGCGGCGCATTCCGGGTGTTTTACGTGGCCAACAGGGTTGATGCCCTGTATGTCCTGCACGCCTTCAGGAAGACGACCCAGAAGACCCAGGCCAGGGATATCGAGCTGGCCAGGGTGAGATACCAGGAGATAGGAGCAAGACCATGAGCGATCATGCCAATGTTGAACGTTTTCCCTCCGTCTGGGATGCCCTGGAGGAGACGCCCCGGGAGGCGGCCAATATGCGCCTGCGCTCCAGGCTGATGATGGCGCTGATCAGCAGGATCAACGCCTGGGAGCTGTCCCAGAAGGCGGCGGCCCAGCGCCTGGGGATCAGCCAGCCGAGGCTGAACGACCTGCTCAACGGCAAGATCGACAAGTTCTCCCTGGATGCCCTGGTGAACCTGTCGGAGCCGGCGCAACTGGAGGTCGACCTGTGCTTCGGTCAGGACACGATCCAGTCGGCCTGAGTCATACAAACATCTTGGCGGCCTGCTAATCTGCTCGCCACGTTTCGTTTGGCGGCTTGCCCTATGTTGTTCCTGCGCCTGCTGTTTTCCTGTGGCCTGTTGATGGCCGCCACCTCGGCTACGGCCATGACGGTCTACAAGTACGTCGACGCCAATGGTGTCGTCACCTACAGCGACCGCCCTGCACCGGGTGCCCAGGTGTTCGTGTTTCGCGATCGGATGGTCGAGCACCTGGAGCGCCAGGTACGCCTGGACATTCGCAAGCAGAAGGGCGGTGACGAAGTGTTCGTGCGCAACGACCTGTATGCGCCGGTGGAGATCGAGCTGGGCTTCGGCGCGCTGAAGAACGTCAGCGGGGCACCCACGCAGCCGATTCGCAAGGTGTTGCCGGCGCGCAGCCAGCAGCGCCTGGCGCTGCTCAGTGCGACCCAACCCGGCCTGCCGTTCCTGTATACCCCAAAATTCCGCTACTCCCTCGGTGACCCCTCGGGCCAGGCCCAGGGCTATCGTTATCCGTTTCCCTGGCGAGGCGGGCCCTTTCGCCTGACCCAGGGGCCGAATGGCGAGTACAGTCATCACGGCGCCAAGAGCCGCTACGCGATGGATATCGCCATGCCGGTGGGCACGCCGATCATTGCGGCGCGGGGCGGGGTCGTGGTCAAGACCGAGAACGACCAGACCGGGCGCGGCAAGAACCCGGCCGGCAACTTCGTTCGTATCCTCCATGATGACGGCACCATGGGCGTCTACCTGCACCTCAAGCAGGGCTCGGTGAGCGTGCGTGAGGGGCAGCGGGTCGCCGTGGGCAGCCTGTTGGGCCTGTCGGGCAATACCGGCAACAGCACCGGGCCGCACCTGCATTTCGTGGTGCAGCGCAATACCGGGCTGGGCCTGGTGTCGATTCCGTACCAGTTCAGCCAGCCGATGGAGGCCTTGCCGAACTTCGCCGTGGGCGGGCAGTGACAGGACCAGCTAAACCCTGGTCCTGTGGGTGATCAGTCGAGCTTGAGGACCTTGGCCAGGATGATCTTCGGTCCCTTCATCTTCTTGATGATGATGCGCAGGCCCTCGACTTCCATGACCTCTTCTTCCTCCGGTACCCGCTTCAGGCTCTCGTAGACGAGGCCGGCGAGGGTTTCGGCCTCGATGTGGTCCAGGTCGATGCCCAGCAGGCGCTCGACCTTGAACAGCGGCGTGTCACCGCGCACCAGCAGCTTGCCCGGCTGGTAGGCGAGGATGCCGCGTTCGGCCTTGCGGTGTTCGTCCTGGATGTCGCCGACCAGCACTTCGAGCACGTCTTCCATGGTCAGGTAGCCGATCACCTTGCTGTCGGCTTCCTCGACCAGGGCGAAGTGCGAGCCGCCCTGGCGGAACTGTTCCAGCAGGCGCGACAGCGGCATGTGCTTGGACACGCGCTCCAGTGGGCGGGTCAGCTCGGCGAGGTTGAACGACTCGGGGATGTGGTCCAGCGCGGCCAGTTCCAGCAGCAGGTCCTTGATGTGCAGCAGGCCGACGAACACGTTGCGTTCGGCGTCGTACACCGGGTAGCGGCTGAACTTGTGGCGACGGAACAGGGCCAGGATTTCCTTGAGCGGCGCGTTGCAGTCCAGGGTCACCAGGTCTTCGCGCGAGTTGGCCCAGTCGACCACCTCCAGTTCGCCCATCTCCACGGCCGAGGCCAGTACGCGCATGCCCTGGTCGCTGGGATCCTGGCCACGGCTGGAGTGCAGGATCAGCTTGAGTTCCTCGCGGCTGTAGTGGTGCTCGTGATGCGGGCCGGGCTCACCCTGGCCGGCGATGCGCAGGATCGCGTTGGCACTGGCGTTGAGCAGGTAGATGGCCGGGTACATCAGCCAGTAGAACAGGTACAGCGGCACCGCCGTCCACAGCGACAGCAGCTCCGGCTTGCGGATGGCCCAGGACTTGGGGGCCAGTTCGCCGACCACGATGTGCAGGTAGGAAATGATGAAGAAGGCGGTGAAGAACGATACGCCCTTGATCACTTCGGGGGCGCTCACGCCGACCGCGCCGAGTACTGGCTCCAGCAGGTGAGCGAAGGCCGGCTCGCCGACCCAGCCCAGGCCCAGGGAGGCGAGGGTGATACCCAGCTGGCAGGCGGACAGGTAGGCGTCCAGCTGGCTGTGTACGGTGCGCAGGATCTGCCCGCGCCAGCCGTTCTGCTGGGCAATGGTTTCAACGCGGGTCGAGCGCAGCTTGACCATGGCGAACTCGGCGGCAACGAAGAAACCGTTGAGCAGGACCAGGAGCAGAGCAAAGAGGATCATGCCGAAATCGGCGAATATCGAGGCGAGGGTCAAGCTACTAGGGGAAGGGTCCATGATTGGGTTTTACGGGTTCCGTATTTCAATTTGAAGTTGTGTTTCGAGGCCTGAAAGGCAGGCCCAAGCCCACCAATGTAGCGGCACATGGGCCCCTTGCCTAGTGGCCTGTGCGGCTACTGGCTGGGACCCCTGGTTCAGGCGGAGAGTTCGTTCTTGTGCGCGCGCACGACCTGGGCCGGGGCGAAATGGCAGGTGAAGGTGCTGCCGTGGCCCAGTACGCTGCTGATTTCCAGGCGGGCGCGGTGGCGCAGCAGGACGTGCTTGACGATCGCCAGGCCCAGCCCGGTACCCCCGGTGTTGGAGTTGCGGCTGGAGTCTACGCGGTAGAAACGTTCGGTCAGGCGTGGCAGGTGCTTGTTGTCGATACCGATCCCCGAATCCTGCACGCTCAGGTGCGCGCCCTGTTCGTCACCCCACCAGCGCACGCGGATATTGCCCTCGGCCGGGGTGTACTTGACGGCGTTGAACACCAGGTTGGAGAAGGCGCTGCGCAGTTCGCCCTCGCTGCCCTTGAGGCGGATGTCCGGGTCGGCTTCGACGGTGATGGTCTGGTTGAGTTGCCCGGACAGCGCCTGGGCATCGTTGCGGATCGTCTGCAGCAGGGTATCGACCTGCACCGGATGGTTGTCCGAGGGGTAGTCGGTGGCTTCCAGCTTGGCCAGCAACAGCAGGTCGTTGAGCAGGGTCTGCATGCGTCCGCCTTGCTGCTGCATCTGCTGCAGGGCGCGCAGCCAGCGCGGATTCACGTCCTCGACGTTGTCCAGCAGCGTTTCCAGGTAGCCGCAGATCACCGTCAGCGGGGTGCGCAGCTCGTGGGAGACGTTGGCGATGAAGTCCTTGCGCATCTGTTCCAACTGGTGGATGCGGGTGACATCGCGGACCAGCATCAGGTGCTCGTTGTTGCCGTAGCGGGTGATGTGCAGCTGGATGCGCAGGCGGTCGTTGGTCGGCGAGGGGATTTCCAGCGGTTCGGCGTAGTTGTCCTGCTCGAAGTATTCCTTGAAGCGCGGGTGGCGCACCAGGTTGGTCACCGGTTGGCCGCTGTCCTGTGGGGTCTTGAGGCCCAGCAGGGTTTCGGCGGCGCGGTTCCACCATTCCAGGTTGCCGTCGCTGTCGAGCATGACCACCGCGTCCTTGAGCGCCGCAGTGGACTCCTGGACCCGGTCGATCACCGCCTGCAGGCGACCGCGCACGCGTTGGTCGCGGCGTTGCAGGTGATAGATGCTGTCGAACACGTCGCCCCACAGGCCGTAGCCATCGGGCGGTGCCTCGTCGGGTTTGTGCAGGCGCAGCCATTCGTGCAGGCGCAGCAGCTGCTTGAGGGTCCACACGAGGTAGGTCCCCAGGCCCACGGCCAGTGCCCAGCTGTAATAGCCGCTGATCAGGCCGACCAGCAGGCAGCCGGTTACCAGCAACAACAGATGGCGGATAAGGGTGCCGTGCCAGTTTTGATTCACTTCAACATGCGTCCTTGTCAGCAGTCAGTGCGCGAAAGCCGGTTCAGCCCTTGGTGGAAAACCGGTAGCCAGTGCCGCGCACGGTTTGTACCAGATTTTCGTAGGCATCGCCGAGGGCTTTGCGCAGACGGCGGATGTGCACGTCGACGGTACGCTCTTCGACATAGACGTTGCCGCCCCAGACCTGGTCCAGCAACTGCCCGCGGGTGTAGGCGCGTTCCTGGTGGGTCATGAAGAACTGCAGCAGGCGGTATTCGGTCGGGCCCATCTCGGCGGGCTTGCCGTCGATGGTCACGCGATGGCTGATCGGGTCGAGCAGCAGGCCACCGACTTCGATCGGCGCTTCGCCGTCGGTCGGGCCGGCGCGACGGAGCACGGCCTTCAGGCGGGCAACCAGTTCGCGGGGGGAAAACGGCTTGGTGATGTAGTCGTCGGCGCCGACTTCCAGCCCCTGGATCTTGTTGTCTTCCTCACCCTTGGCGGTGAGCATGATGATCGGTATGTCGCCGGTCAGCTCGTCGCGCTTGAGGCGGCGGGCCAGTTCGATACCCGAGGTCCCGGGCAGCATCCAGTCCAGCAGGATCAGGTCAGGTTTACGGTCGACGATGATTGCATGGGCCTGCTGGGAGTTTTCGGCTTCCATGCAGTCATAGCCGGCCATTTCCAGGGCGACAGCGATCATCTCCCGAATCGGGGCTTCGTCGTCGACGATCAGAATGCTCCTGCCAACCATGTCCCTTAATCCTCTTGTCATTGAACTGTCTTGCGCCGCATTAGATAACGAAATTATTGCAGTCATGTGACAGCTTTTCCGGCGTGCCGACGATAGTCATGTTCATGAACTAAGCTGAAAGTCCGAATCTACAACCACAAAAGGAAGGTTCTGATGACTAACTCTTCGTTTTCGCTCAAGGCCCTGCTGGTCGCCGGCGTGCTGGCCCTGCCGGCGTTGGCCACCGCTGCCGAACCCGCCATGGCCAAGGGTGGAATGCTGGTCGATTCTCATGGCATGACGCTCTATACCTTCGACAAGGATGCCGCCGGCAAGTCGATGTGCAACGGCGACCCTTGCGAGACCAACTGGCCACCGCTGGCAGCCAGCGCGACGGACAAGGCGTCAGGCAAGTGGAGCGTGATCAAGCGGGATGATGGCAAGCTGCAGTGGGCCTATGACGGCAAGCCGCTGTACACCTTCAAGGCCGACAAGAAGGACGGCGACAAGATCGGTGATGGCAAGGGCGGTGTCTGGCACGTGGCCAAGCCCTGAGGGCCCGTGAACCGGGGTTTTTCGCGACCCTTGTAGGAGCCGGGCTAGCCCGCGAAGCCCTTAGCCAATTCGAGGGCCCATTCGCGGGCAAGCCCTGCTCCTGCAGTCTGCGGTGTATCGGGTTGCTGTGGATTGAATAGGCTCAGCGCAGCGCGTAGTCCAGCACCACACCGATGAAAATCGCCAGGCCCGCCCAGTGATTGTGCAGGAACATCCTGAAGCAGCGCTGTGGATCGCGGTCGCGGGTCATCCAGAACTCCCAGGCGAAGCACGCCGCCGCCACCAGCAAGCCGGCATGGAACCAGCCGCCCAGCTCGAAACGCGAGCCGGCCAGCAGCAGGCAGCCGAGCATCAGTCCCTGCAGGGTCAGGATGATCACCCGGTCGGCATCGCCGAACAGGATGGCGGTGGATTTCACGCCGATCTTCAGGTCGTCCTCGCGGTCGGTCATCGCATAGTAGGTGTCGAAGGCTACCGTCCACATCAGGTTGGCGATGTACAGCAGCCAGGCCGCCGCCGGCAGGCTGCCGTCCTGGGCGGTGAAGGCCATCGGGATACCCCAGGAATAGGCCGCACCCAGCACCACCTGCGGGTAGTAGGTGTAGCGCTTCATGAACGGATAGCAGGCCGCCAGCGCCAGTGCGCCGAAGGAAAACCACACGGTGGTGGCATTGGTGCACAGCACCAGCACGAAACTGATGCCCATCAGCAGGGCGAACACCACCAGCGCCTCCTTGCCGCTGATTTTGCCCGCTGCCAAGGGTCGCTGCTCGGTGCGCTTGACGTGGCCGTCGACCTTGCGGTCGGCGAAGTCGTTGATCGCGCAGCCACCGGCCCGGGTCAGTACCACGCCGAGGCCGAAGATCAGCAGGTGGCTCAGCGAGGGCACGCCCTTGCTCGCGATCCACAGCGCGCTCAGGGTTGGCCACATCAGCAGGTAGATGCCGATCGGATTGGTCATGCGTGTCAGTTGCAGGAAGTCCCAGGCCCGTGGGTGCAGGCGGTTCATCGATTTGAGCAGGTTCAGGTACATCAGCAGGTCTCCTGGGCGGCATCGACGGCCTGCCACAGACTCGGCAGGAAGATCTCCGCCACCAGCAGGCTCAACGGCCCGCGATTGAAGCGTGAGCGCCGGCCCCAGAGGCGGTCGGCACGATGTTCGGCGGGCAGCCAGGGCGCCGGATAGTGGCAGACCTCGATCGCCTGGCGTTCGAAGGCCTGGTCGCAGAACAGCAGCTCACCCAGGGAACGGCTGCCCAGTTCATCCATGTTCAGCCCACCCTGCTGCAGCACGCTCTGCGCCGCCACGCTGCGGGCGAACACCCAGGGCTGGCCGTGGCCGCGCAGGTAGACCTCGCGCACCCAGCCGAGGCTGTCGAGCGGCAGGTCCAAGGCGGCGCATTCGTCGTCGCGCAGTGGTTGCCAGCCTTCGAACAGCGGCGTCACGCTGAAGGTATTGTTGCAAAGCTGTGTCAGTCGTCGGGTCAGGGAGCCCTCGTCGAACAGCCAGTCGAGGGTCCGAAGGCTGGGTGGGGGCGCCAGTCGGCTCTGTGTGAGCCAGGCGGGAGAGGCCGGAATTTGGGCGTTGTGCGACACGATGGGCAGTTGATCGGCAGCCAGTGAGGCCGCGAGCTTACCACAGGGTATCCGGCCAATTAGAGCGCCTGGGCGGTCATCGCTAGCGATCATGCTTGCATCTGCCGGCTTCGGTCAGTACAAAACGCCCTGAGCCGGGCGACAACGCTGCACCATCGATCGTCCGTGCCGACAATGCCTGGGAATCGAGGAAGTAGCGCATGAAGAAGTGGCAGTGTGTGGTCTGTGGCCTGATCTACAACGAAGCCGAGGGCTGGCCGGATGACGGCATCGTCGCCGGTACGCGTTGGGAAGACGTGCCCGAAGATTGGCTGTGCCCGGACTGTGGCGTCGGCAAGTCGGACTTCGAAATGATCGAAATCGCCTGATCGATCAATTTTCAAACAACAATGGACGTGGAGAAGGGAATGAATGCACCTGTCGTGATCGTCGGTACCGGATTGGCCGGCTACAACCTGGCCCGGGAGTTTCGCAAGCTCGACGGCGAAACCCCGTTGCTGCTGATCACCGCCGATGACGGGCGCTCCTACTCCAAGCCGATGTTGTCCACCGGCTTTGGCAAGAACAAGGACGCCGACGGCCTGAGCATGGCCGAACCGGGCGCCATGGCCGAGCAGCTCAAGGCCGAGGTGCGTACCCATACCCGCATCAGCGGCATCGACCCGGGCCACAAGCGCCTGTGGATTGGCGAGGAGGCGGTGCACTATCGCGACCTGGTCCTGGCCTGGGGCGCGGAAACCGTGCGGGTACCGGTCGAGGGCGATGCGCCCGAGGCGATCTTCCCCATCAACGACCTGGAGGACTACGCCCGTTTCCGCGCCGCTGTCGCCGGCAAGAAGCGCGTACTGCTGCTGGGGGCGGGGCTGATCGGCTGCGAATTCGCCAACGACCTGATCCTGGGTGGCTATGAAGTGGACCTGGTGGCGCCTTGCGAGCAGGTCATGCCGACCCTGCTGCACCCGGCCGCCGCGGCGGCGGTGCAGGCCGGCCTGGAAAGCCTGGGCGCACGCTTCCATCTCGGGCCGGTGCTGACCCGCCTGCAACGCGCTGGCGACCACTTGCAGGCGCACCTGTCCGACGGCGAGACCCTGGACTGCGACGTCGTGGTCTCGGCCATCGGCCTGCGCCCGCGCATCGACCTGGCCGCGGCGGCGGGCCTGCAGGTCAACCGTGGCGTGGTGGTCGACCGCTACTTGCGGACCTCCCACGCCAACATCCATGCCCTGGGCGACTGCGCCGAGGTCGACGGCCTGAACCTGCTGTACGTCATGCCGCTGATGAACTGCGCCCGCGCCCTGGCCCAGACCCTGGCCGGCAACCCTACCGCCGTGAGCTATGGCGCCATGCCGGTGACGGTGAAGACGCCGGTCTGCCCGCTGGTGGTATCGCCACCGCCACGCGGCATGGACGGCGCCTGGACGGTCGAGGGGCAGGGCGCCGACATCAAGGCGCTGTGCCGCGATGCCAGCGGTCGCCTGCTGGGTTACGCCCTGACCGGCGGCGCCGTCGCGGAAAAACTGGCCTTGAACAAGGAACTGCCGGCGTTGTTGGCGTAAACGGCGCTCCTTCTGTCGTAAATACCCTGCTTTTGCCTCTACAAAGGTCGCAGGTAGACTGGCGCGGGGCTCGGCGCCGTGCCATTCTCCTCCCGTCTGTCGCAGCGTAGAGCCTGCGGCGCTTTGGGCGCTGTTCCGGAAGAACAGCACGGACATAAAAACAAAAAACCGTCAAAGAGGCTTCACTATGCGTAAACCAGAACTCGCCGCTGCAATCGCTGAAAAAGCGGATCTCACCAAAGAACAGGCCAACCGTGTACTGAACGCGGTGCTCGAAGAAATCACCGGCGCCCTGCACCGTAAAGACAGCGTGACCCTGGTGGGCTTCGGCACCTTCCTGCAGCGTCATCGCGGCGCCCGCACCGGCAAGAACCCGCAAACCGGCGAGCCAGTCAAAATCAAGGCGAGCAACACCGTTGCGTTCAAGCCGGGCAAGTCGCTCAAAGACAGCGTCAACCCGTAAGCTTCCTGGCAGTACTCCCGGAGCAAGGGGAGTGTTGTACGAGAATGGGCACGCCGATGGGATCGGGTGCCCATTTTTATTGCCTGCCAGGAAAAAATGAGAGCGGCGTCATGGCTCGGTGAATGGTTGCGCCGGGCGCCTTGATTGTTACTAGTTATTGCTTGAAGATTCGCGGCTCATCGAGTCATCCACCTGCATGGAAAGCGTCTTCGACCATGACTGCATACCGCCTTCAGGAAGCCGACCTGGACATTCCTGAGACCTGGCAGGACCAGAGCCTCAATATCTTCAAGCTGCCCGCCGTCGGCGGCGCGCGCGAAGCCAGTTTCGTCATCAGCCGTGACCCGAGCCGTGGCGAGCTGCCATTTGCCGACTATGTCGACGCGCAATTGAAAAGCGCCGGGCAGCAGTTGCCCGGCTTCAACCTGATCAAGCGTTGGGACTTCGTGCTCAGCGAGCACGCCGCCGTGCTGCTCGACTACAGCTGGCAGCGCGAAGGCCGCGAGCTGATGCTGCGCCAGGTGTTCATCGACCGCCAGCCGGTGGGCCTGATCGCCACCTTGACCACCACGCCAAACGATCTCGTGCACCACGAGCCGGCGTGGAAGGCCGCCTTGCAGACGCTCAAGCTGCAGCCCCAGGCCTGATCGGGGGCCGTCGACCCTATGGACATGTTGGCCGCCGCCCGACTCGGCGATGAGATAGCCCACGGTTTCGGCGTGGCCGCGATGGTCGCCGGTGCCGTGGCCGGCGCGCTGATCGGCGCTGCGGTGGTGGCCGCCACCGTGGCCACAGGTGGCGCGGCACTGGCGATCATGGCCGGCTCGATCGCCGCCGGCGGGCTGTCGATGTTCCAGATCGTCAAGGGCCTGACCACGATCTTCGACCTCCCCGAACCGACGACCGGAACGTTGATACTCGGCAGCCAGGACGTTTTCATCAATCGTCGCAACGCCATGCGTGCCGGCGTCGATGCGGCGGACTCCTGCTCGGGCCTGCCGCTGAACCATCCGTACTGGCCGTTCAACGTCGAGATCGCCGAAGGCAGCGCCACGGTCTATATCAACGGTCAGCCGGCGGCCCGCCTGAAGAGCAAGATGAGCTGCGGCGCGCACATCAAGACCGGTAGCCCGAATACCTTCATCGGCGGGCCGACGGTAGCCGTGGCGTTCGTCCTGGATATCGAGGGCTGGATGCATACCGGCCTGGAGGCCCTGGGCCTGGCCGCGCTCGGCGGTGCGGCGATACTGGCGGCGATGACCGGGCTCGCCGCCCTGGGTGGCTTCGTCGTGATCGGCGGGGCGATGATGGGTGGCATGGAGCTGCTGGGCCAATTGGGCGACCGCCTGGGCCCCGGCTACCGCGACCTGCTGCAGGGCGTTGCCGGCATGGCCCTGCTGGGCATGGGGCCGAAGATGGCGCGCCTCGCCGAGACGCCGGCGCCGCGGGCGGCGGCGTACAAGGCCGGGATGACCGAGGCCGATATCATGGCGATTCCCAAGGGCAGCCGGCCACCGCCGAGCGACTACCTCGAAGGCTCGTACATCGACAAGCACCTGCAGACCTTCAAGGACGAGGGCGGCGGCTTTCTGTTCACCGCCGACGACATCTCCAATCCCAAGTACGGCTCGTTCAACCCGAACAAGTTCGTCATGGCCAAATCCGACCTGCAGGGGGTGGTGGCCGAGTACCAGAAGGCCGGCGATGTCTCTGTGCTGGAGTCGGCCCTGGGCTACGACCCCGGCTCGCTGGTGGGCAAGGACATTTACATGGTGAGCCTGGACAACCCCAAGGTACTGATGCCCACCGGCAACGAGGGGGGCGTCAACTCGCTCTGGCGTCCGGGCGGCCTGACCTATCCGGGTGGCATGCGCGAGGCGGTGCTGGACAATGTGCCGATTTCCCACGGTAATGACGTCAATGTGCTGATGTCGACCCACGATGTAGTGAAAATCCAATGAGCAACCCGTTCGACAATGTGCTGCAACTGGCCCTGGCCAACGATGAGCTGGACAAGTTCCTGGTGGGCGAGCCGTTCTACTTCCTCGAAGCCAAGGTCGACAACGACGAGCCGCAGAACGTGGTGGCGGCCTTCGACCAGTTGATCGTGCCGTACTGGCGCCTGACCCATGATGCGAGCTTCCCGACGCGTTTCGTCGCGGCCCTGCTGACCATCCTGGCGACCTATCCGGACCGCAACCGGGCGATCTACATCGCCCATGACTGGGTCTGGTACTACCGCTTCTGCCAGGACAAGCAGCGCAAGCAGCCGCAGGGCCCCTATGGCGACCTCTTCGACGTCGACCTGGGCAGCGTGGCGGTGGCGCTCAAGCGCCAGCTGGAAAGCCGCAAGGCCGACCTGCAGGCCGACACCCGCTGGGCGGGTGCGGCCTGGAACAGTCCGGACGGCATGTGGACGCCGCTGATGCGGTCGGCGCTGATGGTGCGGGACAAGCTCGGCGGGCCGGACTTCGTGCCGGCCAATGCCTAGGCGGTCATTGCCTGTGCGGGGTGGCCGGCGTCCTTGAGCAGGGCGTCGACCAGCTTCAGGTGATTGAGCAGGGCGCCGACGTTGCCGGCATTGATCAGCGAGCCTTGGGCGAACGCCCTGTGCAACGGGATCATGGCGCTGGACACGGCATGGTTGGCTTCGGCTTCCTGCAGGTTTTCCTGGAGTTGCCTGAGCATGTCCCTGAGCAGGGGATCATCCAGGGATAACGGCGCGCCCAGGTCATGCTTCTTCAGCGTACTGACCAGCAACCCCAGCGCCACGCTGGCCCGCATCAACGCTCTTTCTCGTGCATCCATTCGCCATCTCCCATGTTGACGATCCTGGTGACGACTCAAGAATAGACCACGATTGTGACCAACCCGCAAACAGAACATCGGGACGTGAAGTCGCACCCGTTGATCGACGTCAGCGGCCCACGACGGGATAGTGCTTGATGCGGCACGGATGGCTGTTGCCATCGCCCTTGCAGATACCGTCCAGGTAGCGGTAGTCGACCCGTACCGGCTGTCCTTTGCCGGGCCAGCGTTTGCGCGGGAGCGTGCTCTGGTAGTCGGGGGTTTCCGGGGTGAAGGTGAGACGTGTGCCCGTCTCCGGGCACTTTGCCGTCGCCGATTGTGGGCTGGCTTTCAGTACCTGGGCCTGTAGCTGCGGATAGGGTTGCTTCACGACCTCGGTGACGCGCAGTTCCAGGTGGCAGATCTGCCAGGTTGCGGCGTGTGCGGGGATGCACACAGTCGATAACGCCAGGGCCAGTAGCGCAGAAAGCGTGGTCTGTTTTTTCATGGTCGCGCAGTGCCCGTGTGAGAGGTTACCGGGCTGTCTCAGCCAGGTTGTTGCAGCAGCGAAATGAGCTGATCGGCGAACTCCTGTCCTTCGACCTCAACCAGGTTTTTCAGGTTGAAGAGGCCGCCACGCTGCATGGCCAGGTTCTTGAATCGGCGCTTGAGCAGGTTGTTCTGCGGGCTCTCGGGGTGGCTCGTGACCTGGGCCAGGGCCTTCCTGGCGCGTTCGGCCAGATCCCGGACGTAGAGGTGGCGGCTGTCCGTCGGCGGAGAAATCTGTTCCAGGTTGCAGTTCTTGAAGGTGACGTAGTCCAGGATGCAAGCGCTGAAATCTGCCCGGAGCATGGTGTTCGGTTGCTCTGCAACGAAGTTCACTTCCTGGAGCTTGCCGGAAAAACTGCAGTTTTCCAGCTTTCCGGCGTCGAAGGTGTTGTCGATGATCTTGCAGGTGTCGAACAGGCAATCGACCAGGACGCAGTCATTGAAGGGGCTTTGGCGAAAGTCGCATTTGATGAAAGTGCACTGGCGGAACACGCTGTCATTGAGGCCCGCGGCGCGGAAGTCGATGTTCCTGAAGGTGCATCGTATCAGCTCGGTGGCGCTGAAGAAGCGCGCGTTGGAAAAGTCGCTCTTCTCGAATCTGCAGTCTTGCAGCAGGCACTGGTCGAAGATCGGGTAGGCGAGGTTGGTGTTCTTCAGCTCGCATCCCTTGATCAGGGCCTGCTCGAAGCGGGTTTTCTCGGGCAGTGCCCAGTCTTCGCGCTTGACGCCCGAGAGCAGTTGCGATTCGGTTCGGTTGTTCACCACGTTACTCCTTCGTAGCCGTTTCCCGGATCGCCACAATGTTGTTCCTCAGGCTTGGCAAGGATTCATGCCTGGATCGGGGCCTGATGGGCGTCAGGGATGATCATCAGTATGTCGTGTCGCCTTCAAAGCTCTGCACGGCGGTTTTGTAGACCGTGCTCCAGCTATCGCCTGATGGACTCCCCATGATGTTCCTCGAACCAAAAACGTAGAGCGTGTCACCCAGGGAAATCTTTTCTTTCAAATGTTGTGCTGACTCAGGTACACGGAACTGATGAAGGAAGACCATGGGTTTCCCCTGGTGATACAACCAAGCAGGTTCGCCGACCCATTCCGGCTTTGCGTCCAGGGCAAGGAACTCATTTTCCAGCCGTTCGGTCAGCCATTTCTTCTTGTTCTTCGGTGCTTCTTGCCCGAGATACTCTTCGTAAAGAGTTTGCGCAAAATCTTCAGCCCCGTCTGCTTCGAGGGAGGCGGAATGCTTCTGCGCAACCTCTATGGCCGCGCCCCAGAAAACGTGAAAATCCGTCAGTTCGCTCATGCTTTATTCCTGCCAGACGGTAAGCTCCAAGGTGCTTAGCGCATACTGTTCATCAATGGATCAGCCAGGTCCGGTTCACCGGCTTCAATACGTTGCAACAGCTTTACCGCTTTGGGGAAGTTCTGTGCGGCCGACTTTCTCAGCCACTCTTCTGCCTTGGAAATGTCCTGCTCGACAATCCATCCGTCGAGATACATCTTTGCCAGATCGTATTGTCCGTGCGCGTTTCCGGATTCGGCCCTGGGGAAATGAAACTCGGCGGTTTGAGTCGTAACGCTGATATCCCAATAGTCACGCTTGTTGCTGTGAAACAGTCGGACCGTTTCATCGTCAACCCATTCCAGGGGGCCCAACAGCGATTCGAAAAGCCCCAGGGAGATGCCGATTCGGGTCGCGGCGATGAAACATTCAGGTGTTTTCTTGCTGCCTTGCAGCAGGACCCCGATGTGCAGGTGCTGATCACTCCGCCATGCGGCAGTGGCAGTCATGGTTTTAGTGCTGTTCTTGGCGGACTTGCCAGCGGTCCCTTCGAATCGATAGCCGCGCTTGATTACCTCAGCGTGGAGTTTGCGAATAGGCTCTTGGTCCCAGCCCTTGAGTTCGGCCAGTGCGAGCAAGGCATCGGTGATTTCATCGATCAGGGCCTTGCGCGCTTCCTCTTCCGAGGCGCTGGGCGGTAGCTTGTCGAGATGGCGAAGAGGATGTGCATAGGTAATGATATCCAGCAACGTTCGTTCCGTGACGGACGGTGCCTGTTGCAGGATGACCTTGGCGATGCCCCCCGTCGGAATCTTGAATTTACGCGCGATCAGGTAGAGATACAGCGCTGCCGCTTCTCGGCTGCACGTTGATGTGACTGGTCCGAGCGGGTATTCGATATCAAGATTGGTCAGGTATTTGCTCATGAACAGGTATCTCGTCGCGTTGGGCATTGCGTTGCCTGACGGCTTGGACCCAGACGGATAGAGGTTGAACCCACCCTCCAGGGTAATCGATTCGGTTGTTTACTCACCGCTTCTCGGTCACTCCTCTCTCGAATCGCTGTGATTGCACCAACCTTTCATGAAATAGGCGATTTCCACTTGAGGCTCATGGCTTGCCGGTCTGTTTATGGCTCTCGAATTTTTCATTCATTGTTCTTGTAGCCTTTTCAACTCTTTCGCTCGCGATGTCACTGTCTTCTCGAAGATCTTCGGGTAGTTTTTCATAGTCCATGATGTCGTCCGGAGCCAGAGCACCTTTCAAGTGTGCAATTACCCTGAATACGATATGGTCCATGCGCCAACAAATGGACGGTTCTATACCTTCAAGCTGGCTTTCGGTCGCGGATAGACTTTTCCCGCCAACCCAGAGACTGGAGTCGAAGGCAAATTTTATCTTGTCATACCCAGACATGGACTTTTCATAATCTGGATCGCTGAATAGAATTTTCCAACGCGGGAGGCCCGAAAACCGAAGGCTGCAGAAAATGGGTCGGAATAGTCGCCTGGTCGTATCGACTTCATCGATCGATGTCGGGATTTCGGTATAGAATTTTTCAAAAATCTCGATCAAATGTCCAAGATTCGGTTCTATAAGCTCGATGTAGCGGGCGATAATAAAACCAATTTCATCGTCTTTGTTGACCGCAGGTATGTAAAAAAGGTCGCCTGCTTTAGGTTTTGTCAACGCTTTCATCATTCACCGTTTTAATTGCAGGATTTATTTTCGACTCGGTGACGCGCAGTTCCAGGTTGCAGACCTGCCAGCCCGCCGCCTGTATGGGCATGCACAGCGCTGAGAGCGTCAAGGCCAATAGCACACGGGATGTGATCGGGTTTTTCATGGTTTACGTATTACCCTCGCCGGGTTGCCGCCGTAGCGGGATCGGCTGGTCTTCGTGGACAGAAAAAACTCAATCGCCCTGGAACAGGCCGATATACTTCAGGCCGTTATAGCTGTCCTTGATGGGTTGCTTGAGGACCAGATCCGCATCCTGATACCAGAAGATTGCATTGGCTTTCCTGACTCCCAAGGCATCGCAACGAGCCTTGAGGCGGGGGAGCTCGTCCTCGTCCACAGCGGCCTCGACAAGGATTTCATCCAGAGAAACTTCCTGTTCGCTGCGGGAAATGATGCCAATGAAGTCCTGATCATACCAACGGGTGCCGATGTCCTTACAGAAACCGCAAAGCTTGTAGTTGGGATCATCGAAGTTTCCTTCGACTGAGTAATCCAGTTCAAAGTAACTCATATAGTCTTCGTTCGAGGAGAAGTTGCTGCCTACCCATATATGCACGTTATTGCTATAGTTTGGCATTTATAAAAAAACCTGTTGGGAGAGAAGTGGGGATGGATTTATTTTCTACTTCTGCTGAGAAAATAAATCCGTCTCTGTGCTGGCCCTGTTTTGCTCGCCGCTCCTTGGTAATCACCTAGCTAGTCGCCGTGGGGTTTCCGATATTTTCTCTGGGTTAGCTAATATTTTTTGAGCTAATTCAAGATCGAATTTCTTGTTGCCGAATATCTTTTTGCTGTTGAGTACTTTCTGGAAAATATCGGAATCCAGGCTCAGGTTGTTTTTCTGCGCGCAAAATAGCGCAGTTAGAAAGGGGAAGGCATAGTTTTCTGGTGATTTGAGTATGCCGTCAATCAGGCATGGGGGGGCCGTTACACAGTTCTCCATATCGGAGAAATAAAATTTTACCAGGCGTTGCTGTATCTTGTTTGCGGTGGCCTCTACATCTGCTGCTGGAGGTGTTCTAATGATTCCACCTATTTCGTCGCCGAAATCTTTATTTGACTCTGCTAAAGAACTTTTGGAATAAAATGAAGAGTTTAATAGTTGGCTTTTGTAGGGAGGAGACTGGCTTATGCAGAAATCCATGGCCTCGCACTTTATGAGTTCCGCGCCAGCATAGTAGCCGTCGGCTTTGGATAGATGTTGGACATAAATTTCTCCATGCTTCTCTTTCGAAATCAGTAGGCTTATTTTGTTTTTTCCTACTTTTGTTTCAAAAATATCGGATGGTATTTTCTTTAGTTCTGTTACTAGCGTTTTTTCTAACTCTTTTCGTACTTCTGTGCCCATGGTGATCACTTGTAGATTAATAGGTTAAAGGTCGCGTTGTGTTGGGCTCCTTTCCCACCAAGAGGAACACCAGGGTTTCCATTGAGAACCGGGGGCGGATTTATTTTCGACTCGGTGACGTGCAGTTCCAGGTTGCAGACCTGCCAGGTTGCTGCCTGTGCGGAGATGCACACTGTGCAGAGCATCAAGGACGACAGGATGTGTAGTGCCTGGTTTTTCATGGTCGTGCAGCCTGGTTGTCGGCTGGCTGTCTCTAACGGCTATACAGGATGTTATAGAACAAGGCGTCATTGTGTTTTACCAATGACAGGCTTTCGCCCAGGGGGAGCTTTTCAAGCAAGGCTTTATCGATCGACATTCGACGAGTAATTATCGCCTCCAGCAACTTGCCGAAAAGTGCCTCATCAGCAACATGCTTTCTCAGTTTGAGAAGCTCTCGAGGCCGGCTTTTCAATATGTGGAAAGAATAATTCATCAGGATAAGGTTGGAGACGAAAAGGTTTTCCGTCGACTGAAGCGGATTGATCGTATCAGCCAGGGCCTCAAGCACCCGCGTCCTGTCCTGGGCGTAGGTGGCCAGAAACACGTCGGGATAGACAAGTTCGCTGTATCGGTCATTGAGAGCAAACCGATGGGCTGTTCCTTCGGGGGTTGCCAGTAACTCGACGATACTCGCCTGGTAGTCCTTCAGTGTGCCCAGCAGCTCGCTTTCTTTCCTGCTCTGGGCCTTGAGTGCCTGGTAAACCTGCTCGATGACCTCCAGGAACGGTACAGTCCCCAGCGCATCAGTAGTCATGACCCAACGATCATCCTGGATACTGAATCGACGATACGCCTCGTCGTCGATGCTCAGTTCGAAAAGCAGGAACCTGAGCATGTGATTCCTGGTTTTCGCATCCGCATCGAATGGGCTGTTTTTCAGGCCGATCAATTGGATCAGGTAGAAGAAAATGAAGTACTCCCTATTGGTTCGCTGGCGGTTGTCGATCTCCAGCAGATAACCAAAACGGGACAGTACCAAGAGGAGTGCGTAGCAATCCGGCTCGGTGAAACCCCGTTTAGACATGGCCTTCTGGAACGTGCCCAGGGAAAACAGATCCTGCCAGCGACTTGCGCAGAGGGGCTTGCCATTGCGTTTGCGAGCCACTACGGAAAGCAGGGCGGGCTCCTCTTCCAGGTAAAAGACCGCTCCCGGTTCTCTTGGCAGGGGACGGGCATTCAGGAAGTGCTCAAGCTTGCATGAAAGAAGATCGAAGACATCCATTTAGAGTTTTCCGCAGGTCTTCCACTTTCCGTTCGGGCCTTTCTTCTCGACACGGAATGACGTGATGGTCTTGTTCAATTTGCCCAGTAGCCGGAAACCAATACCCTTGGCCTTGGGTTCATTCGTTTTGGACAGCACGCCATCTTTAAGGCCGGTTTCCTTGTAGTCAACGGTCGAAATATCCTGGTGGTTGTTGAGAATGTTGACGCCTTCATTGTTCACGGTTGCCACGACCCTGTACTGCTCTTTGCCCGGGTTGAATCCAGGGTTGCTATCCTGGTTGACCCAGACTGCCTTCTCACCCCGGTTGTTCGGGACCAATCCGCCCTTGCCACCATTGGTTGCCTGGGACGCGGCAGCCTCCTCCTTGCTCATGTAGCGAATGATCTCATCTTCTTTAAGGCCCAGCGGGTCGATCCAGGTGAATGGATTCGGTGCATAGCGGTAGAGGTTCAGGCTACCGGATAGGCCCAGCGGATCGGGTGTGGTGAAGCGTCCTATATCGGGATCGAAAAAACGGAAAGTGTTGTAGTGCAGCCCGGTCTCCCGGTCCAGGTACTGTCCCTGGAACCGCAGGTTCTGCTCTTCGCTGTAGTAAGGTTCCCGCACCTCGTCAATGGTGTTGCCCCACACCTGATAATGGGCCTGCCATACCGGATGGCCGTCGCTTTCGGTCAGTACCTGCGGTAGTCCGTTGGGGTCGTTGTGGTAGTAACGGACTTTCTGGTTTGCGCCGTTGCCATCGACTCTGGCCAGGGGGTCATGGCTGTGGTCGACATAAAGATACAGGCTGGTCTGGTGGTTCTTGTGTTCCTTGAGCAGTTGCAGGGCATCCCAGTCGAAACGGGTACTGGAAATCAACCGCCCATTGCTGTCGTGCTCGGTTTTTTCAATCCGCCGGCCCAGCGGGTCATAACGCATCCGGACTACGTTCTCACCGTCACCCTGCTGTGTTCGAACTTCAACCAGGCGATGGTCGGTGTCGTAGCTGAAACGCTGTAGTCCTCGTCGCCGGCTACGCTTTTCAATCATGCGGCCAAAGCCGTCGTAGCGATAACGCTTGTCCTGATAAGTCAGCAGCTGGTTGTGCAATACCTGGCCTGCGGAGGTGGACGTGCCGTCGAGGAGGTTGGCTGCGGCATCGAAGGCAAAGGTCTCATTCTGCCGTTGGCGATTGCCCTGGCTTGCAATGATCCGGCCCGTCGCATCGTATTGCAGCGACTGGTGGTGCTGGCCTTGCGGCAGGCGTTCGAGACGCCCTACGAGATGATCGCCAGGGTCGAAATCAAAATGGACCTGTTCTGCGGCTGGCATCGACAAGGGCTGACTGCTCAGCCGACGCTGGCGGGTACGCAAGCGACCGCCGCGGTCATACTCGCTGCGGGTGCTGATCTGGCCCTGGGTACGCAGCACTTCGCGATGCAGGCGGTCGCGTTCGAAGTCACTGATCACCTGGCCGTCGAGGTTGATCTGGTGCAGGTGACCGCTGCCGTAGTACAGCCGGTTGAGCCAGCGACCATCGGGTAGGTGGGTCTGGGTCAGGTTGCCCAGCTCATCGTAGTGATGTTTCAGGCTGCCGGCCGAGCTTTGCTCTTCAACCAGGTAACCTAGGGCGTCGTAGGCAAAAGCCAGGCGTTGTTCGTTTCCGTCGTTATCGACAGTGGCCGCTTCCAGCAACTGATTCAGTGGGCTGTAGGTGTATCGTGACTGCCCATCAGGGGTTCTCCTGGTGGTCAGGCGGCCAATTGCATCACGCTCCAGGTGTTGAACGATGGTGGCTTCGGCTGGCTGGCGGTCATTTTGTGGTGCAGCGATGGTCTCGACCCGTTTTACATTATCGAGGGGGTCGTACGTGTAGCGTTTGATACTGCCATCGAGATTGCGCTGTTCCGCCAGTCGATCCCCGGCATCCCAGGCGAACCGATAACTCTCGCCGTTCTCATTGGTCAGCGCCTGCAGTCGTCCGTAGTTGTCGTAGGTGAACCGTACCTGCCGGCCATGGGCGTCAGTTCGCTGGTGTACCTGGCCACGACGGTTGTGCTGGTAGAGCGTGGTATGTCCGACCGGGTTGGTGTAGCCGGTCAACTGACCGCTGCTGTCGCGCTGGTACTGTTCGACGCGGCCATCGGTCAGTGTGGTCTGCAGCAGGTTGCCCTGGGCATCGCGCTGATAGGTGGTACGTTCGCCGAGGGCGTCGGTGACCACCTGCAGGTAGCCGCAGCGGTCGTAGCCGAAGCGGGTCGGGTAGCCGGAGCAATCGACGTGTTCGGTCAGTTGTCCAAGATCGTTCCATTGCAGGGTCTTGCGCTTGCCGCTGGCGTCGATGATCTGCACCACCTGGCCGCGGGCGTCGTAGCAGTACCGGGTAACCTGGCCCAGCGGATCGGTCTCGTGGGTGCAGTTGCCACGCGAATCATAGCGATACTGCCAGTTGTGGCCGGCGCTGTCGGTTTCCACCAACGGCAACGCCCAGTGTTCCAGCCACACGGTCGACTCGCTGCGCCCCAACGGGTCGAGGCTGTCGCTCAGGTTGCCGGCCTCGTCGTAGCTGTAGCGGTACTGGCCACCCTGGGGATCGATGGCACCGAGCAGTTGGCGCTCGTCGTTCCATTCGAACTGCCAGGTCTGGTCGAGATTGTCGGTGTATTCGGTGATCTGGTGTTGCGCGTTCCAGCGTCGTGTACTGACTCGGCGCAGGCCATCGGTAATCCGGGTGGCACCACTGTCCAGGTCGTAGTCGAAGAGATACTCGTCGCCGTCATCGGTCCAGTGACGAATGACCCGCCATTCGCGATGACCGACCTCGGCCCACTGGTAGAAGCAGCGCAGGCCGCTTGGCAACTGGTGCTCGACCATCCGCCGCTGTTCGTCATAGGCGAAACGACGCTGGATTTGGCCGAGGGCATCACGCACTTCGGCCAGCTCACCGCCATTATCGTAGCTGTAGCTGACCAGCACCTCGCGCTGCTGATCAGGGTACAGGCGCTCGATCTGGGCGATTCTGCGTGGCCACTGCGGGCTGTAGATCAGTTCCACCTGCACATGGTCGAAGGTGTCGCGCAACCTCGCCAGTTTTCCAGACTCATCGTAGTCGAGATAGATGCGGTTATCGTTACGATCGCCCAGTTGGCTCAGACGAAGATGGGCGGGGTTGTCCTGGGTCGGCTCGAACAGGCGGTAGAGGCCGTCATCGCTCTCGATCAGCAGTTGCCCATTGCCGTTGCGCCGCACCGCCAGGCTTTCACCGGCGCTGAACACCGCACCACCGAGCGGGATCGTGCCCATGTCGATGCGCCGCGCCTGTTCGTCGGTATAGACCAGGCGCTCGCCACCGTCGGGATGGGGCTCTATCTGTACACAGGTTTCATAGCGCAGGCTCCAGCCGCTGCCGAGCAGGCTCTCATTGCGCTCGTCGCGGCTGTTGTAGAAGCGCTGCCAGTCGATGGGCAGGATGCCGGGCAGAACGAAGTCCAGCTCGTCCGCACCACCCAGTACCTTGGCACCGGTGGCCGCATGCACCGGATTCGGCGACCCGGCAATGGCCCGAGTCAGGGCGCCGGTGGCCTGGCTGACGACGAACGAGTTGACCCCCGACAGCAACATGCACGGCAGGTTGCTCATGAACTTGCCCTTGCCGCCCTTGAGCATCATCAGCACGGTGACCGCCAGGCCGACGCCCGGGGTCTTGCCGCTGCGGATCTCGCGCACCACCACCGAGTTGCCGCCGATGGTCACGTTCGGCGAGATGGTGCCGGAGGACACCACCTTGCCATCGCAGGTGCTGCGGTCGCCGCTGCGCACGGCCGGCTGGCCGTTGATGCTGACTTTCTCCGAGCCTTCGGCGAGGTACTGCTCCGGCATCGGCGAATGCTTGGTGCAGCTCACCAGGTCCAGCGGCTTGGGTTGCGTGCCGGGTGCCGGGCTGGCGACCGTGGGCCGCCACATCTGCGAGAAGAAGCCCTTGGCCATGTCGAGGAAACCGGGGCCTTCCTCTTCCGGTGCGGTTTCCTCGGGTACTTCGGCGGCCTCACTGTCGGGCACGCCGCCAGCCGGTGCCGGCGGTGGTGCAGTCCCCGCAGCCCGCGCGGCGGGAATCGAGTTGGTGAGGGTGTTCTTCGAGCCGGTATGGATGGTCGCCTGCACCGTGGGCGGAAACAGCGCGTTGCCGATCCCCTCGCACATGTCGCTCAGGCCCTTGTCGGCGCCGGTCTTGCTCATGACCACGCCAACGATCACCCCGACCACCGCGCCCAGCAGGCAGGCACCGAGACCGCCGGTGGCCACGGTAATGCCGGTGGCGGCCACCACCGCGGCCGTCGCCAGCGCGCCGATGGCGACGTTGGCCGCCACCTCCAGCACGCCGCCGACGATGTCGGCCATGACCGAAGTGTGTTCCAGCCCGTCTCCCAGGCGGGCGGCCCAGAGTGCGTCGGACATGGCTCAGGCCAGTGCCAGGCTGTGCTTGATTCTGGCCCAGTGGGCGGCTTCGGCATCGCCCAGCGGTTGCGCCTTGACGTAGCTGAGGGCGGTCATCTTGCGCGTGCCGGGCAGGACGAAGGCCAGCTGGAACTGGTAGACCTTGTCCGCGCCCTTGCTGTACTGGCTGCGCGACTCGATGGCGTCGAGGGATTGATCCGCGCCCAGGCGCACGTCCTGGCGCGGCTGGTAGCGCAACTCCTGGACCTGCTGTTCAAGGCGCTTGAGCTGGCTGTCGAAGTTGCTGCGCAGGTCCTCGCCCTCGCCCAGCAGGCTGCGGCTGACGATCAGCGACGTGCCCAGCTCCGGGAACTTGAGGATGTTGATCGAGGCATCGAGCAACTCGCTGTCGGGTAGCTGGAACTGGAACTCGTTGAGGCGGTAGGTCATGGCGTGAAGTCCTTTTTACTTGGCCTTGGGAAAGGCCGATGCCACCTTGGCGTCGATCGTGCCTTTGACACCGTCGCCGTCCGGGGTGGCGTCGGGGCCCTTGCCGTTGTTCAGGTGCAGGACGCCGCCCGTGTTGAACTGCGCGTCACCGCTGGCGTGGAAACTGATCTGCACGCCGCACAGGTTGATCTGGCCGCTGGCGTTGAGCTCCAGCACGCTGGCGCCGCAGACCAGCCGCAGGTTTTCGCCGACCTCGATCAGGTAGCTCTGGCTGATGCTGTCGGTCTTGCTCTGGCCGACGGTGAGCACGTCCTGTTGCTTGACGATGCGCACCCGGTTGTTGCCGATCAGCACGGTCTCGTCGTGGCCGATGCTCTTGTTGCGGTCATGGCCCACCGAGTGGCTTTCGTCGACCTCGACCACGATGTCCTGGTTGCGCTCGGCATGGATGTACAACTGCTCGGCGCCCTTCTTGTCCTCCATGCGGATTTCGTTGAAGTTGGCCGGGCTGCCGCCCTTGCTCGAACGGCTCTTCATGCCGCTCTGGGTAGCGTTGGCGGGCAGGTCATAGGGCACCGTCTGTTCGGCGTTGTAGACTCTGCCGGTGATGATCGGCCGGTCGGGGTCGCCTTCGAGGAAGCTGACGATGACTTCCTGGCCGATCCGCGGGATCTGCATCGAGCCCCAGTTCTTGCCGGCCCAGGCCTGCGAGACGCGGATCCAGCAGGAGCTGTTTTCGTTGGACTGGTCGTGGCGGTCCCAGTGGAAGTGCACTTTCACCCGGCCGTACTGGTCGGTCCAGATCTCTTCGCCGGCGGGGCCGACCACTACGGCGGTCTGTGGGCCGCGGACGATGGGGCGGGTGGTGTTCGCCAGCGGGCGAAAGGTCTGCTGGGCGTCGATGCAGGCCAGGCTGCTTTCGAACTGCGAGCCTGCGGTACCGCTGCCGGATTCCAGGCTTTCCTGGGCGATGTAGTAGCGCGCACCGACGATCAGGTACTCGCGGTTCTGGTCCTGGCGGCCGAAGCCAGTCAGGCTGAACAGGTTGCCGGCACCGATGCCCCGGGCGTTGCCGTTGAGCTGCACACGCTCGTGCAGGCTCTGGATCGCCTCGATGCGGGTACGCGCGTAGTGCTCGCCGTCCTGGCTCTGCACGTAGCTGCCGGGGTAGTCGTACAGCGGGTAGTCACCGGCGGTGTGCGGGCGCGGCATGGTCGAGCGCACATCGATCCGCGCGCTGGGGCGCTGGAAGTCGTAGTCGTTGAGCTCCAGCGAGCCAGGCTGCACTTCCTGGGCCAGCTGCCAGCCGTTGAGGTGGTCGCGCTCGCGGTGCTGGCCGTCCGGCGGGTAGTAGGGGATCGACTCGTAGCCGGGCGCCGGGTGGTGGGCGCCGTAGGCATCGGCCAGCACCAGCACGTGGCGGTCCTTCTCATGGCGGAAGTAGTAGTAGATGCCTTCCTGTTCCATCAGCCGGCTGACGAAGTCGAAGCTGCTCTCGCGGTACTGCACGCAGTACTCCCACTCGCGGTAGGGTTGGCTGAGCACGTCTTCGAAGTCGGAGAAGCCGAGGTCCCGGAACACCTGCTTGATGATCTGCGGGATGGTCATGTGCTGGAAGATGCGGCAGTCGGACGTGCGCGTCAGCAGCCAGAGCCAGGGGCGCAGGGTCACCTGGTAGCTGGCGAACTGGCCGGTGTCGACGTTCTGGCTGCAGCGCGCGACGATGCCGTGGAAATAGCGGCTGGCGCCGCCCTGCAGTTGCAGGGAGAGGCTCATGGGCTTGCCCAGCAACTGGTTCAGGTCGATGGCACCGTCGGTGGAGGTCAGGTGCAATTCGTATTCGAACGGTCGCCCCAGTTCCTCGCCGCCGCCCATGTCCTTGAGCAGCAGCACATCCGGCCCGAGGGGGCTGTGGACCTGTGTCAGGCGGGTGGCTTGTGTGAATAGCATCGGTTATCTCTGGGTCTTGTGGAGGCTGGGCGGGCTCTGTGTGTTTTTTGTGGTGAGGTCTGCTTGGGTGTAGTGAGGTCCAGTGTGGCGAGCGGGCTCGCCCGCGCTCGGCTGCGAAGCAGCCGTAAACCGGCGATCGCAGGTTGCCTGGCAGGCCGGGGTGTCCGGTTCAGGGGCGCTTTGCGCCCCAGCGCGGCGGTGCGGCGTCCCGACAAGTCCGCTCGCCACATCCATTTCCACAGTTACATCCACTTCCAGAGGTACATCCATCTGCGCAGCTACATCCACAGGTTGGCCTGGGGGCCGGCTCAGGCGCCCACGTCGCTGAACTGGTAGTGCAATTCGTTATCCCGCACGCTGATCCGCACGCCGGCCAGCGCCTTGCCTTCGAGCATGCGCGTGAGGAACTCGCGGCTCATGTCCGGCAGCAGGCTGTTGGTCAGGATCGCGTCGATCATCCGCCCGCCGCTTTCGGTCTCGGTGCAGCGCGAGACGATCAGGTCGACCACCTCGTCGTCGAACTCGAAGGCGACCTTGTGGGTGCTTTCCACGCGCTTCTTGATGCGCCCCAGCTGCAGGCGGGTGATGGCCTTGAGCATGGTGTCGCTGAGCGGGTAGTACGGAATGGTCACCAGGCGTCCGAGCAGCGCCGGCGGGAAGATTTCCAGCAGCGGCTGGCGCAGGGCCTTGGCGATGTCTTCCGGATCGGGGACGTTGCTGGCGTCCTTGCACAGGTGCGCGATCAGGTCGGTACCGGCGTTGGTGGTCAGCAGGATCAGGGTGTTCTTGAAGTCGATCACCCGGCCTTCGCCGTCTTCCATCACGCCCTTGTCGAACACTTGGAAGAACATCTCGTGCACGTCCGGGTGGGCCTTTTCCACCTCGTCCAGCAGCACCACGCTGTAGGGCTTGCGCCGTACCGCCTCGGTCAGCACGCCGCCTTCGCCGTAGCCGACGTAGCCGGGCGGGGCGCCCTTGAGGGTCGAGACGGTGTGGGCTTCCTGGAACTCGCTCATGTTGATGGTGATGACGTTCTGCTCGCCACCGTACATGGCTTCGGCCAGGGCCAGGGCGGTTTCGGTCTTGCCCACGCCGGAGGTGCCGGCGAGCATGAACACGCCGATCGGCTTGCTCGGGTTGTCGAGGCCGGCGCGGGAGGTCTGGATACGCTTGGCGATCATGCTCAGGGCATGGTCCTGGCCAATGATGCGCTTGCTCAGGTGCTGGTCGAGCTTGAGCACGGTTTCCAGTTCGTTGCGGGCCATGCGGCCCACCGGGATACCGGTCCAGTCGGCGACCACCGAGGCCACCGCCTGGTAGTCCACGGTCGGCAGGATCAGCGGGCTTTCGCCCTGCAGGGTGCTGAGACGCTGTTGCAGGTCGATCAGTTTCTCGCGCAGGGCGTGGCCCTGTTCGCCGCCGGCGTCACTGTCCACCACGCCGGTGCTCTCGCGCAGCTCGGCACGGGTGGCAAGCAGTTCGTCGACCAGGCTCTTTTCCTCGGCCCAGCGGCTTTCCAGTTCGGCCAGGCGCTCGCGCTCGCCGGCCAGCAGCTCCTCGCTGGCGCTCTTGCGGCTGCGGGTGTCGATCCCGATGGCGTGTTCGCGGGCGATGATCTGCAGCTCGATTTCCAGCGCCTCGATGCGCCGGCGGCTGTCGTCGACCTCGGCCGGCACCGCATGCAGGCTGATGGCGACGCGGGCGCAGGCGGTGTCGAGCAGGCTGACCGACTTGTCCGGCAGCTGCCGCGCCGGGATGTAGCGGTGCGACAGCTTGACCGAGGCTTCCAGGGCTTCGTCGAGGATCTGCACCTGGTGGTGTTTCTCCATGGTCGAGGCGACGCCGCGCATCATCAGGAGTGCCTTGTCTTCCGACGGCTCCGGGACCTGTACTACCTGGAAGCGGCGGGTCAGCGCCGGGTCCTTCTCGATGTGCTTCTTGTACTCGGCCCAGGTGGTCGCGGCCACGGTGCGCAGGGTACCGCGGGCCAGTGCCGGCTTGAGCAGGTTGGCCGCGTCACCGGTACCGGCGGCGCCACCGGCACCGACCAGGGTGTGGGCTTCGTCGATGAACAGGATGATCGGCTTGGGCGAGGCCTGGACGTCCTCGATGACCTGGCGCAGGCGCTGTTCGAACTCGCCCTTCATGCTTGCGCCGGCCTGCAGCAGGCCGACGTCGAGGCTGCGCAGTTCGACGTCCTTGAGCGAAGGCGGCACGTCGCCGGCGACGATGCGCAGGGCGAAGCCCTCGACCACCGCGGTCTTGCCGACCCCGGCTTCGCCGGTGAGGATCGGGTTGTTCTGGCGACGGCGCATGAGGATGTCCACCAGCTGGCGGATTTCCTCGTCACGGCCGACGATCGGGTCGAGCTTGCCGCTGCGTGCCTGTTCGGTCAGGTCGACGGTGAAGCGCTTGAGCGCCTCCTGCTTGCCCATGGCGCTCGGCGCGATGGCGCCGCTGGCTTCGCCCGGCACGGCACCGGCATTGAAGCCGTCGCTGGCGCCCAGGTTGTTTTCCGGCGAGTCGCCGACGTATTCGTCAAAACGCTCGCTCAGCGCCTCGGCCTTGATCTTGTCGAACTCCGACGACAGCCCCAGCAGGGCGTGGCGCAGGCTCGGGGTCTTGAGGATGCCGAGCACCAGGTAGCCGGTGCGCACCTGGCTTTCGCCGAACATCAGGCTGCCGTAGACCCAGCCGCGCTCCACCGCTTCCTCGACGTGGGAGGAGAGGTCGGTGATCGAGGTCGAGCCGCGTGGCAGGCGGTCCAGCGCTTCGGTCAGGTCGCGGGCCAGGCGCGCCGGCTCGATGTTGAACTGGCGCACCAGGCGGTGCAGGTCCGAGTCCTGCAATTGCAGCAACTGGTGGAACCAGTGGGCGAGTTCCACATACGGGTTGCCCCGCAGCTTGCAGAAGACCGTGGCGGCTTCGATGGCCTTGTAGGCGACGCTGTTGAGTTTGCCGAACAGCGCGGCGCGACTGATTTCACCCATGCTCTGTGCTCCTTGAGTGGTGGGCTGGTGTGGCGTGTTCGGCGTAATGCCGGGCCAGGATCAGGTCCCTGGCGTCCTCTTTGGGTTGGCCGACCCAGGTGTTGAAGCCCAGGCGGAATTGGCCGTTGAGTTGCAACCGGGGGACTTCGGGCTGTTCCAGGACCAGATTGAGGTCCCAGTCCAGCTCGTGTCCCAGGTATTCGGCGACCCAGGCCACCAGGTGGTGGAAGGGTTGCGCATCGGGCAGCAGGCTCATGTATTCGTCGAGCTTGAGGGGGCCGAAGCGGATGCGGAACTTGTGCTGGCGGTCCCAGACGTGGCGGCCCAGGCAGAAGTCCACGCCCAGCCGACTGGCGCTGACCCCGAGGCGGCTGCGCTCGGGCAACTCCAGCCACTGGCCGACGTATTCCTCGATCTCGACCGGCAGGCCGAAGTACTCGCTTAGGATTGCCTTGAGGCCATCCGGGTAGCGGGTCTGGGCAGCCAGGTGGCCGCTGAAATGCAGTTTGGCGGTCGCCGGGATCAGCCCCTGCCGGAGCAGGCTGGGCATGCCGCGACCGCTGAGGGCGGCCAGGCGCTCGGACCAGTAGTCGTCATCCGGGCGGTCGTGACTGACCGTCGGCCGGGCCTCGGCCCAGGCCCGGTAGAACAGGCTCAGCAGGCGGTGGTGGAACACATCGAGAAAGCGCTTGCTGGTGCTGTCGGCGTTATTGCGTTGGCGCTCGCGCACGTATTCGGTGATGTGCAGCGGCAGCGGGCCGTTGGGGCCGCCGAGGCCGAAGAAGAACTGCTCCAGGCGTGCCGGTGCGGTGCCTTCGGCCGGGGTCATGGAGGCCAGGGTGGCCGGGGCGAAGGCGCAGTCCAGCTGCTGGCCCAGGCGCAGCGGGTCGTCCGCCAGGCGCAGCGAATGGCCGAAGCGCGGCAGGTGCGGCGATTCGCACTCGATACGTCGCAGCGCCTGGAAGAAATCGTATTCCCAGGGCTCGGATTGCATCGCCGTGAGCGTGCTCACAGGGTCGGACGGCGTCCGGGCTTGGCTTTCCATCGCATGATCTCGCCGCGTTCGGTGGTACGGATCACCGTCTCGGTAAAACTGTTGATCGACACGTAGCGTGCCAGGAAGCGTTCGAACACCGCACCGAGGAGGAACACCCCGGTGCCGCGGAACGCGTTCTCGTCGAATTCCAGGGTGATCTCCAGGCCGCGTCCGAAGACGATCGGCCCGGGCATCGGCAGGCGCCGGGTGCAGGCCTTGCTGCTGACTTCGCGCAGGCCCTCGATCTGCAGTTGCAGGGCGGCGTCATTGCTTTCGCCGTACAGGCGCAGCAGCTCGCGCAGGGCGGCGGCGCCCTGGCCGTCTTCGCTCAGCGACAGGTAGTTCAGCGACAGCTGGCTGATCAGGCGCCAGGCCTTGTTGTCGTGGGCGTGGCTGGCCCGTGGTCGGCTCGGTCCGGCCAGGCAACGCACGGCCGACACCGGCGCGCTGTCGGCGAGGGTGAAGTCGCTCTTGCCGCTACCGACGCTCATGAACAGCGGCAGGTCGCGGTTGGTGCACAGGGCGCTGACACCGAGCTGGCGCAGGTCGTGGCGGTAGGGCGCCTGCTGGCTGTCGACCAGGCTGACGAAGGTCTCGCTGCCGATGTAGGTCGAGCGGGTGCCCTTGCGCCGTTGCTCGCTGGACAGCACCCGTGGCTCGCGCCGCAGGATGTAGTAGGCCTGGTCGCGACCGTAGCGTGAGGGGTCGCGCACGGCATAGAACGGCAGGAACGGCTGGTCGGGGCCGGTACCGTGGCCGGTGACACCGGTCAGCGAGTGGATCTCGAAATCCATCGGTCGGGTGCGGTCGGCGATCACATGGTGTTCGTTGACCCGCTCGGACAGGTGGATACGGTCCAGGCGCCGTGGGAACAGGTTGATCGCCGGGCTGCAGAACGGCACGAACTGCGCGGCGCCGACGCTGCCTTCCAGGCTTGGGTCGAAGCGCTCGAACAGAATGACCAGTTCCAGTTCCTGGCCGCTACAGCGCTTGACCGCGCGACCGAGTCCGGTGAAGTCGACGAACAGGTAGCGCTGGGGCAGGGCGAAGTATTCCTGCAGCAGGCGATAGCCCTGGAAGGCCTGGGCCACCACCGGCATCGCCGCTTCGCGATCGTCGAAACCGCAGGCGCGCAGGGCGTCCTGGGGCAGGCGTTCGACCCAGTCGCCGCCCGGAGCGCGGGCGAATACCGCGCAGGCGTTGCCCAGCAGTTGCTCGTAGAGACGGAACGGTTGTTCGTCGGCGCCGTTGAGGTACAGCGGCAGGTTGTCCAGGTCGAGCTGGTTGAACGGCAGTTCGGCGCCGGTGCGCAGGGTCAGGCGCAGGCCGGCCTTGGCCTTGGGCTCGCTGGCGGCCAGACGGCCGAGCACGGTCGCCGGGTTGCCGAAGTACTCGGCTTGGCTGACCTGCAGCGGCCACAACGTCACCGCGTGGGCGGTGCGGTACTCGCAGGAGGTCTGGGTGTCCTTGCCGAGCGTGGCACGCAATACGCTGTCACGCGGCAGGGTGAAACCGCCGGCCAGCGAGCCCTCGTCGGGGTCGGTCTGCAACTGCACCACGGTCATCGACGGGGTCGGTGCCAGGTAGTGCGGGTAGGCGATTTCCAGCAGGTTGTGAGTGAAGGTCGGGTACTCGGCGTCGAGCTTGAGCTGCACGCGCGCGGTGAGATAGGCGAAGCCTTCCAGCAGGCGCTCGACATAGGGGTCGGCGCAGTCGATCCCGGACAGCGTCAGGCGGCCGGCGATCTTCGGGTATTCCTTGGCGAACTCGGCCGCGCTTTCGCGGACGTGCTGCAGCTCCTGGTTGTAGAGGTCGAGCAGGCGCGGGTTCATTAACGTCTCCGTTGCTCGGCCGGGACCACGCGCACATGGCCGGACTCCAGGTCGAGGTCGGTGCGCAGCAGCAGCGGCAGCGGCGCCGGCAGGGCCCACAGGTCACCCTCGATCTCGAAGCTCAGGGCGTTGTGGTTCATCTCGCCATGGGCGACCTGGGCGCGGACCCGCAGGCTGCTGGCCAGGATGCGCGGCTCGAAGGTGGCGATGGCCTTGTGGATCAGGCTTTCCAGTGCCGGGATATCGATGCTCGAGGCACTGTAGCCGGCCAGTGCTGGCAGGCCGTAGTTGATCACCGAGGTGCCGGCCGGCGTATGCAGCGTGGCATCGGCGTCGAGCAGCGAGGTGGTATTGAGCAGCCAGGTCAGGTCACGCAGTACCGAGGCCTTGAGTTGGCTCAGGGACAGCACGCGCTTGTCCGTGCCTTCCTGCTCGTGGCCGGGCTCATCGTCGGTCAACCGGTCGAGCAGCGACGGTTGCAGGCGTTCGCGCAGGGCGAAGTCGCTTGGCACGCTGCTCATCGTGCAACGTCACAGGGGCTGGACGCTGCGGGGCGGCAGCTCCACTGTTCGGGAAGCGCAGGCTTGGCCATGCTCGGACACCGGCAATGTATCGAATTCTGGGGGAGTCGCACCCAATGCCCCCGACGCGGCGCGTCGAGGGCACGAGGATCAGATCTTGGTGTTCGTGCGGATGTTCCAGCCGAACTTGACCGGGCCGCCCTGCTTGGAACCGTCGGCCTTCTGCTCCTGATACTCGATCTGGACCTGGGCGAAGTTCAGGGTGACGTTTTCGGTCAGGCGATCATCGCTGCCCGAACCGCCGGTGCTCAGCGAGGTGATCAGCACTTCGCTCAGGTCGATCTTCATGTACTCGACCTGGCTTTCGCCGCCGGCCTTGCGCACCACCAGGGTGACCTTGTCGACGTGCTTGCCGCTGGCGCAGTGCATCATCAGGTTGGGCGAGGACTTGTCGACGTACTTGGTCAGCGACAGGTCCTGGACGTTGACCTTGCCGGCGCCACCGCCACCGCCCATGTGCATGTTGCCGGACTGGGACATGCCCCAGCTCCAGTTCAGGACGTCGATTTCGTCCTTGTGGGCCTTGTCCATGGACTCGCCCTTGATGTCACCGATCTTGATGAAGATATCAACAGCCATGTTTTCTCCAGTGTGGTCTGCACCACGAGGTTGTTAGCCAGGACCCGCCATCGATGGCGAGGTCGCCGTTATTACGGATGATGCTTTCCCCTTGTGGGAGCCGGCTTGCTGGCGATCGAGTGCGCAGCACTCGTAAAGCCAGGGTATGCGGTCTTTCAGAAAGACCGTGGGCTCGGGATTCACGGCCGCTGCGCGGCCGATCGCCAGCAAGCCGGCTCCCACAGGGGAAACAGTGCCTGGGGGTGTTACGCCCCCTTCGCCGAAGGCAGCTTCGACACCAGGCGCAACGACACGGTCAGGCCTTCGAGCTGGTAGTGCGGGCGCAGGAAGAACTTGGAGGTGTAGTAGCCCGGGTTGCCCTCGACGTCCTCGACCACCACTTCCGCCGCCGCCAGCGGGTGCTGGGCCTTGGTGGTTTCGGTGGAGTGGGCCGGGTCGCCGTCGACGTAGTTGAGGATCCAGTCCTGCAGCCAGCGCTGCATCTCGTCCTTTTCCTTGAACGAACCGATCTTGTCGCGAACGATGCACTTGAGGTAATGGGCGAAGCGGCAGGTGGCGAACAGGTACGGCAGGCGCGCGGCCAGGTTGGCGTTGGCGGTGGCGTCCGGGTCGTCGTACTCGGCCGGTTTCTGCAGCGACTGGGCGCCGATGAACGCGGCGAAGTCGGTGTTCTTCTTGTGCAGCAGCGGCATGAAGCCGTTCTTCGCCAGTTCCGCCTCACGACGGTCGGAGATGGCGATTTCGGTCGGGCACTTCATGTCCACGCCGCCATCGTCGGTCGGGAAGGTGTGCGCCGGCAGGCCTTCGACTTCGCCGCCGGACTCGACGCCGCGAATCCGCGAGCACCAGCCGTAGTGCTTGAACGAGCGGTTGATGTTCACCGCCATGGCGTAGGCCGCGTTGGCCCAGGTGTACTTGTCGCTGTCGGCGCCGTCGGTGTCTTCCTCGAAGGCGAACGCTTCCACCGGGTCGGTCTTGGCACCGTAGGGCAGGCGAGCCAGGAAGCGTGGCATGGTCAGGCCGATGTAGCGCGAGTCTTCCGACTCACGCAGCGAGCGCCAGCCGGCGTATTCCGGGGTGGTGAAGATCTTGGTCAGGTCGCGCGGGTTCGACAGTTCCTGCCACGAGCCCATGCCCATCACGGTGGGCGAAGCGGCGGAAATGAACGGCGCGTGCATCGCCGCGCAGACCTTGGACAGCTCGCCCAGCAGTTCGACATCCGGTGGCGACTGGTCGAAGTAGTAGTCGCCGACCAGGCAGCCGTACGGCTCGCCGCCGAACTGGCCGTATTCCTCTTCGTACATCTTCTTGAAGATCGGGCTCTGGTCCCAGGCCGTGCCCTTGAATTTCTTCAGGGTCTTGTGCAGTTCCGGCTTGGCGATGTTCAGCACGCGAATCTTCAGCTGCTCATCGCTTTCGGTGTTGTTGACCAGGTAGTGCAGGCCACGCCAGGCGCTTTCCAGCTGCTGGAACTCGGGGTGGTGGATCACCTGGTTGACCTGGGCGGTGAGCTTGGCGTCGATGGCGGCGATGATCGATTCGATCGACTTGATGGCGTCGTTGGAGACCAGGTCGGTCTGCGCCAGGGCCTGCTCGGCCAGGGTGCGCACGGCGCCTTCGACGGCTTCGCGGGCGCGCTCGGTCTTGGGCTTGAACTCCTGCATCAGCAGGCTGGCGAACTCGCTCGGTTCGGTGGTGCCGCTTTGCAGAGGCTGATTGTCTTGCTGCAACTGGGTCATGATCGTTCGTCCTGATTAAGCGCTGGGCTCGGAGTCCTGGGGCTTTGGCGCACTGGCCAGGGCCTGGAGCAGCGCCGGATCCTTGATGGCCTTCATGATGATGTCTTCGGCACCGGTCTTGCCGTCCATGTAGGTCAGCAGGTTGGCCAGCTGGGTCCGTGCCTCGAGCAGCTTGTTCAGCGAGTCGACCTTGCGTGCCACGGCGGCAGGGCTGAAGTCGTCCATGCTTTCGAAGGTGATGTCCAGGCTCAGGTTGCCTTCACCGGTCAGTTCGTTCGGTACGTTGAACGCGACACGCGGCTTCATGGCCTTGAGGCGCGAGTCGAAGTTGTCGACGTCGATCTCCAGGAACTTGCGGTCGGCGACGGCAGGCAGTGGCTCGGCGGGTTTGCCGGCCAGGTCGGCCAGCACGCCCATCACGAAAGGCAACTGGACCTTTTTCTCGGCGCCGTAGAGTTCCACGTCGTACTCGATCTGGACCCGTGGCGCGCGATTGCGCGCGATGAATTTCTGAGAACTTTGCTTCGCCACGTTGCTGCTCCTGGTCGCTGTTGCGACGGTGTAGGCGTCATCGGTATAGGCCGTTAACGTAACTGCGCGGAGGGGTCGGGCTTATTCGCCTTCGGGACCGCGCAGGTTTTCAAACTGGGACATGCCATCCGGGATCAAATTGCGCACGATCGCCTCGAAGTCGGCGTGGACCAGGTTCTTCGCCCGGTTCAACAGCACTGGCAGCGGGCTCGAAGGCTCGTGGCGGGTGTAGTAGGCGAGGATCCGGTCGAGGCTGCGCAACACGTCGTCGCGGTTGCCGATCTCGCCGCTGGCGCGTAGCGCCGCGACGGCCGGAACGTCCGCCGACGGGGATTCGCCGGTCTCGGCGCTGCTGTCGGCATCGTCCACGGCCGGGGCGGCACCGCCCGGGGCGTATTCGGCGAACACCTGCAGCGCCAGCTTGAGCTGTTGGCGCAGGGGGCTCAGGTCGACACCCTGGGCCGAACCGACCTGTTCGGAGACGTAGCGCTCGATGGCGTCGAGGCTGCTGCGCGACTCGGTGATGGCGTTGCGTACCGCGTCCAGCTCATCCGGGTCGGTGTCGCGCAGGGCGCCGCTCAGTTCGTCGGGGCTCAGGCTCTCGTCGGGAAAGCTCAGCAGACCGCTGGCGTTGAGCGCGGCACGCAGGGTCACGGTGCCGAAGGCCCGCGAGCGGGTCAGGATGCTTTCGCGCAGCAGGCGCACGTTGGTATCGCAAGCCAGGCCCGACAAGGCGTTGACCCGTACGGTGGGGTCATTGTCGTCATCGGCGTCGAGCTGGGGATAGAGTTCGCCCCAGTATTGCTGGAGCAACTGGTGAATCAGCTCGAGTGCATCGCGCAGGCCGGCGAAGCCTTCGAGGGCCAGGCTGCTTTGCGTCAGGAAATGGGTGATGCGCAGGTCCTTGCTGCGTTGCAGCAGGGCCGTGCTCGATTGCTCGATGACACGCCAGGCGGGAGGTTCTGCCGGTTGCACGGAGTCGCCCATGATACGCTCGGGCTTGCCCATGGCATCACGTTCCAGTTGCAGGAATTGCGCGTCATATTCCAGATCTTCGCCGCAGGGCGAATTCGCGGAAACAGCAGCAAGCAACAACGGCAGGTCCAGCAAGTTCGATCTCCTTATCGTCTGGCAAAGTGCCAGGTATTACCTGAGCATATTTCCCAGGAAAAGTTCCCTGGGAAAGTCCCATAATTCTTCTGGATATGAGGCCTTTGATATCACGCGGCCATCATGTATAAACAGGAAGTTGTGCATTTTTGGTGTAGTACTTGGGGCTTGTCAAGGTAAGCTACTGACCCTTTGTTACAGTTGTGACGGGTTCGGCAAGGCCGTCGACTACCGGGTCATGACCTGTACGATTGTAAGAAAATTGTGGGTAGAATCTGACAGTTTCGCCGAAATGGCTGAAAACAATGGGGTTTTACCCCTGGGTTGAAAGACCCGGACCGAGCTTGCTGCAGGGGCATCGCAGCGGGCCGGCTGTGCGTGGAAGTACTGCAAGGAGGCGCAATGTCGCTGTGCTTGACTATTACTAGTTATCACAAGATTACCCCTGGCCAATGTCCTGAAAAGACTCTGGACAAGGGAGTGATGGCAATTGGCCGTAGTTCGGAGAATGACTGGGTACTGCCTGATCCGGAACGGCTGGTTTCTTCACGACATTGCGTTATCCAATACAAGGACGGTCGCTACTATCTGACCGATAACAGCACCAACGGCGTTGAACTGGTCAATGCCGGTATTCGCCTGCGCCGGGGTAATAGCGAACCGTTGCAGGATGGCGAAGTTATCCGAATCGGCGAATACGAAATCCGTGTGCGCATCGACTTCGATCTGCAATTGGCCAGTTCGCCGTTGTCCGGTGTCGACGCCTCCAACAGTTTCGAAGCCCTGATGGGGCGCGCCACCGCGCCGATCCCGTCGCCACCGCCGGCGAGCACCCCGGCCGCGCATTTCCAGGGTGGCTCGGCGATGGATACCTTCCCCGACCTGTTCGATTTCCTGACGCCGGTGAGCGTGCCGCCGGCGACCGTGCCGGATCATGTCCCGGCGCAGCAGCATGATTTTCGTCCGCCGACGCCGGTGGCTCCGCCTGCGCCGGTGATCCCGCCGCTGCCGGAGATCACCTCGGCCCCGCTGGTTCCGCCGACGGCCACGCCTGGTGCGAACATGATCCCGGAGGACTGGGACCTGTTCGGCGACGCGCCGAAAGCGCCGGTCAGTCAGCCGGCACCGATCCCGGTGGTGATTCCCGAGGTGGTTGCGCCGCCACCGATGGCGCTGGAGCCTGTGCCAGCTCCAGCTCCAGCTCCAGCTCCAGCTCCAGCTCCAGCTCCAGTCGCCGCGCCTGAACCTGCTCCTGTAGCAGTTCCACCGCCGGCCGCAGTGGCTGCCCCGGCTCCCGGCGAGGTGCCGCAGGCCAACCTGCTGCAGGCCTTCCTGCGCGGTGCCGGGCTCGACCAGTTGCGGCTCGACACCGCCCAGGTGGAAGCGCAGATGGAAGCGGTCGGGCGCAGCTACCGGCTGATGGTCGAGGGTCTGATCGATGTCCTGCGTGCCCGCAGCAGCCTCAAGGGCGAGTTCCGCATGCAGCAGACCATGATCCGGCCGGTGGAGAACAACCCGCTGAAATTCGCCCCGAATGCCGATGAGGCGCTGCTGCTCCTGCTGCGTCACGGCAACCAGGCGTTCATGGCGCCGGACCAGGCGATCCGCGACAGCTTCGATGACCTGCGGGCGCACCAGCTGGCGGTCATGGCGGGCGTGGAAGCGGCGATCAAGCACTTGCTCGAACGTTTCGAGCCGGCCGAGCTGGAGGCGCGCATGAGTCGCCCGGGCGGCCTGTCGAACCTGTTCGGCGGTTCTCGCCAGGCACAGTACTGGCAGCAGTTCACCGAGCTGTACTCGCGGATTTCCCGTGAGGCCGAGGATGATTTCCAGGACCTGTTCGGGCGCGAGTTCAGCCGGGCGTACGAGGAGCACAGCGCCCGGCTGGGCAGGAACCGGTAGCGGGCAACAGCAACACGGGATTCAACGGAAAGCCAGAACGTCACTGAGGACGCAGGATGATTCACCGAGTTTTACTGGCAGCGGCCATGGCGCTGCTGCTCAACGCTTGCAGCAAGGATGCGGCCGCGCCAGCGCCTGCCGACGAGCCGGCGGCCGACAGCGCTACCGCGGTCCTGAACTTTCACGCCATCAGCGGTCTGAACCCCGGCGCCAACGGTGCACCGGCTCCGGTCCGGGTGCGCATTTTCGAATTGAAGAACACCGCCAACTTCAATCGTGCCGACTACTTCGCCCTGGCCGAACGGGCTCAGGCGACCCTCGGCGCCGACCTGATCGACCAGGACGAAGTGCTGGTCCAGCCCGGCCAGCAGTTGAGCGTCGAGCGGCCGCTCAACCCCGCGACCCGTCATGTCGGGCTGGTGGTGGGCTATCGCGAGATCGACCAGGCGTTGTGGCGCAGCGTGCTCAGCGTCCAGCCCCGGCAGGTCACCGACTATCAGATCAGCCTCGATGTGCGTGCCGTGCGCAGCGCCGTCGAAGGCTCCGCCCCATAGGCAAACGGAGAAGCCATGTCCTGGAACAATCGAGTGGTCTGGTCGGAAGGCATGTTCATTGGAACGCAGCACTTCCAGCAGCATGACCGTTACCTGGAAAACCTCATCGATGCCCGCAGCCGTCCGCTGTCTGCCGGGGCCTGGGGTTTCTCCGAACTGTTGATCGACCAGGGCCTGCTGGCCCAGGGCAAGCTGGCCATCGTGTCCGCCAAGGGGCTGCTGCCGGACGGTACGCCGTTCAACATCCCCCACGACGACCTGGCGCCGAGCCCGCTGAGCATCGAGGACAGCCTGCGTGACGGCGTGATCTATCTGGCACTGCCGCTCAAGCGCGCCGGTGCCCGCGACACCGTGGACGAGGGCGAGGAGCTGGGCGGGGCACGTTACCTGAGCCAGGTGCGTGAGGTGCGTGACGACAACGCGCCGTTCGAGAACCGTGCACCGGTGGCCGTCGGTTCCCGCGCGCTGCGCCTGCTGACCGAAGGGGATGGCCTGAGCGATTACGCCGCCATCGGCCTGGTGCGGATCAAGGAAAAACGCGCCGATCGCGCGCTGGTGCTGGACGAGAGCTACATCCCGCCGGTGCTCGACGTGGCCGCGAGCAAACCGCTGGCGGCGTTCCGCAGCGAGCTGCTGGGCCTGCTGCACCAGCGTGGCGAAGCCCTCGCCGGGCGGGTGGTGGCCTCGGGCGCCGGGGGGGCCTCGGAAATCGCCGACTTCATGCTGCTGCAACTGGTCAACCGTGCCGAGCCGCTGGTCAGCCACCTGAGCCAGCTGAGCCCGCTGCACCCGGAGCGCTTCTACAGCGAGCTGGTGAGCCTGGCCGGTGAGTTTTCCACCTTTTCCCAGAGCGGCCGGCGCCCGGCCGAATACCCGCAGTACCAGCATGATGCCCTGGCGCTGAGTTTCGCGCCGGTCATGCAGGCGCTACGCGAGGCGCTGTCGATGCTGATCGACAGCAAGGCGACACCGATCCCGATCGTGGAAAAGGCCTATGGCATCCATGTGGCGATGCTGGCCGACCGGACGCTGATCGACAACGCCAGCTTCATCCTGGTGGTGCGTGCCGATATCCCCAGCGAGACCCTGCGCGGGCGCTTCGCCCAGCAGAGCAAGATCGGCTCGGTGGAACACATCCGCGACCTGGTCAACCTGCAACTGCCGGGCATCGGCCTGCTGCCGTTGCCGGTGGCGCCACGGCAGATCCCGTTCCATGCCGGCTCCACCTACTACGAACTCGATCGTGGCAGCGAGCACTGGAAGCAACTGATGCACTCCGGCGGCTTCGCGTTCCACGTTGCCGGGGAGTTCCCGGGGTTGAACCTGGCTTTCTGGGCCATCCGAGGATAAGCGGCGATGCACTCCAATGAAGATCCGCTGGGCCAGCCAGCCCCGGTACCCAACGACCGTACCCAGTTCATGCCGCGCCCCGGTGGCCGCGAGCCCCAGGCCGCGCCCCGGGCCGAACCGGCGGCGCCGCTGTCGATGCCGGCCGCGCCGTTGCCGATCGGCCAGTCGCAGGGCCTGAACCCGTTGGAAAGCGCCGCAGGCCCGCTGCTGGCGTTGCTTACCCGGTTGCGCAACACCATCGCTCATCCGGCACCGGCCAGCCTGCGCGCGCAGTTGCTGGGTTACCTGCGCCAGTTCGAGGAGCGCGCCGAGGCCGCCGGCGTGGCTCGCAACGAAGTGCTGCTGGCGCGTTATGCGCTGTGTACCGCTCTCGACGAGGCGGTGCTCAGCACGCCGTGGGGCAGTGCCAGCGAGTGGGGCAAGCAGAGCCTGCTGATCACCGTGCACAACGAGGCCTGGGGCGGCGAAAAGGTGTTCCAGTTGCTCGAGCACTGCCTGCAGAGTCCACGCGAGCGCCTGTACCTGCTGGAGCTTTTGTACCTGTGCATGTGCCTGGGCTTTGAAGGCCGCTACCGGGTCATGAACGACGGCCGCAGCCAGCTGGAATCGCTGCGTGAGCGCACCGCCGCGACCATCCGCAGCGCCCGTGGCGAGTACGAGCGCGAGCTGTCGCCGCGCTGGCGCGGCCTGACCGTGGCTCGTGACCGCCTCAGCCAGTTCATGCCGCCCTGGGTCGGCGTGGCGATCGGCCTGGCGTTGCTGCTGGCCCTGCTGTTCGGCCTGCGCATGAAGCTGGCCTCCGACGCCGAGCCGGTGTTCAAGAACATCCACGCCCTGGGCGAAATCCCGGTGCAGACCATCGACCGGCCGGTGATTCAGCCCAAAGTGGTGGAGCGGCCACGCCTGGCCGGTTTCCTCGCCGAGGAGATCAAGGCCGGCAAGGTCGCGGTCGAGGACAAGGTCGACCGTTCGGTGGTGACCATCCGCGGTGACGAACTGTTCGCCTCGGGCAGCTCCAGCATCGTCGACGACTTCCAGCCGCTGATGCTGCGCATCGCCGACGCCATTCGCAAGGTCAAGGGCCAGGTGCGGGTCACCGGCCACAGTGACAACCGTCCGATCGCCACCCTGCGTTTCCCGTCGAACTGGGCGCTGTCCCAGGCGCGTGCCGAGCAGGTGTTGCAGATTCTCGCGGCCAAGACCGGCCAGCCCGAGCGCTTCAGTGCCGAAGGGCGCAGCGACACCGAGCCGCTGGCGTCGAACGCCACGGCCGAGGGCCGGGCGAAGAACCGTCGGGTGGAAATCACAGTCTTTGCGGAGGGAGTCGAGTGAAGGCTTTTTTCGGTTTTGTCATTCGCTGGGTGATCCCGGTGCTGGGGCTGATCGCCCTGAGCCTGATCATCTGGTTCGTCGGCCCGCTGCTCGAAGTGTTGGTGCCCGAAGGCCGGCGCTGGGCACTGATCATCCTGATCTTCGCGATCTGGATCGCCTATCGCGTGTTCCGCCTGATCCAGGCCCGCCGCCAGGCGGCGAAGGTCATGCAGAGCCTGGCCGCGGATACGCCGCCGGACGCGGCCAGCGTCGCCACCGCCGAAGAGCTGGCGACCCTGCGCCAACGCATGGACGAGGCCCTGGCCCTGCTGAAGAAGGCCCGGCTCGGTGGCGACGAGCGCCGCAACCTGTACGAACTGCCGTGGTACGTGATCATCGGCCCACCCGGCTCGGGCAAGACCACGGCGCTGGTCAACTCCGGCCTGCATTTCCCGCTCGCCGCCCAACTGGGCGCCGGGGCGATCCGTGGTGTCGGCGGTACCCGTAACTGCGACTGGTGGTTCACCGACGAGGCCGTGCTGCTCGATACCGCCGGCCGCTACACCACCCAGGACAGCCATGCCCAGGTGGACAAGGCCGCCTGGCTGGGCTTCCTCGACCTGCTCAAGAACCAGCGTTCGCGCCGGCCGATCGACGGTGCCTTCATCGCCATCAGCCTGTCCGACCTGCTGCTGGGTACCGACGCCGAGCGCGCGGCCCATGCCGCGGCGATCCGTGCGCGGATCCAGGAGCTGTACACCCAGCTCGGCGTGCGTTTCCCGATCTACCTGATGTTGACCAAGCTCGACCTGGTGCCGGGCTTCATGGAGTTCTTCGACTCCCTGAGCAAGGAAGAACGGGCGCAGGTCTGGGGCACCACCTTTACCCTGGACGACGGCAAGCACGCCGAAAGCCCGCTGGTGCACTTCAAGGGCGAGTTCGCCGCACTGGAGCAGCGGCTCAACGAGCGCCTGGTGGAACGCCTGCAGCAGGAGCGCGACCCGGCTCGGCGCGACCTGATCTACGGTTTCCCGCAGCAGTTCGGCGCGCTGCGCGAGTGCCTGCAAAGCTTCCTCGACGGCGTGTTCAAGCCCAATGCCTATGAAGACCGGGCGCTGCTGCGTGGCGTGTACTTCACCAGTGGTACCCAGGAAGGCAGCCCGATCGACCGGTTGATCGGTGCCATGGCCCAGAGCATGAGCCTGGACCGCCAGCACCTGGCCCGCCAGAGCGGCACCGGGCGCAGCTACTTCATCGAGAAACTGTTCACCGCGGTGGCCTTTGCCGAGCGTGGCCTGGTCGGGGTCAACCCCAAGGTCGAGCGGCGACGCAAGTGGCTGGCTCGCGGCGTGCTGGCGGCAACGGTGGCGGTGGTGCTGCTGGTCAGCACCCTGTGGCTGATCAGCTACAAGGCCAACCAGGCCTATATCGCCCAAGTCGACCAGAAGGTCGCGCCGCTGGGCCAGAGTGTGCAGAACCTCAGCCCGGCGCAACGCGACGTGCTGGCGGTGCTGCCGCTGCTCAATGCGGTCAGGCACCTGGCCGGCGATGCGCCGGGCTGGTCCGAGGGCCTGGGGCTGTACCAGGGCGACATGCTCGAAGCCGAGTCCGCCAGCGTCTATCGCAAGCTGCTGATCGCGGTGTTTGCCCCGCGGCTGGTGACCCGTGTCGAGGAGCAGCTGCGCAGTGGTGGCAGCTCGGACTTCCTCTACGAAGGCCTGAAGGCCTACCTGATGCTGGCCGACAACGAGCACTACGATCCGGAGTTCATCAAGGCCTGGATCGCCCTCGACTGGGACCACAACCTGCCGCGCGACCTGCCACCGGATCAGCGCCTGGCCCTGGGCGAGCACCTCAAGGCCCTGTTCGACCGGCATCCGCCCAATGCCCGGCTGGATGAGCGGCTGATCGACGACCTGCGCCGGCAATTGCAGCAACTGCCGGTGGCACAGCGCGTCTACGACCGGGTCAAGCGCCAGAAGCTGCCGGCCGGGGTCAGCGACTTCCGCATCAGCGACGCCGCCGGCCGCGATGCCGCGCTGGTGTTCAGCCGCAAGAGCGGCAAGCCGCTGAGCGAACCCCTGAGCGGCTTCTTCACCGCCAAGGGCTATCGCGAGGCGTTCCTGCTGGCGAGCCTGAACCAGGCCGGAACCCTGGCTGAAGAACAGTGGGTGCTGGGCCGCGACCAGGGCGAGCAGCAGAACGTCGCCAGCCTCGCGGCGGATGTGCGCCGGCTGTACTTCCAGGATTACCTGCGGCAATGGGATGCGCTGCTGGCCGACATCGACTTCGTGCCGATCACCAGCGTGGCCCAGGCGGCCGACGTACTGCGGGTGATTTCCGGGCCAACTTCGCCGCTGAAGAAGCTGCTGGTGGCGGTCGCCAAGGAAACCGACCTGCAGCAGGAAGAGCGCCTGCTGGCGGCCCAGGGCAAGAAGGTCGACAGCGGTGTCGACCAGATCAAGCAGCGCCTGGGTTCGATGCTCGGCCAGGAACAGCCGGCCAGTGACGCCCCGGTGGCGCCGGAAGATCCCGTCAGCGCGCACTTTGCCGAACTCAATGCCCTGGTCAGCAAGGGTGAAGGCGAGCCAGCGGCCATCGATGGCCTGCTGGCGGACATGAATGCCTTGTATGTGCAGGTCAGCGCCATGGTCGGCGCCAGCGGTGACGCCCTGCTTGGCGAGGCCAAGAACCAGGCCGCTGGTGCCGCCGCCCGTGTCAGCCTGAATGCCGAGCGGCAGCCGCCACTGGTCCAGGGCCTGGTCAAGTCGGTGGTCGGCTCGACCACCAACAGCATGATGGGCGGGGTGCGCAACCAACTGAACGCGGCCTGGGTCAGCGAGGTGGTGAACGTCTACCGGCAGTCCCTCAGCGGCCGTTATCCGCTGTCTCCCGGCAGTGCCCGGGACGCGACCCTCGACGACTTCGGCCAGTTCTTCGGCGTCGGCGGGGTGATGGACAACTACTTCCGCAAGTACCTGCAACCCTACGTCGACACCTCGACGCCGACCTGGCGCTGGCAGCCGGGTGCGGCGCAGAAACTGGGCATCTCGCCGGGGGTGCTGCAGACCTTCCAGCGCGCCGCGGCGATTCGTGATGCGTTCTTCCGCTCCGGTGGTACCCAGCCGATCGTGCGTTTCGAACTCAAGCCGGTGGCGATGGATGCCTCGATCACCCAGTTCCTGCTCGACCTCGACGGCCAGCAGGTCAGCTATGACCACGGCCCGAGCCGGCCCGTGGCGATGCAGTGGCCGAATCCGGGCAGCATCGGCGTGGTGCGCCTGTCGATCTCGCCGCCGTCGGCCACCGGCCGTTCCGGCGTGACCCTGGACGGTCCGTGGGCCTGGTTCCGCCTGCTGGAGCAATCGGACCTGGTCGCAGGCAACTCGCCGGACCGCTTCAACCTGCGCCTGCGGGTCGATGGTGCGAGCATTTCCTACGAACTGCGCGCGAACAGTGCCTTCAACCCATTCAAGAGCCGCGTACTCAACGGCTTCAGCCTGCCGGAGCATCTATGACGACGGTGGGTTACTACGGCAAGCTGGCCAGCCGCGGCGACTTCGTCAGCCGTGCGCTGCCCCAGGGATTCGTGCAGCCGTGGGACGCCTGGCTGGCGTCCGGGCTGCACGCCAGCCAGCAGCAGTTGGGCAGCGACTGGCTGAACGTGTACCTGGTCAGCCCGCTCTGGCGCTTCGTGCTGGCCCCGGGGGTTTGCGGCCCGGAGGCGGTCGCCGGGGTGCTGATGCCGAGCATCGACCGGGTCGGCCGCTACTTCCCGTTGACCATCGCCCAGCCACTGGATGCCGGGCATGCCCTGGCGGCGGTGGTCGGCGGCGCCGATGACTGGTTCGAGCGGGCCGAAGCGCTGTTGCTGGAGACCCTGGAGGAGGGCGCCAGCTTCGAGGCGTTCGAGCAGGGCGTGCAGAACCTGGGCAAGCTGACCTTTGCCAACAAGGCGCCGGCCAGCGAGTTCGCCGGCCTGCAGCGCTTTTCCGCACTCGACGCCGAGAGTCGCGGCCAGGCCCTGGCCGAGCAGGCCTGTGTCGGTTCGAGCCTGTGGTGGGGGCGCGGTTCGCAGCGCATCGATGCGGGCCTGATGCGCTGCCAGGGGCTGCCGTCTACTGCTGATTTCGGCAGTTTTCTGCTGGGCAAGGGAGCGGCGAGCTAAATGGCCAATACCCCCGAAATCACCTACCAGTCGGCGAGCTACAGCCATGTCGGCATGGTTCGCCAGATCAACGAGGACGCCTGCCTCGACCTGCCCGATGCCGGCCTGTGGGCCGTGGCCGACGGCATGGGCGGGCATGCGGCGGGCGACTATGTCGCCAGCCTGATCGTCGACACCCTGCGGCGCATTCCGCCGTCGGACTCGCTGGCGATCTACAGTAACGCCCTGCGCACCCGGCTTTCCGAGGTCAACGCGGCGGTGCGCGAAGAGGCCGGCAACCGCGGGGTGTCGATGATGGGCAGCACCGTGGTGCTGCTGGCGGTACGCGGCGACACGGCGATCTGCCTGTGGGCCGGTGACAGTCGCCTGTATCGCCTGCGCGAAGGCCAGCTGGAGAGCATTTCCCGCGACCACAGCTACGTCCAGGACCTGCAGGACAGTGGCCTGCTCAGCGAAGCCGAGGCGCGGGTGCACCCACGGGCCAACATCGTCACCCGGGCGATCGGCGTCGAGGCGCAACTGGAACTGTCGACGAGCAACTTCGAGGTGCTCCCCGGCGACAGCTTCCTGCTGTGCAGCGACGGCCTGAACAAGACCGCCGAGGACGCCGAGATCCGCGACGTGCTCGGCCACCCGGACCCCTATGCCGTGGTGCGCAGCCTGGTCCACCTGGGCCTGACCCGCGGCGCCCCGGACAACATTACGGCGATCGTCGTCAAAGCCACCTGAAGACACTTCCACACATGGACATACTGATTCCCGGATTCGACATAGACGGCGAGATTGGCGAAGGCGCCATGGCCACCGTCTATCTGGCGACCCAACGGTCGCTGGAGCGCAAGGTGGCGCTGAAAGTCATGGCGGCCGCGCTGGCTGCCGACCCGACCTTCTGCGAGCGCTTCCTGCGCGAAGGTCGGACCCTGGCGCGGCTGTCGCATCCGCATACCGTGACCATCCACGATATCGGCAATGTCGGCGAGCTGTACTACATGGCCATGGAGTACCTGCCCAACGGTACGCTCAAGGAGCGCATCGCCGCTGGCCTGAGCCCGGAGCAGGGCGTGCAGTACATTCGCCAGATCGCCTCGGCGCTGGGCTATGCCCACGCCCAGGGGCTGGTGCACCGTGACGTGAAACCGGCCAACATCCTGTTCCGCGCCGACGGCACTGCGGTGCTCTCGGACTTCGGCATCGCCAAGTCGCTGGATGATCGCACCCAGTTCACCCAGGCCGGGTTCGCCGTCGGCACGCCGAGCTACATGAGCCCCGAACAGGCTCGTGGCCAGGAGATCGACGGTCGCGCCGACCTCTACGCGCTGGGCGTGGTGCTCTACGAAATCCTCGTCGGCAAGCTGCCCTATACCGGCACCGATGCGCTGTCGACGGCGCTGGCCCACCTCACCGAACCGCTGCCGGAATTGCCGATCCAGCACGGCCGCTACCAGCACATCCTGCAACGGCTGCTGGCCAAGGACCCGGCGGAGCGCTTCGCCGATGCCGCGGCCCTGCAGGCGGCGCTGGACAACCTGCCGGCCGAGGAGGGGTTGGAGTCGACCCTGATCCAGCCCCTGGCGCTGCCCAAGGCGCCCGAGAAACCGGCGACCACCGACCTGGGCGGGCTGACGCCGGTCTCGATCGAGATCCCCACCCAGCCACCGGCGCAGCCGGCATCACGGCCCGCCCCCCAGGCTGCGCCACAACCGGCGCCGCAGCCGGTGTTGCGCGGCAATGCCGACTCGCCGCAGCGGCGGGGGCCGGTGCTGGCCCTGCTGGCTGTCGCCGTCGCGGCCGCCATCGGCGTCGCCGGCGCCGGCTATTGGTGGCTGGGCGGCGACAAGCCGGTGAAAGCCCCGGCGACCACCACGACCACGCCGCCCTCTTCCAGCACGCCAGTGGCGAGTGGCACGACTGCTGCGTCGACCACGCCGCCGGCCTCGACCAAGCCGGCGGACCCGCTGGGTGCGACGCCGATCACCCAGGGTTCACCGGGTGACGCCGACGGCGGTAGCCGGCCGTTGCTGATGGTGGGCAAGAAGACCCTCTTCCAGCGCGTGCTGAGCCAGCCTGGCGCACAGCTCTACAGTTCCCCTGGCGGCCAGGCGGGCAAGGCCCTGCCGGCGTTCTCCGTGCTTTACGTCTACCAGCGCAAGACCGTCGAGGGCGCGTCCTGGCTGCGGGTCGGCACCTCCAGTGACGGGCGCGACGAAGGCTGGCTGCCAGGGACGAAGGTCAGCGAGTGGAAACAGAGCCTGGTGCTGAAGTTCACTGAACGCTCCGGGCGCGAGCCGGTGATGTTCCTGCGCGACGCCGCCGATATCGACAAGCTGCTGGCCAATCCGGCCTCGGCGAAGAACCTGCTGCTGAGCGCGCAGAAGAACCCGGCCGACAATCAGCGGGTACTGGCCCTGGAGCCGGCAGCCAGTGCGGTGCCGCAGAACCAGTTCTACCTGCTGCCGATCTTCGGTTCGCGCGAGAGCTTCGACGAGAATGGCCAGCCGGTGCAGTTGCTCAATGTCGCCTCGATCGACCCCGGCAGCACCCCGCAGAAAACCGCCAGTGGCGCGGCGCCGGCTGCGGCGGCGACGGACAAGTTCCGTACCGCTGTCGTGCTGGTGGTCGACACCACGGTGTCGATGCAGCCCTACATCGACCAGGTGCGCGACGTGGTCCATGAGCTGCAGAGCAAGATCGCCGAGCGCGGCGAGCTGGACAGCGTCAGCTTCGGCCTGGTGGGCTTTCGCAACAACATCCAGAAGACCCCGGGCCTGGAATACCTGAGCAAGACCCTGATCACCCTCGACCAGGGCCGCGACCCCGAACGCTTCCTCGAGCTGGCACGGCAGGTCAAGGCGTCCACGGTGTCGAGCCATTCGTTCAACGAAGACTCCTTCGCCGGGATCATGCAGGCGGTGGACGGCATGGACTGGTCCGGTTATGGCGGCCGCCTGATCCTGCTGGTCAGTGACGCCGGCTCGCTGCGCAAGAACGACCCCTACAGCAGCACCCGGATGAACGAGGCGGAGATCCGCCAGGCAGCGCTGAGCAAGCAGATCAAGATCTATGCGCTGCACCTGCGCAGCGACGCCGGCAAGAAGAACCACGCCTTCGCCGAACAGCAGTACCGCACCCTGACCGCCGACGCCAACCCGAAGATCGGCGACCTCTACATTCCGGTCCAGGGCGGTGATGTGCGCAAGCTCGGCGAGCGGGTCGAGGAAATCGGTTCGGTATTCGCCAACCTGGTGCACCAGGTGCGCAGCAACCAGGCCCAGCCGGCGCCGGTGCTGGCGGCCGCGCCGAGCCTGGCGGACAAGTCGGCGGCCATCGGTTATGCCATGCACATGGATTTCCTCGGTCACAAGGGTGCCAGCCAGGCGCCGCAGCTGGTCAGTGCCTGGACTGCCGATCGCGACCTGACCAACCCGGCGCTGCCGGCGTTCCAGGTCTGCGTGATGCTGACCAAGCTGCAGCTCAACGACCTGCAGCAGTCGCTGAAACTGATCGTCGATGCGGCCCGCAAAACCCAGAGCTCGCCGAAGGACTTCTTCCAGGAAATCGCCAGCGCCAGTGCCTACATGAGCCGCGACCCCTCGGCCCTGCGCAAGGGCGGCAACCTGGCCGATGGCGGGGTGCTCGGCGAGTACCTCGAAGGACTGCCGTATCGCAGCAAGTCGCTGAGCATGACCCAGGACCTGTGGTTGTCGCTCAGCGTTGCCGAACAGGAAGACTTCATCGACGAACTGGAATCGAAAATCCGCCTCTACGAGACGTTCCACAACGATGTGGCCAACTGGGTCCGGTTCGGCGATGCCGAGCCGGGTGATGCGCTGTACCGCGTGCCGCTGTCGACGCTGCCGTGATGATCAGCCTGCGTGACGTGCGCAAGACGCGCGGCGAGGGTGCCCAGCGCTACAGTCTGGTGATTCCGCGCCTGGACCTGGTGCCGGGCCAGCAGTGGGCGGTGGTCGGCCCCAGTGGCTGCGGCAAGAGCACCTTGCTCGACCTGCTGGCGCTGGTCTTGGCGCCGGACCGTGCCGGGCTGTTCGCCTTCGAGGCGGCCGCCGGCACGCAGGATGTGGCCGCACTCTGGCGCGAGGGGCAGCACGATCGGCTCGCGCAGTTGCGCAGCCGCTACCTCGGCTATGTGCTGCAGACCGGTGGGCTGCTGGGCTTTCTCGATGTGCGTGGCAACATCGAGCTGTCGCGCAAGCTGCTGGGCATGGCGGATGATGGCAGTGTGCAACGGTTGGCCGAGCAGCTGGAAATCGCCGATCAGCTGGACAAGAAACCCCAGGCCCTGTCGGTCGGGCAGCGCCAGCGGGTGGGTTGCGCCCGTGCGCTGGCCCATGGTCCGCGACTGTTGCTGGCCGACGAGCCGACCGCCGCACTTGATCCGTTGAATGCCGGCCGGGTCATGCAATTGCTGCTCGGGCAGGCTGCGCGGCAGGGCGCCTGCTGCGTGATCGCCAGCCATGACGAGGCGCTGGTGCGCGACCTGGGCATGAGTGTGTTGCGCATTGCCTGCCAGCGGGATGCCGATGGGGGTGTCACCGCGACCCTGGGAGGCCAGTCGTGATGCGGGCTTCGCTGGTGGCGGCCCTGGCCTGGCAGGACTATCGCGCCGATGCGCGGCTGTCGGCCTGCTCGGTGCTGGCGCTGGTGGCGGTTATCGCGCCGTTGCTGGTGCTGTTCGGGCTCAAGTTCGGTCTGGTCAGCAGCCTGACCGAGCGCCTGGAGCGCGACCCGCTGGTACGCGAGATTATTCCGCTGGGCGGCGGGCGCTTCGGCGCGGCCTACATTGCCGAACTGGGCCGTCGTGACGACGTGGCCTTCGCCTTGCCGCGTACCCGGCAGATCGCTGCCACTGCCGACCTGTCCATCAGCCGCCAGGGTCCGGCGTTGAACGTCGAGATGATCCCGACCGCCGAAGGCGACCCGCTGCTCGGCGGCCAGCCGGCGCCCACCGGGCTGGCGGCAATGCTGTTGAGCTACACCGCAGCGGAAAAGCTCGGGGTGAAGGCTGGTGACTGGCTCGAGGTGTCCTTCGGGCGCCAGGTGGCCGGTCGGGTGGAGAGCCAGCACACGCAGATCCGCGTGCAGGCGGTGCTGCCGCTGGAGGCCTTCGGCCGCGATGCGCTGTTCGCCCCGCTGGCCCTGCTGGAGGCCGCCGAAGACTATCGCGACGGTCGTGGCGTGCCGCTGCTGGGCTGGAGTGGCGAGCCGGCGGGCTCCGCCGCGCAGCGGGTGTACCCGGCCTTCCGCCTGTATGCCCGTGAACTGAACGATGTCGAGCCGCTGCGCCACTACTTCGCCGAGCGCGGCCTGCTGGTCTCGACCCAGGCCCAGACCATCGCCCAGGTGCAGTCGTTGAGTCGCAACCTGTCCATCGTATTCTGGATCATCGCCAGCCTGGCCCTGGCGGGCGCCTTTGCGGCGATCTGCGCGGGTGCGCTGGCGGCGGTCGAGCGCAAGCGTCGCGAGTTGTCGGTGCTGCGCCTGCTCGGCCTGGGCACCGGTGCGCTGCTGCTGTTCGTGGTGTTGCAGGCCCTCTACAGCGGGCTGTTCGCCGCAGGTTTGAGCGTGCTGCTGTACATCGTCGCGGAGCAGGGCCTGAACCATTTATTCGTGCAGGTGGCCGGCGAATACGCCAGCCAGTTGCTGTGGCGCCATTACATGCTGGCACTTTTTGCGGTGTTGGCGGTCTGTGCTCTGGCTGCGGCCCTCGGTGGCTGGCGAGTGGCCCGGATAGAAGCTTCGGAAGGAATCAGAGATGTTTAAGCTGCGCAGCGCGGCCCTCATGGTGTTGATCGGCTCCCTGGGCCTGGCCGGCCTGGTGCGGGCCGACGACGACAGCAACAAGCTGGACAACCCCAAGCCGCTGAGCGGCGATATCAGCCTGCCGTTGCCGTGCGATGGCGAGATGGTGTTCCGCTATGTCTATATCCTCGCCCAGGGCACCCTGGACGACCGCGAGATCAGCCTCGGCTATCCCTTCAGCGAGGATGAGCCGGGCTACAAGCAGTCGTTCATTTCCGGTTATCGCAGGGACTTCATCAACGGCCAGTTCACCCTCAAGGACCTGCCGGCCGCCTGGCAGAAGGAAATCTCCCCGGCCCTGCCGAAAACCGATGCCAGCTCGCCGCTCAAGCCGATGTTCTATTTCATGGGCAAGTACCCGGTGACGGCGCGCCAGTACGCGCTGGTCATGTCCCAGGCGCAATCGCTGGCCAGTGGCGAGCCGGCACCGGCCTGCGAGGCGCCCGAGGGGATCGCCGGGCGCCTGCCCAAGGTCAAGGTGTCGCGTTTCGATGCCGAACGCTTTTCTGCGGTCTACAGCGCCTGGCTGATGAAGTATCACCGGGACCGGCTGCCGGTCAGCGGGCGTGGCAGCTCGGCCGAGGATGGCGGCGCCGGTTTCGTCCGCCTGCCGACCGAGGTCGAGTGGGAATATGCCGCCCGGGGTGCCCAGGCCGTGGGTCGCCAGGAGCTGGAAGGCCGCCTGTTTCCCCGTCGCCAGCCGGGCAGTGACACGGACGGGCCGCTGTCCGACTACGCGGTGTTCAACCAGGTCGCCGGCGGTACCGGCCAGGCACCGCGGCTGATGCCGGTGGGTACCAAGCTGCCGAACCCGATCGGTCTGTTCGATGTCATTGGCAACGCCGCGCAGATGGTCCAGGAGTCGTTCCAGCTGGTGCATGCCGGGCGCCGCCAGGGTGCCTACGGCGGCTTCGTGGTCAAGGGCGGCAACTACCTGGAAGGCGAAGGCACGCTGTTCACCGGCATGCGCCGCGAGTACCCGCTGTTCGCCGCCGATGGTACCGAGCAGAGCAACGAGACCACCGGTTTCCGGGTCGCCATCGGCGCATTGTCGGCCCCGCGTTCGCGCTACAAGGAGCTGTTCGAGCAGTGGAAGAAGGAAGGCCGCCTGGCTGCCCTGACCGATGCCATCGACGATGCCCAGGACCCGACCAAGCGCCTGGACAGCATCATCTCCGGCACCACCGACCCACGCCTGCAGGCCGAGCTGGGGCTGGTCAACGAAGAGCTCAAGCGCAACGTGTCGCTGATCGCCCGCCAGCGCGAGGAAGCGGCCGGCAACCTGATCCAGTCGGCGGCCCTGGTGGCCGAAACCGTCAACAACTACAACATCCGTCTGACCAACCTGAAGAAGAGCCGCCAGCAGGCTGTCGATGCCAAGGACGAGGCCAGTGCCGCGCTGTTCGCCACCGCCATCGACAACGGCACCAGTGCGCTGGACGGCGCCGTGGCGATCTACATCGACAACCTGGCAACCGCCACGCGCTACACCGACGCGGTGATCCAGGCGCAGTTCCAGCGGGTCAAGGAGGAACTCAGTCGCAAACCCGTGCTCGGCAATAGCCTGGTGGCACGGGCAACCCTGTTCGTTCGTCATGTCGGGGACTACCGCAAGCAACAGCGGGCCGACCCGGAGACGATCTTGAAAGCGTTACTCGCATCGAACGCCCAGAAGCCCTGAGCGTTCGGAATCCGGCGAGTGTAGAGGGGATCCGGGCGGTAAGGTGCCGCGTCGGCCAAGTCAAACCAAGAAAGGAAACATGAACATGATTTTCTCCAGCAAACCCCTTGTTACAACCTCGCGGTGCCGTGCCGCGCTGTGGGTTGCCGCCGGATTCAGCACCGTGCTGATGGGCGGTTGCGCCACTTCGCCGACGTCCAAGGTCGGTGCCAGCACCAAGGTCGAGTACTACCCGACCTGCTACGAGCCGGTGCAACACCTGCGTGCCACCGATTCGGACATGACCCGTTCCATCGCCACCGGTGCGGTGATCGGTGCCCTGGGCGGTGCCGCGCTCGGCGCGTTGACCGGCGATGACTCGAGCAAGCGTGGCCGCAACGCCGCCATCGGCGCTGCCGGTGGTGCGCTGGCCGGCGGTGCGGCGGGCTACTACACCGAGAAGCAGAAGCAGATCGCCGACGACAAGCAGCGCATCAGCTCCTATGCCGGCGACATCAGCAAGAGCGCCGCCGAGATGGACCGCAACACCGCCTACGCCCGCGCCTCGCAGAGCTGCTACCAGCGTGAGTTCGCCAACCTGGTGTCGGCCCGCAAGGCCAAGACCATCGGCGACGCCGAAGGCCGCAAGCGCCTGGCGGAAATCGTTGCTGGCCTGAAGGAGTCGAATGACCTGATCGTCGCGGTCAACGGCCGCAACGCCGAAGACCTGAACAACTACACCCAGGCCTACGAGCAGGATTTGCGTCAGGTCGGCGTGCAACGTACCGACGTGGTCACCGTGGCGACCGCCGACACCGCACCGGTGATCGCGCCGACCACCGGCAAGACCAAGGGCAAGAAGCCGCCAGCCAAGGTCGCCAAGAAGCAACTGCCGACCGTGCCGAGCGAGGCAGTCGCCACCGAGAAGACCCTGCAGGACGCCAATGCCAAGAAAGCGGCGAGCCAGGACGTCGCCACCGCAGGCCAATCGCAGGTCAACAGCATGTGCAAGAACCCGGACCTGGGCGACTGGGCACCGGTGCCTTGCCCGAACGTCTGAGTGACCGCTTGGTCACGAACGTGCTGATATAAGTGGCAAACGCCAGCCGATCTTCTTGTAAAGAAGGAGATCGGTGGCGTTCTTCGAACAAACCGCTACACTGCGCCGGCACTTTCATTTTTCTGCCGAGGCGTTGTGCATGAAATTCCGTTTTCTTCTCTGGGCGATGGGCTTGCTGATGGCCCGGGCCAGCCGCAACAACCCCGCATTCCAGCAGCAACTGGCCGACAAGGCGCTGGTGTTCCAGCTGCAGACCCTGGACGGCAAGATCGCCCGTCACTTCACCGTCAAGGATCAACGTATCACCAGCCAGTCCGGAACCCATCCGGAGCCGGCGTTCGCCATCGGCTTCAAGGATGCCGCGTACGGCTTCGCCACGCTGCAGGCGAAGAACAAGCAGCTGGCGTTCATGACGGGGATTCAGGACAAGTCGATTCAGATCAAGGGTAATCCGGCGCTGGTGATCTGGTTCCAGGGGCTGACCAAGTACCTCAAGCCGAAGAAAAAGAAGGCCTGAAGCGTCACCTCCCTTGATCGTTCCCACGCTCCGCGTGGGAATGCAGCCCGTGACGCTCTGCGTCACAAGAGCGGACGCCGAGCGTCCGGAGAGGCATTCCCGCGCGGAGCGTGGGAACGATCGGTGTCCGTGTCCTACAGTCGTCGGTGGGCTCAGTACTGGCTGAACTAATGATCGTTCCCACGCTCTGCGTGGGAATGCAGCCCGTGACGCTCTGCGTCACAAGAGCGGACGCCGAGCATCCAGAGAGGCATTCCCACGCGGAGCGTGGGAACGATCGGTGTCAGGGTCCTACAGTCGTCGGGGGCTCAGTGCTGGCTGAACTAATGATCGTTCCCACGCTCTGCGTGGGAATGCAGCCCGTGACGCTCTGCGTCACAAGAGCAGACGCCGAGCATCCAGAGAGGCGTTCCCACGCGGAGCGTGGGAACGATCGGTGTCCGGGTCCTGCAGTCGTTGGGGAGCTCAGTACTGGCTGAACCGATGATCGTTCCCCCGCTCTGCGTGGGAATGCAGCCCGTGACGTTCTGCGTCACAAGAGCAGACGCCGAGCGTCCAGAGAGGCGTTCCCACGCGGAGCGTGGGAACGATCGGTGTCCGGGTCCTGCAGTCGTCGGGGGCTCAGTACTGGCTGAACTGATGATCGTTCCCCCGCTCTGCGTGGGAATGCAGCCCGTGACGCTCTGCGTCACAAGAGCAGACGCCGAGCATCCAGAGAGGCGTTCCCACGCGGAGCGTGGGAACGATCGGTGTCCGGGTCCTGCAGTCGTTGGGGGAGCTCAGTACTGGCTGAACCGATGATCGTTCCCACGCACTGCGTGGGAATGCAGCCCGTGACGCTCTGCGTCACAAGAGCGGACGCCGAGCATCCAGAGAGGCATTCCCACGCGGAGCGTGGGAACGATCGGTTCGGGTCCTAAAGTTGTCGGGGGCTCAGTGCTGGCTGAACTGCGAAGCCAGTTCACGCAGCAGCACTTCGGCCTCGAGTACCTTGTTCACCACGTCCTCGGCCTTGTCGCGGCTCAGGCCCAGGCGGTCGAGCAGGGCGTCGGGGATTTCCTCGTCCGGCCCGGAACCGATGTTGCGGCTGCGCAGCAGGCGTACCGCCAGGCAGACCAGGTTCGGGTACTCGGCGTAGGCGCCGTCGTAGTGCGGATCGTGCTGGAAGCGCAGCGCGGTGGCCAGTTCGTCCGGCATGTCCCAGTAACGCATCAGCCAGGCACCGATCTGTTCGCGACTGATGCCGAGCAGGTGCTGCTCGACATAGCTGTGGCACAGGTGCGGGTTGACCTCCAGGTGGCGGCAGATCAGCGAGAAATGCGGTGGGAACACGTGGGCCAGCAGCAGGTAGCCGAAGTTGTGCAACAGGCCGGCCAGGTAGGTCAGCCCGGCTTCCGGGCGCTGCGCGCGTGGCATGGCACGGGTCAGGCCTTCGATCACCGCAGCGGTGTAGATCGACTGCTGCCAGTACGGCGTGCTGTGCTGCGGCTGGTCCTTGGGCAGGCTCAGGGTCTTGCCCAGGGCCAGGCCGAGCGCCAGGTTGATCACCAGGTCGAAACCCAGCACCCGCACGATCGCGTCTTCCACCGAACGGATCTTGCCCGGCGAGGCGTAGTACGGCGACGCCGCCCAGCTCACCACTTGCGCGGCCAGGGCCGGGTCGGTCTCGACCACGCCAGTGATGTCGTCGATGGTTGCATCGGGATCGACGCGCAGCTTGATGATCTTTTGCGCGGTTTCCGCCAGCGGTGGAATCTCGATGGTCGCTTCCAGGCGCTGCTGGATGCGTCGGGCGGTAAATACCTGGACGGCCTGGGTGATTTCCTTGCGGTCGTCGTCCGGCCGGTCGAGGTTGGGCCGGATGTTGCCCACGGCCTCGCCGAAGCTGGCGGCGCTGGCCTTGGTCAGCATGCTCTTGAAGTCTTCGGTGGCGATTTCCAGCAGCAGGCCGGTTTCACCGGAGTTGATCAGCAGGCTCGGTTCGCGCAGCAGCTGTTCTTCGTAGAGGCAGGGAGAGCTGGTCAGTGCCGGCAGGCCTGGCAGCAGGTGCAGGCTGTGTTTGCCGAGCATGCGCTCCAGGCGTTCGGTCGAGACGGCCGTCAGGCGTCGACCGGTGAGTTCGGCCAGGCGGTTGAGGTCGAGCAGCTGGTTCTGGGCAAACAGGACCATGAGCGCACCGACTGCGTCATCGAGCAGCACGGCCTGAACCTTGCGCGCAGCCGGCAGGCTCGGCGAGTCCGTGACTTCGCGATAGTTGATGGCGAGCTTGTCGAGCAGCATTCGAACCACAGACGGGGTGTGCGGGGTTGCATCGATGAGGGCAACTTCAGTCATGGTCTGTATCCGGCTTCCTACAATCTCCGCAGTATAACCAGCTTGTCCGACTGGTTGGTCCACAAAATGTGAGGTCTATCACACTTGGCCGTATTGTTGGCCGTGGCGCAGCCAGCGCTCCAGCAATGGGCTGACGTGCTGCGGCCAGCGAGCCAGCAGGGCCTGGGCCGCATCACGTACGGCGGGGAGCAGGTCGGCGTCGCGCATCAGGTCGGCCACCTTGAACTGCAGCAGGCCCGTCTGGCGGGTACCGAGCATTTCCCCGGGGCCGCGCAGTTCCAGGTCCTTTTCGGCGATGATGAAGCCGTCGTTGGTCTCGCGCATGATGCCCAGGCGCTGGCGGCCGATCTGCGACAGCGGCGGATGGTAGAGCATCACGCAGTGGCTGACGGCGCTGCCCCGACCGACCCGGCCGCGCAACTGGTGCAGTTGCGCCAGGCCCAGGCGCTCGGGGTTCTCGATGATCATCAGGCTGGCGTTGGGCACGTCGACGCCGACCTCGATCACGGTGGTGGCGACCAGCAGTTGCAGGTTGCCGAGCTTGAACTCGGCCATGACCGCGGCTTTCTCTGCGGCTTTCATGCGCCCATGGATCAGCCCGACCCGCAGCTCGCCGAGAGCGGCGGTCAGTTCTTCGAAAGTGGTTTCGGCAGCCTGGCAGGTCAGCTCCTCGGACTCTTCGATCAGTGTGCACACCCAGTAGGCCTGGCGCCCCTCGGCGCAGGCGGCGCGGACCCGTTCGACCACCTCGAAGCGCCGGCTGTCGGCGACCAGCACGGTGTTCACCGGGGTCCGGCCGGGTGGCAGCTCATCGAGGATCGAAGTATCGAGGTCGGCGTAGGCGCTCATCGCCAGGGTCCGCGGGATCGGCGTGGCGGTCATGATCAACTGGTGCGGGCACATCTGTCCGCCCACGCCTTTCTGGCGCAGGGCCAGGCGTTGCTGGACGCCGAAGCGGTGCTGTTCGTCGATGATCACCAAGGCCAGGTTCTTGAACTGCACTTCGTCCTGGAACAGTGCGTGGGTGCCGACCACCATCGGCGTGCCGCTGGCGATCTGCTCCAGGGCGCTGGCCCGTGCCTTGCCCTTGAGCTTGCCGGCCAGCCAGGCGGTTTCGATGCCCAGCGGTGCCAGCCAGCGCTGGAAATTGAGATAGTGCTGTTCGGCGAGGATCTCGGTCGGTGCCATCAGCGCGACCTGGTAGCCGGCTTCCAGCGCCTGCAGGGCGGCGAGGGCGGCGACCACGGTCTTGCCCGCGCCAACGTCGCCCTGGATCAGCCGCAGCATCGGCTCGGGCTGGCTGAGGTCGTAGGCGACCTCGTTGCCGACCCGTTGCTGGGCGCCGGTCGGCGGGAAGCCAAGGTTGGCGAGAAACTGTGCGGGCAACTTGCGCGCTTTCGGCAGCGCCGGGGCGCGCAGGGCCCTCAGGCTTTCGCGCAGGCGCTGCTGGGACAGCTGGTGGGTGAGCAGCTCTTCAAAGGCCAGGCGATGCTGGGCCCAGTGATGACCGAGGGCCAACTCCTCGACGTCGGCATCGGCCGGCGGCTGGTGCAGGTAGCGGATTGCATCGTCCAGCGGTGCCAGTTGATAGTCGCTGGCCAGTTCGCGCGGCAGCCAGTCCGGCAGGCTGCGCGGGCCGAGCATTGCCAGGCTCTGCTGGCTCAGCAGGCGCAGGCGCTGTTGGGTCAGGCCTTCGGTCAGCGGATAGATCGGCGTCAGGGTCTGGTCCACCGGCGGCGGTTCATCGCCGGTCAGTGCACGGTATTCCGGGTGATAGATTTCCAGCCCCGAGGCGCCGGGGCGGGCCTCGCCGTAGCAGCGCACATGGGTGCCGCGCTTGAGGCCTTCCTTCTGCGCATTGCTGAAGTGGTAGAAGCGCAGGCTCAGGCTGCCAGTGCCGTCGTTGAGGCGCACCAGGAGGCTGCGGCGCTTGCCCATGACCACGTCGGCACCGCTGACCACACCTTCGATCACCGCGTCCTGGCCAGGGCGCAGGGCGCCGATGGGAACGACGCGGGTACGGTCCTGGTAGCGCAGGGGCAGGTGGAATAGCACGTCCTGGATGGTCTCCAGGCCGACCCTGGCCAGTTTCTCGGCCATGGCTTCGCCGACACCCTTGAGTGCCGTGACGGACACCTGCGACAGCTCGGTCACGGCATTCAGCTCGCAACGGGCGGCTTGGCCACCGAGCACAGGCGGATCGAATCGGCGAGGATCTCGATCGCCTTGGGCCGCGGGAAGCTGGCGCGCCAGGCGATGGCCACGGTACGGAACGGGGTCGGTGGGGTCAGCGGACGCACCTCGATGACGCCGGGCGCGTAGTGGTGGCTGTCCACCGCCGACAGCGGCAGTACCGAGACGCCGAGACCGGAGGCGACCATGTGACGGATGGTTTCCAGCGAGCTGGACTCGACCGTGGTGTGCTTGGCCGCCTCGGTGCCCTTGGCCAGGGTCGGGCAGGCTTCCAGGACCTGGTCGCGGAAGCAGTGGCCTTCGCCGAGCAGCAGCAGGCTCTTGTCGTTGAGCAAGGCGCTGTCGATGGTCTCCTTGCGGGTCCAGGGGTGCGAGGCCGGCATCAGCACGTAGAACGGTTCGTCGTACAGCGGCAGGGTCAGCACGTCGGCCTCGTTGAACGGCAGGGCGATGATCACCGCGTCCAGTTCGCCGTTGCGCAGCTTGTCGCGCAGTACATGGGTGAAGTTTTCCTCGATGTACAACGGCATCTGCGGGGCGACCCGATGCAGTTGCGGGATCAGGTGCGGGAACAGGTACGGGCCGACGGTGTAGATCGCACCGACCTTCAGCGGGGCGGTCAGCTGGTTTTTCCCGGCCTGGGCCAGTTCACGGATGCCCTGGGCCTGTTCCAGTACCTTCTGCGCCTGGGCGACGATGCTTTCGCCCACCGGAGTCAGGCGCACGGCGCTCTTGCTGCGTTCGAAGATCAGTACGCCCAGTTCGTCTTCCAGTTTTTTCACGCCCACTGACAGGGTCGGCTGGCTGACATGGCAGCGTTCGGCCGCGTGGCCGAAATGTTGCTCTTGGGCGAGGGTAACGATGTAGCGTAGTTCTGTCAGGGTCATAGCAAGCGTCCATGAGGTTGCCGACCAAGCATAACGGCTGCAATCGATAGACGCACGTTATCAGGTGAAGGATTGGTGAAGATTGTCGTTAATGGCGATGCGCCGTATCAACAGCACCCCGCAGAAAAAGGAATCCCACGCAGGGCGTGGGATTCGGGGAGGTGCTAGCGGTTGCGCTTGTCGATGGAGTAGACGAACGGCGCATTAATCTCGATGCTGCCGTTGGTCAGCATGTCGGCGGGTGGCTTGGGCAGCGGTTGGGCGCGGCGGATCATTTCCAGAGTAGCCCGATCCAGGTCGGCGTTGCCCGAGCGGCCGATCAGCTCATAGGAAAGCACCTTGCCTTCGGCGTCGACGACGAAGCGCAGGCGGTTCAGGCCTTCCTTGCCGCGCTGCAGGGCGGAAACCGGGTACTTCTTGTACTTGCCCAGATGTGCCATCAGGGTGCCTTCCCAACTGGCCTTGGCGGCTAGCTGCTGGGGCGACGGGCCCGGTGCCGGTGCTGCGGATTTCTCCGGTGGGCGCGGGCTCGGCGGCTCCTCGGAAGGTTTCTCTTCCTTGGGCTTTTCCTTCTCCGGTTCCTTCTTCACTTCCGGCTTGGGCGGTTGTGGCTTGGGCTTGGGCTTGACCGGCTTGGGTACCGAGATCGTCGGTTTCGGCGCCTCGGCCAGCTTCGGCAACGGCAGTTCTTCCTCCGGCTCCGGCGGTTTCGGCGGGGTCACCACCCTGGGTGGCGGCGGCGGTGGTGGCGCGGGCGGCAGCGGGGCCAGCTCGACCATCATCGCCTGCGGCGGCAGTTCGATCGGCTTGGACACCGACCAGTTCAGGGCGGCGAGGATCGCCACCGCATGAACGCCCAGTACCAGCGCCAGGCTACCGCCGTAACGCGTCAGTTTGTGGCGCGTCGTGATCATTTCTTGGCTGCCGTCTCAAGTCCGACCAGGCCGACCTTCAGGTAACCGGCGGCGCGCAGCGCGTCCATGACGTGCATCAGGTCGCCGTAGTCCACGCCCTTGTCGGCCTGGAAGAAGATGGTGGTGTCTTTCTTGCCGTGAGTCTTGGCATCCAGCGCCTGGCCCAGCGACTCGGCCTTGACCTCTTCCTCGCCGAGAAACAGCTTCTGGTCGGCCTTGACGCTGAGGAACACCGGTTTCTCCGGACGCGGCGACGGCTTGGCCGTCGAGGCGGGCAGGTCGACCTTGATGTCCACGGTGGCCAGGGGCGCCGCGACCATGAAAATGATCAGCAGCACCAGCATCACGTCGATGAACGGCGTGACGTTGATTTCGTGGTTTTCGGACAGCTCGTCGTCCGCGCCTTCCTTCAAATGCAGACCCATGACCGATTAACCTACCTTGACCATGTGCGGCTGCTGGGCGTTGCTGCGCTCGGCTGGCAGGTGGTCGAGGTCACGGCTGACCAGCAGCAGGACCTGGGCCGATGCGTCGGAAACCTGGGCCTTGTAGCCGGCGATGGAGCGGGCGAAGACGTTGTAGATCACCACGGCCGGAATCGCCGCGACCAGGCCGATGGCGGTCGCCAGCAGGGCTTCGGCGATACCTGGGGCAACCACCGCGAGGTTGGTGGTCTGGGTCTTGGCGATGCCGATGAAGCTGTTCATGATGCCCCACACGGTACCGAACAGACCGACGAACGGCGCGGTGGAACCGATGGTTGCCAGTACGCCGGTGCCGCTGCTCATGTTGCGGCCGCAGGCGGCTACCAGGCGCTCCAGGCGGAAGCTGACGCGTTCCTTGATGCCTTCCTTCTCACGGCTGTTGGCCGACAGGCGCATTTCCTCGAGGGCGTCGTGCACCAGCAGGTTGGCCAGGGTGCCTTCCTTGCCGGCGGTGGCGCTGGCGTCCTTGAGGGTGACGGCTTTCTTCAGGTTGGCGATCTCGACCCGCAGGCGACGCTTGGCGCCCAGCAGTTCGAAGCCCTTGGCGATCCAGATGGTCCAGGTGATGATCGAGGCGATGGCCAGGCCGATCATCACGATTTTCACGATGATGTCGGCATTCTGGTACATGCCCCAGGGGGACAGGTCGTGCGCCATGCCCAGGCTGTTGCCTTCGGCTGGCAGTGCGTCGGCTTCGGAGGTGTCGGCTGGCGCGGCGTTTTCTGCCGGAGCCTGTTCGGTGGCGACCGGCGTCACGGCAGGCGAGGTCGCGGCCGGGGCAGTTGGCGCGGCGGCGGTGGCAGCCGGTACGGTATGGTTGGCCGGCTCGTCGGCGAAGGCGGCGGTCGGGGCCAGCAACAGGCTGAGCAGTACCGCTGCAACCGAGCGCCAAGCGCGCGATGGGCTATGGGACTGTGTTGGCGAGGCGGAGGAGTGAATGCGTGTCATGCTGGCCGGACCTGAGCGAAGTAGAAGAGGGTCTTGTCCTTCCAGGCCTCGTTGGGCCGAGAACAAATGGTTCCTCATTATTGCAAGTAATTCTTGTTAACAGAAGTAATAGAGTCTCTTTTTTTCTTCGCTTGCTAGCCACTCGTCCATTCCTGACGCTAGGCTGCGCCCATTTATGTGGAGGTTTCCGATGTCTGCTCCTTCTGTTCTGATCGCCGGCTGCGGTGATGTCGGTTGTCGCCTGGCGAGCCAATTGCTGGGCCAGGGGTGGCAGGTGCACGGTTTGCGCCGCTCGATTTCCCGACTGCCGGAGGGTGTGCACGGCGTGGCAGGCGACCTGTTCACGGCGCAGCGACCTGCGGGCTGGCCGCTGGGTTCGCTGGATTACGTGGTCTATTGCGCGGCCGCGACCGATCATGACGAGGCTGGCTATCGAGCGGCCTATGTCGACGGGCTGCGCCACGTCCTGAGCTGGCTGGAGGCCTCCGGGCAGCGGCCGCGGCGGTTGCTGTTCGTGTCCAGCAGCAGTGTCTATGTGCAGCAGCAGGGCGAGTGGGTGGATGAGACGTCGGCGACCGAGGCCGAGGGGTATTCCGGGCGCCTGATGCTCGAGGCCGAGCAACTGGCGCTCGACAGTGGTATTGCGGCGAGCCGGGTGCGTCTCACCGGCATTTACGGACCAGGCCGCGAATGGCTGCTGACCCAGGTGCGCCGTGGCTACCGGGTGGCTGTCGAGCCGCCGCTGTATGGTAATCGCATCCATGCCGACGACGCCGCCGGGTTGCTGGCCTTCCTGCTGGAGGCCGATCGGGCGGGCCAGGTGCTGGAGGATTGCTATATCGGCGTCGATGATGCGCCGGCACCGTTGGCCGAAGTGGTGGCCTGGCTGCGCGAATACCTGGGGGTGACCGAGTGGGATGCCGAGGCCAGCGTACGCCGTACCGGCAGCAAGCGTTGCAGCAATGCCCGGGCGCGGGCCCTGGGCTGGATTCCACGTTACCCCAGCTATCGCGAGGGGTATGCGGCGATTCTCGGGGAGCGCTGACCGCCTCGCTCTTCTCATGCAGGAGCCTGGCTTGCCAGCGGCGCCTTTGGCGACCTTGAGGGCGCCTCCGCCGGCAAGCCGGCTCCTACGGATTCGGTGTGGTTACTTCTCCAGCAACCACTGGCGGTTGCCGGGATAGAGCTGCGGTTGCTCGTCGGCCGCGGCCGAGTTCAGTGCCTGGAAGATTTCCAGTTGCTTGCCCTTGCGGGCGAAAATCCAGGCATTGCCGTGGTCGCCCTGCTGCAGCCAGATACTGTCGTTCTGGCCGCTCATCGAGGCGCAGTCGCCCGCCAGGCACAGGGCGTAGCGGTCGGCACCCGGCAGGCCCTCGAGGCGGCCGTCCGGGAGGAACTTCACTGCGGCGCCTTCACCCGGGCCACTGACGATTTTCCAGTCGCCACCCATGAAGGCCGAATACAGCGCCTGCTCGAAGCTGGCGCCGACCGGGGCATTGGCCGGCAGTTCGCTAGGGGCACGGACGAAGGGCTGCTCGGGCTCGGAGTCGCTGGCGCCCTGGATCAGCTCCTTGCCATCGCGAGCCAGCGAGGTACCGGCGCTGCCGTAGAAGTCGACATGCCACTGCTTGCCGTCGGCGCGCACGTGCCCTTCGGGGCGCTCGAAGCCATTGCTGTACTTGGCCTGGCCGTTGCGGGTGTCGATGCTCCACTCCAGGTTCGGCCCGTAGGTTTCCAGGGCTTCGCGCAGGCTGCCCTTTTTCACGGCCGCGTCGATGGCCACCTGGTTGATCCAGGTGCCGCTGACGTCATATTTGGCGGGATCGCTGGCGCAACCGCCAAGCAGGAGGGCGAACAGCGGGAGGGCTAGCGCTTTGCGCATGGTGAAGTCCTTACAGGCGAGGCGGGCTATGCGCGCATGCGGGTGATGCGGATGACCCCGGTCAGGGCGCGCAGTTTCTTGATCACGCGGGCCAGGTGCACACGGTCATGCACGCTGACCACCAGCTGGACCACGCTGATGCGACCATCGCGTTCGTCCATGCTGATTTTTTCGATATTGCCGTCGGCCGCGTTGACGCTGCTGGCCAGCAGGGCGATCAGGCCGCGCTGGTGCTCCAGCTCGACACGCAGCTCGACGTTGAATTCTCCGGTGACATCCTTGGCCCACGACAACTGGATGCATTTTTCCGGGTTGTGGCGGATTTCACTGATATTGCGGCAGTTTTCCAGGTGCACGACCATGCCCTTGCCCGCCGACAGATGACCGACGATCGGGTCGCCCGGAATCGGCGTGCAGCACTTGGCGTAGCTGAGCACCAGGCCTTCGGTGCCGCGGATCGCCAGCGGGCCCTCGGGGCTGGGCAACTGTTCGCCTTCGCCCATCATGCGGCGAGCCACCACATAGGCCATGCGGTTGCCCAGGCCGATATCCTCGAGCAGGTCCTCGATCAACTCCAGGCGGTACTCATGGAGGATCGACTGCACGCGCTCGACCGGAATCTTGTCCAGGGCGCTGTCGAAACCGTTGAGCACCTTGTTCAGCAGGCGCTCGCCGAGGCTGATGGACTCGGAACGGCGTTGCAGCTTCAGGGCGTGGCGGATATGGGTGCGGGCCTTGCCGGTGACCACGAAATTGAGCCACGCCGGGTTCGGCCGGGCGCCCGGGGCGCTGACGATCTCGACCGTGGAGCCGCTTTGCAGCGGTTCGGACAGCGGTGCGAGACGGCGATTGATCCGACAGGCAATACAGCTGTTGCCCACGTCGGTGTGCACCGCGTAGGCGAAGTCGACCGCCGTGGAGCCCTTGGGCAGCTCCATGATCCGGCCCTTGGGCGTGAACACGTAGACCTCGTCCGGGAACAGGTCGATCTTCACGCTCTCGATGAATTCGAGGGAGTTGCCCGCGCGTTGCTGCATCTCGAGCACGCCCTTGACCCACTGGCGGGCCCGGGCATGGGTGCCCTTGGGCTGCTCGTCGCCACTGGACTTGTACAGCCAGTGGGCGGCGATGCCGTTGTTGGCCATCTCTTCCATTTCGCGGGTACGGATCTGGATCTCGATCGGTACGCCGTGCATGCCGAACAGCGTGGTATGCAGCGACTGGTAGCCGTTGGCCTTGGGAATCGCGATGTAGTCCTTGAAACGGCCGGGCAGCGGCTTGTACAGGTTGTGCACGGCGCCGAGCACGCGGTAGCAGGTGTCGACCTTGTCGACGATGACCCGGAACGCGTAGACGTCCATGATCTCGTTGAAGGCCCGGCGCTTGCCGCGCATCTTCTTGTAGATGCCGTAGAGGTGCTTCTGCCGCCCGCTGACTTCGCCCTGGATGCCGTCCACCGCCAGGCAGTGGCTCAAGGATTCCTCGATCTTGTTGACGATTTCCTTGCGGTTGCCACGGGCGCGCTTGACCGCCTGGTAGATGCGCGCCGAGCGCATCGGGTGCATCGCCTTGAAGCCCAGGTCCTCGAACTCGATACGTACCGCGTGCATGCCCAGCCGGTTGGCGATGGGGGCGTAGATCTCGAGGGTTTCCTTGGCGATACGCCGGCGTTTTTCCCCGGACAGCACTTCCAGGGTGCGCATGTTGTGCAGGCGGTCGGCGAGCTTGACCAGGATCACGCGGATATCGCGGGCCATGGCCATGGCCATCTTCTGGAAGTTTTCCGCCTGGGCCTCGGCCTTGGTCTCGAAATTCATCTGGGTCAGCTTGCTGACCCCGTCGACCAGCTCGGCCACAGTCTCGCCGAACTGCGCCTGCAGCGCTTCCTTGGCGATTCCGGTGTCTTCGATCACGTCATGCAGCATCGCGGCCATCAGGCTCTGATGGTCCATGTGCATGTCGGCAAGGATACTGGCCACCGCCAGCGGGTGCGTGACGTAGGCTTCGCCGCTGCGACGGCGCTGGCCGTCGTGGGCTTGTTCGGCGTAGAAGTACGCCCGGCGGACCAGGTTGACCTGGTCGGCACCGAGGTAGGTCGATAAGCGATCGGCGAGGGCGTCTATGCTCGGCATGAGGTTTCCCCCGGCCGAAGCCTTGTACCCTGCGCCGTGCTACGTCGACCAGGCATAGGCTTAGACGGCCTCGTTGGACTCGTCCTCGAAAGCCGCGAACAGAGGTTCGTCTTCGACGATCTCCTCGTTGGCGATCATTTCGTAGTTCACCAGGCCTTCGGCGATTTCACGCAGGGCAACGACGGTAGGCTTGTCGTTTTCCCATGCCACTTTCGGCTCTTTGCCGCCGGTCGCCAGTTGACGAGCACGCTTGGTGGAGAGCATGACCAGCTCGAAACGGTTATCCACGTGTTCTAGGCAGTCTTCAACGGTTACGCGGGCCATGGTGTTCCTCGTAGCAAATGCGGTAGGCGGGCTGCCCGGATGGGCGAGCGGACTCAACAGTTTAAAAAATCACCAGCGATTAGGGAAGCGCTGATTTTTTCAGCAGAGATTCCGGTGCGCCACAAGGTGCAATGTAAAGCCCTTGCGACGCTTTTGGAAAGTCTTTGTTTCAGGCCAGCAATTCGCTCAGCAGGGCGGCGTGTTGCTGTTGCTGTGGCTGCTGCCGCAGGCGGTTGGCACGGAAAATCGCCTTGAGATCGTCCAGGGCGTGGGCGAAATTGTCGTTGATGATCAGGAAATCGTATTCGACGTAGTGGCTCATTTCGCTGACGGCCTCGCGCATCCGCCCCTCGATGATCTCGTCGCTGTCCTGGCCGCGGTTGTTCAGGCGCTGGCGCAGGGCCTGCTGGCTCGGTGGCAGGATGAAGATCGAGCGGGCGTGGGGCATCTGCCGGCGGACCTGCTCGGCGCCTTGCCAGTCGATTTCCAGGATCAGGTCGTGACCGGCGTCCAGAGTCTGCTGCAGGCTGCTCTGGGAGGTGCCGTAGAGGTTGCCGAAGACTTCGGCCTGCTCGAGGAAGTCGCCCTGTTCGGTCAGGCGCAGGAATTCGGCGCGGTCGACGAAGTGGTAGTTCACCCCGTCGGTCTCGCCCGGGCGCATGGCGCGGGTGGTGTGCGAGACTGAGACGCGGATCTGTGGCTCGGCATCGATCAGGGCCTTGACCAGGCTGGTCTTGCCTGCGCCCGACGGTGCGGAAATGATGTAGAGGGTGCCAGTGCTTTGGGTCATGTCGGGGTAGCCTTACTCGATATTCTGTACTTGTTCGCGCATCTGTTCGATCAACACCTTGAGGTTGACCGCGGCGGCGGTGCTGCGTGGGTCGAAGGCCTTGGAGCCGAGGGTGTTGGCTTCGCGGTTGAGTTCCTGCATCAGGAAATCCAGGCGCCTTCCGGCGGCTCCGCCGGACTTGAGCACCCTACGCACTTCGATGATATGGGTGCCCAGGCGGTCGAGCTCTTCGGCCACGTCGCTCTTCTGCGCCAGCAGGACCATTTCCTGCTCCAGGCGCAGCGGGTCCAGTTCGGCCTGCATGTCGGCGAAGCGGTCGAGGATCTTCTGGCGCTGGGTGGCGAGCATCTGCGGTACCTGCTCGCGCAGGGTCGCGACGTCCTCCTCGATCGAGGCCAGGCGCTCGCTGATCAGGCGGGCCAGTTCCGCGCCTTCGCGCTCACGGCCCTTCTTGAGTTCCTTCAGGCCATCGGCGAACAGCGCCAGGGCCTGGTTGTTCAGGGCCTGCGGATCGCTCGCATCGGCCACCAGAACGCCGGGCCAGGCGAGGACTTCCAGCGGGTTCAGGGCGGCCGGCTGCTTGATCAGGCTGGCGACGGTCTCGGCGGCGGCGATCAGTTGCGTGGCGCGTTCGCGGTCGATCTGCAGCGGTTGGCCGCTGGTTTCCTCGGTGTAGCGCAGGGTGCATTCCAGCTTGCCGCGGGACAGGCCCTGGCGCAGGGCTTCACGCACTGCGCCCTCGAGGTCGCGGAACGATTCGGGCAGGCGCAGGTGCGGTTCCAGGTAGCGGCTGTTGACCGAGCGCAGTTCCCAGCTCAGGGTGCCCCGGGCTCCGGCACTTTCGACGCGGGCGAAGGCGGTCATGCTGTGGACCATGGAAGTACCTCGCTGTTCGGGCCTGCCGGCGTTGGCGGGGCGGGCCTGATGGGTAGATTAAAGCCGACTGGCAGCAAAGGCGCAGGATTGTAGCGCAGTGCGACGGACAGCACGAAGGTCTCCTGTCTTGTGGTTGCCTTGTCGGAGGCGGTGACATGCAGTCGAGATTTTAGAACTGCCCAGCGCCGGCCATGACCTCTATAATGCCGGGTAGATTTCCGTCCCTGTACAGGTATTCCCAGATGAAACGTCCAAGTGGTCGCGCCGCCGATCAGCTTCGCTCGATCCGCATCACCCGCAACTACACCAAACACGCCGAGGGGTCTGTACTGGTCGAGTTTGGTGACACCAAAGTGATCTGTACGGTCAGCGTCGAGAATGGGGTCCCGCGCTTCCTCAAGGGGCAGGGCCAGGGCTGGCTGACCGCCGAATACGGCATGCTGCCGCGGGCGACCGGCGAACGTACCCAGCGTGAGGCCAGCCGTGGCAAGCAGGGTGGCCGGACCCTGGAGATCCAGCGCCTGATCGGCCGTTCGCTGCGCGCCTCGCTGGACATGTCCAAGCTTGGCGACATCACCCTGTATGTCGACTGCGACGTGATCCAGGCCGATGGCGGCACCCGTACGGCGTCGATCACCGGGTCCATGGTGGCCCTGGCCGATGCACTGAAGGTGATCAAGAAGCGCGGCGGCCTCAAGGCGGGCAACCCGCTCAAGCAGATGATCGCCGCGGTGTCGGTGGGCATGTACCAGGGCGAGCCGGTACTGGACCTGGACTACCTGGAGGATTCCGCTGCCGAGACCGACCTGAACGTGGTGATGACCAGCACGGGCGGTTTCATCGAAGTGCAGGGCACCGCTGAAGGCGCGCCGTTCCAGCCTGAAGAGCTGAATGCGATGCTGGAGCTGGCGAAGAAGGGCATGAGCGAGATCTTCGAGCTGCAGAACGCCGCACTGGCCGACTGATCGGCGCGAGCAGATGCAAAAAAGCCGACATGACGTCGGCTTTTTTGTGGCTGTCGCTCACTCAGATGGTCAGCGTCCAGTCGTAGTCCACGATCAGCGGCGCGTGCTGCGAGAAGCGCGGCTGGCGTGGCAGGCGTGCACTGCGCACGGAGCGGCGCAGGCCCGGCGTCAGGATCTGGTAGTCGAAGCGCCAGCCGAGGTTGAGCATCTCGGCCTGTTCGTTGTCCGGCCACCAGCTGTACTGGTCACCTTCACGGCTGACTTCGCGCAGGGCGTCGACATAGCCCATGTTGCCCAGTATCTCGTCCATCCAGGCCCGTTCCGGTGCCAGGAAGCCCGGAGACTGCTGGCTGTCACGCCAGTTCTTGATGTCGAGCTTCTGCTGCGCCACATAGAGCGAACCGCAATAGATGTACTCACGACGCTTGCGCCGCTGTTTATCCAGGTAGCGGGCGAAGTCGTCCATAAGCTTGAACTTCTGGTTCAAGTCTTCATCGCCGTTCTGCCCGGATGGAAGCAGCAAGGTCGCGATGCTGACCTTGTCGAAATCGGCTTGCAGGTAGCGCCCGTAGCGGTCTGCCGTCTCGAAACCGAGACCGCTGATGACAGCCTTCGGTTGCAACCGCGAATACAGAGCCACGCCACCCTGGGCGGGGACTTCGGCATCGCAGGCATAAAGGAAGTAGCCATCCAGTTGGAAGGCTGGATCATCCAGTTCAAAGGCGGAGGCGCGGGTGTCCTGCAGGCAGATGACGTCGGCATTCTGGGCTTGCAGCCAACTGAGCAAACCACGCTCGACTGCAGCCTGAATACCATTGACGTTCACACTGATGATCCGCATAAATGGCCCCAAAAATCACGTGCGTGTATGATACCCGAGCTCTACCTAATTAGCTAAATTCGTGGTATCCGGGGTTTTTCATGCAGGCGTATCAGCGCGATTTCATTCGTTTTGCCATCGATCGCGGAGTTCTGCGCTTCGGTGAGTTCACCCTGAAGTCGGGTCGTACCAGCCCGTACTTCTTCAATGCCGGCCTGTTCAACTCAGGCTCCGCGCTGGCCCAGCTGGGTCGTTTCTATGCCGCGGCGATCGTCGAGAGCGGCATTCCCTTCGACGTGCTGTTCGGCCCCGCCTACAAGGGTATTCCACTGGCCGCCGCGACAGCCGTGGCCCTGGCCGAGCATCACCAGCGCGACCTGCCCTGGTGCTTCAACCGCAAGGAAGCCAAGGCCCACGGTGAAGGTGGCAGCCTGGTTGGCGCGCCACTGACCGGCAATGTGCTGATCATCGACGACGTCATCACCGCCGGCACCGCGATTCGCGAAGTGATGCAGATCATCGAGTCGCAGGACGGCGCCAAGGCCGCGGGCGTGCTGATCGCGCTGAACCGCCAGGAGCGTGGCAACGGTGAGTTGTCGGCGATCCAGGAAGTCGAGCGCGATTTCGGTATCCCGGTGGTGAGCATCGTCTCGCTGAACCAGGTGCTGGAATTCCTCGCCGGCGACGAGCAGCTCAAGCAGCACCTGCCCGCGGTGGAGGCCTACCGCGCACAGTACGGGATCTGATCCCTCTTGCGCCCGGTCTGCCTGTTTCTGGCCCTGGCGCTCGGGGCCTCGTTCGCCGCATGGGCTGACGAGGTCCTGTTCTATCGCTATGTCGACAACAAGGGCGTCACCGTGCTGGACCGTCAGGGCGTGCCGCCGGAGTACATCGGCAAGGGCTACCAGGTCCTGAACCAGCAGGGCCGGGTGGTGCAGACCGTGGCCCCGGCGTTGACGCCCGAGCAGCAGCAGCGCAAGCAGGCCGAGAAGGCCCAGGCCGATGCCAATGCCCAGTTGCTGCAGCGCTATTCCAGTGTCGAGGAAGTGGACAAGGCCCAGGCCCGCAAGCTGGCCGAGCTGGATGCGCTGATTGCCAGTGTGCAGAACAACCTCCAGGCGCTGTTGGCCCAGCAGGCCAGCCTGCAGGGCCAGGCGGCGGAGCAGGAGCGTGCCGGCAAGGAGGTTTCACCGCAGTTGCTGGCGCAGCTCGGTGGCCTGCGCGATGAACAGGGTCGGATGAAGGCCGATATCGCCAGGTACCAGGCGGCGCGCACCCAGGCCCAGCAGGATTTCGCGGCGGACCGGGTTCGGGTCGAGCAGTTGTTGCGCTGAGTGTGCCGTCATGAAAAAGCCCCGCCCGGTGTCCCGGAGCGGGGCTTTATTATGCGCTCGCATCGTGGCGAACTTGCAGGACTGCAGGAGCGAGCTTGCTCGCGATGGTAGTCGCCTCAACGCCGGGCATCAGGTGACCAGCGTTATCGTTGACGTTTATCGCGAGCAAGCTCGCTCCTGCAGAGGGTACGGGCGGATCAGTGACGCTTGCGGTTGCTGATCAGGGTGCCCATGCCGGTGTCGGTGAAGATCTCCAGCAGGACCGCGTTCGGTACCCGGCCGTCGATGATCAGCGAGCTGCCCACGCCACCCTGTACCGCTTCCAGGGCGCACTGGATCTTCGGCAGCATGCCGCCGTAGATGGTGCCGTCGGCGATCAGGGCGTTGACCTGGTCGGTGCTCAGGCCGGTCAGGACCTTGCCTTCCTTGTCCAGCAGGCCGGCGATGTTGGTCAGCAGCATCAGCTTCTCGGCTTTCAGGGCCTCGGCGATCTTGCCAGCCACCAGGTCGGCGTTGATGTTGTAGGACTCGCCGTTGGCGCCCACGCCGATCGGCGCGATCACCGGGATGAAATCGCCCTTGACCAGCAGGTTCAGCAGGTCGGTGTTGATCCCGACCACTTCACCCACCTGGCCGTAGTCGATGATTTCCGGTGCGGTCATCTCCGGGGTCTGGCGGGTGACGGTGAGCTTCTTCGCGCGAATCAGCTCCGCGTCCTTGCCGGTCAGGCCGATGGCGCTGCCGCCATGGCGGTTGATCAGGTTGACGATGCTCTTGTTCACCTGGCCGCCGAGGACCATTTCCACCACGTCCATGGTCTGGGCGTCGGTAACGCGCATCCCGTCGACGAAATGGCTCTCGATGGACAGGCGCTTGAGCAGGTCACCGATCTGCGGGCCGCCGCCGTGCACGACCACCGGGTTGATGCCCACGGCCTTCATCAACACGATATCGCGGGCAAAGCCGGTCTTGAGCTCTTCGCTTTCCATAGCGTTGCCGCCGTACTTGATCACCAGCGTCTTGCCGACGTATCGGCGGATGTAGGGCAACGCTTCGGAAAGAACCTTGGCGGTGTTGGCAGCGGCTTCGCGTTCGAGGGTCATTCAGGGCTCCGGTGAAACAGGTGGTCAGGCGGTGTTCTACACCGCCTGGAGGTCAGAACGGTAGTTGGAGATCGGGTGCAACACGTTTGAGCTGGGCGTGGAACACGTCCTTGATGCGCTGCAGCTCGTCCTCGGTATCGGCCTCGAAGCGCAGCACCAGCACCGGCGTGGTGTTGGAGGCGCGAACCAGGCCCCAGCCTTTGGGGTAGTCGACCCGGACACCATCGATGGTGGTCAGGTTGGCATCGCCCCATTGTGCGTCGTGCAAGGCTTCAATGATGCTGAATTTGCCCTCGTCGGTCACATTAATGTTGATCTCCGGCGTGGAAATATCGTTCGGGAAGGTCGCGAACAGCTCCTCGGCGGTGGATTTCTCCTGGCTGAGGATCTCCAGCAGGCGCGCGGCGCTGTAGATGCCGTCGTCGAAACCGAACCAGCGCTCCTTGAAGAAGATATGGCCACTCATCTCGCCGGCGAGCAGGGCGCCGCTCTGTTTCATCTTCTTCTTGATCAACGAATGACCGGTCTTCCACATGACCGGGCGACCGCCATACTCCTGGATCAGCGGCGTCAGGCGGCGGGTGCACTTGACGTCGAAAATGATATCCGCGCCAGGGTTGCGCGACACCACGTCCTTGGCGAACAGCATCAGCAGGCGGTCGGGGAAGACGATGCTGCCGGTATTGGTCACCACGCCGACGCGGTCGCCGTCGCCATCGAAGGCCAGGCCCACGTCGGCGTTGGTTTCCTTGACCTTGGCGATCAGGTCCTCGAGGTTTTCCGGCTTGCCCGGGTCCGGGTGGTGGTTCGGGAAGTTGCCGTCGACCTCGCAGAACAGCGGGATCACTTCGCAACCCAGCGCTTCGATCAGCTGGGGCGCGATCACGCCGGCGGCGCCGTTGCCGCAGTCGACCACCACCTTGAGTTTCTTCGCCAGGACGATGTCCTCGCGGATTTGCTTGAAGTAGCGGTCGAGGATCTCGACTTTCTCGATGCTGCCCTTGCCGCTGCTCAGGTCATTGGTTTTCAGGCGGGTGTGCAGGGCCTGGATCTGTTCGTTGGCCAGGGTGTCGCCGGCGATGATGATCTTGAAGCCGTTGTAGTTCGACGGGTTATGGCTGCCGGTCAGCATCACCCCGGATTTTCCTGCCAGCACGTTGGCGGCGTAGTACAGGGCCGGTGTTGGCACCAGGCCGACATCGCTGACGTGGCAGCCGCTGTCATGCAGGCCCTGGATCAGTTGTTGGACCAGCTCCGGGCCGGACAGTCGGCCGTCGCGGCCGACCGAAACGTTGGGTTCACCCTGGGCCAGGCTCTGCGAGCCGATGGCGCGGCCGATCCAGTAGGCGGTCTCGCCATTCAGGGTTTCCGGGACGGTGCCGCGGATGTCGTAGGCGCGGAAGATGCTGTCTGGGAATGTCGGTACGGTGCTGTTCATTGCTTGAGGGTGCTCCGTTCTCAGGAAGTCCTGGTTTTCGTCGAGAATGTCGACATCAAGGAAGTCGACATCTTGGAATAGCGGATCGATCCAGTCGGCACCATGGGTGGCGGGTTGGTTCGGCTCCGGGGCACTGCTGGTCGTTGGGCCTGAATCGATGCCGGCATGCTGCGGGGTGGCCGCAGGCTGGGCGTTGCGCTGGGAGAAGCGCGCCAGTTCCTGCGCCAGTCCGTTGAGGGCCGGCAGGCTCAAACTGAAGGCTTTGACGGCTTTTCCGCTGGAGAGTTCGTGGAACAGCTGTTCCAGCTGTCGGGCATCGTCGTCGAGGCGGCGTTGCAGGCGCTGGTGGGTCAGGCGGATCGCCAGGGCGCTGCTGCCGAGCAGCAGTCCCATGACCAACAGCAGCAAGCCGTAGACGCTGGGCGGATAGCCGAACTGGTAGGCCGGGCCCGGGGTGAATTTGAGCGTCCAGTTGCCGCTGGCGAATGGGTAGGTCTCGGTCGAGGCAGCCGTGCCACGTTGATCGAGCACCTGCTCAGGGCTGCCGAGGATGCTTTGGGTCAGTTGTAGCGAGCCGGAGTTCGCCGGCCAGTAGGCCAGGGGCTGCAACACTTGCTGCAGATCGAACACCAGCAGCAGGGTGCCGGCTATCGGGGCGTCAGTTGTCTCGCGCAAGGGGGCGACGCTGTAGACCAGCCAGCGTTGGCCGACCTTGTAGGCTTCCGGTGCGGGCCGGGTGCCGCGTTCGGCTCGGCGGATCAGGTCCAGGGCCGAGAAGTTGAGCGGTGCGGCACGGTCGGTGAGCGGTTGGGCAGCGTCGCGCAGGTTCAATTGTGCATCGACCAGGCCGGGCAGGTAATGCAGGCTGCTTTCCGCCGCTTTCACGGCACTGCCGTCCGGGGCCCGCAGGGCCTTGAGGAGTGCGGGGTCGAGGGCGGCGGCGTCCGTCAGGGCGACCAGCCCGCTGGTGGCTTGGCTCAGTTGCGAGCCTGCCATGGCGCCGGCGGATTGCGCCAGTTGCGAGCGAAGGAACTGCTGCGAGGGGGCCAGAATGCCGAACCAGAGCAGTACGGCCGCGAGCAACAGGCCGCCGAGCGCGATTTTCAGGCCCGGCAGCAACGGCCTGGCGGCTTCGTTCGAAGACGGCAGCTCCTGCTGTTCGGCGCCGTTGCCGGCCTTTGCACTGCGCTTGATGCCTTTCAAATACCGCCTCCGCGAAACTCATCCTGAAATGCAGCGCGAATCATCCTGGCCGGCTTTTGGGCGCCGGCCAGGATCAGCGTAGGTCAATGGCTGCCCGAATGCCCGAAACCGCCAGCGCCGCGTTGGCTTTCATCGAACTCCTGGACCAGTTCGAAGTGCGCCTGGACCACGGGTACCAGCACCAGTTGGGCGATGCGCTCGCCGACGGCGATGGTGAAGGCGCTCTGGCCGCGGTTCCAGCAGGAGACCATCAGCTCGCCCTGGTAGTCGGAGTCGATCAGGCCGACCAGGTTGCCCAGGACGATGCCATGTTTGTGGCCCAGGCCGGAGCGCGGCAGGATCAGCGCGGCGAGGCCGGGATCGCCAATGTAGACCGACAGGCCGGTCGGGATCAGCAAGGTCTGGCCCGGCTCCAGTACGGTGTCCTGCTGCAGCATGGCGCGCAGGTCGAGGCCGGCGGAGCCGGGGGTGGCGTACTGCGGCAGGGGGAATTCGCTGCCGATGCGCGGGTCGAGGATCTTGGCTTGCAAAGCGTGCATGGGGATTAAACCTGGTTCAGTCGTGAAGCGATGAAGGAGATCAGCTGGCGGGCAATCTTGCCCTTGCTGGTCTGGGTGAAAACGGTGGCCTGCAGCTCCCGGTCGATCACGCTGCAGGCGTTCTCCTCGCTGTTGAAGCCGATGCTGGGGTTGGCCACGTCATTGGCGACGATCAGGTCGAGGTTCTTGTCCTTGAGCTTGCGCGCGGCGTAATCGAGCAGGTGCTCGGTCTCGGCGGCGAAGCCGACGCTGAAGGGGCGGTCGGGGCGGCCGGCGATGGTCGCCAGGATGTCCGGGTTGCGCACCATCTGCAGCAGCAGGCCGTCGCCGGTTGTAGGGTCTTTCTTGAGTTTCTGGGGGGCAACGACCTCCGGGCGGTAGTCCGCTACCGCGGCCGAGGCGATGAATACGTCGCAGGGGATCGCGGCCTCGCAGGCGGCGAGCATGTCGCGGGCGCTGACGACATCGATCCGGCTGACCCGGTCCGGCGTCGGCAGGTGCACCGGGCCGGTGATCAGGGTGACGCGGGCGCCGGCTTCGACGGCGGCCTCGGCCAGGGCGAAGCCCATTTTTCCGGAACTGTGGTTGGTGATGTAGCGGACCGGGTCGATGTTTTCCTGGGTCGGGCCGGCGGTGATCAGCACATGCTTGCCGGTCAGGGCCAGGTGCTGGAAGCAGTCGGCGGCGTGCTGGGCCAGGTCGGTGGCTTCCAGCATGCGTCCCAGGCCGACGTCGCCGCAGGCCTGGCTGCCGGAGGCCGGGCCGAAGACCTTGAAGCCACGGCTGTGCAGCAATTGGGTGTTGGCCTGGGTCGCCGGGTCGCGCCACATGGCCTGGTTCATCGCCGGGGCGATGGCGACGGTGGCATCGGTGGCGAGCACCAGGGTGGTCAGCAGGTCATCGGCGATGCCTTGGGCCAGGCGGGCGATCAGGTCGGCGGTGGCCGGTGCAATCAGCACCAGGTCGGCCCACTTCGCCAGCTCGATATGGCCCATCGCGGCCTCGGCTGCCGGGTCGAGCAGGTCCAGGTGCACCGGGTGCCCGGACAGCGCCTGCATGGTCAGCGGGGTGATGAACTCACTGCCGCCACGGGTCATGACCACGCGGACTTCGGCACCCTGGTCGAGAAGTCGGCGAACCAGCTCGGCGCTTTTGTAGGCGGCGATGCCGCCGCCGACGCCGAGAACGATGCGTTTCCGATACAGCCGCTGCATAGGCCTGCCTTTTAGTGTCCAGTGGTTACCACCCCCGAGGACGCCTCCCCAGGCCGGTTCGGGGGTAAAAAAGATGGACTACGATAACACAGCGCCCGCTATGGAGCAGCGGGCCCCCAGGGTGACAGGGAGGTGTGATGAGTATTCGTGATTGGCCGGCGGCGGAGCGGCCGCGGGAGAAATTGCTGGAGCAGGGGGCGGCCAGCCTGTCCGACGCCGAACTGCTGGCGATCTTCCTGCGCACCGGTGTGTGCGGCAAGAGCGCAGTGGATCTGGCGCGGCATCTGTTGAGGCAATTCGGTAGTTTGCGTAGCCTGCTGGAGGCTGGGCCGCGGGATTTCAGCCGGGAGTTGGGACTTGGGCCGGCGAAGTTCGCGCAGTTGCAGGCGGTGCTGGAAATGGCCCGCCGCCATCTGGCCGAGCGCCTGCGCCGCGACTCGGCGCTGGAAAGCCCGCAGGCCGTGCGGGATTACCTGAAGGCGATGTTGCGCCATGAGGCCCATGAGGTGTTCGGCTGCCTGTTCCTCGATACCAAGCACCGGGTGCTGGCCTTCGAGGCGCTGTTCCGCGGGACCATCGACAATGCCAGCGTGTACCCGCGGCAGGTGGTCAAGCGGGCACTGGCGCATAACGCGGCGGCGCTGATCCTCTGTCACAACCACCCTTCGGGGGTGGCCGAACCCAGCCACGCCGACCGGCTGCTGACCGAACGGCTGAAAACTGCGCTGGAGCTGGTGGATGTGCGGGTGCTCGATCATTTCGTCATCGGTGACGGCGACCCGTTCTCGATGATGGAGCATGGGATGATGTAGCGCATGGCCCCGTTGCCGGGGCCATGCGGGAGGTCAAGGCTTGACGCTGACCTTGGCGAAGTCCTGGCGACCGAACGGGCTCACCTGGTAGCCGTGGACGTCCTTGCGCACCAGGGCGAAGGCGGTCGGGTGGGCCAGCGGCAGCCAGAGTGCCTGCTGCTGGATCTGCGCCTGGGCCTGCTGGTAGAGCTTGCTGCGCACGCCCTGTTCGCTGGTGGTCTTGCCGGCGCTGATCAGCTTGTCCAGGTTGGCGTCGCAGTAGCGGGCGAAGTTGGTCCCGGATTTCACGGCGGCGCAGGAGAATTGCGGGGTCAGGAAGTTGTCCGGGTCACCGTTGTCGCCGGCCCAGCCCATGAACAGCAGGTCGTGCTCGCCAGCCTTGGCGCGCCGGATCAGTTCGCCCCATTCGATCACGCGGATTTCCGCCTGGATGCCCACTTCGGCGAGGTCGGCCTGCAGCAGCTGTGCGCCGAGGCTCGGGTTCGGGTTGAGCAGGCTGCCGGATGGACGGGTCCAGATGGTGGTCTGGAAGCCGTTCTTCAGGCCGGCCTTGGCGAGCAGGGCCTTGGCTTTCTCCGGGTCGTGGGCGTAGCCGGGCAGCTCCCTGGCGTAGCTCCAGGTATTGGGAGGGTACGGGCCATTGGCGGCTTCGGCGGTGTCCTCGAAGACCGCCTTGAGGTAGCTGGTCTTGTCGAAGGCCAGGTTGATCGCCTGGCGCACCTCAGGCTTGTCCAGTGGTGGGTGCTGGCTGTTGATGGCGAGGAAGGCGGTCATGAAGGCGGCGGTCTTCTCCACCTTGAGCGCCGGGTCCCTGCTCGCCGAATCGACGTCCAGCGGCTTGGGCGACAGGGCGACCTGGCACTCGTTGCGCCGCAGTTTCTGCAGGCGCACGTTGGCGTCCGGAGTGATCGCGAACACCAGGGTGTCGACCGCCGGTTTGCCGGCGAAGTAGTCCGGGTTGGCGCTGTAGCGGATCACGGCATCCTTCTGGAACCGGCCGAAGACGAACGGACCGGTGCCGATCGGCTGGCTGTTGAGTTTTTCCGGGGTATTGGCCGCCATCAGCTTGTCGGCGTACTCCGCCGAGTAGATCGAGGCGAAGCCCATGCTCAGGGTGGCGAGAAAGGTCGAGTCCGGGTGGTCCAGGGTGAAGCGCACGGTCAGCGGGTCGGTGGCCTCGATGCGCTTGATCAGTGCCGGCAGCTGCAGCGACTGGGCGTGCGGGAAGCCGCTCTGGGCGATCCGGTGCCAGGGGTTGGCCGGATCGAGCATGCGCTCGAAGCTGAAGCGTACGTCGGCCGCGCTCAGGTCGCGGGTCGGCTTGAAGTAGTCGGTACGGTGGAACTTCACGCCCGGGTGCAGCTTGAAGTCGTAGGTCAGGCCGTCATCGGAGACGGTCCAGCTGTCGGCCAGGCTCGGCACCAGCTTGCCGCTGGCGGCATCGAAGTCCACCAGGCGGTTCATCAGCACGTCCGCCGAGGCATTGGTGGTGGTCAGCGAGTTGTACTGCACGACGTCGAAGCCTTCGGGGCTGGCCTCGGTGCAGACGCTCAGCGAGGTCGCGGCATGGGCCAGCGGGCCGAAAAACGGGACGAGCAATAGCGGTAGGGCAGCGAAGCGCATGTTCAGTTTCCTTTGCAGGTCGTTGTCCCATCTGCGAGTGCAGTCTGGAAAAACCTCTACCCTAGTGCCCCGGGCGGCAATTGACTATCCCATTTTTACTCGGCCGGCCGGGCTTGCTGTACAATCCTTCGCTCTTGCCTGTGCGAGATTTCCCGACTTTTACAGTGAAGCGCGGATTTTGTGCGACGAGCGGCATTTTCTGCCCCGAGCCCCGGCATTGGGGTCTCGTACCCAGGTTTTCGGGCGCTCGAGACGCTTTTAATCGCACTTGATGTTGTTGCACCGTAGTCTTTCTGGTATAAAGCAGCGCTCTTTTCTAGGGGCCCGGTTCCTTCGCTTGTAGGTGTAGCCGGTAAGACCCTTAAAGAAACGCGGCGCCTGGCGCCAAATGACTGAGAGATTAAGCGGCCAACCCATGCCGGGTTGGGCATGTGGTTTTAGAGGGCTGAGGCATGTCTAGAGTCTGTCAAGTTACCGGTAAGGGTCCGGTGACTGGGAATAACATTTCCCACGCAAACAACAAAACCCGTCGTCGTTTCCTGCCTAACCTGCAGCATCACCGCTTCTGGGTTGAGTCGGAGAAGCGTTTCGTGCGCCTGCGCGTTTCCGCCAAGGGCATGCGTATCATCGACAAGCGCGGCATCGACGCCGTGCTGGCCGAACTGCGCCGTGATGGCAAGGTATAAGGAGCTAAATCATGCGTGAATTGATTCGTCTGATCTCGAGCGCCGGTACTGGTCATTTCTACACGACTGACAAGAACAAGCGCACTACTCCGGACAAAATCGAGATCAAGAAATATGATCCGGTTGTTCGCAAGCACGTGATCTACAAGGAAGGCAAAATCAAGTAATTGATTTTATCTTTCGAAAGAAACCCCGACCTGGTTCGGGGTTTTTTTTCGCCTTTTTTCGGCCTTTTCCTGCATCGTACGCCGCCATTTCCTGCGTTTTTCCTGATGGGCCTTTCCTAGACTGCCTGGGCAACCAGAAAACGCAGTCAGGGAGGACATTCATGGTTATCGCAAGGATGCTTTTATTGTTGCTGCTGGTATTCTTGGCCGCCGCCAGTGTCGCGGTCTCGGCCGCCCCGCAGGCCGCCGTCGAGATCACTCGCGAAGCCCATGTGCAGCGGCTGATCCGGGCGACGCGCACGGCCTGGCCAGCGTTGGCCGGGTTCAGCCCCACCACCCGGGTATTTGCCGACATCCAGCTGGTGGTCAGCGATGGGCGACGAGCCTGGGCGATGGGGGCGCGGGGCGGTGAAGAAGTGGCGATGGCGAAGGTCCGGGAGCTGGGTGTCAGCTACGAGTACCAGCGTTATCGCCGAATCGTCTGGCAGGGGCTGCCGGCGATCTTCATCGGCCTGGGGGCGGCGCTGCCAGCGCAGGAACGGCAGCGGTTGCAGGATCCACGGGCGCTGCCTGAACTGTTGGGCCTGGCGACCCACGAAGCCTTTCATTTCCATGTCGAAGCCGGGTGGCTGCGCCTGCCGGGTGCGGAGCGCAGCATCATCTATCCCGCCAGGGCCGAGCCCAGGGTGTATCGCAACCAGCTCATTCGCCAGTTGCTGGCGGCGGCCCTGGGGCAGCCCGAGGCCCTGGCGCGGGCCAGTCATTGGTATCGCCGCTGGCTGGACGAACATGCCGACGAGGCGGGGCGTCTTCGCCAGGTCGACCGCTCCGAGGGCACGGCACGGTACGTGGAGTCGGTTGCCAACCTGCTGGGGCAAGGAGTGCGTCCGGGTTCAGGCGAATGGTCGAGACTGAGGCTCGAGGCGCTGATCCGCCAGGGGCAGGAGCATGACCTTGTCGCCGACCTGGCTGCCGATGTGGAGAGCTATGTGCTGGGTGACCTTGCCGGTTATCTGCTTGAGCGCCAGGGTACGGACTGGTTGCCGCGCGTGGCTCTGGGCGAAACGCCGCTGGCAATCCTGCTGGATTCGGTGGCGCCAGTTGCCGCGCCGCTCGACAGGGCCGTGGAGCGACGAATCCGCAGGGCGGTCGCCGTTGCCAATCGCAAGGTGGCGCCGGTCCTGGAGTCTTTCCTGCAACGTTTCAACGACCCGGAGAGTGGGCGCCTGCTGGTGCCGAGCCGGGCCCTGCCGGGCAGCTTCGAGGTTGGCAACTCCTACCGCCTGGCCGCGCAACCGGAAACCATCGAGGTCGACGTGCATGCCGGGTTCGTCCTGGCCGACGGACGCATCGATCTCCAGGCCGCCACGGTCGCCACCCAGCTGAAATCGATCTGCGGCGGTGAGGACCTCTACTGGATCCTGCCCCTGGCGCCGGGCGAGTTGCAGGCAACCCCGGAGGGTCGGCTACGCATCGAGCGCGCCGACCTCAAGCTCGACATCGCCTACCCGCAGCGCGCTGTCGACGAGCCGCGCAGCTGGTGCGCGGCGGCCTGATCAGGCCTTCTGTTCGAACACCACGTAGATCTTGCGGCAGTGCTCCAGCACCTCCCAGGTGCCCTTGAAACCGGCCGGGATCACGAAGCGGTCGCCGGTGCGCAAGGTCTTGGCGTTGCCGTCGTTGTCGCGCAATACCGAGACACCCTGGACGATCTCGCAGTATTCATGCTCGGTGTAGTTCACGGTCCACTGGCCGACCGCGCCTTCCCAGACGCCGGCATTCATCTGCCCGCAGGGGCTGTCGTAGTGGTTGAAGACCGTCTGCTCCGGATCGCCCTTGAGGATCTTCTCCGGTGCCGGGCGGAAGCGCTCGGGCGCGGTGTTGGCTTCACTGAAGTCGACGATGTCCTGGATGTTCATGCTGCTGTTCCTCGGCAGTGGCAGGGCGGATGCTCGAAAGCTCCGAGTCTATGTTTATTAAAATGAACATGGCAACGGCGTTTGGCCAGCTGCTGTCAAATATATTGAAAGTTCAGGGGCCGCTGGTTTAGGGTGGTGGGTGTCGTGGGCCCGAAAAACGGGCTATCGAACAGGATTCTCGACGGTGCTGGCGCGAGAGCGCGTGGCGCTTCTATTTCAATAAGAGGAGGACACTCGCATGACCACCCTGACTCGTGCTGACTGGGAACAACGCGCCCGTGAGCTGAAGATTGAAGGCCGCGCCTATATCAACGGCGAATACACCGCCGCCGTTTCGAACCAGACTTTCGAATGCATCAGCCCGGTCGATGGCCGGCTGCTGGCCCAGGTTGCCAGCTGCGATAGCGCCGACGCCCAGCGCGCGGTGGAAAATGCCCGTGCCACCTTCGACTCCGGTATCTGGTCGCGCCTGGCCCCGGCCAAGCGCAAGGCGACGATGATCCGCTTTGCCGCGCTGCTGAAAACCAATGCCGAGGAGCTGGCCCTGCTCGAAACCCTCGACATGGGCAAGCCGATCACCGACTCGCTGTTCATCGACGTGCCGGGCGCAGCCCAGGCGCTGAGCTGGAGCGGCGAGGCCATCGACAAGCTCTACGATGAAGTCGCCGCAACCCCCCATGACCAACTGGGCCTGGTGACCCGCGAGCCGGTTGGCGTGGTCGGGGCTATCGTGCCGTGGAACTTCCCGCTGCTGATGGCCTGCTGGAAACTCGGCCCGGCCCTGGCCACCGGTAACTCGGTGATCCTCAAACCTTCGGAAAAATCCCCGCTGACCGCCATCCGCATCGCCGCCCTCGCCGTCGAGGCCGGCATCCCGGCCGGCGTGCTGAACGTGCTGCCTGGCTACGGCCACACCGTTGGCAAGGCCCTGGCCCTGCACATGGATGTCGACACCCTGGTGTTCACCGGTTCGACCAAGATCGCCAAGCAACTGCTGGTCTATTCCGGCGAGTCGAACATGAAGCGCGTCTGGCTCGAGGCCGGCGGCAAGAGCCCGAACATCGTCTTTGCCGACGCGCCGGACCTGCAGGCCGCCGCCGAGGCTGCCGCCAGCGCGATCGCCTTCAACCAGGGCGAAGTGTGCACCGCCGGTTCGCGCCTGCTGGTCGAGCGCTCGATCAAGGACACCTTCCTGCCGCTGGTGGTCGAGGCCCTCAAGGGCTGGAAACCGGGCAACCCGCTGGATCCGGAGACCAACGTCGGGGCCTTGGTGGATACCCAGCAGATGAACACCGTGCTGTCCTACATCGACGCCGGGCATGCCGATGGTGCCAAGCTGGTGATCGGCGGCAAGCGTACCCTGCAGGAAACCGGTGGGACCTATGTCGAGCCGACGATTTTCGACGGTGTGACCAACGCGATGAAGATTGCCCAGGAAGAGATCTTCGGTCCGGTGCTCTCGGTGCTTACCTTCGACACCGTCGAGCAGGCCATCCAGATCGCCAACGATACGCCGTATGGCCTGGCCGCCGCGGTCTGGACCTCGAATATCTCCAAGGCGCACCTGACCGCCAAGGCCCTGCGGGCCGGCAGCGTGTGGGTCAACCAGTACGACGGCGGCGACATGACTGCGCCGTTCGGTGGCTTCAAGCAGTCGGGCAACGGCCGTGACAAGTCGCTGCACGCGTTCGACAAGTACACCGAGCTGAAGGCGACCTGGATCAAGCTGTAAGTCGCAAGCGGCCCTGTGGCGAGCGGGCTTGCCCGCGCCGGGCCGCATAGCGGCCCTAAAACGAGTGTTCACGGTGTGCGAGGCAGATCGCGCTGACCTGTTGTGCGACGGCTTCGCAGTCGAGCGCGGGCAAGCCCGCTCGCCACCACAAGCCGTTGCCACACTGGGCATCGGTCTATCGGAAGACACAGCCGGACTCTTCGCAAGGAGGTCCGGTTGTGTTGTCTCTAGCAGAATTATCCACAGGAGCGTGGAAATGCGTTGGGCGACCTATTTCGCCGTCCTGGCTTCGGTCCTCAGTGTCGGCCTGGCACTGGGGGTGAGCATGCCGCTGGTATCGCTGCGCCTGGAAAGCTGGGGTTATGGCTCGTTCGCCATCGGTGTCATGGCGGCGATGCCGGCCATCGGTGTGCTGGTGGGTGCCAGCCTGTCCAGCCGGCTGGCGGCGCGTGTGGGTACGGCCCGGCTGATGGCCTCGTGCCTGTGGGCCGGGGCCTTTTCCATCGGTTTGCTGGCGCTGCTGCCGAGCTACCCGGTGTGGCTGGTGCTGCGCCTGATGATCGGGGTGATCCTGACCATCGTGTTCATCCTCGGTGAAAGTTGGATCAACCAACTGGTGGTCGAGCAATGGCGTGGTCGCCTGGTGGCGCTCTACGGCAGCAGCTACGCGTTGAGCCAACTGGCCGGGCCGCTGCTGTTGGCGGCGGTGGGGACCGAGCATGACTATGGCTTCTGGGTCGGCGTAGCGTTGCTGGTGACCTCGCCGTTCCTCCTGTTGGGGCGTAGCGGGGCGCCGAGTGCGGAGTCCGGGCGGGTGACGCTGATGGACCTGCTGGGCTTCTGTCGCAACCTGCCGGCGATCGCCTGGGCCATCTCGCTGTTCGCCGCGTTCGAGGCAATGATCCTCACCCTGCTGCCGGTGTACTGCCTGCGCCAGGGCTTCACGGCGGACATCGCCCTGGCGATGGTCAGCACCGTGGTGGTCGGCGACGCGTTGCTGCAACTGCCGATCGGTGCGTTGGCCGACCGCATATCGCGGCGGGCGATGTTCATCGGCTGTGCGGTGGCGCTGATGCTGTCGAGCCTGGCGGTGCCGCTGTTGATCGACACCCTGCTGATCTGGCCGCTGTGGGTGCTGTTCGGCGCGAGTGCGGGCGGCTTGTTCACGCTGTCGCTGATTCTCATCGGCGAGCGTTATCGCGATGATGCGCTGGTTCGCGCCAATGCTCACGTGGCCCAGCTGTGGGGCATCGGTTGCCTGATCGGGCCTTTGGCGGCGGGGGCCGGCAGCCAGTGGGTCAGTGGGCATGCCCTGCCGCTGTTCATGGCGGTGGGGGCCCTGGGCCTGGTGATCCTGGTGTTCCGCCAGGGGGCGTTCGGCCGGGCGGACCCGGTGGCGGCCTAGAGCATGCGCTCCAGCCCGACACGCTTGGTCAGCCAGGCATTGATCCGGCGCCACCAGCTGCCGGGCTCGCGGTGCAGGACATGGATCTGGCCGTTGTCTTCGGTGACCCACACCAGTTCGCCGGCCTCCAGGCGCGGCTCGTAGCTCAGCGCCGGGGCCATGCCCTGCAGGGCCAGGGTGCGCACGTGCTCGGCCAGCTCCGGGCTGTCCACCAGTACCCCGACTTCGGTGTTCCACAGCACCGAGCGCGGGTCGAAATTGAACGAGCCGATAAAGGCCTTCTGCCGGTCGAAGATCATCGCCTTGCTGTGCAGGCTGGAGTCCGAACCCTTGGACGAGCCGCTGTGGAACAGGTGCGGCCCGCTGCCGCTCCGGTCGCCGGGCTGGCGCCGCAGTTCATACAGTTTCACCCCGTGCTCCAGCAACGCCTTGCGATAGGGTGCGTAGCCGCCATGCACGGCCGGCACGTCGGTGGCTTCCAGCGAGTTGGTCAGCAGGCTGACCGAAACCCCGGCATCGGCCCGTCCGGTCAGGTACACCAGCCCGGGCTGGCCGGGGACGAAGTACGCGGAAATCATCATCAGTTCGCTGTGGACGCTGGTCAGCACCGGTGACAGCTGGGTGGTCAGCAGCAGGCGCGGATCGGGTTCGTCCTGGGCCAGCACCTTGCTCGGCGAATCCCACAGCGCCTGGTTCCAGGCCCAGATCAGTTCACGGCGCCAGGTGTCCATCCTGGGGTGGTACTGGTAGTCGGCCAGGCGCTGGTACAGCGCGGCATTGCGCTGGCGCCAGGCGATGAGCGAGCGCACCAGGCGTTCGCGGGTCTCGGCCAGGTCGCTGGCGGTCGGCTGGCGCGAAAGGAACTCGCCGATCGGCTTGCTCAGGGCACTGTTCCAGTACTGGTCGAAACTGTGGCCGAGTTGTTCGGCCACCGGCCCGACGCTGAGCATGTCGATGTCGGTGAAGTTCAGGTCCTGCTGGGCGCCGAAGTACTCGTCGCCGAGGTTACGTCCGCCGACGATGGCTGCGCTGTTGTCGGCCAGCCACAGCTTGTTGTGCATGCGCCGGTGCTGCAGGTTCAGGTTGAACAGGCGGCCGAGGGTGCGCGTGGCGAGGGTGCTGCGGCCCAGGTCCAGCGGGTTGAACAGGCGGATCTGGATATGCGGGTGGGCGGCCAGGGTGGCGATGATGTCGTCGAGGCCGTCGCTGGTGGTGTCGTCCAGCAGGATGCGCACCCGCACGCCGCGGTCGGCGGCCTTGAGCAGTTCGTCCACCAGCAGCCGGGTGCTCAGGCCGTCATGGACGATGTAGTACTGCAGGTCGAGGCTGGTCCGGGCATTGCGGATCAACTCGGCGCGGGCCCGGAACGCTTCGCCACCGTTGGGCAACAGGCGAAAGCCCGAGCGGCCCTGGTAGGCCGCGGCCTGGGCCTGGAGGTCGCGACCGAAGGCCGAGTTCGCGGCGGGCAGGGCCTGGCTGGGAACCCGGGGAGTGTCCAGTGAGGCGCATCCGCCCAGCAGCAGGGCAAGCAACAGCAAACAGGGTTTCAAGCGCGGTCGCCCCAAGTCGAGTCTGGTCAGTGTCGGGATATGGACGCTGTCCGGCCGATAAAGGTCAATCGTTGCTGCACGAATCTTCTTCGAGCAGGCGGGTTGCTGTCGCCCCGACCTTGCGCACCGCTTCCTCGATCTGCGCCGTTGGCTTGGCAGCGTAGTTCATCCGCAGGCAATTGCGGTACTTGCCCGAGGCCGAGAAGATGCTGCCCACCGCGACCTGGACGCCCTGGTCGACCAGGGCACGGTTGAGTCGCTGGGTGTCGAAGCCGTCCGGCAGCTCGACCCACAGCATGAAGCTGCCCTGGGGGCGGCTGGCCCGGGTGCCGGCGGGGAAGTAGCGGCTGACCCAGTCGAGCATCAGGTCGCGGTTGCGCTGGTACTGGGTGCGCATCCGCCGCAGGTGCGGTTCGAAATGGCCGTTGCGCAGGAAGTCGGCGACCGCCAGTTGCGGCTGTGGGGCGCTGGCGCCGGTGCTGATGTATTTCATGTGCAGCACGCGCTCCAGGTAGCGGCCGGGCGCGACCCAGCCGACCCGCAGACCGGGGGCGAGGGTCTTGGAGAACGAACTGCAGAGCAGCACCCGGCCGTCATCGTCGAAGGACTTGATGGTCCGTGGCCGTGGGTAGGTGTAGGACAGTTCGCCATACACATCATCCTCGATGATCGCCACGTCGAAGCGCTGGGCCAGTTGCAGCAGGGCGCGCTTGCGCGACTCCGGCATGATGTAGCCCAGCGGGTTGTTGCAGTTGGGCGTCAACTGTATGGCCTTGATCGGCCACTGCTCCAGGGCCAGCTCGAGGGCATCGAGGCTGATGCCGGTCAGCGGGTCGGTAGGAATCTCCAGGGCTTTCATGCCCAGCCCCTTGAGGGTCTGCATGGCGCCGTGGAAGCTGGGCGAGTCCACCGCGACGATATCGCCATGGTCGCAGGTGGCGCGGATGCTCGCCGACAGCGCTTCATGACAGCCGGTGGTGACCACCAGGTCCTGGGCGCCGAGGTGGCAGCCGGAATCGAGCATCAGCCGGGCGATCTGCTCGCGCAGCCCGAGGTTGCCGTAGATGTTGTCGTAGGCCAGGCCTGGCAGGTCCTGGCGGCGGCTGATCTGCGCCAGGCTGCGCAGCAGCGGCTTCATGGTCGGGCTGCCGATGTCGGGGATGCCGCGCCCCAACTGTACGGTGTCCTTGCGCGGTACCGCTCGAATCAGTTCCAGCACCTGGTCCCACTGGGAGATTTCCACGGGCCGTTGCGCCGGGCGCCCCGCCACCGGAAGCGCCGGCAATTCCCGGCTGGTCGGCACGAAATAGCCGGACTTGGGCTTGGGCAGCGCCAGGCCGTTGTCCTCCAGCAACCGATAGGCCTGCTGCACCGTGCTCAGGCTGACACCATGCTCGACGCTCAATGCCCGTACAGAAGGCAGGCGATCGCCGGGGCGGTAGAAGCCTTGTTCTATGCGGGTTCCCAACAATTCGGCAAGGTTTACGTAGAGGCTCATGGCGGCTGCTCGATCAGGAGGCGAACGGGATACCGGTACAGATTGCCAGAAAATAGAGGATTCAGTGGCGATTTCGCGTTATCTGTATGGAAATAATACAGGTTGTTTGAATCTGTAATGGTTTTGCGCGAAAGGCGATCCTTGCTGCTCATGGCAACCGAGTAACGAAGGAGCAGTGGCAATGAACGGCTTGAGCGATGTGCGTCTGGTTTTGCGGGCTCAGGAACTGCTGACCGAGCAGGAGCGGGCGGGGGCGGTTTCCACCGCGGTCCCGCGTGCTCCCGAGCTGGGTCGGATGGGCCTGTTCTGGCATCGCCTGCGTACCCGCAGGATGCTGCTCGAACTCACGCCCGACGAGTTGCGCGATGTCGGCCTGACGCGCAGCGAGGCCTTGGCCGAAGGGTTGAAACCCTTCTGGAGGGATTAACCCAATTCCTTGAGACGATGCCAGAGCATGCCCAGCGCCAGCAGGGGTGAACGCAGGTAGCGGCCGCCCGGGAAGGTGATGTGCGGGACCCGGGCGAACAGGTCGAAGCCGTTGCTGTGCTGGCCGCTGATGGCTTCGCCCAGCAGCTGGCCGGCCAGGTGGGTGGCGTTGAGGCCGTGGCCGGCGTAGGCCTGGGCGTAGTAGACGTTGGGCTGGTCTTTCAGGCGGCCGATCTGCGGCAGGCGGTTGGCGCCGATGCCGATCATCCCGCCCCACTGGTAGTCGATCTTCGCCCCGGCCAGCTGCGGGAATACCTTGAGCATCTTGGGCCGCATGTAGGCGGCGATGTCCTGCGGGTCGCGGCCGGAGTAGTGGCAGGCCCCCCCGAACAGCAGGCGGCGGTCGGCCGATAGCCGGTAGTAGTCCAGCGCCACCCGCTGGTCGCAGACCGCCATGTTGCGCGGCAGTACCGAGCGGGCCTGTTCCTCGCTCAGCGGCTCGGTGGCGATGATGTAGCTGCCGGCGGGCAGTACCTTGCCGCCCAGTTCATCGTTGAGTCCGTTGATGTAGGCGTTGCACGCCAGCACCAGGGTTTTGGCGCGTACCGAGCCCTGGGCCGTATGGACCCGCACCTGCGCGCCGTAGTCGATGCGGGTGACGGCGGACTGTTCGAACAGTTTCACGCCCAGTTGCTCGGCCGCGGCCGCTTCGCCGAGCGCCAGGTTCAGTGGGTGCAGGTGCCCCGAGCCCATGTCGATGAGGCCGCCGACATAACGGTCGGAGCCGACCACGCTGTGCATTTCGTGGGCCTGCAGCAGGCGGGTCTCGTGGCGATAGCCCAGCTGCCGCAGTTCCTCGGCATCCTCGGCGAAGCCCTCCAGCTCGCGGGGTTTGTTCGCCAGGTCGCAGTAGCCCCAGGTCAGGTCGCAGTCGATCTGGAACCGCTCGATGCGGCGGCGGACGATTTCCACCGCTTCCAGTCCCAGCAGTTTCAACTGGTGCACACCGTCCTGGCCGATGATGTCGCTGAACTGCTCCAGGCCATGGCCGACGCCTCGAATCAGCTGCCCGCCGTTGCGCCCGCTGGCGCCCCAGCCGATCTTGCGGGCTTCGAGCAGGACCACGCTCAGGCCGCGCTCGGCCAGCTCGATGGCGGTGTTCAGCCCGGAGAAACCGCCGCCGACCACGCAGACATCGGCCTGCAACTCGCCCTGCAGTCGTGGGTACTCGGGCTGTGGGCGGCTGCTGGCGGCGTAGTAGGAAGCGGTATGCCGGGCAGGGGCGTTCATGTGGGTGATCCTGATGGTCGTGTTTGGAAAATTTGACGCAGGAGGATAAGCCGGACCTTTGCGTACGGGCAACCGCGCTACCGGCGGTGCTGTCTGGGGCAGGGCTTTTCAGGCAGAATCCGGGTTTTCCCAGGCCCTTGGTAACGACCGCGATGAGCTGCAACAGCCAGAAAATCCGCTTTCTGCGGCAGCAGATCCCGTCCTTCGAATGCGTGCCGGGTTGTCATGACTGTTGCGGGCCGGTGACCACCTCATCGGAAGAAATGGCCCGTCTGCCACGCAAGACTGCTGCCGAGCAGGAAGCGGCGCTGAACGAACTCAACTGCGTGCACCTGGGGCCGAACGGCTGCACGGTGTATGACGAGCGGCCGCTGATCTGCCGACTGTTCGGCACCACGCCGAGCCTGCCGTGCCCCAATGGCCGGCGCCCGGTGGAGATGATTCATCCGCGGATCGAGAAGCAGGTTCATGACTACATCGCCAGTACCCGGCAGGTGCTGGTGTAGTCCCGCCACAGAACCTGTGTCCGACTGTTCACCGGGGAGGTCTGTGGGAGCCGGATTTATCCGCGAAGAGGCCCTTGAGACTGCCAAAAGCTTCGCGGATGAATCCGGTTCCCACAGTTAGGCTTCTACAGTGGTCATATTTTCCTCCAGCCGAAACCCTCGACAGGATCAGTCGGGGATCGGCAGGTTCAGGCTCTCCTTCACTTCTTCCATCACGATATAGCTCTTCGACTCGCGCACGTGCGGCAGCTTGAGCAGGATGTCGCCCAGCAGCTTGCGATAGGACGCCATCTCGGAAATCCGTGCCTTGACCAGGTAGTCGAAGTCGCCCGACACCAGGTGGCATTCCAGCACATGCGGCAGCTTGAGCACCGCGCGGCGAAACTCCTCGAAGGTGTCGCCGGACTTGTAGTCGAGGCTGATCTCGACGAACACCAGCAGGCTGCCCTTCAGGTGCTGCGGATTGAGCCGGGCGTTGTAGCTCATGATGATCCCTTCGCGCTCCAGCCGGCGCACCCGCTCCGTGCAGGGCGTGGTGGACAGCCCGACCTTTTCGCCCAGCTCGGTGAACGAAATACGCGCGTCCGTCTGCAGGATCCGCAGGATGTTGCGGTCGATCTTGTCCAGCTCGCGTTTGCTCTGGTGGTTGGTCCGCATAGGGGATGCGCCTCCGTAAAAAGCCATTTTGCCGAGAATTCTCGCCAAATATAGGCGCTTATATAGTGAAAAGCACTGGCTATTGTTTTCTACACTGCGCGCATCTTCGTTTGAACAATAAACATCGGCGGCTGGCCGCCATTGAGGGGCATCAACATGCGAGTTCTGGTCTTGGGCAGTGGCGTCATCGGCACCACCAGCGCTTATTATCTGGCCCGGGCCGGCTTCGAGGTGGTAGTGGTCGACCGTCAGCCAGCCGTCGCGATGGAAACCAGCTTCGCCAACGCCGGCCAGGTTTCGCCGGGCTATGCCTCGCCATGGGCCGCTCCGGGCGTGCCGCTCAAGGCCATCAAGTGGCTGCTGCAGCGCCACGCGCCGCTGGCGATCAAGGCCACCGCCGATGTCGACCAATACCTGTGGATGGCGCAGATGCTGCGCAACTGTACTGCCAGCCGCTATGCCGTGAACAAGGAGCGCATGGTTCGCCTGTCCGAGTACAGCCGCGACTGCCTCGACGAACTGCGTGCCGAAACCGGCATCACCTATGAAGGCCGCACCCTGGGCACCACCCAGCTGTTCCGCACCCAGGCCCAGCTGGACGGTGCGGCGAAGGACATCGCCGTGCTCAAGGAGTCCGGCGTGCCTTTCGAACTGCTCGACCGTGCCGGCATTGCCCGGGTCGAGCCGGCCCTGGCCAACGTCACCGACATCCTCGCCGGGGCGTTGCGCCTGCCGAATGACCAGACCGGCGACTGCCAGATGTTCACCACCCGCCTGGCCGAAATGGCCGTCAAGCTGGGTGTGGAGTTCCGCTTCGGCCAGGACATCCAGCGCCTGGACCATGCCGGCGACCGGATCAATGGCGTGTGGATCGACGGCAAGCTGGAAACCGCCGACCGCTACGTACTGGCCCTGGGCAGCTATTCGCCACAACTGCTCAAGCCGCTGGGGATCAAGGCACCGGTCTATCCGCTCAAGGGTTACTCGCTGACCGTGCCGATCACCAACCCGGCGATGGCACCGACCTCGACCATTCTCGACGAGACCTACAAGGTCGCGATCACCCGGTTCGACAACCGCATCCGTGTCGGCGGCATGGCGGAAATCGCCGGTTTTGACCTGTCGCTGAACCCACGTCGGCGTGAAACACTGGAGATGATCGTCAACGATCTTTATCCTCAGGGCGGTGACCTGCCGTCGGCCAGTTTCTGGACCGGCCTGCGTCCGACCACCCCCGACGGCACCCCGATCGTGGGCGCCACGCCGTTGCGCAACCTGTTCCTGAACACCGGTCACGGTACGCTCGGCTGGACCATGGCCTGTGGTTCCGGTCGCCTGCTGGCGGACCTGATGGCCAAGAAAAAGCCGCAGATCAGTGCCGAAGGCCTCGATATTTCCCGTTATGGCAACCATCAGGAGACTGCAAGACATGGCAATCCAGCGCCAGCTCACCAATGAGCGCATGAGCCAGATCGTTGTTCACGGCGGTACCGTTTACCTGGCCGGCCAGGTGGGTGACGACCTGAGTGGCGGGATCGAGAAACAGACCCGTGAAACCCTGGCCAATATCGAGCGCCTGCTGGACCTGGCCGGTACCGACAAGACCCGCCTGCTGTCGGTGACGATCTACCTGAAGGACATCGATGCCGATTTCGCCGGCATGAACGCGGTCTGGGACAAGTGGCTGCCCAAGGGCGTCGCCCCGGCCCGCGCCACGGTCGAGGCCAAGCTCTGCGAACCGGAAATCCTGGTAGAGCTGTCCGTTGTGGCGGCGCTGCCTTAACGCAAGATCCCTCTCCCGGCATGACTTTTGGTCCCCCGTTCGTCATGCCGGTTTTTTTATTGCCAACCGACTGCCTAGAAGTTTGCCGCCATGCGTCCTGCCCGTGCCCTGATCGATCTCCAAGCCCTGCGCCACAATTACCGGTTGGCCCGCGAAGTTGCGGGTGCCCGCGCCCTTGCCGTGATCAAGGCCGATGCCTATGGACACGGTGCGGTGTCTTGCGCCCAGGCACTGGAAGCCGAGGCCGACGGTTTTGCCGTGGCCTGCATCGAGGAAGCGCTGGAACTGCGGGCCGCGGGCATTCGCGGGCCGATCCTGCTGCTCGAAGGCTTTTTCGAAGCCGATGAGCTGCCGCTGATCGTCGAGCACGATCTCTGGTGCGTGGTGCACTCGCTGTGGCAGTTGGAAGCGATCGAGCGTGCGGCCATCGCTACACCGATCACTGTCTGGCTGAAGCTGGACACCGGGATGCACCGCGTCGGCCTGCATCCGGACGACTACCAGGCGGCCTATCGTCGCCTGCTGGCGACCGGCAAGGTGGCGAAAATCGTACTGATGAGCCACTTCGCCCGTGCCGACGAGCTGGACTGCCAGCGCAGCGAAGAGCAGGTCGCGGTGTTCGAGGCGGCCCGTCAGGGCCTGGCCGCCGAGGTCAGCCTGCGCAACTCGCCGGCGCTGCTCGGCTGGCCGCGTATTCCCAGTGACTGGGTCCGCCCGGGCATCCTGCTCTACGGCGCCACCCCGTTCGATGCCGAGCATCCGGTCGCGGCACGCATGCAGCCGGTCATGACCCTCGAATCGAAAATCATCAGCGTGCGCGAACTGCCGGCCGGCGAGCCGGTGGGCTATGGCGCCAGGTTCATCACGCCCAAGCCGATGCGCCTCGGGGTGGTCGCCATGGGGTATGCCGATGGCTACCCGCGCCACGCCCCGACCGGTACGCCGGTGCTGGTGGCCGGCCAGCGCAGCCAGCTGCTGGGGCGGGTGTCGATGGACATGCTCTGCGTCGACCTCACGGACATCCCCCAGGCCGGGCTGGGTTCGCCGGTGGAACTGTGGGGCAGGAACATCCTGGCCAGCGACGTGGCGACCCGGGCTGAAACCATTCCGTACCAGATCTTCTGCAACCTGCGCCGGGTCCCAAGGCTCTACACCGGGCAATAGCGGGCGGCACGCACGACCGTTGGGGATTTTGCCCAGGCGGATTCGGGTCCAAGTGTTGTAAATACTGAACGCTATGCCATGATATCGCTCAATTACAACATCGCCTGAATCCCTGGGGGGCTGCCGCATTGGACGTCGGTGAACGACTGCAATCCATCCGCAAAATGAAAGGTCTGTCTCAGCGTGAACTCGCCAAGCGTGCGGGCGTCACCAATAGCACCATTTCGATGATCGAGAAGAACAGCGTCAGCCCCTCGATCAGCTCGTTGCGCAAGGTGCTTGGCGGCATTCCCATGTCGATGGTCGAGTTCTTTTCCGAAGAGATCCTCCAGGAGACGCCGACGCAGATCGTCTACAAGGCCCATGAGCTGATCGATATCTCCGACGGTGCGGTGACCATGAAGCTGGTCGGTCGCGCCCACCCGAGCCGCGCCATCGCCTTTCTCAACGAAATCTACCCGCCCGGCGCCGACACCGGCGAGGAAATGCTCACCCACGAGGGCGAGGAGACCGGCATCCTGCTCGAAGGTCGGCTGGAACTGGTGGTCGGCCTGGAAACATTCGTCCTCGAGGCGGGGGACAGCTACTATTTCGAAAGTACCAAGCCGCATCGCTTCCGTAATCCGTTCGATGCCCCGGCGCGACTAATCAGCGCAGCGACACCGGCCAACTTCTGATGGCCAGGGGCGCCAGGTCAGGGATTTCAGGGCGCCCGGCAGTACGGACCCGCGTCGCGGGCAATACCCTTGTAACTCTAGGGGTTGTTTCGCAGTAGCGGTCTTACCGCTATACTCACGCCCGCCCGCGAAACCGTGGTCGCGGCGTGATTAGCCACCATTGAGGGTGAACGCGTGAACCTAATTATGAAAATGCTGGCTGCACCAGCAACCGTACTGGCCCTATGGGCGGCCAGCGCTCAAGCTACGACGAACGACGACATTGCCAAGCGCCTGGAGCCGGTCGGCCAGGTCTGCGTACAGGGCCAGGAGTGCAAGGGGATGGAGGTGGCGGCCTCCGCCGGCGGCGGCGGTGGTGCGAAGACGCCTGACGAGGTGATCGCCAAGCACTGCAACGCCTGCCATGGCTCCGGCCTGCTGGGCGCGCCGAAAATCGGTGACACCGCAGCCTGGAAGGACCGTGCCGATCACCAGGGTGGTCTCGACGGCATCCTCGCCAAGGCCATCACCGGTATCAACTCGATGCCACCCAAAGGCACCTGCGCCGATTGCTCGGATGAAGAGCTCAAGGGTGCGATCAAGAAGATGTCCGGCCTGTAAGCCAGCGAGTCTTCCCGGAAAAAGCCGCTTTCGAGCGGCTTTTTCGTGCCTGCTTTCCGGAATTTTCGATTGGCAGGTGCAGCAAACGCCCGGCAAGCTCGGTCCAACCTCCATCCAGGGACAACCGAGGAAGGCCGGATGACACTGACGTGTTCCATCGAACAGGCGGTCGACGACGTGCTGGCGCGCTTGCCGGCGCATATCCACATGGGCCTGCCGCTGGGCCTGGGCAAGCCCAATCGTTTCGTCAATGCGCTGTACCGGCGGGTCAGCCAGCTACCGCAGCGGCAACTGACGATCTACACCGCGCTGAGCCTGGGCCGCCCGCCCCTCGGTGATGGCCTGCAGCGGCGCTTTCTCGAGCCCTTCGTCGAGCGGGTGTTCGGCGACTACCCGGAGCTGGATTTTCTCGCTGCCCTGCGCCATGACAGCCTGCCGCCGAATATCCGCGTCGAGCAGTTCTTCCTGCAACCCGGCAGCCTGCTGCACAGCAGCGCTGCCCAGCAGGACTACGTCAGCAGCAACTACAGCCATGCCGCCCGCGATATCAACGCCGCCGGCCTCAACCTGGTGGCCCAATTGGTCGCCGCGCACGAGCGGCGGCCGGATCGCCTGAGCCTGAGCTGCAACCCGGACATCACCCTCGACCTGCTGCCAATGATCGCCAGGCGCCGGGCCGCCGGCGAAACCATCCTGCTGCTGGGCCAGGTGCACAGCGAGTTGCCCTACATGCCGGGCGATGCGGAAATCGACCGCGAGGCCTTCGACCTGCTGATCGACGAGCCCGAGCGCAGCACGCTGTTCTCCACGCCGAACATGCCGGTCGGTTGCCAGGACCACTTCATCGGCCTGCACGCCAGCACCCTGGTACGCGATGGCGGCACCCTGCAGATCGGCATCGGCTCGATGGGTGATGCGCTGACCGCGGCGCTGTTGTCCCGGCATGCCGACAACGACGGCTATCGTGCGTTGCTGGCCGACCTGGACATGCACCCGTGGCAGGCGCTGATCGAGCGTGAAGGGGGCACCGACCCCTTTGCCAACGGCCTCTACGGGTGCAGCGAGATGTTCGTCAACGGCCTGTTGGTGCTGGCCGATGCGGGGATCGTCCGGCGTCGCGTCCATGCCGACCTCGACGCTCAGCGCCGGGCCATTGCCGGGCAGCCTGAGGAGGCGGGCGGGGTGGTGGTGCACGGTGGCTTCTTCCTGGGCCCGCGGAGTTTCTACCAGCGCTTGCGGGAATTGCCCGCGCAGCGGCTGGCCGAGTTCAACATGAGCGCCATCAGCTACATCAATGAACTGTACGGCAACGAGACGCTCAAGCGCCTGCAGCGCCAGGATGCGCGGTTCATCAACAGTGCCTTCACCGTGACCCTGCTCGGCGCCGGGGTGGCCGACCAGCTCGAGGACGGCCGGGTGCTCAGCGGCGTGGGCGGACAGTACAACTTCGTCGCCCAGGGCCATGCACTGGAAGGCGCCCGTTCGGTGCTGATCCTGCGCAGCTGGCGTGAGTCCGGTGGCGAGGTCAGTTCCAATATCGTCTGGGAATACGGCCACTGCACCATTCCCCGCCACCTGCGCGACATCGTGGTGACCGAGTACGGCATCGCCGACCTGCGCGGCAAGCGCGATGCACTGGTGATCGAGGCACTGCTCAACATCAGCGATTCGCGGTTCCAGGCCGGGCTGATCGAACAGGCGCAGAAGGCTGGCAAGCTACCGCGGGATTTCCGTCTCGATCCGCGTTTTGCCGACAACACGCCACAGCGCCTGGAAGCGCTGCGCGAGCGCCATTCGCAGCTGTTCGTGGAGTATCCGCTGGGCAGCGACTTCACGGCCGAGGAGCGCGACCTGCTGCGGGCGCTGAACTGGCTCAAGCGCCATTTCAAGCTCAGCGAAGTGCTTGAGCTGGGCAAGGCGACCCTGGACGCTCCCGAGCCGTCGAGCTTTCCCGCGCACCTGCAACGCATGGGGCTGAGCGAGCCCCAGGGTCTGCGCGAGGAACTGTACCAGCGCTTGCTGCTGGCGGGATTGCAGGCGACGGCCCGATCCTTTCAGTCGTAGGTGATTTCCACGGTGGCCAGGCTGAGCAGCGTGCCTTCGCGCACGCTACCGGTCTTCCAGTACGCCGCGCCCAGTGGCAGCACCGCCTGGCCGCCGCTGGGCGACAGCGTACGGGCGCTGTCGCTGCCGTCGGCGCGGATGGTCCGTTGCACGCCGCCCACTCGTGAGTACAGCCACAACCCGACGCCCTGGGCATCGCCGGTGTTGGCGAAACGCGCACCATCGGTGGGCACCGGGGTGCCGGCGAAGGTGAAGGTCACGCTGCTGATGTCCGAGTCGCAGCGGGCGCTGATTTCGAAGCTGCGATGTCCCGTCGATTCGCTGCCGGCAAAGTCGCTGACCTTGGCCGGCGGCAGGGTGACCGGGCGTTCGTAGTCACCGGGGACCAGGTCGCAGGTCCCGCCCTCGACCAGGCCCTCGATCTGCAGGTTGTCCTGGTTCAGGAGCTCTGCCGACGCTTGCCCCACGGGGGTGGCGACCATCAGCACCAGGGGTAGCAGGTAGGTTTTCATGGGATGTCGTCCTTCTGGGGTGGCGACCTGGCTGCCGTCATCCTGACGCAGCGGGTCCGGCATTTCAGAGGTAGGTGATGCTCACCGTCGCGGTGGTCACCAGGGTGCCCTTGGAGACCGTGCCGACCTTCATGTAGTGCGCCGCCATGGGCAGCGTCGCCTTGCCGGCGCTGGTCGCGACGGTGCGCTGGCGCTGGGCGGCGGTGCCGTTGGCCGGGATGTTGTAGTTCGGTCCGTTGCGGGCCTGGAGTACCGAGGCGATGCCGCCGGCGGTGCCGGTGCTGGCCCAGTAGGTCGGGGAGCCGCTGGCCGGAGTGCCGGTGAACATGAACGTGACGTTGCGGATATCCGAGTCGCAGCTGGCCTCCAGGCTGAACTCCCTGAGCCCCGTCCAGGTGCTGGAGTCGAAATCGCTGACCTTGACCGGCGGCAGCGTGACGTTGGCAATGGTGCTGAGGTTGCAGGTACCGCCGTCGATCTGTCCGCGTACGGTCAGGGTGCCGCTGGTGGCGGCCTGGGCGGTGGCCAGGCTGGCGGCGATCAGCAGGGGGAGTGCCAGGAGAGGGGTTTTCATTCCGGGTGTCCTTCTATGGGCTTAGTTGTAGGTGATGTTGACGGTCGCGGTGCTGATGAGTGTGCCTTTGCCCGGGGTGCCGACTTTCCAGTAGGCGGCACCCAGCGGCAGGACCGCCCGGTTGGCGCTGGTGGGGACGGTGCGGGCGCTGTCGGTTCCGTTGGCGCGGATGGTGGATTCGACGCCACCTATGCGTGAGTACAGCCACAGGCCGACGCCGGGCGCCGTGCCGGTGTTGGCGAAGCGATAGTTGTCGCCACTGTGCGGCGTGCCGGAGAAGCGGAAGGTCACGCTGGAGGCATTGCTGCAGGTGGCGCTGATCTCGAAGTTGTATTTGCCGGCCGAGTTGCCGGTGAAATTCGAGAGCTGGATCTTGTCGAGGTTGATGGTGCGGTTGACGTCGCCGGCGGCCAGGTCGCAGGTGGGCGACTGGACGACGAACTGCACCGCGTTGTCGAGCGCGATGGTCTTGATCAGTCGACCCTGCCAGAAATGCTGCCGCAGGTTCCCGGAGGGGACCGTGCCCGCGGAGATGTTTCCGATCTTGTAGAAATGCGCCTCCATTTCCACCATGGTGTGCATGATGACCCAGGGCAGGCCGGTCTCCGTACCGGAATAGCTGTGGAGGTTGACGGAGTTGAACAGGTGGAATTCGGGGCTTCGCTGGCGGATCAGCACGGCAACCCCTGGCACGTTGGTTCGATAGCCCGTGAGCCTGGGGCCGAGGTCGACCTGGTCGGAAGCCGCATAGCGCCCGGTCACCTGGAACGGGAAGGAGGGCGAACAGCGGCTTTCACCGCTGGGGTAGGGCCTGCTGAGCGAGACCTTGGCGATCAGTCCGCCCACCGGCAGGCTCGCCGGTACGGTGATCGTGCTGGGGAAGGTCGCGGCATTGCGGAAGTTGGGGTAGTAGTCACAGGCGGCCTGGGCTAGCGTCGGCAGCGACAGGCTGGTCACCAGCAAGGTGATTGATCTGATCGAACCTTTCATTGTGGGTCTCGCGAAGTCTGGTTGTGCGGGGTGTCGATCGCCTGGCACAGGCTCTCGATCTGACGCAGGTGCTGGGAACTGTCGCTGCTGTCCGGTGGGCCGAGGTCGTAGTCGATCCGGCACTGGCTGGTGCTGGCGCTGCCCCACTTGACGATGAGTTGGCCGCGATCGCGGGCCACCCGGGCGAAGGCCTTGCCGCCCTGGCCGACCACGCCGACGTGGGTGTTTTCCTCATCGAACACATCGGCCCCGAACGGCAGCGCGGACTCGTCGTCGCGGCGGGCCTCGATCATCATGGCGCGGCCGCTGCTGGTCTCGTACTTCATCACCACCACCGAGCCGGCGCGGGGCGCGACGTTGTGCGAAGCAGCCTTGAGCTCGACGTCATGGGACATGTCCCGGGGATCGAGCTCGATCACGTTCTGGCGGTAGGGCGTCAGGTGCGGGACCACGGCGTAGCCTTGTCCGTCGACCTGGGTGTGGCTGCCGACCCAGGCCCCCTTGGCTCCAGGGGCGTTGACCAGGCCGATGGTGTCGCCCAGTTCCGGGGTCAGGGTCACGCCGTCGGCGTGGGCCACCAGGCCGCCGGACAGGCTCAGCGACTGCGCGTGGTAGTCCCTTCCCTGACTGTGGCTGGTGGAGGCGAGGGCATAGCGGCTGCGGTATTGCAGGTCGGCGTTGAAGCTGTTGCCGACGCCGTTGTCGGCGTGGCTGAGCGATGCGCCGTAGTTGTACTCGTTGTGCTCGCCGAGGGTGCCGCTGAGGCCCGCCCGGGCGCTGTTCTGGCGATCACCGTGGGTCAGCGTGCTCGACAGGTTGGGCGCGCGGTCCGAATGGCCCAGGGGCAGGTGGAACGTGAAGTCGATCTGGTTGCTGCTGCGGTTGCTCAGCAGGTCGCGGCTGCGCTGGGCGCTGACGGTGTAGTTCATGCGCTGCCAGGTGCTGCTGTAGCCGGCGGTGAAGCTCAGCTCGCCGCCCTTGCGGTTCCAGTAGTGCTGCGACGAACCGGTGAGGAACAGCGAGCCGTGCTGCAGGTTCTGGTTGAGGCTGATATCCAGGCGTTCACGCAGGCGGCCGACGCGATCCAGGTCGCCGCCCCTGCGCGCCAGCTCGCGCAGTTGCGCGGTATCGCGGGCGGTGAGGAAGCCGTCGGTGGAGTAGCGGAAGGCGCCCAGGGCGAAGTCGGTCCCGGTACTGGCGAAGGTCTTGTTATAGCGGGCCTGCAGGCTCTGTCCCCGGCGTTTGCCGAAGCCCGGGATCTCGGCCTGGGAGGTGGTCAGGTCGAAGGAGATCGCGCCCACCGGCGTATTCAGTGCCGAACCGAACATCTGCGAGTGGTAGCCCTCGGAGGCGAGCATGCCGGTATAGCCGGTCAGCAGGTTGTTCAGGCCGTACTGGAAGGTGCCCTGGGCCAACCAGGGCTTGCTGTCGATACCCAGTTCGTCCATTTCGCCCAGGCTCAGGGCATAGCGGCTGTAGCCGGGGCGCAGCAGGTTGATGTTGGAGGCGAAGGGAACGATGAACTGGCGTTGGCGGCCGTCGGCCTCGGTCACGGTGACTTCCAGATCGCCGCCGTAGCCGGTGGGGAACAGGTCGTTGAGCACGAACGGGCCGGGCGCCACCGTGACCTCATCCAGCAGGATGCCGCGCTGGCGCACGCTGACCCGCGCGTTGGTCTCGGCCACGCCGCGAACGATCGGCGCGTAGCCGGTCAGCGAGTCGGGCAACATGCGGTCGTCGGTGGACAGGGTGGCGCCGCGCATGCGGATGCTGTCGAACAGCTCGCCGGTGGTGTAGATCTCGCCGGCCATCAGTTGTGATTGCAACCCACCCAGCTCCCGTTGCACGTAGGTGGCGCTGCTCTGGTATTGATTGCCGGCTTCGTTGCTGCTGTAGGCGCCGTTGTGGCGCAGGTGCCAGCCTTCCAGGTTGAGGCCGGTGTGCAGCCCCAGGTAGTTGGAGAACGAGGCGCGACCCTGGTTGCTGTTCCTGAAGCCGTTGGCGCTGTAGCGGACGAAGGCGGCGTTGACGCCCTTGTCCCAGTATTCCGGGCTGACGTAGCCGCGGGCCGAGCGTGACAGGTAGAGCTGCGGTACCAGCAGGTCCAGGCGGCTCTCGCCGGCATCGAAGCCGAGGCTGGCCCCCGGTATGTAGGTGGCGATGGGACCGCAGTAGGCCGTCGCCGGCAGGGGCGGCGGGACCGGCTCGCCGGCTTCGGCCGCCTTCTGTGGCACGTGGTCGATATCGATGCCCAGGCGCAGCAGCAAGGGGCGCTCCAGGCACAGCTGGGCATTGCTCTGGCCGTCGACGCTGACGAAGGTCAGCTCCTGGCGGCCGAGCCAGTTGCCGTTCAGCGTGACGTCGGCCCGGTATTGGCCCGGCAGCACCACGTTGCCCTCGTTGAAGCGTGAGATGTCGATCTGTTCGCCACCGGGGAAGAATGCCGGGTTGAACTCCACCCGTTCGACCTCGTCCGCCGCCAGGGCGCTACCGCTTCCCAGCAGCAACAGGCCATGGAGGACGCGGGCCAGGTGGCAGGGTCGGGTACGGGGCCCGATGGACTCGGGCGATCTCTTGGGTCTCATCGTCAAGCTTCCAAACAGTGTGTGTTGCCGAATTCGGGCAAGCCGCTCCCGACCAGCACACGTCACGCGTTGCGGCTGGAGGCGGCGATCTCGGGTTCTGGAGTCCTGGCCAGGGCCAGGCGGGCATTCAACCGGTCATGGGGCGAGCCGGACCTTGTGCAGGTGCCGGGCTCCGTAGTCGTCGATGGTCTGGAACTCGACTTGCGCATCGGCGGCTGGCGCGGCGGTCAGGCCCGGCAGGACAAAGCGGTTGCTGGCGTGTGGGTTGACCATGTTTTCGGCTGCGGCCTGGCCGCTCTGCTTGGCATGCCGTTGGCCGGCAGTGAGCAGTTCGACCGAGTCGAAGCTCAGGTGATAGGGGGTTGGATTGGTCACCTCCAGTGCCCGGCCCTGTGCGTCATGGACCAGCGCCCAGCGCAGCTTGCCGGCGGCCTGGGAGGGCTCCAGCGGCAGGTCCTGCGGTCGGAAGAACACCTTGATGCGGGTCCGGAAGGCCAGCTGCAGCTGGTTCTCCTGCTCGCTGGCCTGGACCTTGGGGGGGACTTCCAGCATGTTCAGCCAGAACAGGCTTTCCTGGTTCGTCGGCAGCGGCTCGCCGGTGTAGGACAGGCGCAGCACCTGTTGCCGGCCCGGCTCCATGCGGAAGATCGGCGGGGTGGCGAGAAAGGGCACACGGGCCTCTTCCGGGGTCGCGTCTTCATTGCCGCTGTCCAGCCAGACCTGTACCAGCGCCGGTTTCGGGTTCTTGTTCTCGAAGCGAACCGTCACTTCCTTCTGGTTGGCCGGGTACACCACGCGGGTACCGGTGATGACCACGCTGGCCTGGGCCGTGAAGCTGCCTGCGAGCATCAGGGCGAGCAGGGCGAGCCGGGCCGGTCGCTGCACGGTGCCGCGGTTGCGTTGGAATCTGTGGAGGATCATGCCGGGCTCCGCTTCAGGAGGTGATGTCGACGCTGTGACGGATACGCGCGCCGTGATCGCTGACGGCGGTGAACTCGACCTTCAACGCGCCGCTGGGCAGTGTGCGCAGGGTCGGCAGGACGAAGCGCTTGATGTCGCCGGAGGGCAGCAGCAGGCTGTCGTCGACCTGCTGATTGGGGGCCTTGGGGTAACGTCCGTTGCCACCGACCAGTTCCACTGAACCCAGGGACACGTGGTACGGCGTCGGGTTGAGCACTTCCAGGGCGTGTCCGCCGGAGTGCGGAACCAGCTTCCAGCTGAGTTTTGGCGCCGCGGCGCCCTTCGGATAGGGCAGCCCCTGCGGCCTGAAGAACACCCGCAGGCGCGAGCGGAACGACAGCTCCAGCAGGTTCCGGTCGCCGGCATCGATGGCGTTCGGCTGCACTTCCAGCACGTTCAGCCAGAACAGGCTTTCGCGATCGTCGGGCAGGGGTTCGCCGGTGTAGCGCAGGCGCGGGGCCTGCTGTCGGCCGGGCTCGATGCGCATCACCGGGGGCAATGCGGTGAATGGTGCCTGGGCGGTGGCCGGGGTCGCGTACTTGTCGCCGTTGTCGAGCCAGAGCTGCACCAGCGACGGGCGGTCTCCCTTGTTCTCCAGGCGTACGACCACCTCCTGCTGGTCAGCGGGGTAGATCACGCGGGCACCGTGGATGACCACGGCGGCCTGCGCGGTAAGGGCACTCAGCGATGTCATCAGCAAGGCGCAGAGCAGCCTGCCCGGATGAGCCATGTTGTTCATTGAAGAAAAACTCTCGGGAGGAGGAACGGACCCGCCCTGCGGCGGCGGGTCCCCTGGGAGGCGTCAGTCGGCGTACTCGACCATGAAGCCGACGCGGGTCGCGACCAGGCCCTCTCCGGCCGTACCGGTGGCGTAGTACTGGGCGGCCAGCGGGATGACCGCCTGGTTGTCGGCGATGACCACGCCCTCGGATTTTTCGTTGTAGACATGAATCGGCGTGCCGTCGCGCTGGGTCACCTCGACCTGCACGTTGCTGGCGGCGTCGGCACCGTCGTCGATGTTCAGGCGGCCGGTGGCGACGTCGATCGCCGGGCTGGTCGGGTCGAATGCGACCATCGCCGTGCGGCCGTTGGTGCAGGTCGTCTCGCCCGGGGCGCCGACGCGGATAGTGAAACCGGTGAGGTTGGCACGATCGCCGGCGTTGGCCAGGCGGGAAGCGGAGACACCGCCCAGGTCGACGTTCTTGACCACGGTGCCACCGCCCGGTGTTTCACCTTCAATGGTGCAGGTGATGTCCCGTACCAGGCCATTGAAGTTGATGATGCCGTCATTGGCGGCCGAGGCCGGCAAGGCGACCAGGGCAGCGAGAGCCAGGGAAACGGCGGCGGAAACTTGGGAGATTTTCATGGCATTACCTTGAAATGGTTTCAGTTGTTTTCCCACTGGCAGGCTTCAGGGAAGGGGATTGGCCTGCCGGATGCGGGACGCCACTGTCGCGCAAGCCCAATCCACGGAACATCGAGATAACTCGAAACACAGCAGTTTCGAGATTTCTCGAAATGCGCTTCCCATATCGGGTGCTATAAGCCTGAAAGTTCTGTAGGCATTCGCCACGACTCAGGCTGTGAGCGCGGTATTTTTTTCAGGAGGTCAATACAACATGACAAGTGCACTCCCTGGTCCCTACACCGTCATGCTGCTGGACGATCACGAGCTGATCCGGGTAGGTACGGTCCTGTGGTTGTCGAAAGAACCCGATCTGCAGGTGATCGGCTCCTATGCCACGAGCCGGGAACTGCTGGCGGCGCTGGCGACCCGGCAGCCGGACATCCTGGTCATCGATTTCATGCTCGGCCCGCGGGAGATCGACGGGATCAACCTGATTCGTACGCTGAGGACGCGGTATCCCGATTGCCGGCCGCTGGTGCTGTCGGCCCACTACACGCCGGCCACCGTGTCGCTGGCGCTCAGGGCGGGCAGTTGGGGATTCTTCGGCAAGAGCGAGCGGCTGGACGGACTGGCGTCGGCGATCCGCACGGTGGCGCGCGGTCGGATTTATCTGAATCCGGTGATGGCTGCGGAAGTGGCGGCGGTTTCGGAAACCGAGGTGCATCGGGTGGCCAGCGCTGCCGAACCTGTCTGCACGGGGGCGTCGGGCGAGGTGCTGTCACCGAGGGAACGTGAGGTGTTGCGCTGCTTTCTCGATGGCATGTCGGTCAATGGCATCGCCGCCAAGTTTTCACGCAGCGCCAATACCATCAGCACGCAGAAGCAGTCGGCCTATCGCAAGCTGGGGATCAAGAACGACAGCGAACTGTTCAAGTTGTCCAGTTCGCTGCACGGTTCGAGGGCGATGGGCTTCTGAAGCCGGCAGGCTTACTCGATGAAGGTGACCACGCCGCCGGCCAGCGACTTGACCCGGGCCAGGGATTCGACCCGGTAGCCCTGGGCGTCCAGCTCGGCACGGCCGCCCTGGAACGACTTCTCGATGACGATGCCCAGGCCCGCCACGGTGGCGCCGGCCTGCTTGATGATCGAGATCAGCGCCTGGGACGCCTTGCCGTTGGCCAGGAAGTCGTCGATGACCAGTACGCGGTCGCTGCTGGTCAGGTGGCGCGGGGAGATTGCCACGGTGTTCTCCACCTGCTTGGTGAAGGAATACACGGTCGCCGACAGCAGGTTTTCGGTCAGGGTCAGGGACTGGTGCTTGCGTGCGAAGATCACCGGCACGCCCAGGTTCAGGCCGGTCATCACCGCCGGGGCGATGCCCGAAGCCTCGATGGTGACGATCTTGGTGATGCCCGAGTCGGCGAACAGGCGGGCGAACTCGTCGCCGATCTGCTTCATCAGTTGCGGGTCGATCTGGTGGTTGAGGAAGGCGTCGACCTTCAGAACCTGATCGGAAAGCACGATGCCTTCTTCGCGAATTTTCTTATGCAGTGCTTCCACGTAACGTCCTCGAATAGCGCCTTTTGGCGCTGAAAAATAATAGTGGTTGTCCCATCACCCGATCCACCTGTAGGAGCCGTGGCTTGCCCGCGAAAGGGCCCTTGAGGAGAAAAGCTTCGCGGGCAAGCCCCGCTCCTACAGGAAGGATGGGGCGGGGGTAAAAGGGTCAATTCTAGCGCTTTAGCATCGCTCGTATATCCGCCAGTGCCGAGTTGCCGCGCACGGCTTTCACTTCGGTCGGCGTGTCGTCGTTGCCTTCCCAGGCCAGGTCGTCCGGCGGCAGCTCGTCGAGGAAGCGACTCGGTGCACACTCGACCACCTCGCCATACTGCTTGCGCTTGGCGGCGAAGGTGAAGGCCAGGGTCTGGCGCGCACGGGTGATCCCGACGTAGGCCAGGCGCCGCTCTTCCTCGATGGTGTCGGCCTCGATGCTGGAGCGATGGGGGAGAATCTCCTCCTCCATGCCCATGATGAACACGTAGGGGAACTCCAGTCCCTTGGACGCGTGCAGGGTCATCATCTGCACCCCCTCGGCGCCTTCTTCCTCTTCCTGCTGGCGTTCGAGCATGTCGCGCAGAACCAGCTTGCCGATGGCGTCCTCGACGGTCATCTCACCCTCTTCGTCCTTCTCCAGGGTGTTCTTCAGTGCCTCGATCAGGAACCAGACGTTGCTCATCCGGTAGTCGGCGGCCTTGTCGCTGGAACTGTTGGTGCGCAGCCAGTTTTCGTAGTCGATGTCCATGACCATGCTGCGCAGCGCGGAGATCGGGTCTTCGCCGGCGCACTGCTCGCGCACCCGGTCCATGAAGCGCTTGAAGCGCGACAGGCGTTCGGTGAAGCGGCTGTCCAGGTGTTCGCCCAGGCCGATCTCGTCGGTGGCGGCGTACATCGAGATCTTGCGCTCGGTGGCGTAGTTGCCGAGTTTTTCCAGGGTGGTCGAGCCGATTTCCCGGCGCGGTACGTTGATCACCCGCAGGAAGGCGTTGTCGTCGTCGGGGTTCACGATCAGGCGGAAGTAGGCCATCAGGTCCTTCACTTCCTGGCGACCGAAGAAACTGTTGCCGCCCGACAGCCGATACGGAACCTGGTGGTGCTGCAGCTTCAGCTCGATCAGCTTGGCCTGGTAGTTGCCCCGGTAGAGGATGGCGAAGTCGCTGTAGGGGCGGTTGGTGCGCAGGTGCAGGGTGAGGATTTCCATGGCCACCCGCTCGGCCTCGGCGTCCTCGTTGCGGCAGCGGATCACACGGATCTCGTCGCCGTGGCCCATCTCGCTCCACAACTGCTTCTCGAACTCGTGCGGGTTGTTCGAGATCAGCACGTTGGCACAACGCAGGATGCGGCTGGTGGAGCGGTAGTTCTGCTCGAGCATGACCACTTTCAGGGACGGGTAGTCTTCCTTGAGCAGCATCAGGTTTTCCGGGCGTGCGCCGCGCCAGGCGTAGATCGACTGGTCGTCGTCGCCCACCACGGTGAACTGGTTGCGCGTGCCGATCAGCATCTTCACCAGCAGGTACTGGCTGGCGTTGGTGTCCTGGTATTCGTCCACCAGCAGGTAGCGCACGCGATGCTGCCACTTCTCGAGGATGTCGGGGTTGTCCTCGAACAGCTTCACCGGCAGCAGGATCAGGTCGTCGAAGTCCACCGCGTTGAACGCCCTGAGCGTGCGCTGGTAGTGGGTATAGACGATGGCGGCGGTCTGTTCCTTGGGGTTGCGCGCGTTTTCCAGGGCCTGGGCCGGCAGGATCAGGTCGTTCTTCCAGCCGCCGATCATGTTCTTGATCTCGTCGACGCCGTCGTCGCCCGAGTATTCCTTCTGCATGATGTCGGTCATCAGGGCCTTGACGTCGGTCTCGTCGAAGATCGAGAAGCCCGGCTTGTAGCCCAGCCGCACGTGTTCCTTGCGGATGATGTTCAGGCCCAGGTTGTGGAAGGTCGACACCGTCAGGCCGCGGCCCTCGCCCGGGCGCAGCAGGGTACCGACCCGCTCCTTCATCTCGCGCGCAGCCTTGTTGGTGAAGGTCATGGCGACGATGTACTGGGCCCGGATGCCGCAGTTCTGGATCAGGTGGGCGATCTTGCGGGTGATCACGCTGGTCTTGCCGGAGCCAGCACCGGCGAGCACCAAAAGCGGGCCGCCGACGTAGTTCACGGCTTCTTGCTGCCGGGGATTGAGTCGGGACAT